>WGNB01000070.1 GCA_016124795.1 Rhodopseudomonas sp. | reverse complement strand
CTCGCCAATGCCGTGAAGGTCACGCTCGGTCCGAAGGGCCGCAACGTCGTCCTCGACAAGTCGTTCGGCGCCCCGCGCATCACCAAGGACGGCGTCACCGTCGCCAAGGAAATCGAACTCGACGACAAGTTCGAGAACATGGGCGCGCAGATGGTGCGCGAAGTCGCTTCGAAGTCGTCCGACTTCGCTGGCGACGGCACCACCACCGCGACCGTGCTCGCTCAGGCGATCGTCCGTGAAGGCGCCAAGTCGGTGGCCGCCGGCATGAACCCGATGGACCTGAAGCGCGGTATCGACCTCGCCGTCGAAGCCGTCGTCGAGCACCTCAAGGCCAACACCAAGAAGGTCACCTCGAACGAGGAAATCGCCCAGGTCGGCACCATTTCGGCCAACGGCGACCGCGAGATCGGCGACTACCTCGCCAAGGCGATGCAGAAGGTCGGCAACGAAGGCGTCATCACCGTCGAGGAAGCCAAGTCGCTCGAAACCGAACTCGACATCGTCGAGGGCATGCAGTTCGACCGCGGCTACATCTCGCCCTACTTCATCACCAACGCCGACAAGATGCGCGTTGAGATGGAAGACCCCTACATCCTGATCTACGAGAAGAAGCTCTCGGGTCTGCAGGAACTGCTGCCGCTGCTTGAATCGGTCGTCCAGACCGGCAAGCCGCTCCTGATCATCGCCGAGGACATCGAAGGCGAAGCGCTCGCCACCCTCGTCGTCAACAAGCTGCGTGGCGGCCTCAAGGTTGCCGCCGTCAAGGCGCCGGGCTTCGGCGACCGCCGCAAGGCCATGCTGCAGGACATCGCGATCCTGACCGGCGGCCAGGCGATCTCGGAAGATCTCGGCATCAAGCTTGAGAACGTGACGATCAACATGCTCGGCCGCACCAAGAAGGTGATGATCGACAAGGAAAACACCACGATCGTCAACGGCGCCGGCAAGAAGGCCGACATCGAAGCCCGCGTCGCCCAGATCAAGGCCCAGATCGAAGAGACCACGTCGGACTACGACAAGGAGAAGCTGCAGGAACGTCTGGCCAAGCTCGCCGGCGGCGTTGCGGTGATCCGCGTCGGCGGTGCGACCGAAGTCGAGGTGAAGGAGCGCAAGGATCGCGTCGACGACGCGATGCACGCGACCCGCGCCGCGGTCGAGGAAGGCATCCTGCCGGGCGGCGGCGTCGCCCTGCTGCGCGCCACCGAAGCCCTCAAGAAGGTCAAGACCCAGAACGACGATCAGAAGGTCGGCGTCGAAATCGTCCGCAAGGCGATCCAGGCCCCGTCCCGTCAGATCGCCACCAACGCCGGTGAAGACGGCTCGGTGATCGTCGGCAAGATCCTCGAGAAGGAACAGCACGCCTACGGCTTCGACGCCCAGGCTGGCGAATACGGCAACATGGTCACCAAGGGCATCATCGACCCGACCAAGGTCGTGCGCGCCGCGATCCAGAACGCCGCTTCGGTTGCCGGTCTTCTGATCACCACCGAAGCCATGGTCGCCGAAGTGCCCGCCAAGAAGGGCGCGGCCGGCGCCCCCGGCGGCATGCCGGGTGGCATGGGCGGCATGGGCGGCATGGATTTCTAATCCATTCGTCCACGTTGACTGCAAAATCAAGGAAGGCCCGGGGGCAACCCCGGGCCTTTTCTTTTGTCACGAAGTTCGGGTCGCCCGCTTGCGGGAACGAGCGTAGGCTCGCCGCCATGAAATCAGGCACCATCTATTCGGGCGTCGGCGGCTGGACCTACGAACCGTGGCGCGGCGTGTTTTATCCCAAAGGCCTGCCGCACACGAAGGAACTCACTTACGCCGGCGAGCACCTGACATCGATCGAAGTCAACGGCACCTTCTACGGCACGATGAAGCCGGCAAGCTTCCGCAAATGGGCTTCGGAAGTGCCAGACGATTTCGTATTCTCGCTGAAAGGCCCGCGCTACGCCGTCAATCGCCGGGTGCTGGCGGAGGCCGGCCCGTCGATCCAACGCTTTCTCGAATCCGGCATCACCGAGCTGGGCCGCAAGCTCGGCCCCCTGCTCTGGCAATTCGCGCCGAGCAAGAAGTTCGACGAAGCCGATTTCGCGGCCTTCCTCGATCTGCTGCCGGACAAATTCGACGGCCACAGACTACGCCACGTCGTCGAAGTGCGTAACGACAGCTTCAAGACGCCGGCTTTCATCGCACTGGCCCGCAAGGCCGGCGTGGCCATCTGCTACGCCGAGCACGACAGCTACACCGAGATCGCCGATATCACTGCCGACTTCGTTTATGCCCGGCTGCAGAAGGGCGACGAGAAACTGCAAGCCGGCTATCCGCCACAGGCGCTCGATGCCTGGGCCACGCGCGCCAGAACCTGGGCGCAAGGCGGCACGCCAAAGGATCTGCCGCTCATCGACAAGGCGCCAGCCGGGACGCCACGCGACGTCTTCATCTATTTCATCCATGAGGCCAAGGTCCGCGCGCCCGCCGCCGCCATGGCCCTGATCGCACGGCTGTCGGGTTAGGCGCGGCAGCGCGCCAATCGCCGCGCAAACGAAAACGACCACAAACGAGACATGGCGCGGGTACATCCGCCGTCGCCGAAAATCTCATCGTGGCCGTCAGGGCGAGCCGCACCGCACGCGATGCGCCTCGTCACTTGCAATAGACATAACGGCTGCCTGTGACAGCCGTGTGACCGGAACAGGAGAACAAACCGGGCATAAAGCGCGCGGGAGACGCCGCCGCTTGATACAGATCAAAGCCGAAAGTTACGGAAGCAACCACCCTTTCGGCCAAGAAATGCGGGAGGGTGCATCTCATGGCGACAATCATCGGCGCGGTCGCGGCTTCGCATACGCCAACCATCGGCTTCGCCTTTGACCGGCACAAGGAGAACGATCCGGTCTGGAAGCCGATCTTCGAGGCCTTCAAGCCCGTTCAGCAATGGCTCGCCGCCAAGAAGCCGGACGTGTTGTTCGTTATCTACAACGACCACGTCACCTCGTTTTTCTTCGATCATTATTCAGCCTTCGCGCTCGGCGTCGGCGAAAGCTACAAGGTCGCCGACGAAGGCGGCGGCGAACGCGATCTGCCGCCGGTCAAGGGTCACACCGGCCTGTCGCAGCATATCGGCGCGGCGTTGATGGCCGACGAATTCGATATGGCGTTTTTCCAGGGCAAGGCGCTCGACCACGGCTGCTTCTCGCCGCTGTCGATGATGTGGCCGCATCAGCCGGAATGGCCGGGCGCCATTGTGCCGCTGCAAGTCGGCGTGCTGCAATTCCCGATCCCGTCGGCCGCGCGCTGCTACAAGCTCGGGCAATCGCTGCGCAAGGCCATCGAAAGTTATCCGGAAGACCTCCGGGTCGCGCTGGTCGCGACCGGCGGCTTGTCGCATCAGGTGCACGGCGAACGCGCCGGCTTCAACAATACCGGCTGGGACGAACAGTTCCTCGACCTGATCGAGAACGACCCCGAAACCCTGACCCGCATGACGCTGGCCGACTATGCCCGGCTCGGCGGCATGGAAGGCGCCGAGGTGATCATGTGGCTGGTGATGCGCGGCGCGCTGTCGGCCAATATCAAGCGCATTCATCGCAGCTATTACCTGCCGTCGATGACCGGCATCGCCACCGCGGTTTACGAGAACCAGGCCGTGGTGCCGATGGCCGATGTTCAAAGCGACTATCGCCGCCATATCGGCCACCAACTGGCCGGCGCCGAGGCGCTAACCGGCACCTATCCGTTCACGCTGGCGCGCAGCGTCAAGGGCTTCCGGATCAATTCGTTCCTGCACGACCTGACCAATCCGGACAAGCGGGCCGCTTTCCTCAGCGAGCCGGAAACAGCCTTCGAGGCCGCCGGATTGTCCGATGTCGAGCGCGACATGATCCGCCAGCGCGACTGGCAGGCGATGATCCGTTACGGCGTCAGCTTCTTCATGCTGGAAAAGCTCGGCGCGGTCACCGGCGTATCGAACCTGCACATCTACGCCGCCATGCGCGGTGAGACGCTCGAACAATTCCAGAAAACCCGCAACGCGCCGGGGGCTTTGTATTCGGTAGCCGGCAATGCCGGCCCGACCTTGGCCTGGGACAAAGACGCGGCGAAGGCGGCGGGCTGATCGTTCACGCCGCTGGTCCGCCGGACGACTATTCGGCCGGCTGGGCCGCCGTCGCGGTGGCGTGTCGATTTTCGATGTTGGCGATCAGCACCACCAGCGCAAGCGTCGACAGGAACATGAACAAGGCGATGGCCGAATTGGCGCCAAGCACCATGCCGAAACCGCCGGCATTATGCAGCAACGAAATCATCGCAATCGCGATGCCGGCGCTGATGAACAACGTGAAATATCGTACGGCATAGACCCGGCCACGCCAGGCGTCGGCAGTGTAGCGCGCCAGGATCATGTCGTTGACCGTGACCTGACCGTAGATCGCCGCGACCGCGATCGCCAGCGCGATCATCAGCCAGACGCCGCCGGCATAGGCCGCCCACAAATTGCCGACAAAGCCGATGCCGGTGATGATCGCGAACATGATATGCGGCGACACCCACTCGACCAACCGGCCGACGCTGAGCTGCGCCAGCGCGCCGCAGATCAAAACGCCGGTCGCCACGCTGCCGATCAGCACCAGGGGCACGTCCTTGGCCATGCCCTCGTCGACGATCTTCGGCAAGGCGATGGTCAGGACGTTGAAGACCAGACCCGACGACACGGCAATCACCAGAAACAGGCTGAATAGCATCGCCATGACCTTCGGCGACAGCGGCACCGCCGGTTTCTTCTGCCGGCTCTTGGCGTGATGCGCGTCGTCCGGCGTCAGCCAGACGTAAAGCACACCGGAGGCGATCAGCACCGCCGCCGGTGCGTAAAACGCGGCCCGCCAGTCGATCCAGTAGGCCAGCGCGCCGCTGATGCCGGCGGCCAGCGACACGCCAAGATTTCCGCACACGCCGTTGAACGCCAGCGTCCGGCCCTTGGCGCCCGAAGCCTCGATCAACATGGCCATGCCGACCGGATGATAGATCGCCGCGAAAACACCGAGCGCGAACATCGCCGCCGTCAGCGCCATCAGGTTCGGCGCGACCGCAATCGCGATCAGCGACGCGCCGCAACCGAAAAAGAACGCCGCCATCATGTTGCGGCGGCTCCAGCGATCGGCGAGCCAGCCGGCCGGCAGCGAGAAGATGCCGAAGGCGAGAAAGGCGGTGCTCGAAAGCGCAATCAACTCGCTATAGGGCAGCCCGTAAACCACCTCGAGCCCGATCACGACTGTCGGATAGATCAACAGCACGAAATGATCGAGGCCATGCGCCAGATTGAGAAAGGCGATCGAGCGCAGCCGCGCGGCCTCGTCCTGGAGCGGGGGAATGCTGGTCGGGTTCATGGCAGGGACAAGCTCGTCAAATCAGGCAAATACGGGGGCATTGGACGTTTGGCCCGGTGCCGCGGCGGGTGGCGCCGATTCCCGGACCCGAACACACCATAGCTCTTGCCTTTTGGCGATGTTCGGTCGAATTTCGTCGCGAACGGGCCATCGCCTCCCCAACGACCAAGACGAGCCCCCATGCCACGCTTGTCGCAAAAACCACCACTCCCGCGCTACCGGCGCAACCTCGATGACGCACCGCGGCCGGTGGCGGTGCTCGCCCGCACGCTGGAGCCCGGCCATACCATCCCGTTGCATATGCACCGTCGCGGCCAATTGCTTTACGCAACGGGAGGCATCATGCGCGTGGAGACCGCCGACGCCGCCTGGATTCTGCCGCCAGCACGCGCCCTCTGGCTGCCCCCACAACTGCCGCATAGCGTCACCATGCGTAGTCACGTCGAGATGCGCACGATTTATATCGACGAAGCGGCCTGCGCCGCCCTGCCGGGCGAGCCCGTACTGGTCGAAATTTCCGGCCTGCTGCGCGAACTGATCCTGACGCTGCTGGAAGAGCCTGCCGCCTACGACGAAGACGGCCGCGGCGGACTGGTCGCGCGGCTGATCCTCGCCGAATTGACCCGACTGCGCGAGCGTCCGCTCGACGTGCCGATGCCGCGCGACCCACGCGCCTTGCGGGTGGCGCGGGCCCTGCTCGATAAATCCAGCCTCGATCACGATCTCGACCACTGGGCCGTCGAAGCCGGCGCCAGCCGACGAACCTTGGCTCGCATATTCCGTCACGAGACCGGCCTGAGCTTTGCCGAATGGCGCGCTCGTCTGCGCGCCATCGACGGACTGGCGCAACTTTCGGACGGTGCCTCAGTAGCCGAGACCGCCAGCGCAGTGGGCTATGCCAGCCCGAGCGCCTTCTCGGCGATGATCCGCCGCAATCTAGGCGGCCCGCCGCGCCGCCTGACCCACCGACCGACCCGCAGCCAAGGCTAAGCAACTTATACGTGTATATCGCGGTTGCTGGACAACAACCCGACAGCACGCTTTAGTTGTATTTGGTAGCCCGGTAAGCGAGGACCGGGCAGTGCAAGTGGCGCGGGGGACCTCGATGATGTGCCGAAGGCGCGTTCGCGCGGCGAGCCTGATCGCTGCGGCCTTCACCGTCTGCCAGTTGTGCCTACCAGTCGCCTCCAGCCAGGCCGACGACGATGAACCGCACACCATCTTCTTCAACGGCCGCGACATCTGGCGCAATGGCGCCTTCGCCTACACCGGTTTGCTATTCGCGCCCGGCGGCTTCGAGGACGACGGCTTCATGCTGAAGCTGCTTACCTCTGGCGGCGTCTATCGTTATTACGCCGGCAGCCTCGGCGGCGAACGAGTGGTCGGCGCCGAATGGCTGTTGCAAGCCATGCCGGGCTTCCGCATCAAACGCGGCCAAGCCGAGATAAAATTCTTCTTTGGCCCCGAATGGCAAGTGCACCGCCTGTGGCCGGACGACCCCGGCAACAACCTGCGTGGCCGCACGCTCGGTCTGCGGATGAGCGGCGAATTATGGTACGAGCCCAGCCCCCTCACCCTGATTACTGGCGATGCATCGCTATCGTCGATTGCGGCCAGTCCATCGGCGCGTCTTGCCTTCGGAATGCGCGTCGCCGACGACATCCTCAATGGCGACGGCTTCTATATCGGTCCCGAAACGCAATATTTCGGCTCCGACGGCTACGCGCAATGGCGGATCGGCGGCCACATCACCAGCCTGAAGACCGACGCCACCGAATGGTCTGCCGGCTTCGGCTGGGCGCAGGACACCGACGGACGTTCGAGCCCTTATTTACGCCTCAACGTCTCGACCAAGATCAGCGATTAATCCAGCGTACGCCGGAAGCGCGTCACGGCGATGGTCATGGCAACCAGCATCAGCAACGCCATCGCCGCCGCATCGTAATGAAGGTCGGACGCGACCGCGCCTTTCAGCATGATGGCGCGCACAATCCGCACGTAATAGGTCAACGGCAGGGCATCGCCGACCCACTGCGCCCAGACCGGCATGCCCGCGAAAGGAAACAGGAAGCCCGACAGCAGAATGTTGGGCAACAGGTACATGATCGACATCTGCATCGCCTGAAGCTGGTTCTGCGCGATCGTAGAGAACGTATAGCCGATCGACAGATTGGTGGCGATGAACAGGGTGCTCAGGCCCGCCAGCAAGGCGACGCTGCCGAGCATCGGCACCTTGAACAGCGCAATGCCGATACCGACGATCATCGCCGCCTGAATGAAACCAACCAGCACATAGGGAATGATCTTGCCCAGCATGATCTCGATCGGCGTGATCGGCATGGCCAGCAGATTTTCCATCGTCCCGCGCTCGATCTCGCGCGTCACCGACAGGGCGGTGAAAATCAGCATCGTCATCGTCAGGATGGTGCCGACGAGGCCCGGCACGATATTGAACTCGGTCTTGCCGGCCGGATTGTAACGCGCATGGCTGCGGATCTCGAAAGGCGCTTCGCCCGTATCGGGCACGGCACGGTCATGCACCAGCGCGGTCTGCACCAGTTTGCCAAGCGCGCCCATCGCCGAACCGGACGCGACCGGGTCGGACGCATCGGCCGAAATCAACAAGGCCGGCATTTCGCCGCGGCGCAACTTACGCTCAAAGCCAGCCGGGATTTCGACCGCGAACAAGACCTTGCCGGAAGCCAGCAGGCGATCAACTTCGGCTTCGCTTTGCGCCAGATTAGTTACCTTGAAATAGCGGGTATTTTTCAACGCTGCCAGGATCGAACGTCCGACATCGCTCGATTCCTGCAACAGCACCGCCGTCGGCAGGTCGCGCGGCGTCGTGTTGATCGCGTAACCGAACAACAATAGCTGGACCAGCGGGATCATCACGATCATCGCGAAGGACACGCGGTCACGCTTGAGCTGGATAAACTCCTTGATCAGCATCGCCCAGGTCTTGCGCCAGAACCCGCTGCCGGGCATGCGGCGCGGCGCCGCCGTGGGGAGCAGGCGGCTCATTGGAAATTGTCCTTCGCCTTGCCCATCAAATCGATGAACACATCTTCCAGCGACGGTTCCGACCGTTTCCAATCGAGATCGGCGCGGGCGCGGTACGGCGCGATCGCGGCATCGAGCGCCGCTGCATCGCGGCCCGACACATGCAGCGTAGTCCCGAACGGCGCCACCATGTCGATGCCCGGTTTGTCGGTCAGTTCTTGCGCCAGAGCATTGATGCCGACGCCATCGGTCGCGGTCACGTTATAGGTCGTCAGGTGCGATGCCGCGATCACCTGCTCCACGGTACCACGCACCAGCAAATCGCCGTAGGCGATGTAGGCGATCTCGTGACAGCGCTCGGCTTCGTCCATGTAATGGGTCGAGACGAGGACGGTGAGACCTTCGGCGGCCAGCGCATGGATCTCGTTCCAGAACTCGCGCCGCGCCTTCGGATCGACACCGGCGGTCGGCTCATCGAGCAACAACAGTTTCGGTCCCGGCAGCGTGCAGGCGCCGAGCGCCAGACGTTGCTTCCAGCCGCCGGATAATTCGCCGGCAAGCTGCTCCTCGCGGCCCGTCAGGCCAAGCCGCTGGATCGCGGCGCGCGCCGCCTGCGCCGGCTTGGCGAGGCCATAAACCCGGCCGACGAATTCGAGATTTTCTCGCACCGACAGGTCCTGATACAGACTGAAGCGTTGGGTCATATAGCCGACCTGGAGCTTGATTTGATTGGTTTGCGTGCGGATGTCGAAGCCAAGACAGGTGCCGCTGCCTTCATCGGGCGTCAGCAGCCCGCACAACATACGGATCGTCGTGGTCTTGCCGGAGCCGTTCGGCCCGAGGAAGCCATAGATCATCCCGCGTTTGACCTGCATCGACAGATCGCGGACGACGGCGCGACCGTCGAACTTCTTGGTCAAATGATGGACGTCGATCACGACGTCCTGATCGCCGCCCTGCTCACTCATTTCCGCGTCTCTTGGCTTGCCGGCGACCGGACGAGCGTTACGCTCACCGGCTGGCCGACGCGGAATTTCAACGGATCGTCCGGCCGCGCTTCGATCAGATACACAAGTTTGGCGCGCTCTTCCTGCGAATAAATCACCGGCGGCGTATATTCAGCGCTCTGGGCGATAAAGCTGACCTTGGCGGTCAACCCGGGCGCGCAGGCGTCGCAGGAAACGGTCACCGTCTCGCCAATCTTGATCGCGGCCAGCTCGGTCTCGGGCGCGAAGAACCTGATCTTGAGATTGCTCGGCGGCAGCAAGGCGATCACCGGACGTCCGGCAGGCACGGTCTCACCCGGACGGAAATAGACTTCCTGAATTGAACCGCCGTCAGGACTGAGCGCGCGGCGGCGCGCCAACCGCGTCTTGGACCAATCGAGATTGGCCTGGGCCTGACGCAAATTGGCCGACGCATCATCAAGTGCCTTTTGCGTCCCGGAGGCCGACTTCAACAAATCCTCGGCGCGCGAAAAGGCCAATTGCGCCGTCGACAACGCCGCGCGCTTGACCACGACATCGGCGGCTTGTAGGTCGTCGTCGAGCGTGAACAACAGATCGCCTTTGCCAACGGTGTCGCCCTGGCGCACCTTGAGCGTCTCGACCCGGCCCTGCTCATCGGGCGAGACGAACACCGTCTCGGCTTCGACCCAGCCTTGCAGACGATTGTCGTCCGGCTTGTCGCAACCGGCCAGCACGAGGCCCGCCAGCAACAGCGCCGCCCAGACCGGCGCCGCCGGCAAACGCGAAAAGTCTGAAAACTTCATCGTCATAGCGCTCTCCCGGGAGCAAACATCAGCTTGGCATGCGCGAGCATCATCTTGCGAACATCCAGCGGCTCGAAACGTTCGAAAAGGCCGCTCCAGATAATCGCGATCAGACCGGGCGCGGCGATCAGTTGCGGAAACTCGATCAGCGCTTGCGGCACCTCGCCGCGCTTGCTGGCGCGCGTCAGCACGCCGCGCACGGTCTCGATGATGCGCGACAGCACCTCGCGATAGTAGAATTCGGCGAGTTGGGGAAAGCGCCGGCCTTCCGCGATCATCAGGCGGATCACGTCTTGGCGACGGGTCTGATAAACCTCGCCGACAAACAGATCGACAAAGCGCTCGGCCATGACGGCGGCCGGCATATCGACTGCGCCGATCCTCTCGATGCCGACAATTAGCGGCGCCAGCATTGCCCGCACCAGTTCCTGAAACAGGCTCTCCTTGTCGCGGAAATACAGGTAGATCGTGCCCTTGGCGATCCCGGCCCGTTTGGCAACATCGTCGAGGCGGGCGGCCTCGTAACCGCGAGCGGAAAATTCGTCGAGCGCGGCCGCGAGGATGGCCTCGCGGCGGGCGGCGCGCGGCGATGGCATCGCATCGGTCACCGGCGTTGCGGCGGCACCGGGCCGGCTCGGAACGGCCTTAGGCCGTGCGGTCGCGGCCGCCGATGTCCGGCGGCGCGTCGGCCCGGTTCCGGCCTTCGTTTTGGCCTTCGTTTTGGCCTTGGTCTGGGCCTTGGATTTGTCTCTGCCGGGCAGTGGTGGCCTCATCGCAGCTTCGCCCTGAAGGCGACCCCGATTATGACTGACTGGTCAGTCATTCACTAGGGCAAAACCGGACGCGCCGCAAGCCCGCTGAGGTCCGGCGCGGCCATCGGCAAGCCCGGCGGAACTCCGGCACCGTAAGTGATGACGATAATTGTAATCGTAACCGCGCCGCCGCTCGCCAAAAACGCCGCCGGCATCAGCCAACGACGCCCCGCCTCAGCCCCTGGCGTCGCAGAAAAAGGTGCGGATCACACAGTCCTTGCCGCCGTGCTGATAGCAGGCTTCAAGCGCCGCATTCTGGGTGCCGCCTAAACGCGGCCCCTCGCCCCAGCCGCTGGCGGCGCAAGGATCCTTGAAATCGATCGCGAAGGCCGCGCAACCACGGCGCGCTACCGTGACAATCCGGCAGGTCGGCCCCTGACATTTCGACAACGCCGTCTGACGGGCTTCCGCAACGGTCGCGAAATCATAGGCCTCGCCAAAAGCGCCACATGCCCCGACCGCCAATGCCCCGGCGGCGCGCGCGGTGTTGACGGCGACAAACATCAGCATCGCGGTCGCCAGCAACAAGCTCGCCACGACAAATGCGCGAATCGCCGGCTTGTAGATTTCCGTCATCGCCCCCCGACCCCAGAAGCCGAATCGAACAGCACGATCCGAACAACGCCAAGCTGAAAGTTCCTTCAGCTAAGCGGTGAGTCGGCATCACGATCAATGATTCGAATCTCAGGCCCGTTCAATTTCCGCCTTGACCACGGAGAGGGACTCAGGGGTATCGACATCGGTCAGCGCCGCATCGCCATTGAGCGGCACTTCGACCACCGCTTCGGCATATTGCCCAATCAGATAACGCGCGCCGACATCGCCGGTCACGGCCATCAATTCGGGAAAAAAACGCCGGGCCCAGACCACCGGGTTACCACGCCGGCCGTCGATCGATGGCACGACGACCAAGGCGCCGCGGGCCGGATCGAACGCGACAAGCAACCGATCAATCAACCCAGCATCGACCTGCGGCATGTCGCCCAGGCAGACCACCGCGCCATCGACGTCCTCGGGAACCGCGGCAATACCAGTCTTCAGCGACGTCCCAAGCCCCTCGACATAATCCGGATTATGCACGAACGACAGCGGCAAACCGGCCAGCGCCTGCTCGACCTTCTCGCGCTCGTGTCCAGTGACGACGATCACCGGCTTGGCCTGCGACGCCAAAGCCTGCTCGGCGGCAATCCGCACCAGCGGCTTGCCGCCGATTTCAGCCAGCATCTTGTTGACCGCGCCCATCCGTGTCGAACGGCCCGCGGCAAGCACAACGGCGGCAACGCGCTGATCCTTGGCCTGCGCTTTCTCCAGCGTCGGCTCGGCGCGCGGCTGCGGTCGCGTCACGATTTCCATCAGCAGGCCACCGACCCCCATGCCGGTGATATCCTCGCGGCGCACGGAGAGCCCGGCCAGCAGACGCATCAGCACCCAATCGAAGCCGTTCTCCTTCGGGCTGCGCGCGCAACCCGGCGCGCCGATGATCGCTTGGCCGTGCAAGCGGCCGATCAGCATCAGATTGCCGGGATCGACCGGCATACCGAAATGGTCAATCTCGCCACCCGCAGTCTCGATCGCCATCGGGATCACATCGCGCCGGTCGGCGATCGCCGATGCGCCGAAAACAATTACAAGCTCCGCGCCCGCCGCGCGGACCTCATCGATAGCGCGGGCAAGCGCTCCCTGCTCATGCGGCACGCGCTTTTCCGCGACAATCGTCGCGCCTGCCGGCGCGATCCGGGCGGCGGTGATCTTGAGCGTCTTTTCGATGACTTTCGGCGCAAGGCCCGGCAGCAAGGTCGATACGACGCCAATCTTGCGCACTTGATAAGGCGCGATCCGGATCACCGGCCTGGCGTCAAGCGCCTGCGCAACGGCGCGATCGCGCGCCGCACCGGCAACGGCAAAGGGAATAATCTTGACGGTGGCGATCATTTCACCCTCGACCACCGGTTTGTAGGCCGGCAGCGTCGCCATCGTCACCGCCTCGTCAATGCGGTTGAGATTGTCGACGGCATCCTTGTCGACGACCAGAATGCCGGCCGTCTCGGCAAACAGATTACAACGTCCGGTGAAAGCCCGGTCGGTGCGCGCGCCGGCGCCGGCGATGGCGGCCGCAATCTCGGCGGCCGCCTGATCTTCCGGCACGTCGCCGGGCTCGATCCGCGCCACGACAATCTCTTTCACCCCGGCCGCCGTCAGCGCGGCAACCTCGGCCGCGCCGATCAACGTTCCTTTCTTGAGCACCAGATCGTCCTGACGGATCGAATGAACCGCCGTGGCCCCCAGCGCATCGTTCAGAGCAACCGGCCCGAACTTCATGCCGCCTCCGCCTTGTCGGCCTTGACGCGCAGGCGCTGGGTGATTTCGCCCATGATCGACACCGCGATTTCGGCCGGCGACACCGCGCCGATCGCCAGACCGATCGGCGCATGAATGCGGCCAAGCGAAGCATCGCTGGCGCCGCCCTCTTTCAACCGCGCCAGCCGCTTGGCGTGAGTCTTTCGCGAGCCGAGCGCGCCGATATAGAAGCAGTCGCGCTCTAACGCATAAAGCAGCGCCGGATCGTCGATCTTCGGGTCGTGGGTCAGCGCCACGAAGGCGGTGTAGTGGTCGATGTTAAGCGGCGGCAACGCGACATCGGGCCAATCCGCGATCACCTTGATATTGGGGAAGCGCTCTTCCGTCGCGAAAGCGGTCCGTGGATCGACCACCGTCACATCGTAATCAAGCATCCGGCCGAGCGGCGCCAACGTCTGGCTGATGTGCACCGCGCCGATTATGACCAATTGCGGCGACGGCACATAAACCGTGACAAAGACGCGGCCCTGCGCGGTCTCTTCCATGCCGCTCTTGGCCATCCGCAACCGCTTCTCGAGCACCTCGGCAAGCGGATCCATTTCAACATCGACGGCCTTGACCAGGCGTTGCGCGCCGCTTTCCACGTCAGTCACGACGACAACGGCGCGGCGGGCATCGCGTTCGGCATTGAGCGCCTGAAGCATGTCGATTTTCATAACAAGTTCTCCAACCTTTCACGGCCACCCCGAGGGGGAGCACGGCGAGCCTCGAAGGGCGACGGCGCGCAGCCCGGTTCGCGCTAGTTCACCTTCTCGACATAGACCCGGATGGTGCCGCCACAGGACAACCCAACCTTCCACGCGGTTTCGTCGGCGACACCGAACTCCAGCACCTTCGGCTTGCCGCTGTCGATCACGTCGATGGCTTCGGTCACCACCGCGCCCTCGACACAGCCGCCGGACACCGAACCCAGAAAATTGCCCTCATTGTCGATCACCAGATTGGAGCCAGTCGGACGCGGCGCCGATCCCCAGGTCTCGATCACGGTGGCCAGTGCGACACCGCGCCCTTCCTTACGCCAGTCTTCGGCGGCCTTGAGGATGTCTTCATCACGCATGTTCATAGCAAGTCTCCATCAGGCAACATTGCGAAGCATTTGTTTCGGATCATGGCTCTTGATGGCCTGGCCGGACAGCGCCCGCACCAAAGTGGCCATCGATTCCAGATTGTGGATCGGCCGCAATTCATCAACGTGACCGAGAATGGTTTTCACGCCCTTGGCGCGTGGCTCGAAACCTTCAAACCGCAATAGCGGATTGAGCCAGATCAGACTCCGGCAGGAGCGGTGCAGCCGGTCCATTTCGAAAGCAAGACCGTCATCGGCATCGCGTTCCAGCCCGTCGGTGATGAAGAGCACCACCGCGCCCTGCCCCAGCACGCGCCGCGCCCAGTGCTTGTTGAAGTCGTGCAGCGACGTCGCGATCCGGGTGCCACCGGACCAATCGACGGCATGCGCGCCGCAGGCCGCCAAAGCCTCGTCGGGATCGCGCTGCCGGATCGCGCGGGTGACATTGGTCAATCGCGTGCCGAACAGGAAAGTCGTGACACGCTTGCGTTCGTCGGTAACAGCATGAAGAAAGTGCAGGAACAGCCGGGTATATTGGCTCATCGAACCGGAAATATCGAGCAGCGCGACAATCGGCGGCTCCTTCACCCGGGGTCCGAGATATCGCAGGTCAATCATCGCGCCGCCGGATTTCATGCTGGCGCGCAAGGTGCGGCGCACGTCGATCAGATGGCCGCGCCGGCTCGGCGCCATGCGGCGGGTCTTCACCAGATCGAGCGGCAAGGCGAGCTTTGAAATCGCGTCCTTGGCAGCGGCGATCTCCGCCGTCGTCATCTGCGCGAAGTCTTTCTTGTTGAGCACTTCGCGGTCCGACACCGTCAACCGCGCATCGATCTCGACCTCCTGCTCTTCCTGCTGGCGCTTGTTGGTGCCGGCGAACAAGGCTTCCTGAATGCGCTGGGCGCCGGCTTCCGGCTGCTTCGGCGCGGTCGGCAGGGTCTCCGGCAACATCGAGGCAATCAGCTTGTCGATATAGCCGCGACGTCGGAAGAAGATGCGGAACGCCTGGTCGAACAAGATCGACTGTTCATGCTTCTTCACGAACACCGAGTGCAGCGTCCAATAAAAATCCTCGCGGCCACCGACGCGCGCGACCTTGACCGCTTCCAGCGCATCGATCACCGCGCCGGGACCGACCGGAATGCCGGCCGCGCGCAACGCACGCGCAAAATAGAGGATATTCTCAGCAAGGCGGCCTTGAGTCTGACGGCCTTCTAAAGACTCTGCATCAGTCATGGCTCACACCTGTCCGGTCGTCACCGCACCAGCGGTGACCCAGAGCTGGATTCCCGCCGGCGCGGGAACGAACGGAGTTCGTTGCCCACCACTCACAACAATTACTCCGCGGCCCGCAGTTCCGACTTAACCTCGTCGAGCAGGGCCTTGACCTTGGTGCCGTCGAGCCGCGCGATATCGTCCTGATACTTGAGCAAGGCGCCGAGCGTGTCGGACACGGTCGTCGGGTCGAGCGCGACGGCATCGAGTTCGGTGAGCGCGCCGGCCCAATCGAGCGTCTCCGCGACACCGGGCGACTTGAACAGATCTTCCTTGCGCAAGGCCTGCACAAAGGCGACGACCTGCGCCGACAGTTTCTTGGCAACACCCGGCACCTTGGCGCGCAGGATTTCCAGTTCGCGCTCGGCATTGGGATAGCCCACCCAATGATAGAGACAACGACGCTTGAGCGCGTCATGCACCTCGCGGGTGCGGTTCGAGGTTACCAGCACGATCGGCGGCTGCGCCGCCTTGACAGTGCCAAGCTCCGGGATCGTCACCTGGAAGTCCGCCAGCACTTCAAGCAGGAACGCCTCAAAGGCTTCATCGGTGCGATCAATCTCGTCGATCAGCAGGACCGGCGGACCGGCCGGATCGGGTTCCAGCGCCTGCAACAACGGCCGCTTGATCAGAAACCGCTCGGAGAACACGTCGTGTTCGACCCGCTCGCGGTCACCCTCGCCTTGCGCCTCCGCCATGCGGATCGCAATCATCTGCGCGCCGTAATTCCACTCGTAGACGGCCGCCGATACGTCGAGGCCTTCATAGCATTGCAATCGGATCAGACGCCGGCCGAGCGCCGATGACAGCACCTTGGCGATCTCGGTCTTGCCGACACCGGCCTCACCCTCAAGGAACAGGGGCCGGCCCATCCGCAGCGCCAAAAACAGCACCGTCGCCAGCGACCGGTCGGCGATGTAATTGGCCTTGGCCAGGAGATCGAGGGTGCCCTCGATGCTGTCGGGAAGCGTTGTCGTGGCCATGGGTCGGTATCCTCGGTGACACTTTAACCGGTTTGGGCGTCGGCCTACATGTAGTCAGCCCGGGCGCTGCCGACCAGCGAGAATTGCCCGCAAAACCGGCACCATAAGGATACCTGCTATGACCGGCTCCGCCACCCTCGAAAATGCCCCGCTGCGCCTGCCCACCATCGATGCTGGCGTACGGATCGGCCATGTCCACCTGAAAGTCGCCGATTTACAGCGGGCGCTGGATTTTTACTGCGGCGTGCTGGGATTCACGGTGACCACGACCTACCCGGGCGCGGCTTTCATCTCGGCCGGCGGCTACCATCACCACATCGGGCTCAATACCTGGGAAAGCAAAGGCGGTTCACCGCCCGCTCCGGGCACTACCGGCCTCTATCACACCGCGATTTTGTACCCGACCCGGGCTGCGCTGGCCGACGCCCTGCACCGCCTGATCCTCGCCAAGATCCCGCTCGACGGCGCGTCCGATCACGGCGTGTCGGAAGCGCTTTATTTGCGCGACCCCGACCAGAACGGCGTCGAATTGTATTGGGACCGACCGAAAGAACAGTGGCCGCAGAAGCCGGACGGCAGTCTGAAAATGTTCACCCACCCGCTCGACCTGCACGACCTGCTGGCGCAGTTGAAACAGGATTAGACGGCCGACATCGATAATCCCGTATCGTCGACGACACCCTTTTTGGTTGCATTCCAAACGACCCATCCTCTAAAGTAAGTCATGCTGCTAGTCGACGGACCGGCGGACACAGGACGGTGGCTGGCATCGGACGGTCGAAGTTCATGCAATGGCTGGAACCCGAACGCACGTTTCCGGTCCCGGCCAAATTGTCGCTGCTGAAAGAGGCTGTCGCCCGGCGGCCGGGCCATATGGCCTTGCGCGTTCAACTCGGCAACGCGCTCTATCAGACAGGCGATTATGGTGCCGCCGCCGACGTTTATGAGCACGTCCTCGGCGATCAACCGGAAGACGCTTTCGCCTGGACGCAACTGGCCAGTTGCTATGTTCAATCAAGAAATCCGGACCGGGCGCTGGCGGTCTGCGAGCGCGGACAAGCGCAAGGCTACGGCTCGCAACTTCACTTCAACCGTGCGCGCGCGCTGGCCATGATGGGCGATAGCAAGGCGGCGCAATCCGCGTTCATGGCGACGCTGGCCAACGCCGACGGAAACTATTGGCCGGCTTTAAAAGCGATCATGAAACCGCTCGCTATCGCCGATAATGGACAGGCCTTGCTCGATTTCTGCGACACACTGCCGGAGAATTCGCTCAACGCGACAATTCTGCGCGCCCATCGCGCGATCGCGTTGAGCCGCCTTGGCCAAACCGATCAAGCTATGCGTCTGATCGATCTGGAGCGTTACGTGGCGCGGGTTCGGTTCGAACCCCCGCCGGAATTCGGCGGCATTGACCGCATCAACCGGATGCTTGCCGACGAAATCCTCGCGGACCCGGCCGCGATCTCCAGCCAGCGCGACGGGCTGGACATCAATTATCAGCCCAATATCGGACATACGGAAGCGTTTTGCGCGCTGAGAAATTTTTTCCGCGCCGCTTTTGAGACATATTGCGCAGAAGCAGCAGAACGAGGACTGGACGCCATCATGCCGGCTCCGCCGCCGGTCGGCATCCTCAAGGGGGCCAACGTCGTCCTGCGCGGCGCGGCGCGAAACGGCCAGCATCTGCACGGCAAGAGTTACATCTCGGCGGTCTATCACGTGTCGGTTCCAGACAATGCCGGCGCCGACGACCGCGGCGGCGCGCTCGTCCTGGGCGCCTGCGACGAATATACCAAGGGCTACGCGCCGTGCTGGGGCACCCGCGACATCAAGCCGATAGCCGGCTGGCTGACGATTTTTCCGTCGCATTTCTTTCACGACGTCGTGCCGACGCTTAGCGATACGCCGAGAATTTCCGTCGTGATGGACCTCAGAGCGGCGGAAACAGCGGAAACAGCGCAAACAACAAAAGCAGCGCCAACAACTGAAACAACAGCAGCAGCGACCGCATAAGCCTCGCGACCGGCGGCCTCACCCTCAGGAATGGCCGTAGACCAGATCCGGCAGAAACGTCGATATCACCGGAACATAAGTCAAAAGCAGCAGCAAGATCACCATCGCCAGGATGAAGGGCCAGACGCCCTTGACCACCTCGCCGACCGGCGCGCCGGACGCCCCCGACAGCACGAACAGGTTCAGACCGATCGGCGGCGTCAGCAGGCCCAGCTCCATATTGACGATCATCACGATCGCGAAATGCACCGGATCGATATGCAACGCCGCCAGGATCGGCACGATCAAAGGCACGGTCAGCAACAGGATCGCGAAAACCTCCAGCACCATGCCGAGCAGGATCAGAACGATGTTGATCGCCAACAGGAACTGCCATGGCGTCATGCCGCTCTGGTTGGTCCAGGCCAGCAAGGTCCGCGTCAAACCGGTCTCGGTGATCCAGTGGCTGAAGGCGAAAGCCATCGCCACGATCACCATGATGACCGCGCTCGAGCGCACCGAATCCGCCACCGTCGCCGGCACGTCGGTCCAGGCCAGTTCGCGATAGACCATCGTCGCGATGAGAATGGCGACAATCGCCGACAGGCCGGCGGCCTCCGTCACCGTAACCAGCCCGCCATAAATTCCGCCCAGCACGATCACCGGCAGCATCAAGGCCGGCACGGCGCGCAGATTGGCAGCAACAAAATCGGCCAGCGGCGGTCGAGGCTCGCGCGGCAGCGCGTTACGGCGCGCGATGATCGCGATCACCGCCATGAACAGTCCGGCCTGCAGGATGCCGGGAATGATGCCGGCCAGAAACAGCCGCGGCACCGAGGTATCGGTAATCACCGCATAGACGATCATCGGCAGGCTCGGCGGAATCAGGATGCCGAGCGTGCCGGATGCGCCGATGACGCCGAGGGTAAAGGGTCGCGGATAAGACCGCCCGGCCATCGCCGGCACCAGGATGACCGCCATCGCCAGCGCGGTCGCCACGCTCGATCCGGAGATCGCGGCAAAGATCGTGCAGGTCGCGACGCAGACGTAAGCCAGCCCGCCGCGCGCATGGCCGACCCAACTGCGCGCCGCGTCGATCAAAGCCCGCGAAATGCCGCCACGGTCCATGATCCGGGCGGCGATCACGAAGAACGGCACCGCCACCAGCGTCGACGAATTCAGCTCGTCGATGATTTTCTGCGCCAGACCGATCAGCGGCTGGCCGTCGAGCGCGAAGCTGGTCGCCGCCGTAACGCCGAGCACGACGAAAATCGGCGCGCCAAACAACAGCAGAAAAAAGAACAGAAATCCGGCGACGGCGGCGGTCATGGTTCAAGCGTCTCGACGCCTTGCGCCGGCTTGTGCGCGGCGGCCGGCGCGGCAATCTGCCGGATCAAATGGAACAGGAAGCCGACCGCCATCGCGGCGCAGCCGGCCGGCATCGCGGCATAATAAATCCAGATCGGAAAGCGCAGGCTGCTCGACGTCCGGTCGTCGAAGACGAAGGCGTCATGCGCCACCCGCCAGGCGTACCAGGTCAGCACCACCAGAAAGACCAGGCCGAGCGCGGTCGTGGCCATATCGAAGGCGCGCGCCAGCCAGACCGGCAGCCGATCGATCACGACTTCGGCGCGGATATGCGCGCCTTCCGCCGAAATCCGGCCCAGCGATAACAGGATCGACCAGACCACGAGATAGACGACGATTTCGTCGGCCCAGTCATACAGCGCCGTCGGATAGAGATAGCGCGCTGCCGCCTGTTCGGCGACCAGCGCCAGCGCGACGAGCGCGGGCGCGGCGACCAGAAACTGCTCGACCTGCCGCAGCAGGCCGAGCAGCCGGCTATCCGCCGTCGTCGACGCTGCGTTCAAGGCATCGCCGCTTTGATCTGGGTGTACAAGGCTTCGCTGGCGCCGAGCTTTTTCACCAGCGCCGGTTCGCCGGCCAGCATCTTGGCGCGCCATGTCGCCTGCACCGCCGGATCGGGCACGGTGATGACGACGCCGTGCTCAGCGAGCTTCTGGCGGGCCTTGAGTTGTTCGTCCTGCGCGGTCTTGCGGCCGTCCTCGACCATCGCCGCCCAAGTGTCGGTCAGCAGTTTGCGGTTGGCCTCGGTGGTCGAGGTCCAGAACGCCTTGCTCACCAGCGGAATGAAGAAGGCATAATACTGGTTGTCTTCCAGCGCGGTCTTGACGCCGGCTTCCCACAGCTTGGCCGAGGCCGCCGTCTCGAAGGTCGTCAACAGGCCGTCGACCGTGCCCTGTTGCAGCGCCAGCGGCGTATCGGGCCACGGCACCACGGTCGGGACCGCGCCCAGCGCTTCATAGCGCGCGGTATTGGCGGCCCCGCCTGGAATGCGGATCTTCATGCCCTTGAGCGATTCAAAGCTGTTGACGGCCCGGCCAGCGCCAAAGGTATTGGCCGCGCCAAGATCGATCCACGGACCAAGCACCGTCGCACCGATCTTGCTTTCGATCGATTGATTGATCGCCTTGCCGACCGGGCCATCGGCGATCTTGTGCATATCGGCCGAGGCGCGGCCGTAAAAATAGGGAATGAACAACAGATCGACGTCCGGCGCGACGCCGCCCAATTGCCAGGTGCCGACCGCCGCCATCTCGACATTGCCCTGCCGCAGGGCGCGCGGCACGTCACGGCCCTTGTAAAGCTGGCCGCTGTGATACAGCTCGGCCTTGATCGCGCCCTTGCCGTCCTTGTTGAGACGGTCGACGAAGGCTTGCAGAAACTTTGTATTGACGTGATTGGCGTTGTTTTCAGTGGTGACCCGGAACTTAACCGCTTCCGCTTGAGCCGGCGACGACAGCTGGGCCGCCGTCAAGGTCGCCGCAAAGACCATGGACAATATCGCCGCGCCACGAAAAGCAGCCATCTTCCCACAACGTCGTGCTGACATAGGTCGAATCCTTTGATGCCAAAAATATTACAGGCATCGTAGAATGGATTTTCGCAATGGCAACCTGACATCTACGCCAAGGGCCCACGCGCGCGATGGATGACCATGCGCGACGACCGGAGCCAAGCCGCGCGATTGTTATTTCAATTCATCACAACCGGCCGCCGAACGGCACGCCACCCGGCTCGACGCGACCCGCCCGTTCGCGCAACCCGGTTTGCAGGACACGATTTGCAAAGCACGGCTGACATGACTTGGTTTACATGGCGTGGCTTGCGCAAAGCGGCCCGGGAAATAATCGCCGCGATTGACTCGCCGCGCCAAACCGTCAGTCTTGCCGGACTGGCGGGACAGCCAGAGGTGGGGCGAACGGCTTAGGGAGCGACAGCATGATCCTTCTGTCCAACGGTGGCCACAACAGCCACCGCGCAGCGCAGCCATCCGACACGATCCTTATCGGCACGGTGGCCGGAATCGCCCTCCTGAAGCGAGGCGAAACCGGTTGGGCCGTCGCGCACAAGGCGCTGGCCGGCTGTTTCGTCAGCGCCGTCACGTCGGCCGACGACGGCACGCTCTATGCCGCCACTCATGGCGTCGGTGTCGCCCGCAGCCGCGATGGCGGCATGACCTGGCAATGGATCAACCACGGGCTCGACCGTCACGACCTGTGGTCGGCGCGGGCCGGCAAATTGCAGGGCAAGGACGTGGTGCTGGTGGGCGCTCTGCCCGCCCACCTCTACCTCAGCGAGGATGCGGGCGAGACCTGGCGCGAGTTGACGGGATTACGCGCGGTCGCCGGCGCCGAGAGCTGGTGCTTTCCGCCACCGCCACGGGTCGGCCACGTCAAGGAAATCGTGCTCGACGGCGACCGCTTGATGGTCGGGATCGAAATCGGCGCGCTGCTGGTCTCGACCGACTTCGGCGAAACCTTTACCGATCTGCACGTCGATCCACTGGTCGGCGAAAACGACATCCATCGCATTCTCGTCCATCCCGATCGGCCGGGCCGGATCCTGATCGCCAACGGCATCGTCGGCGTGATGGCCAGCGACAACGATGGCAAGACCTGGCGCAAAAACCCGATGCCGGCGGACGCCAACTATCCCGACCCCTTCGTTATCCACCCCGACAATCCTGACCTCGCCTTCCTGACCGCCGGCGTCGGCTGGCCGCCGCATTGGTACAAACTCGGCCGCGCGCGCGGCAAAATGTTTCGCAGCCGCGATGCCGGTCAGACCTGGGAACGTCTGCTCGGCGGCTTGCCGAACGGCCAACGCGCAACCTTCGGCGCGCTGACGATCGAAGCTTATGCCGGCGGTTACGGGCTCTATGCCGCCGACACCGACGGACAAGTATTCGAGAGCCTCGACGGCGGCGACCATTGGACCATCATTGCCGATGTCGATCCGGTATCGAAAGGCGAGTTCTATCGCGGCTTGAAGAAGGACCGCGTGCCGCTGGCGACCGTCGACGACGTGACGTTCACGGCGGCCGCGACCGCGCGGTTGAGCGCGGTCAGACTCTAGCCGGGCGCGGCTCACGCAGCATCAAGCTCAGCACCGCCGCGGCCGACGACACCGTCAGCATCACCGCGAAGGCCGCGTCGTAATTGCCGGTGACATCGAAAGACGCCGCGCCGAGATAAGCGCCAAGGCCGCCACACATGTGATGCACCATCGTGATCAGACCGGTCAGCGCGCCGAGATGGCGCGAGCCGAAACTCTCGACGACGAAGACGACGGTCAAGGGCGCGGTCATCAGGAAGGTCAGGCCGAAGACCAGCGCGAAGATCGTCACCGAGACCGGCGACTGATCGACCATCACCAGCGCAAAGACCGCCGCGCGCGCGATAAAGGACAAGGCGGCCGGCCAGCGCGGGCCGGAGCGGTCGCTCATCGCGCCGGCCGCGACCACGCCGATGAGCCCGGTCAGCCCCATCAGCGCCAGCAGATCGCCGGCCAGAAATGCGCTGACGCCACGATCCTGGGCGAAGGCCACGACATGCGTCGAAACGAAGAAGTCGCCGAAGCCGCAGATCGCGTAAACGCCGATCAGCAGCCAGAACTGCCGGGTACGCGCCGCCTGCGCGATGCCCAAGCCATCGGCCGGCCGCGACGCCTTGGCCTGGGCCGGCGACGTGTTCGGAATCGCCAGGATCAACAGCGGCACCAGCGCCAGATGGGCGACGCCAAGCCAGGTGTAAACCGAGTGCCAGCTCACACTGACGAGGACGGCGGCCAGGACGGCGATCACCACCAGCTGGCCAAGGCTCATGCCGGACATCACCGCCGCGTTGGCGAAGCCCGTGCGCACCGGAAAGGCGCGCGTCACCATCACGCCGACCGGGATGACGGAGGCCGCGCCGTTGCCGAGCGCGAAGATCACGCCATAGAGCACCAGCGCGTGCCACGGCGCGGTGATGCCGCTCATCAGCCCGATGCCGATGCCGCTGACCAGCAGTCCGCCGCCGAGCACCAGACGCGGACTGGTGCGGTCCGCCAGATAGCCGGCGGCGAACATCGCGGACGCCGACACGATCTGGAACAGCGCGACGGCCTGACCGATATCGCTGCGCAGCCAGCCGAACTCCTCGACCATCGGCTTGAGCGTCAGGCCGACGGTGAAACGCGCGCCGCCGCCGATGAACAGCACGACAAAGCCGACGGCGAGCACCACAACGGGGCTCGCCATCGGCTTGGTTGACGTTGCCTCCCGGTCGGAGGCCAAGATTAAAGCGCCTTCACGACGCGGCTATTCAGGCGTTCGCCTTGTTCAGCGCGCGCTTGGTCAGCACGCTGACCAGATGAGCGCGATATTCCGGGCTGGCATGAATGTCGGAGTTCATGCCGGTCGCCGGGATGGTCATGCCCTCGATCGACTTGGCGGTGAAACGCTTCTTCAGCGCTTCCTCGAAAGTCGGCACGCGGAACACGCCTTCCGAGCCGGCGCCGGTGACGGCAACGCGGATGTCCGAGCCGCGCTTGGAGACGAACACGCCGACCAGCGCGAAGCCCGACGCCGGGTGCTTGAACTTCTCGTAAGCCGCCTTCTTGGCGATCGGGAACGACACCTTGACGATGATCTCGCCGTCTTCCAGCGCGGTCGTATACATGCCCTGGAAGAAATCGTCGGCGGCGATGCGCCGCTTGTTGGTGATGATGGTGGCCCCGAGGCCAAGGCAGGCGGCCGGATAGTCGGCGTTCGGGTCATTATTGGCGATCGAGCCGCCGATGGTGCCGCGATTGCGGACCTGCGGGTCGCCGACCGAGCCCGGCACGGCGGCCAGACCCGGCATCACTTCCTTGAGCACGTCCGACTTGGCGACGTCGGCGTGGCGCGTCATCGCGCCGATCACCACCGAACGGCCCTTGAGTTCGACGCCGGTCATGCCTTCGACCAGCGACAGGTCGACCAGCGCCGAGGGCTGGGCCAGCCGCTGCTTCATCACCGGCAGCAGCGAGTGGCCGCCGGCCAGGAGCTTGCCGTCCGGGTTACGCGCCAGCAGACCGGCCGCCTGGCGGACCGTGGTCGGGCGATGGAAGGTGAAGTTGTACATCAGTCTCTCCGTTTGAATTCGAATTCGGTCTAGGCGGCTTTCGGCGCTTTGGCGCGCTGCAAGGCCGACCACACCGCGTTGGCGGTAGCCGGCATCGCGATATCTTCGGAGCCGATCGCATCGGTAATGGCGTTGATCACGGCGGCGGGCGACGCGATCGCGCCGGCCTCGCCGCAGCCTTTCATGCCGAGCGGATTGGACGGCGCCTTGGTTTCGGTGGTGCCGACATGGAACGACGGCAGATCGTGGGCGTGCGGCATGGAATAATCCATGAACGAGCCGGTCACAAGCTGGCCGGCCTGGTCGTAGACCGCGCCTTCCATCAGCGCCTGGCCGACGCCCTGCGCGATGCCGCCGTGGACCTGGCCCTCGACGATCATCGGATTGATCACCGTGCCGAAGTCGTCGACCGCGGTCCAGTTGACGATGTCGACCTTGCCGGTCTCGATATCGATGTCGAGTTCGCAGATGTGGCAGCCGGCCGGGAAGGTGAAGTTGGTCGGGTCGTAGAACGAGGTTTCCTTCAGGCCCGGCTCCAGCTCGGCGCCGGTGAACTTGTGCGCGATATAGGCATTGAGCGCGACGTCGCCGAAGGCGGCCGACTTGTCGGTGCCGGCGACGGTGAACTTGCCGTCCTTGAACTCGATGTCGCCCTCGGCGGCTTCCATCATGAAGGCGGCGACCTTCTTGGCCTTGGCCTCGATCTTGTCGAGCGCCTTGACGATCGCCGACATGCCGACCGCGCCGGAACGCGAGCCGTAGGTGCCCATGCCGAACTGCACCTTGTCGGTGTCGCCGTGCACGATCGACACGCTGTCGAAGGGAATGCCGAGCCGCTCCGACACCAGTTGGGCGAAGGTGGTCTCGTGGCCCTGGCCGTGCGAATGCGAGCCGGTGAGGATTTCGACCGAGCCGGTCGGGTTGACCCGCACTTCGGCGCTTTCCCACAGGCCGACGCCTGCGCCAAGCGAGCCGACGGCCTGCGACGGCGCGATGCCGCAGGCTTCGATGTAAGTCGAATAGCCCAGGCCGCGCAGCTTGCCGTTGCGGGCCGCCTCACGCTTGCGCTTGGCGAAGCCCTTGACGTCGGCGATCTCCATCGCCTTTTTCATCGAGGCGTTATAGTCGCCCGCGTCATAGGCCATGATCACCGGCGTCTGATGCGGGAAGTTCTTGATGAAATTGCGCCGCCGCAATTCCGGCGGCTCGAGATCCATCTGCCGCGCCGCCACTTCGATCAGCCGCTCGACCACGAAGGTCGCTTCCGGACGGCCGGCGCCGCGATAGGCATCGACCGGCGCGGTGTTGGTATAGACCGCGTCGACCTCGCAATAGATCGAGGGAATGGCGTACTGGCCCGACAGCAGCGTGGCGTAGAGATAAGTCGGCACCGACGACGAGAAGGTCGACATATAGGCGCCGAGGTTGGCGATGGTTTTCGCCCGCAACGCCAGGATCTTGCCGCTGGCGTCGAGCGCGAGTTCGGCGCGGGTGACGTGATCGCGGCCATGCGCGTCGGTGAGAAACGCTTCCGACCGGTCGGCGGTCCACTTCACCGGCCGCTTCACCTTGCGCGCCGCCCACAGGCAGACGACCTCCTCCGGATAGATGAAGATCTTCGAGCCGAAACCGCCGCCGACATCGGGCGCGATCACCCGCAATTTATGTTCGGGCGTGATGCCGACGAAGGCGGAAATCACCAGCCGCGCGACATGCGGGTTCTGCGAGGTGTTCCACAGCGTCAGGTTATCGGTGCCGGCGTCGTATTCGGCGAGCGCGGCGCGCGGCTCCATCGCATTCGGCACCAGCCGGTTATTGATGATGTCGAGCGTGGTGACGTGGGAGGCCGCGTCGAAGGCCGCCTTGACCGCGGCCTGATCGCCGAGGTGCCACTGATAGATCGTGTTGTTGGGAATATCCGGATGGATCTGCGGCGCGCCCTTGGCTTGCGCCTTGGCCGGATCGACCACCGCCGGCAGCACCTCGTAATCGACCTTGACCTTCTCGGCCGCGTCGCGGCCCTGCGCCTGGCTCTCGGCGATCACCACCGCGACGGCGTCGCCGACGCAATTGACCTTGCCGGCGGCCAGCGCCGGGTGCGCCGACATCTTCATCGGCGACCCGTCCTTGGAATGGATCATCCAGCCGCAGATCAGGTTGCCGATCTTGTCGCCGGCCAGTTGCGCGCCGGTCAGCACATCGATCACGCCCGGCATCGTCCTGGCGGCCGACACGTCGATGCTCTTGATTTTGGCATGGGCGTGCGGCGAACGCACGAAGACGGCGCGGGTTTCGCCCGGCCGCACCACATCATCGGTATACTGGCCCTGGCCGGTGATGAAACGAAAGTCTTCCTTGCGGCGAACCGGTGCGCCGATGCCATTCGCACTCATTGGCAGTCTCCTCCCATTGTCGTTTTTATCGACCTTGTTCAGAAGCCAAGTTGATAGAGCCCAAAGCTTGAATCAAGTTCTGGCCCGCGTCGCGCTGCGGCTGGTTGCTCCCGTTCCTGGCGTTTATTTTGCCATGGCCTTGGCGCCGGCTTCGATCGCCTTGACGATGTTGTGATAGCCGGTGCAGCGGCAGATGTTGCCGTCGAGCTGGTCGCGGATGGTGTGCTCGTCGAGATTGTTGCCATTGCGGCGCACGATATCCAGCGCCGACATGATCATGCCGGGCGTGCAATAGCCGCACTGCAGGCCGTGATGCTCGCGGAAGGCTTCCTGCATCGGATGCAGCTTGCCGTCGGGCTCGGCCAGACCTTCGATGGTCGTGATCGACGCGCCTTCGCACTGAAGCGCCAGCGTGGTGCAGGCCTTGGCCGCGATGCCGTCGAGATGGATGACGCAAGCGCCGCATTGCGAGGTATCGCAGCCGACATGAGTGCCGGTCAGGCGCAGATTCTCGCGCAAGAATTGTACCAGCAAAGTACGCGGCTCGACATCGCCGGTGACGGCCTTGCCGTTCACCGTCATGGACACAGTCGCCATGACCTTCCTCCCAAATTCGGGGCCAAAGGCCCACTTTTCGCCTCGCCCGGCAGGGCGTCAGCGGCACGACTACGGATTCCGGCCGATTTCCAGCCAGATATGTATTTGAACTAGACTAACTCTGAACCCCGAGCGGTAGCCCGGTCAAGGGATTCCATCGGATAAGTGCCGCATGGCGGACCGGCGCAGGTCGAAATCCCGTCGTTTTTGACCCAATTTCGGTATTGGACGCGAAATATGACAACCCTTCCGCGCAGCCGAGAACACTTGCGGGAATTTAACGGAACCGTGCCGACGTCCAGGGCTTTACCCCCAAGACATCCGGTCGCCCGGAAAATCCTTTGCCCCGGAAAATCGCCGGGAAAGATTGAGGTGAAGATCATGCGCATCAAGACAATGGCCGCGGTCGCCGTCGTTTCGTTCGCCGCCATCAGTATGCTGGCGACAGCTCCCGCCGACGCCCGCTGGCGACATCACCACCACGGCGGCGGCGGCGCCGCCATCGCCGGTCTTGCCGCCGGTGCGATCCTCGGCGGCGTGCTCGCATCGCAGCAGCCTTATTACTACCGTCGCGGATACGGCTATGACGACGGCGCGGTGCAATACTGCCTGTCGCGGTTCAAGTCCTACGATCCCTATTCGGGGACTTATCTCGGCTATGACGGCTATCGCCATCCCTGCCCGTAACCACGCGCGACCCAAGGCATGGAAAAAGCCGCCCCGGACATCCGGGACGGCTTTTTCTCACGGCTTCAAATCAAAGATCTTCTCGACTTCGACAGACTGCCGACCGGACCGATCAGGCCCCGGCGGTCATGGTCGCGGCGAAATTCTTGAAGAAATCGTCGGCGGTTTTCTTGGCCGCGCCATTGACCAGGCGCTGACCGAGCTGCGCCAATTTGCCGCCGATCTGGGCCTCGACATTATAGGTCAGCAGCGTGCCGCCATCCTTCTCGGTCAAGGTCACGGTCGCGCCGCCCTTGGCAAAGCCCGCCACGCCGCCATCGCCCTCGCCCGAGATCTTGTAACCGTTCGGCGGATCGAGGTCGGTCAGGTGGACGTTGCCTTTGAAGCGCGCCTTGACGGGACCGATCTTGGTGACGGCCACCGCCGAGAATTCGGTCGGCGAACTCATCGTCAGGGTCTCGCAACCGGGAATGCAGGCCTTGAGCACCTCGGGGTCGTTGAGTTTGGCGTAAACCACCTCACGGCTGGCCGGGAGTTGAACCTCACCTGTCATCGTCATCGCCATCGCAGCCATCTCCGTTATGCGTCAATTGCCCAGCCGGGCTCAAATCAAACCATGTCCGAAACTCGGCCCACGACTTAAGCCCTCCGGCCGCGCCTGAAAAGGGGCTTTGCAGCAGGCCAGGACCGCATTAAGTGTGCCGCTGACGCCAGCCGCATCGGCCGGACTGACGATCCCGACAAAGACAGCCGGAATCAGGGAGGAATTTCATGCCGATCATCAATGTCGACGACGGATGCCCGATCAACGTCGAGGTCTCGGGCTCCGACCGGGCGCCGGCGCTGATGCTGTCGAATTCGCTCGGCACCAACCTAAACATGTGGGACGACCAGATCGCCGCATGGGCCGAGCATTTCCGCGTCATCCGCTACGACCGGCGCGGCCATGGCCGTTCCGGCGCGCCGGCCGGTCCCTATTCGATGGAGCGCTTCGGACGGGATGTTCTCGCCGTGCTCGATGCGCTCAAGGTCGAAAGCACCCACTGGTGCGGCCTGTCGATGGGCGGCATGGTCGGTCAGTGGCTCGGCGCCAATGCGCCGCAGCGGATCAACAAACTCGTCCTGTCGAATACCAACGCTTATTACGCCGACAAAAGCGGCTGGGACGACCGCATCCGGTTCCTGCGCGACAATGGCCTGGAAAAACTGGTCGACCCCAATATGGAGCGCTGGTTCACCGCCGGCTTCCGCGCCCGTTCGCCGGAAACGATTGCGCGGATGAAGGCGATCTTCATGACCACCGACAAAGGCGGCTATGTCGCCTGCTGCCAGGCGATCCGCGACATGGATTTTCGCGCCAGCAATCCGTCGATCAAGGCACCGACTTTGGTGATCGTCGGCGCCCAGGATCCGGCGACGCCGCCGGCACAGGGCGAAGCCATCGCCGCGCAAATCCCCGGCGCCCGCCTCGTCAGCCTGGACGCGGCCCATATCGCCAATATGGAGCAACCCAGGCTCTATACCGAAACCGTCCTGAACTTCCTCCAGTCCTGAGAGCCGTCACCATGGATGAAAGAGAACGCTACGCCCAAGGCATGGCCAAGCGCCGTCAGGTGCTCGGCGCCGCCTGGGTCGACCGCGCCAACGCCAAGAAGAATTCGTTCAACGAAGAATTTCAGGACTTCATCACCCGCGCCGCCTGGAGTGAAGTCTGGATGCGGCCGCACTACGACGACCGCACCCGCCGCATTCTGGTCATCGGCACCATGATCGCGCTCGGGCAATGGGATGAATTCGGCCTGCATGTCCGCGCCGCCCTCAACGAAGGCGGCTTCTCGCAGGACGACATCAAGGAAATCATCTTGCAGCAGGCGATTTATTGCGGCGTCCCGGCGGCCAATCACGCCTTCAAGGAAGCCGCCGCGATCATCGCGGAGATCGCAAAGGGCTCTTAAGCCGCGGCGCTGTTTTTTTATCGAGGGCCTTCGCCGCATATCGCCGCGATGCCCGTGTTAATGGGCGTTCAGGACCCGCAGCACCAGCGAAAGCTTTTCGTTGACGAAACTGGCGTATTCCTGCGCCAGTCCCCAGGCGAAACAGGCTTCCATCGCCCATAGCAATAACAAGGCGATCAATCGGTCGAGCATCGGTCGCCACTCCATGACGACGGCGCCGGTCGCATCCGGCAGCCGTTTGGCGTGAAGACGTTCGCGTCGCGAAGCGTCAGGCGTGCAGGCGAGGAGCGGCGGCGACCGCGCTGGCGTCGATCGCAATCGGCGCATCGGAATCAAGGCCGAGACGCGATGCCGGGTTCACGGGCCGGTTTGCGTCGCGGTTGTAACTGCGTTCGACAGCGCTGAGCGCCGTCGCCAATGCGGCCAGCGCCAGTTGCAGGACCAGCGACCGCACCAGTTCGTCATTGTGCGACCAGACGGCCGGACCGATCGCGACGAGGCTGACCGCGACCACCGCGATCAGACCGCCCTCGAGAATATCGGAACGAACGGTGCCGCCAGCGAGCGTGCGCAAGCGGTCGACCAGATGAACCGCGCAGACGATCGCGACGGCAAGCTTCACCGCGCCGAAGAAGGCGGCCAGCTTGATCAGCCCCATGGGCGCGAGATGGAAAATCGCGCCGACACCGAACACGAATTGCGAACGCCAGACGTCCTCAAGCCCGTAAGTCGGCGAGGTCAAAACGCGCAATGCGTCGTAGCCCCAGAACAGCGTGAAATACAGAGCCACGCCCATGATCATCGCAACGGTCGCGCCGGAAGCTTTTCGCATGTCGTCCTCCTGACTATCAGGACACCAGCGATAGACGCATCAAATGCCGATTTCAAAAGAAACCAAAACTTTACCTTACCGGGCAAAAAAGCCGTGGACCCGTTAAGATTAACCGGTCCGGCGCTTGCGCCATCCCGCCGGCTTCATGCCGCGCCGCCGTCGCCTCAGTGGAACTCCCGACCGCATCGGGCGTTTATTTCCCGACGCAACAAAGACTGAGGGACATCTGATGGGACGCTATTTATTGCTATGGTTTCTCGGCATCCCGCTGCCGATCCTGGCGCTGATCTGGGTGTTCGGCGGCCTGCACTGAAGCGGACCGCACTGACTGCGCCCGCGATTTAGACCGAGCGCTGCGGAACGGCTGCGTAACCAGAGCCAGCAACCCGCGCTCCGTCTCGTCGCGGAACTCCGGCAGGCCGATGACGGCACCGCCGTCACCGGCCGCCGGCGCAGCACGATAAGTCCCGAACAATCGATCCCACCACGGCAGATTGAAACCGAAATTGCTGTCGGTTTCGGCACGCACGATGGAATGATGGACCTGATGCATCTGCGGCGTCACCACGATCAGGCGGACCAGCCGATCGAGCCGGGGCGGCAGCGCGACATTGCTGTGATTGAACATCGCGGTCGTGTTCAGCACCACTTCAAACACCACCACCGCCAGAGCCGGCACACCGAGCGCCAGCACGGCGACGATCTTGATGACGGCCGAGATCAGAATCTCCAGCGGATGAAACCGCAGGCCGGTCGAGACATCGATATCGATATCGGCATGGTGCATACGATGAAGCCGCCACAGCCACGGCACATGATGAAACACCACATGCTGGGTATAAATCGTGAGATCGAGCGCGATCAGGCTCAATACGAAGACGGCCCAGTCCGGCACGCCCCACAATGTTAGCCAAGCCGACGCGCCCCAGCCCTTCGCCGCGGCAATCAGCGCGGCGCCGACCGCGGTGATCGGCAGCAGCAGCCGCACCGCCACGATATCGACCGCGAGGATGCCGAGATTGCCCGGCCAGCGCGGACGACGCCCGGCCAGCAGCACGCGACGCGGCGCCGCCCACTCCCACAGCGCCATCACGCCGAAAACCAGCACGGCGCCGCCAACCCGGAGAACAATTTCAAGCGTCGGGCTCAATTGATCGCTCCCTGCCTCCGCCATCGATTTCGATGGCGACGCGATGCCGTGGCACGGTCATTGCTCCATCCATCGATTCCGGCCCCGGCCGATTGATGTATATAGCCAAATGGTTGGCGTTGCCGCATCGGGCATGCCCTGTTAAGCCTAGCATGTGGGGACCAAAACGACCGGCTGCCGGGCCGGCCTTTCGGGAAGGCGAGCGAACGCATGGACGTATTCATCCAGCAGCTCATTAACGGCATCACACTCGGCTCTATCTACGGCCTGATCGCCATCGGTTACACCATGGTGTTCGGCATTATCGGCATGGTCAATTTCGCCCACGGCGATGTTTTCATGGTGTCGGCATTTGTCGCCCTGGTGGCGTTCCTGATCCTGACCACCTGGCTCGGGGTGACCTCGATCGCGGTCGCGCTGCTGATCGTCCTGATCGTGGCGATGCTGTTCACCTCGCTGGTCAACTGGATCATCGAGCGCCTCGCCTACCGGCCGCTGCGCGGTTCGTTCCGGCTGGCGCCGCTGATCTCGGCGATCGGCATGTCGATCTTCCTGTCGAATTTCGTCCAGGTCAGCCAGGGCCCGCGCAACAAGGCGATCCCGCCGATGGTGCGCGGCGAATTCGTGCTGTTCACCCACAACGATTATGCCGTCACGCTGTCCTATAAACAGCTCATCATCTGGGGCGTCACCGCCGTCCTGCTGGCCTGCTTCTGGTATCTGGTGGCCAAGACCCGGCTCGGCCGTGCCCAGCGCGCCTGCGAGCAGGACCAGAAAATGGCGGCGCTGGTCGGCGTCAATGTCGACCAGACGATCTCGATTACCTTCATCATCGCCGCAGCCCTCGCCGCCGTCGCCGGCACTTTGTACCTGATGTATTACGGCGTGGTCTCGTTCTCCGACGGTTTCGTCCCGGGCGTTAAGGCCTTCACCGCGGCGGTGCTGGGCGGCATCGGCTCGCTGCCCGGTGCGGTGATCGGCGGCCTGCTGATCGGGCTGATCGAGACCATGTGGTCGGCCTATTTCTCGATCGACTACAAGGATGTCGCCGCCTTCTCGGTGCTCGCCATCACCCTGATCTTCCTGCCGCAAGGCCTGTTCGGCCGGCCCGATGTCGAGAAGGTCTGAGATGACCGCGCAGGGGCCAGCCGGACAAGGTCAAACGACGCGCAGCCATGCCACGCGCTCGTTGCGCGACGCCGGCGTCACCGCGCTGCTGGCCTTCGGCCTGTTCCTGCCGCTGGTCGGCTTCCACACCGTCAACAATATCCGCAACGAACTGATTTTGACGACGCGCTGGCCGCTGCTGTTCGGCCTCGTCGCCTTCGTCGTCGCCGGCCGACTGCTTTATTCCTTCATCGTCGCGCCCTGGCTCGACAAGCGCCGCTACCGGCCGGTCGCCGCGCAGGCGCCGATCTGGCGGCTGCATGTCGGCAAATGGTTCGTGCCTTTCGCGATCGGCTTCACGATCGTCTATCCCTTTGTCGTGATCGCCACCGCCGGCTGGGGCGGCGCGCTGAAATGGGTCGACAATTTCGGCATCCAGATTCTGATCTACGTGATGCTCGGCTGGGGCCTCAACATCGTGGTCGGTCTCGCCGGCCTGCTCGACCTCGGCTATGTCGCCTTCTACGCGGTCGGCGCCTATGCCTATGCGCTGCTGGCCAAGGAGTTCGGCTTCTCGTTCTGGATCCTGCTGCCGCTGGCTGGCGTGATGTCGTCGTTCTGGGGCATCCTGCTCGGCTTTCCGGTGCTGCGGCTGCGCGGCGATTACCTTGCCATCGTGACGCTGGCCTTCGGCGAAATCATTCGTATCGTGCTGGTCAATTTCGTCGATCTGACCAACGGCTATGCCGGCATCAGCGGCATTCCGCGGCCGAGCTTTTTCGGCATTCCCTTCAACGCCGACGACAACGGTTTTGCCGCCGTCTTTGGACTGGAATTCTCGCCGGTCTACCGCACCCTGTTTCTTTACTATCTCATCCTGGCGCTCGCCTTCCTGACCGCCTTCGTCACGGTGCGGCTGCGCCGGCTGCCGGTCGGCCGCGCCTGGGAAGCCTTGCGCGAGGACGAGATCGCCTGCCGCGCGCTCGGCATCAACACCACGCATACCAAGCTGACCGCCTTCGGCATCGGCGCGATGTT
>WGNB01000048.1 GCA_016124795.1 Rhodopseudomonas sp. | reverse complement strand
TTGGTGGAGCCAGGCGGGATCGAACCGCCGACCTCGTCATTGCGAACGACGCGCTCTCCCAGCTGAGCTATGGCCCCTTCCCAACGGCCGAAACGAGCGGTTATGCGTCGTTTCAGGTCAGAGGCGCCATTTAGGGCCCGGACTACGGCCTGTCAAGGACGGTCATAAATTACCGATTTGGCCGGCGTTCGGTGTGCAGGGGCGTCCCCCTTTCCCAAAGCCCGCCAAGCGGCTATTCATCCAGCTTCACGCACGGACGGACCCAATGATCCCGACCAATCCCTTTCTCTGGCTGATTCACACGGTGATTTGGCTCTATATTTACATTTTGATCGCGACCGCGGTGCTGTCGTGGCTGGTCGCCTTCAATGTCGTGAACATGCGCAACGATCTGGTGCGCAGCATCAGCTATTTCCTCTACCAGGCCACCGAGCCGGCGCTGCGGCCGATCCGCAATTTCGTGCCGAATCTCGGCGGGCTCGATATTTCCTTCATCGTGCTGATGATCGGCCTGATGTTCCTCGATCAATTGGTGATCTGGCTTTACGCCAAGCTGGTCTACGGCATCTAAAGCGGGCCGGTGGAGATCAGGCCCTGGCAGGCGACCCCGGACGGTATCGCGCTGACCGTGCGGTTGACGCCCAAGGGCGGCCGTGACGGCATTGACGGCGTCGAAATGCTCAGCGATGGCCGGCCGGTTCTGAAAGCGCGTGTGCGGGCGGCTCCGAGCGAAGGCGAGGCCAATGATGCGCTGTGCCGGCTGATCGCCAAGGCGATCGGCGTTCCGGCCCGCGATGTCGCGCTGGTGGCGGGGGCGACCGCCCGCATCAAGCGGCTCGCGATTTCGGGTGACGGCGCCGCCCTGATCGCCGCGCTGGAGAAGATCGGTGCGCCACGCTAGATCGTTGCGCCTTGAGGGGGACCGGGCATGACCGCACACATCATCGACGGCAAGACGATCGCGGCCGGCCTGCGCGGCAATGTCGCCGATGCGGTTCATCGCCTCAAGCGCGACCGTGGCCATGTGCCCGGTCTGGCGGTCGTGCTGGTCGGCCGGAATCCGGCCAGCGAGGTCTATGTCCGCAACAAGACCAAGGCGGTGATCGAAGCCGGGATGCACCCCTTCGACCGGAATTTGCCGGACAGCGTCGGCGAGGATGAATTGCTGGCGCTGATCGCGGAACTCAATGCCGATCCCAAGGTTAACGGAATTCTGGTGCAGTTGCCGCTGCCGCCGCAGATCGATTCGCAGAAGGTGATCGCGGCGATCGATCCGGCCAAGGATGTCGACGGTTTCCACCCGCTCAATGTCGGCCGGCTCGGCAGCGGCCTGCCGGCGCTGGTGCCATGCACCCCGCTCGGTTGCGTGCGCTTGGCGAGGACCGTGCACCCGTCCCTGGCCGGGCTCGAGGCGGTGGTGATCGGCCGCTCCAATATCGTCGGCAAACCGGTGGCGCAGTTGCTGCTGGCGGAGAATGCCACCGTAACCATCGCCCATTCCAAGACCGCCGATCTGCCGGCCGTATGCCGCCGCGCCGACGTCCTGGTCGCGGCCATCGGTCGTCCGGAATTTGTGCGCGGCCACTGGATCAAGCCGGGGGCCACCGTCATCGATGTCGGAATCAATCGGGTTTCGGATGCGGCCGGCAAATCGCGCATCGTCGGCGACGTCGCTTATGCCGAAGCGCTCGATGTGGCCGGCGCCATCACGCCGGTACCGGGCGGTGTCGGCCCCATGACGATCGCTTGCCTGCTGCTCAATACCCTGCGCGCGACTTGCGAGCAGAACGGTTTGCCGGAGCCGGCGGTCTGACGCCGCGCATTTGCGCGGAAGCACACGGTTGTGGGCCGAGAGGCGCCGCGTGGCTTGAAGTGCCGGGCTTCAAACGACGAATGCCCGCTTTCGCGGGCACGACAGCTTCCAGATTTTGAAAAGTTTGAAGCTCAGCCCTGTTGCCAGGCGTAAGCGACCTTGTCGAGCGACTTGGCGCCGAACTTTTCCGATGAGCGGGCGACGGCGCGGCCGCCGAGCGCGCGATAAAATTCCATGGCCGGCTCATTATCGGACAAGGCCCAGACCACCAGGCTCTTCAAGCCGCTCTGGCCGAGGTCCTTGCGCGCCGCCGTGAACAGCCGGCGGCCGAAGCCGAGGCCCTGGAATTCCGGACGCAGATAAAGTTCGTAGACTTCGCCTTCGTAGAACAGGCTGCGGGCGCGGTTGCGGCCGTAATTGGCATATCCGGCAATGCGGTCGCCGAATTGCAGCACGGTAATCCGGCTGCCTTTACGAATGGCCGATTCCCACCATTCAGGGCCGCGCCGGTTGATCAGCTTGTCGAGTTCGTTGCCGGGGATGATGCCCTGATAGGCGGTGCGCCACGCTTCGTCATGCGTAGCGGCAACGTCCAAAGCGTCGGACGATTTGGCGCGGCGGATCTCGATAAGAGTCGTGCTCATGCGAGAATACAAGCAACGAACCTCGCGCCCTTCAAGCCCTATCCTTAATGATGGGTTAACGGTGTGGATTACTGGCCACAGGTGGGCAAATTGTTCATTGTTGCCAAGGCAAAACCGGCGACCAATGCTGTCGGTATTACCGCTTGGGCGCGCGTTACGGCGCGTCAAAACGCGCTGCTATCGCCGCTTTGATGCCGGTGGCTTGATGTGATTCGGACATCGCTGTGGCGATGCTATCGCCATGCCGGCAGTGTCATGTGGAGCCGCACACGCAGCCCCCCAACGCGCATAACGCGCGCCGTCGGCGCGCGTCCGCGATTCTTGGCCGATCAGCCCTTAGGCGACTTCGGCGGCCTTGGCGCGGTCGCCGCGCTTGCGTTCGGTTTCGTCGAGCAGCTTCTTGCGCAGCCGGATCGAGGTCGGCGTCACTTCCACCAGTTCGTCGTCCTGAATATAGGCCAGCGCCTTTTCCAGGGTCATGCGGATCGGCGGCGTCAGGCGCACCGCTTCGTCCTTCGACTGGGTGCGGATGTTGGTGAGCTGCTTGCCCTTGAGCACGTTGATGACGAGATCGTTTTCGCGGGTGTGCTCGCCGACGATCATGCCGGTATAAACCTTCCAGCCCGGCTCGATCATCATCGGGCCGCGATCTTCCAGGTTCCAAAGCGCGTAGGCGACCGCCTCGCCCTTGTCGTTCGAGATCAGCACGCCGTTGCGGCGGCCCTGGATCGGACCCTTATAGGCATCGTAGCCGTGGAACAGCCGGTTCATGATCGCGGTGCCACGGGTGTCGGTCAGCAATTCGCCCTGATAGCCGATCAGGCCGCGGGTCGGCGCGAGGAATACGATGCGGGTACGGTTGCCGCCGGACGGACGCATCTCGGTCAGTTCGGCCTTGCGTTCCGACATCTTCTGAACGACGACGCCGGAATGCTCTTCGTCGACGTCGATCACGACTTCCTCGATCGGCTCTTCCAGTTCGCCGGCGTCGTTCTTGCGCAGCAGCACCTTGGGCCGCGAGACCGACAGTTCGAAGCCTTCGCGGCGCATCGTCTCGATCAGAATGCCGAGCTGCAATTCGCCGCGGCCGGAGACTTCCATCGCGTCCTTGTCGTCGGATTCGCGAACCCGCAGTGCGACGTTGCCTTCGGCTTCGCGCATCAGGCGGTCGCGGATCATGCGGCCGGTGACCTTGGTGCCTTCGGTGCCGGCGAGCGGCGAGTCGTTGACGCGGAAGGTCATCGACAGGGTGGGCGGATCGATCGGCTGGGCGGGAAGCGGGGTATCGACGCTCGGGTCGCAGATGGTGTGCGCCACGGTGGCGTTCGGCAGGCCGGCCAGCGCGACAATGTCGCCGGCTTCGGCTTCCTCGAGCGGCACGCGCTCGAGACCGCGGAACGCCAGCACCTTGGTGACGCGGCCGGATTCGATCTGTTTGCCTTCGCGGTCGAGCACCTTGACCATCTGGTTCGGCTTGACCGAGCCGGAGGTGATGCGGCCGGTGATGATGCGGCCGAGATAGGGGTTGGATTCGATAATGGTGCCGAGCAGGCGGAACGGACCGGTGTCGACCACCGGCGCCTTGACGTGGTTCAGCACCAGATCGAACAGCGGCGTCATGCCGTCGTCATGCGAGCCATCCAGCGAGGTCGCCATCCAGCCCTGCTTGGCCGAGCCGAACAAAATCGGGAAGTCGAGCTGTTCGTCGGTGGCGTCGAGACCGGCGAACAGGTCGAATACCTCGTTGAGCACTTCGTTGGCGCGGGCGTCCGAGCGGTCGACCTTGTTGATGACGACGATTGGCTTGAGGCCCATTTTGAGCGCCTTGGAGACCACGAATTTGGTCTGCGGCAGCGGGCCTTCGGCGGCGTCGACCAGCACCAGCGCGCCGTCGACCATATTAAGGATGCGCTCCACCTCGCCGCCGAAATCGGCGTGGCCAGGGGTATCGACGATGTTGATGCGGGTCCCCTTCCATTCGACGGAAGCGGCCTTGGCAAGGATGGTGATACCGCGCTCGCGCTCCAGATCGTTGGAGTCCATGGCGCGCTCGACCTGACGCTCGTTCGCGCGGTAGACGCCGGACTGCTGCAGGAGCTTGTCGACGAGGGTCGTCTTGCCATGGTCGACGTGCGCGATAATGGCGATATTGCGAATGTTCATAAGGGGTTCCGAAACCTGAGCGCGGCCTGAATTCGCCCTAAAACGGCGACAGGATTGCCGGGTGGCAATCCTGATGGTCTGCGACTCTATTGCGGCGCAATATAGTCAGGGAATGGCCGGAAGCAACCGCCCTATAGCGCAAGTCGGCAACGCGGTTAAGCCCAAATAGCCGTCAGAACCGCGATTTATTGGTCGGTCAGGCGCCGATCGGACGCCGCCACGGCCTGAAACGGACGCCTTTCGGCAGGGCGTTCTGGACCATGACCATTTCGGCAATGGTCTCGCTGGTGACCAGCCCGATCAGCCGGCCGTCGGCATCGGTAATGCCGACGGCGTCGGCCTGCTTTTCCTGCAGCAGCTTGAAAGCGTCCTCCAGGGAGCAGCGGTGGCTCAGCGTCGGCAGATCGGCGCTCATGGCGTCGCCGACCCTGGCTTCAGGACCGAGACGGCTGATCGCTTTAATGATGCCGTCGCGGCCGAGCAGGCCGATGGGCTTGCCGGCGCCGTCGATCACCGGGAATTCGCTCTGGCTGGTCGCCAGCAAGGTCTGCACCGCATCCTCGACATTGGCATTCGGCAGCAACGTGGCGAATTGTGTCATCATCGCGTGGCTGACCGGCACGCCGCGCGACACGGCGCGCAAGGCCACCATGTGCGATTCCGATGAGGCGGCGAGATAGACGAATATCGCGATGAAGATCAGGATCGGGTTGGCCATCAAGCCGATAAAGCCCAGCGCGAAGGCGACGAACTGTCCGATCGACGCGGCGATCTCGGTGGCGCGGACATAGCCGAGCCGGCTGGCCAGGGCGGCGCGCAAGACCCGGCCGCCATCCATCGGGAAAGCCGGGATCATGTTGAACAGCGCGATAAACAGGTTCACCGCCGCCAGCCTGTCGATCATCGAAATTTGCGCGTTGTCGATGGCCGCGGCGTTCGACTGCAGGGTGGCTCCGCCAAACAGGATCAATGCGGCGGCGATGGCGATATTCACCAATGGCCCGGCAATCGCGATCAGGAATTCCTGTTTCGGCTCTTCGGGGATGCGTTCGAGCTGCGCGACGCCGCCGATCGGCAGGAGCGTGACGTAAGGCGTGGCGACATTGAAGGCGCGCGCCGTAAAGATATGGCCGAATTCGTGCAACAAAACGCACAAGAATAGCAGAACGATGAACAGCAGCGTATTCCAGGCCGTGGCCGCGCCGTCGTTTGCGTAGCTGGCGGCGAAAATCCAGGCCAGAAACAGCAGGAAGGTCAGGTGAATCCGCACAACGGTGCCGGCGACGGTGCCGATATTCAGGGACCAGGACATCGCGAACCTCGCATGCTGACGACCGCTCGATCAGTACGGTCGCGGCGACGCCGCGTGAGCGCGGCGCACCGATCATGTAGACTGCCACCTCGAAACGCGGAGAAATGTGACATGGCTCAAGGCCGGCCCGAAAAACTCACAGGTGCGGCGCGTCAGTCCGCCCTCGCGAAACTCGCGGGCTGGACCGAGGTGACTGGCCGCGACGCGATTGCCCGGAAGTTCGTCTTCAAGGATTTCAACGAAGCCTTCGGCTTCATGACGCGGGCGGCGCTGGTCGCCGAAAAACTCGATCACCATCCGGAATGGTTCAACGTCTACAAGACGGTTGAGGTGACGCTGGCGACGCATGACGCCGGCGGGGTGACGGAACTCGACGTGGCGCTGGCCGCAGCGATGAATCGCATCGCCGGTTGAGAAGCCGGCTTGCGGCGACGGCCGGCCGCTCCCAGATAAAGGACCATGACAACGGCACAGGCATCATTCGGCTCCGGCGAGAACGACGGCGACAAGTCGCTCGGGCCCCGCTTCTGGACCAAGCTGCGTCAGGTCGCCGCGCGCATTCCCTTCGCGGCCGATCTGCTGGCGGCCTATTACTGCGCGCTGGATGTCGAGACGCCGTTGCAGGTCAAGGCCACCCTGACGGCGGCGATCGCCTATTTCATTCTGCCGATCGACGCGATCCCGGACGTGCTGCCGGTGCTCGGATTCACCGACGATGCCGTCGTGCTGGCGACCGCGATCAAGCTGGTGGCGAACCATATTACGCCGGCGCATCGCGCCGCAGCGCGGGCCAAACTCGACGAGTTCGCCGCCGGGCGCTAGGCGCCGTCCAGCCGGCTCCCGAAAAAGCCGAGGCTCGCAAGAACACTGTGGGGTCAGCGCCTAGCGCGACAAGGGCCAATTGCGACGCGACGATCAGTCGTCGCCCTGTCGATCATCAGCTTATCAACTGACCTGTGTGGCTCAACTGACCTGTGCGGCCGCAGCGGAGCGTCGATGGCCGACGGCATCCGCCGTTTGGCGTCAATCGAGCGGCAGGATGATGGGCGCCCGATCGCCTGGTTTCTGTTTGTATTTTTTTGTCTCCGCCAAAATTCTGACCGATGCAATTTCATTTCATGACGAATGATTCATGGGCGGTTCCGTGAAGGGCTTCATGGAGAATGTTTCATCTTTGTCTCCATCGAAATGGTTTGGCGCCGCCAGTGGCGACCTCCGCGCCTTGCCACATTAAAAATTTTCAACGGACAGGACACATGGCCGTAAGGCGTGGGCATTTAGTTTTTACGTAATCACTGAGGCTGTTCATTCATTTCCCTGACGGAGATTGTGCCATGACACATGACAATCACGACAATTCAAGCGCGCCAAAAGGCGCTTCCGCGCGCCGCGCCGTCCTGTTCGCGTCCGTGGCCGCGATCGGCCTTGCGGTCGCCGGTGCCGGTTTGACAAATGACGGCCTATCGTTGCCGTCATGGACTACTGCGGCTCATGCCGCGAGCGTTCAGACGGCGCCAACCGGCTTCGCCGATCTTGTGGCGAAGGTGAAACCCGCCGTCATTTCGGTCCGCGTCAAGATCGATGAGCCTGTTGCTGTTAGCATGCGCGACAACGACGGCAACAACCGCATGCCTGAAGGCATGCAGAAATTCTTCCAGCAGTTCGGTATGCCGGGAATGCCTAGCGGCCCGAATGGCGCGCCTCGCAAGCAAATCATGCTGGGTGAAGGCTCCGGCTTTTTCATCTCGCCGGACGGTTATGCCGTGACCAACAACCATGTGGTCGCCCATGCCGAGAATGTTCAGGTTACGACCGACGACGGCACGACCTATAAGGCCAAGGTCATCGGCACTGATCCGAAGACCGACCTGGCTTTGATCAAGGTCGAATCGAACAAGACGTTCCCTTACGTCCAATTCGCCGAACATGAACCGCGCATCGGTGATTGGGTGGTCGCGGTTGGAAATCCATTCGGCCTTGGCGGCACGGTGACGGCCGGCATCGTCTCGGCGCGCGGCCGTGACATCGGCGCGGGTCCCTATGACGATTACATTCAGATCGATGCGCCGATTAACAAGGGCAATTCGGGTGGCCCGGCGTTCAACGCCAATGGCAATGTCATCGGCATCAACACCGCGATCTTCTCGCCGTCCGGCGGCTCGGTCGGCATCGGTTTCGACATTCCGGCCGCTACCGCAAAGATGGTCGTGGCGCAGCTCAAGGAACACGGCTTCGTCAATCGCGCATGGCTCGGCGTCAGTATTCAGCCGGTCACGTCGGATATCGCCGACAGTCTTGGCCTTAAAACCGCGGAAGGCGCCATCGTCGATCAACCGCAAGCTGGCAGCCCGGCTGCCAAGGCCGGCATCGAGGCCGGCGACGTGATCACCGCCGTCAACGGAGCGCCGATCAAGGACGCGCGTCATCTTGCTCGCAAGATCGGGAGCATGGCGCCGAACACCAGCATCAAGCTGACACTGCTGCGAAACGGCGAAGTCAGGACGCAGGATCTGGTGCTTGGCAAAATGCCGAATGAGCGGCAAGCCAAGGCTGACACCGGCAGCAATGGCGCGACAAACGCGATGCCGCACCTGGGTCTGACGCTCGCGCCGGCGGGCGATGTGGCCGGAGCCGGCGGCAAGGGCGTTGCTGTGGTAGCGGTCGATCCCGACGGGCCGGCTGCCGCAAGCGGATTTGCGACGGGCGATGTGATCCTCGATGTCGGCGGTCATTCGGTTGCGAGCAATGCCGATGTGCGCAAGGCAATCGCCGATGCGCATGAGCAAGGGCGGCATGCCGTCCTGATGCGGGTTAAGACCGCGGACGCGACACGGTTTATGGCACTGCCGCTTGGCAAGGCTTGATCGACGCTGAAGCCGCGTCGCCGCATTGCGGCGTCCTCACTCGAAGCAAGCCCCGGAGGCGGGATGAAACCTGTCCTCCGGGGCTTGCTGGTTTCCAGCCTTATTCGCGGCGTCTGCCGCCTAGGGCCTTAGAATCACCTTGCCCATCACCTGCCGCGCCGCGATGGCCTTGAGCGCGCTGGCCGCTTCGCTCAGCGGATAAACCGCGTGGACATGCGACGACAATTTGCCGGCGGCGGCCCAGGCCAATAGCTGCGCGGTATTGGCGCGGTGGCCTTGCGGGTCGCGTGCGGTCCAGGCGCCCCAGAATACGCCAAGCACGTCGCAGCTTTTGAGCAGCACCAGATTGAGCGGCAGTTTCGGTATGTCGCCGGCGGCGAAACCGACCACTAGATAGCGACCTTCCCAGGCCATCGATCGCAAGGCCGGTTCGGCATAGGGGCCGCCGACCGGATCGTAGATCACGTCGACGCCCTTGCCGCCGGTAACGCGCCGCAATCCGTCCCTGAGGTCGTCGGCGGCATAATCGATGCCGTCATCGGCGCCGTGCCGGCGCGCGAAGTCGAGCTTGTCCGGCGACGAGGCGCAGGCGATCACGCGCGCGCCCATGATCTTGCCGAGCTCGATGGCCGCAAGGCCGGTGCCGCCCGATGCGCCAAGCACGGCCAGCGTTTCGCCGGACTTGATGTGGGCGCGATCCTTCAGCGCGTAATAAGTCGTGCCATAGGTCACGCAGAGGCCGGCGGCATGGTCGAAATCGAGATCGTCCGGAATTTTCGTCAGGCGGTCGGCCGCCACCGCAATACTTTCGCGGGCGGCGCCATAACCGGTGAAGCCGAGCACGCGGTCGCCGACAGCCAGATCCGTGACATGAGGGCCGAGGCGCTCCACCGTGCCGGCGAATTCGGCCGAGGGCGAGAACGGAAAGGCTGGCTTGGTCTGATATTTTCCGGCGATAATCAGCGTGTCGAAGAAATTCAGGGCGGCGGCGGAAATCCGCACCACGACCTCGCCGTCGGCCGGTATCGGATCTGGCAGATCGGCCAGTTCGAGATCGTCGGGGGTGCCGTAGCGGTGGCAGAGCAGGGCTTTCATGGCGTCCGGATACTGGAGTGCGGGAAGCTGGCTTTGGGCCAGAATCTGGCGTCTAAACGGACCGGACTCTTACCATGGCCGGAGCAGCAGCAGGATTAATCGCCATTAACTTTTGCCGATTAATATCGTCGGCGGCGGCTGCGGGCCGCCTTCACATCGCCGATATTCGCCTCTAAGCGGCTAATATCCAACCAAACTTCAGGCGGCGTGTTAGCGTCGTACAATTCAACCGGTAGGGCCCGATGACGAAAAGACTTATGCCACGCCCCGCGATTGCATTGCTCAGCGCCGCGGCGGTGCTGTGCGCTTTCAATGTTCCTGAAACCGCCTTTGCCCAGAAGAAAAAGGCCGATCCGACCGAACAGGCTGTTTTGCTCGGCCAATTCGGCGATTGGGGCGCTTATTCCGCCACCCCGGACGGCAAGAAGGTCTGTTTTGCGCTGTCGAAGCCGACTTCGGGCGTGACCGATCCGCCGGGCCGTAACCGGGATCCCTCCTATGCCTTCGTTTCGACCCGTCCGGCCGAAAAGGTCCATAACGAGGTGTCGGTCATCGTCGGCTATCCGCAAAAGCCGGGCTTCGACGCGACCGCCAGCGTCGATTCGGCCAATTATGCGATGTACACCCAGAATGACGGCGCCTGGGTCAAGAATGCCGGCGAGGAAGCGCAAATGGTGTCGGCGATGCGCAAGGGCTCGACCTTGATCATCCGGTCGGAATCCTCGCGTGGCACCAAAACCACCGATACATATTCGCTCAAGGGCATTTCCGACGCGCTCGACAAGGTCGCGGCGGAGTGTAAATAGCCCCGTCGCTTCCTATGTGATGTGAGCCGTTTTGCTTACCCTCCGCCGTCCGGGCGGAGGGTAAGCGCGTTTTCGGCGCTGCTTTTTATGTTAGATTGAGTTTTATGGCCCCCAACGTCGACATAGATACCGTATCGGCTCCCGCCCTTTTCATCGAAAAGGCGCCGCTGGAGCGTTACGTCGCGCCGGAAAAGCCGTCGCTGCTCGGAATGTCGCGGGCGGAACTTGCCGAGGTGCTGGGCGAATGCGGCGTGCCGCCGGCCCAACGCAAGATGCGGGTGCAGCAGCTCTGGCACTGGATCTACTTCCGTGGCGCGACCTCGTTCGACGACATGACGACGATGTCGAAGGAACTGCGGGCCGCCTTGCCGGTTCGCTATACGCTGGCGCGGCCAGAGGTGATCGCCGAACAGGTATCGGTCGACGGGACCCGCAAATGGCTGATGCGCCTGCCGGGCGACGCCGACAGCAAGCTGCCGCACGATGTTGAATGTGTTTACATTCCCGACACCGAGCGCGGCACTTTGTGCGTTTCAAGTCAGGTCGGCTGCACGCTCAATTGCACCTTCTGTCACACCGGTACGCAACGCCTGGTGCGCAATCTCACCGCCGGTGAAATCGTCGGTCAGGTCATGGCGGCGCGCGATCGCCTTGGCGACTGGCCGGGCGGCACGCGGCCGACCGATGGGGTGATCCCGGCCGGTGCGCGCTGCGTCACCAACATCGTCATGATGGGCATGGGCGAGCCCTTGTATAATTTCGATGCGGTGCGCGACGCGCTGCTGATCGTGTCGGATGGCGAAGGTATCGGCATTTCCAAGCGCCGCATCACGCTGTCGACCTCCGGCGTCGTGCCGAACATTATTCGCGCCGGGGCGGAGATCGGCTGCATGCTGGCGATCTCGCTGCATGCCGTGCGCGACGACTTGCGCAACGAACTGGTGCCGCTCAACCGCAAATACCCGATCGCCGAGCTGCTGGACGCCTGCCGCAATTATCCGGGCGCGTCGAACGCCAAGCGCATCACGTTCGAATACGTGATGCTGAAAGACGTCAATGATTCCATCGAGGAAGCCAAGGCGCTGGTGCGGCTGCTCAAGGGCATTCCGGCCAAGATTAACCTGATCCCGTTTAATCCCTGGCCGGGCAGCAAATACGAATGCTCGGACTGGGAGCAGATCGAGAAGTTTTCCGCGGTGGTGTTCGACGCCGGTTATGCATCGCCGGTGCGCACGCCGCGCGGCCGCGATATCTTCGCCGCCTGCGGTCAGCTCAAGAGCGCGACCGAGAAATTGTCGGCGCGTGAACGTCAGGCGCTGCGCGCCATGGCGATGACCGACTAGTCTGTCGGACGCTTGTCGGCGCCGCGTCGCCGGCCTTGCCAATTATTAACAATCTTCGCCGGTCGATTGCGCTATAGCTGAAGGGCGCCTGTCCGCTGTGGCGTGACACGACCAAAAGCAAAGCGGATTTCACCGCGGGGGCGCGCAGCCATGAACCTGGTTTCGGGTTCGGGAGGTGCTTATGAAACGAAATGCGATGGTTGGCGATCTGGTCAGTCTGGTCCTGGCGGGATGGTTGTTCCTGTCGCCCTGGATTGTCGGATATACGGCGTTGACGGCGGCATCGTGGGTGGCGTGGCTTGCCGGTCTGGCTATCGTCGCGGTCGCGGCGCTGGCGCTCAAGTCGGTCCGGATATGGACGCAATGGACCAATTTGGTGCTCGGCCTGATATTGGTCGCATCGCCTTTTGCGCTGCATATGCTGGACAAGGTCCACGCGACCGATTGCCTGTTTCAAACCGGCATTGTGGTCGTCATCATCGCGGTGCTCGAACTCGGCGTTCTGTATTCAATTCGGGAACCGGCGACCGCCTGATCGACGGCCGTTCGATGACCGCAAAGCGTTACAACAGGCCGGGTTATGCCCGGCCTGTTCGCATGGGCGGCGTCATTGGTTAGATTATGTGATCCCGCCGGCCACATATCGGTCCAATGGCGGGACGTAAGCAGCGGGGGTTTAGGCGTGGCATTGCTCGGCCGTCTGATTGTCATCGTCTTCGCCGTCATGGTTGCGAGTCTGGCGACGGGCGTGGCCATTGCGATCGGGGTGCTCGGCCCGCAGTGGCACAGCATGTCCGGCGATGTTGGCGAGCGCGTGGTGTTCTGGGGCACCGCCTTTATCGGCGCGACCGCGACCGGCGCAATCGGTCTGCTGCCGCTGGCGATCCTGATCGCGCTGGCCGAAAGCTTCAAGATCCGGTCGCTCGTCATCAACGCGGCTGCCGGTGCGGCGATGCTGCTGCTGGGTTATTACGGCAGCGGGCTGGCGCCGCCATCCTACGAAGAGTCGATCGACCATCCGCCGCCGCCGGTATCGCGCGAGGCCGAGATCGTGGCGGCGTCCGGTGCGGTGTTCGGACTGGTTTATTGGTTGATCGCAGGCCGCAATGCCGGACGATGGCGCGAGCGCGGCAATCCGTCGTCCTGAGAGGCGGACAGAACCGTCCTTGACGCTGAATTGTCTAGTGGCGTTTTGCCCAGTCGAGCGCCGCTTCAAGCCGATCGTTGCCCCAGAACAATTCGCCGTCGGCGGTCACAAAACTCGGCGCGCCGAAGATACCGTGCGCGGCGGCTTCCTCGGTCTGGCTTCGCAGCAACGCCTTGATCGCGTCCGACTGCGCTTGCGCGACGATCGTGCCGGCGTCTTGCCCCAGGTTGCGCAGAATGTCATCAAGCGCGGCGCGGTCGCCGATATCGCGGCCCTCGGCGAATTGCACGCGATAGACCGCGCGGCAAAAGTCCTCACCCCAATCTTGCGTGAGACCGACCAGCGCGATGCGCGCCGCCAGAATGGTATGCTGCGGAAAATTTGGCGGGACCACGAAGGGCAGGTCGAGCGCGTCACAGATTCGCGCCAGATCGCGCCACATGTAGCGGCCCTTGGCCGGATAGATGTTGAACGGCGACGTCGTCCAGCCGCTGGCCTTGAACAGCGGTCCGAGCAGGAACGGCCGCCAGCGCAGGGCGATGCCGCGCGCTTTGGCGAGCCCGGCGATCCGCATCGCGGCCGGATAGGAATAAGTCGAGGCGAATTCGAACCAGAACTCGAGCGTGGGGGGTGGGGTCATGGTCGAACTATAGCCGGCCCGTGCGGTCCCTGCCTTCCCATTTTTGGCGGCCTCGGCTAGACGGACGGCTGCTACAAGGGACCGTCATGAACCGTACCGGACTGCTGATTACGCTCGCCATTGCCGTTGTCGCTGGGCTGCTGTTCGGGATCTATCCGGAACTCGACCTGCGCATTTCGCGGGTCTTTTACGAGCATGTGGTCGGCGGCAATGTCTTCGGCTGGCGGCTTTATCCGCCGCTGATGATGGCGCGGGACGCCGGGCTCTGGGTCGGTACGCTGCTGATCGCGCCGTTCCTGGCCGCCTTGGTCATCAAGCTGATCCTGCCTCGGCGCAAGATGCTGGCCTCGGGCCGTGCGATCTTCTTCCTGACGTCGACTTTGGCGCTCGGCCCCGGCCTGCTCGTCAATGTTATCCTCAAGGACCATTGGGACCGGCCGCGGCCGATCGATGTCATCCAGTTCGGCGGCACCGAGCACTTCATGGCGTGGTGGGACCCGCGCGGCGATTGCCCGAACAACTGCGCCTTCGTGTCGGGCGATGTGTCGGGCGCGTTCTGGACGATCGCGCCGGCCGTGCTAGCGCCGCCGGCGTGGCGTGCGGTCGCGGTTGGCGCGGCGGTCACGCTCGGGCTCGGCATGTCGGTAGCGCGCGTGGTGGCGGGCGCGCATGCCGCCAGCGACGTGATCTTTGCCGGCGTCTTCACCTTTCTGATCATCTGGCTGATGTATGCCTTGATCTATCGTTGGCCGAGCACGCGATTGGACGACGCGACAATTGAACGGCGTCTCGAACGGTTTTCGGCAAAATGCCGACGTGCCCTGTTCTGGTGGACGGCGCGCGTTGCCGACGAGATTGCCGGCCCCGAGCTGGATGAAGATCAGGACGCCCGATTCAAGCGTCGGCGGCGTGGCTGGTGGTGATCGTCGACACGCTTTGACGATGTCGTTCGATTTGACGATGCGCAAAATCGTCGGCCGATTGGTGAATCGTCATCATGATTTGGCATGCATGAGGCGCAACGCACGTATTGGCGGCGCCGAATGCATTGAGGCTGCGGACCGACCGCGCTAGCGTCATTCCTCAAAATATATTCGGCATAACGATAATCGCCGAATGCATCAAAAGGGGGAACGCCGCGTGTCATTCATACGCCCGAAACGCATTTTCACTCTGCTGGCTGCCGGTCTTCTGCTGGCGACGCAAGCCGGCATGGCGCAGGCCGCTTATCCGGAGCGCGCGGTGACGTTGATCGTGCCCTTCGCGCCCGGCGGTCCGACCGACATTATCGCGCGGATTCTGGCCGAGTCGCTGGGCCGTTCGCTGCATGGAACTTTCATCGTCGAGAACCATCCGGGCGCGGCTGGCAATATCGGCATGGGGCTGGCGGCGCGCGCCAAGCCGGATGGCTATACCTTGTTGCTGACCTCGACGGCGATCGCGGTCAATCCGGCGCTGTACAAGAAGCTGCCTTACGATCCGTTCAAGGACTTCGCGCCGATTTCGGAACTGGTCGACTCGCCCAACATCATCGTGGTCAGCGCCAAGTCGCCGATCAACAGCATCGCCGATCTGGTGAAGGCCGCCAAAGCGCCCGGCGCCAAGTTCAATTATTCGTCGCCGGGCATCGGCACCAAGTCGAACCTGACCGGCGAGGAGCTCAAGCAGCGCGCCGGTATCGAGATGGCGCATATTCCTTATCGTGGTGCGGGTCCGGCGGCGGCGGCTGCGCTCGAAGGCACAGTGCAGGTCGCGTCGGTCGCCTTGCCGGCGGCCGAGGCGATGGTCAAATCCGGTCAGCTCAAGGCGCTCGCGGTCACCGGGCCGCAGCGTTGGTTCTCGATGCCGAACGTGCCGACCATGATCGAGTCCGGTTATCCCGGCTTCGTGTCGGAGACCTTCTCGGCGCTGTTCGCACCGGCCGGCACCCCGCAGGACATCATCGACCTGCTGGCCAAGCATTGTGCCGATGCCTTCAAGGACGAACGGGCCTTGAAGATGGCGCATGCCTCCGGCTTTGTCGTCGTGAGCGGCACGCCGGCGGAGCTCAAGGCGCATATGGAGAAGGAAATCCCGGCGGTCAAAGCGCTGGTGGCGCGGGCCGGGCTGAAGCAGCAATAGCCGCTTCTCGTCCCTGAATTGACGATCGCCGGGCCGGCTGGTCCGGCGATTTTTTTATGGGGCCCGCGCAGCCGCCTCGATTTTGCAGCGGCGCGAATTTGCGCGATGCTGCGACTCAAAGACAATTCAGGTTTGGAGGCATTGCATGGCGGATGGGCAGGACGCTCTTAAACGGGTGTTGCTGATGAAGATCAGGGCGCTTGGCGACCCCAATCAGGTGCTTGCCCTGGTGCGCAGCACGGCGCCGTTCTACCGCGCGCTCGGCGGCACCCAGGTCCGTTTCCTGCAAAATGTCGATGATCCGGCGCAATTCGTCATCGAGATCGAGTACGAGGCCAATGCCGCGCTCGAACTCAACCGCCAGAAAGTCTCAAGCGATCCGATGATGCGGACCTTCCTGCAGGGCTGGCGAATGGCGTTGGCCGGCAATGCCGAAATGGACGTGTTCGAGGACGTCAGCGCCTAACCCGGCGTGAGGCTACAGCCCGGCGACCCGCTCGACGGTCCAGAACAGGCCGGTCGCGGCGATCGCCAGGCAGACGGGAATTTCAAACCGCGTGCGGTACCAGAGGCGGTCGCCGATCCAATAAGTCGTCGTGAAATAGGCCGCCGCGATCACGGCGAGCTGTGCCAGTTCGATGCCGACATTGAAGCTGACCAGCGCCGGCAGAATCTCGCTGCGTGGCAGGTTCAGCTCGGCCAGCGCGCCGGCAAAGCCCATGCCGTGGACCAGACCGAAGCCGAAAACAACGACCGGCCGCCACGGCGTCAGCTTCGGCGTCAGGATGTTCTCGATCGCGACATAGGCGATCGACAGGGCGATCAGCGGTTCGACGACCTGCGGTGGCAGCGACAGCAGGCCATACATCGTCAGCCCGAGCGTCACCGAATGGGCGACGGTAAAGCAGGTCACCTGGACCAGGATCGGCTTGAGCCGGCTGCTGAGTAGAAACAGGCCGAGCACGAACAGGATGTGGTCGAGCCCTTCCGGCAGGATATGGCGAAAGCCGAGTTCGAGATATTGCGCGGCGATCCGGATCGCCGTCGGCGGCGCGGTGGCGCCGATCAGCGCGAATGGCCGGCTCTCGGCGTCGCTGTCAAGCCATTGCGTGATCGGACTGTCGCCTTTGGCGTCGGCGAACACCACCGCATAAGTGCTGTAGACCAGGCCGTAGCGCCAGGTCAGGCTGCTCGCGCCTGCCGGTATCGGTCCTTCGGCAGTCAGGATGACATAGGATGGCTTGGTGATATCGGGTGGCAGTTCGACATGGACGATCGTGAGCTTGACCGGCGACACGGCGCGCGCCGGCTTGGCATTATCGAACCGCACTTCGATGTAATGCGCCAGCACGTCGGCAATGGCGCTCAGCTTGCCTTGCAATGCCGCGGCATCAAGGTCGCGGCTCGGTCGTTCGCCAGCGGCGGTCTCGATCTTGTTGAGTAGCGCCATCGGTCCGGTGGTGATCTCCGCCGACCAGGTACGGTCATTGCGAATTGTGAGGCGGACATTGGTCGTGCCGATCTCATGCGCCGGCGCGGCGTTTGTCATCAGCGCGGCGATGAACAATAACGGCGGCAGACAGGCCGCGCGCAGCCGCGTCATGGCCTGGCGTCCGATGCCGCGATCGGCGAGGCGATGGCCGCGTTGAAGGTCAGCGATGCCCATAGGCTGTCCCAGTCCGCGCTGGCGAAGAATCCGGCTCTGACCATGTGCACCGATTTGATGAGCCAGACGCCGGATCGTGGCAGCGCAAAGGCAAAGCCGCCGCGCGCATCGCTGCGCGTCTTCAGTCTGACGCGCGGATCGTCGCGCCACAAGGCCTCGATCAACGCGCCGGGCAATGCTTCGCCGTTGTAGAACACGCGGCCATGCAGTGGCCCGGCCGATACGGTCGGGTCGGCATCCGGCACAATCTCGTAGGTGAAACCGAGCGGCTGCGTGACTAGTGACGAGCCGCGCGCGCCGCTCAGGAGCGCTTTGGCGTAACGGAAGAATCGTTCGCGGCCGGGCTTCGATCGTTCGCCGTGCCGGTCGCGTTCGGCGATGATCGCGTCGAGCCCGTAAAGCCGCAGATAGTCCTCGAAGGGACCGGCCGGCAGCGTGATGTCCGCGCCGTTGCTGCTGTAGCCGATGACGGCGGTGGCCTCGCCGTCGACGCGCAGGAAACCGGCCGGATCGATATTGTTCGAGCCTTCGATCGATCGATCGTACGGCGCCGCCCCGTCCGGGCCGATCTGGCGAATGAAGAAGCGGTCGATCGCGGTCGACTGGCGCGGCACCGGATCGCCGACGTAATTTTGTCCAACGCGCAGGCCGAGCGCGACGATGCCGCCGGGTCGTGGATGAAAGGTCGAGGGTTCGATCCAGAAGTCATGCGCCTGCGCCGGCGGTACCGCCAGCGTAACGATCAGGCCGGCGGCGATCAGCGCGGCCAGCCATCGATCGCGCGTGCCGGAGGTTGGCACCGTCAACACGCCATAGCGACCTTGCGTCGCAGCGCCTGCCACAGCCAGCGCAACAGCCGCCACGTGACCTCGACCAGCCCCCAGATCAGCACCGCCGTCACGATCAGAACCGGCAGCAGATAAGGCCAGATGCTGCGTGTCAGCACCTTCTCGGGTTTGTCAGGCCAGGGCGCCGCCAGATAAGGAAACTCGGTCAGGAATTTCTTGTCGTTGGCGGTCGGTCGCGGATACTCGCCTTCGATGGTCGAGATTTCCTGCAACAGGCAGTCGCCGACGTTACAAAGGATGCTGTTGACGTCGTCGGGTAAGCGGCGGCCGTTGGGAAAGCCGGGCGGAAAGCGGGTGGTGTAGATCATCACATCCGGCGCGAGGTCGTATTTGCGGAGCTGAAAGGTAAACTGCAACAGGCCGGCAATCGCCTGCGACCACCACTCCTTGTTGTCGTTGAGGAAGTTGTAGGTGTTGTCGAGAAATTCTTTTTCCTTCATCAGGACGCGCACCTGATCCGGCGGTGCCGCCACATTGAGCGAGCCGAAGCGCGGCAACTGGCTGCGCACCGAACGGCCGACACGGTCGGAGACCTTGTCGTTGACGTAGGTCGTGCCCCACAGGATGAAATCCTTCTGGCCGTCCGGGAAGGCGGACTTCGGAATGCTCATCACCATCGAGATGACGTTCTTAGCGAAAAAGCGCGGGAAGATGAAGGGATCGTCGCGCACACCGGTATAGGTGCGGATTTCATCCGTATGTCTGAGGCCGCTGTAGTCGATCGAGCGCAGGCTGGTGTCGTTGTTCAGTCGCACCGTGATGGTGGCATCGGGATGCAGCTTTTCCGGAATGACGATGGTGCCGCCGTAGCGGGCGCGGTCCTCGGCGCTCTCGAAGGTGACCGGCGAGGTCAGGTCGATGCTGACTTCGTACCGGTAGGGCCCGAGGTCGTAGGGCTTGGCATCGGTCAACGATTTGCGGACATTGAAAACGATGACGTACTGGTCGCCCTCCGGCCAGATGAACAGGCCGGTGATATTGGCATTCGGGTCCGACAGCTTCAGCGGGTCGGCGTGGTCGGAGGCGCGGGTGGCCGGCGGCGCCAGAAGGGCGGCGGCGAGGGTCAGGGCGACGAGAAACCGGCGGCCGGGGCGCTGCATCGGGTGACACTCCTGTGAGAGAGCGAGCAAACCCGCCGGTAAACCGACCGTCGATCCGGACGATACCCGTTCAGGTTGTAGTTAATAATATTTAAACTCGAGACCGCCCGCAAGCCGGTCGGCGAGCCCGCGAAAACCCCGCCACCGTGCGACCGCGCCACGCTTGCGCCGCGAGCGTCGCCGCCTATAGTCCGAACTCTCCCGAGCCGGCCGTAATCCGGTCCATTCTCAAAGGCGATCAATGACTAAAGGCGATGTGAAAAAGGTGGTGCTGGCCTATTCCGGCGGGCTCGACACTTCGATCATTCTGAAATGGTTGCAGACGACCTATGGCTGCGAAGTCGTCACCTTCACCGCCGACCTCGGCCAGGGCGAGGAATTGGGACCGGCGCGCGAAAAGGCGCTGCGGGCCGGCATCAAGCCGGAAAACATCTTCATCGACGACCTGCGCGAGGAGTTCGTCCGGGATTTCGTCAATCCGATGTTCCGCGCCAATACCGTCTACGAGGGCCAGTACCTGCTCGGCACTTCGATTGCGCGGCCGCTGATCGCCAAGCGCCAGATCGAGATCGCCCATCAGGTCGGCGCCGACGCGGTCTGTCATGGCGCCACCGGCAAAGGCAACGATCAGGTCCGCTTCGAGCTCAGCTATTACGCGCTCGATCCCAACATCAAGATCATCGCGCCCTGGCGTGAATGGGAATTCAAGGGTCGCGAGGACCTGCTGAAGTTCGCGCGCGATCACCAGATCACCATCACCAAGGACAAGGAGAACGAGGCGCCGTTCTCGGTCGACGCCAACCTGCTGCACTCCTCGTCCGAGGGTAAGGTGCTGGAGGACCCTGCCCAGGAGGCCCCCGGCATCGTCTATCAGCGCACTATCTCGCCGATGGAAGCGCCCGACCAGGCGACCTCGGTGACCATCGGTTTTGCCAAGGGCGATGCGGTGTCGATCGACGGCGTGGCTCTGTCGCCGGCCTCGATCCTGGCAAGACTCAACCAGCTGGGCCATGACAACGGCATTGGCCGGCTTGATCTGGTTGAAAATCGCTTCGTCGGCATGAAGTCGCGCGGCGTCTATGAGACGCCCGGAGGCACCATCCTGCTGGTGGCGCACCGGGCCATCGAGTCGATCACGCTCGATCGCGGCGCGGGTCACCTTAAGGACGAACTGATGCCGCGTTATGCCGAGCTGATCTATAACGGCTTCTGGTTCTCGCCGGAACGCGAAATGTTGCAGGCGCTGATCGACAAGTCGCAGGAACTGGTCGAGGGCGAGGTCCGGCTCAAGCTCTACAAGGGCAATGTCATGGTCACCGGCCGCGACAGCAAGGCGTCGCTTTATTCGTCGACACTGGTGACGTTCGAGGACGACAAGGGCGCTTACGACCAGAAGGACGCCGCCGGCTTCATCAAGCTCAATGCGCTGCGGCTGCGCACGCTCGGTCAGCGCAAACGCAAGCTCTCGTAGACGTAAACCTCAGGAAGACCGATCGGGCTTATGGGGACGGCCCGATGAGTGAAGGACGATCGAATGCAACTGCAAAACCCCAAGCCGGGCTTCAAACCGGTGTTGCCCATCGTATCGGCGGTGCTTGTCGCGCTGGCGCTGAGCGCCTGCGCCGACAAGTACGACTATATCGGCAAGCCGAAGGACATTCCGAACGTCTTTCCTGCGACGTATAAAAAAGAAATCACCGATCTGCTGACGACGACGTTGGAGGACCCGACCAATGTCCGCGACGCCTATATTACCGATCCGGTGTTGACCAAGGTCAACAAGGACGACGAACGCTATACTGTCTGTGTGCGCTCGAATTCGCGCAATGCCGCCCGGCAATACAAAGGCAGCGAGGATCGCATCGCCTATTTCTATGGCGGTCATCTCAATCAATTGATCGCGGCGACCAAGGAGCAATGCGGCAACGCGCCTTACAAGCCGTTCCCCGAACTGGAAAAGCTCTGTCTCGGCAAGAGTTGCGAATAGAGAGTTGCGAATAAGGCGCGATGAAAAGCCCGCCGGGCGTGGTCAGAAATGCTCGCTGGCGGTCCTGGGCGAGTCGCTTTCGGCTGCCGCTTGGTTCTGCGCCTGAAGGACCTTGAGGTCGGGCACCAGCGGTAGGTGGTGGCGCTTCTTGTCGGCGATTTCGGCCGCGACTTTTTCGATCTGCACGACGCGGACGGGCGTGATCGGATGCGTCTTGGCGATTTGAATGCTGTTGGGGTCGGTCTGACCGAGCGCGCGCCAGAGGTTTTCGGTGCCGGTCAGGTCATAGCCGGCGCGTGCCGTGTAATAAGCGCCGACATAATCGGCCTCGCGCTCGAAGCCGACGCTGAAGGCGCTGGCGCCGGCTTTTTCGAAGGCGCGGCGGAACGCGCCGCCGGTCGACATCCCGCCGGCCAGGATGCCGGCGTCGACCGCGAGGCCGCTGGCCCAGCCGAGCATGGCGTTCCAGCGCCCTTTGTCGAGGTGGCCAAGATTGGAATGCGCCAGCTCGTGCCCGATCAGCACAGCCAGTTCAGCGTCGGTTTTGGCAAGCTCGACGATGCCGGAATAGACCACGATCTTCTTGTCGGTGGTGAAGGCGTTGGCGGTGTCCGCGGTGACGTAGTCGATCGGAATGGCGCAGCCCATCACCGGCGTGACGGTGACGGTGCGGTCGACATCGTTATGCCTGATATTGATCTTCACCGGGGTCACGCCGTTCTGCCGTAGCCAGCCGCCCATCCAGCCGGCGGTGCCGGTGACCGGGATCAGTTCGTCATTGAGCGCGATGACCTGGTCGCCGCTGGCGATACCGGCCTTGGCTGCGGGCGAGCCCTCGACGACCGAGATCGCGGTCGGGCGTGTCCAGCTCAGGTTGAGCGCCTCGCTTGAGAAGGATCGGTATTTGCGTGGCAGGCTGCGTGGCGTTGCCGCATAAAGCCCGATCTGTGCCGAGACCCAGCCGCGGCAGAATTCGACGTTGGCGGTGCGAATCCTGAAGGCAACGCTGTCGACCCGGTGCAGTTCGCCGTAGTATTTCTGAATCTGCGCGACCTGTTGCCGGCGCAGTTCGGCGGCGACATCGGCGGTCGGCAGGTCGGGCAATTGGCTGGTTGGTGCCGCGCAGCCGGCCAGCAACGTGGCGATAGCCGACGCGATCCAGGCGCCAGCGCGATGCCGCTGCCACGCAACAGTCTGGATCGTCTCCCCTGAGCGGCGGCCCCAACGCAATACGGCACCCTCAACCCCACCGGGTAAAATGATGCGTCAGCGCCACAACCGAAGCAAGCTTAAGTTGTAAATGGAGGCGAGTGTAATTTTCGATGGGGGAGCGCCGGCGTCATCGCCGCGCTATTCAAAGTTTCAAGCCGAACAAAGATTTAGCCCTGTGACGGGGCGGCGCCGGCGGCGGATGGCCTGCCGGCGCGCTACACGCGAGCGTCAGACCTGACGCTCGACCATCGCCTTCTTCAGCGTGGCGATTTCCTTGGCCGGGTTGAGCCCCTTCGGGCAGGCCTTGGAGCAATTCATGATCGTGTGGCAGCGATAGAGCCGGAACGGGTCCTCGAGATTGTCGAGCCGTTCGCCGGTCGATTCGTCGCGTGAGTCCTGGACCCAGCGGTTGGCCTGCAACAGCGCCGCCGGACCGAGATAACGATCCGAATTCCACCAGTAGCTCGGGCACGAGGTCGAGCAGCAGGCGCAGAGAATGCACTCGTACATGCCGTCGAGCTTGGTGCGGTCCTCGTGGCTCTGGGTCCATTCCTTCTCGGGCGCCGGCGTCACAGTGTGCAGCCAGGGCTCGATCGAGGCGTATTGCGCGTAGAAGTTCTTCAGATCGGGCACCAGGTCCTTGATCACCGGCTGATGCGGCAGCGGGTTGATCTTGAGCGGCGCCTTGGCGTCGTCCATTGCCTTGGTGCAGGCCAGCGTATTGGTGCCGTCGATGTTCATCGCGCAGGAGCCACAGACGCCTTCGCGGCAGGAGCGACGGAAGGTCAGAGTCGGATCGACGTTGTTCTTGATCCAGATCAGCGCGTCGAGAACCATCGGACCGCAATCGTCGCGATCGACATAATAGGTGTCGATATGCGGGTTGGCGCCGTCATCGGGGTTCCAGCGGTAGATCTGGAATTCGGTGAGGTGCGTGGCATGCGACGTCCGCGGCCAGGTCTTGCCTTCGGTGATCCTGGAGTTTTTCGGCAGCGTGATTTCGACCATGGCGAGTTCCTAATAAACGCGCGGCAATTGAATTCGGGCTCGCGTTAGTAAACGCGAGCTTTGGGTTCGATGTACGAGATTTCGTTGGTCAGCGTGTAGGTATGCACCGGCCGGTAATCGATCTCGACTTCGCCCTTGGCGTCGATCCACGCCAGGGTGTGCTTCATCCAGTTCTGGTCGTCGCGATCCGGGAAATCCTCGCGGGCATGGGCGCCGCGGCTTTCGGTGCGGTTCTTGGCCGAGTCCATGGTGACGACGGCCTGCGACATCAGGTTGTCCAGTTCGAGCGTCTCGATCAGATCCGAGTTCCAGATCAGCGAGCGGTCGGAGACGTGCAAGTCGGTCAGGCCGCCGAATACGTCGTGGATCAGCTTGTGGCCTTCCTCGAGCACTTCGCCGGTCCGGAACACCGCGCAGTTATTCTGCATCACGCGCTGCATCTTCAGACGCAGCTCGGCGGTCGGCGTGCCACCCGAAGCGTGGCGGAACTTGTCGAGACGGGCCAGCGCCTTGTCGGCGGAGTCCTTCGGCATGTCGGGCTGCTTGGCGCCGGGCGTCAGCAGTTCGGCGCAGCGATGCGCGGCGGCGCGGCCGAACACGACCAGATCGATCAGCGAGTTCGAGCCGAGGCGATTGGCGCCATGGACCGAGACGCAGGCCGCCTCGCCGATCGCCATCAGGCCGGGAATGACCGAGTCGGGATTGCCGTCGCGCTTGGTCAAAGCCTCGCCGTGGAAGTTGGTCGGGATGCCGCCCATGTTGTAGTGGACGGTCGGCAGCACCGGGATCGGCTCGCGGGTGATATCGACGCCGGCGAAGATGCGGGCGGTTTCGCTGATGCCGGGCAGGCGCTCGTGCAGCACCGCCGGATCGAGATGGTCGAGATGCAGGAACAGGTGGTCCTTGTTCTTGCCGACGCCGCGGCCCTCGCGCATTTCGATGGTCATGGCGCGCGAAACGACGTCGCGTGAGGCCAGATCCTTGGCCGACGGCGCGTAGCGCTCCATGAAGCGCTCGCCTTCGGAGTTGACCAGGTAGCCGCCTTCGCCGCGCGAACCTTCGGTGATCAGGCAGCCGGCCGGATAGATGCCGGTCGGGTGGAACTGAACGAATTCCATATCCTGCAACGGCAGGCCGGCGCGCAGCACCATCGCGTTACCGTCGCCGGTGCAGATATGCGCCGAGGTGCAGGAGAAATAGGTCCGTCCATAGCCGCCGGTCGCCATGATGGTCATGTTGGCGTTGAAGCGGTGGATGGTGCCGTCGTCCATGTTCAGGGCGACGATGCCGCGGCAGCGGCCGTCCTCGTCCATGATCAGGTCGAGTGCGAAATATTCGACATAGAATTCGGCCGAGTGCTTGAGCGCCTGGCCATACATGGTGTGCAGCATGGCGTGGCCGGTGCGGTCGGCGGCGGCGCAGGTACGCTGCGCGGTGCCTTTGCCGAAATGCGTGGTCATGCCGCCGAACGGACGCTGGTAGATCTTGCCGTCTTCCTCGCGGCGCGAGAACGGCAGGCCCCAGTGTTCGAGTTCATAGACCGCGGCCGGCGCGTTCTTGACCATATATTCGATGGTGTCCTGGTCGCCGAGCCAGTCGGCACCCTTGACCGTGTCGTACATATGCCAGCGCCAATCGTCCTCGCCCATGTTGCCGAGCGAGGCGGCGATGCCGCCCTGCGCCGCGACGGTGTGCGAGCGGGTCGGGAACACTTTGGTGATACAGGCGGTGCGCAGGCCCGCCTCGGAACATCCGACGACAGCGCGCAGGCCGGCGCCGCCGGCGCCGACGACTACCACGTCGCAATTGTGATTTTCGACCGGATAGGCCTTGCCGTTGAAAGCGGGCGCACCGTTGCCGTTGGAAGTAGCCATGCCTAAACCCCGAATGACAGCTTGAGGATGGCGAAGGCGCAAGCCAGGCCGACAGCGATGGCGTAGAAGGTATTCGCCATCAAACTCAAGAATTTGTATTTATCGGCGTGGACGTAATCCAGGATGATCTCCTGCATGCCGATCCACATGTGATAGGCGCTGTTGAAGATGAACAGCAGCATGATGATGGCGACCAGCGGCGAGCCGAGGATCTGCACCACCGCCGCGTGACTGCGGCCGAGCAGCGAGAGCGCGATCACGATCAGCGCGATGGTCAGGACGATGCCGGCCACCGCGGTGACGCGCTGATGCCAGAAATCCATGGTGCCGGCGCGGGCCGCGCCCAGACCGCGAACTCGGCTGGCGGCGGTGCGCATCTGCGGCGCGTTGGAATGCGGAGCGTTCATCGCGGGCCTCCCATGGCGAGATAGCCGATGACCCAGACCACCAGCGTCAGCGCCACCGAGCCGATGACGGTCGCCAGTGTCAGCATTTCGCGGTCGGCCGGTTCGAGGCCGTGCAGGGTGTCCCAGATCAGGTGGCGGATGCCGCCGAGCATGTGGTGCAGCAGCGCCCAAGTGTAGCCGAACAGCACCAGCCGGCCGATCCACGACCCCACGAACCATTCGAAATTGGCGTAGGCATTGGGGCCGGCGGCGGCGGCAATCAGCCACCAGGCCAACAACAGCATGCCGAAATACAGCGCCGAGCCGGTGATGCGATGCACGATCGACATCAACATCGTCAGCGTCAGCCGGTAGGTCTGAAGGTGGGGGGATAGAGGTCTCGACCGTCGCGGCGCCGTTGCGGTGCCTGCCTCAAGCTCGGCCATCGTTATTCTCCACATCGCACCGTCGGAACTCTGTCGGCGGTCGCGCACGGTTGGTAGCCAAACTATGGCGCTGCCGCAACGCACCAATGACGGGCGGCGCATACCATTTTCACGTTTGACCTATTCTAGCTTCTTCAAAAGCGAAACTAGACGGTCTAAAATGTCCTATCAATCTGTGTTCTGCGTAGCCAGCCTTCGTAAAATAAGTAGGCTGGCGGTAAATTAAAAAATCAGCGGGCCATGCCGGATGCGCTTCGATTTCACTGATCTCAACCTGTTTCGCCACATTGTTGAGGCCGGCAGCATTACCCATGGCGCGGCGCGCCTGAACCTGGCGCTGGCGGCGGCCTCCACCCGGATCCGCAAGCTCGAACTGGCCTTTGGCGCCGAATTGCTGATCCGCGGCCGCCAAGGTGTCGCGCCCACCCAGGCCGGCCGGACCCTGCTCGCTCATGCCCGCACCATCCTCGCCCAGTCGGACCGGCTCCAGGAGGATTTAACGCCCTATGCTCGCGGACTGGCCGGCCAGGTCCGCGTTCTGTCCAACACCAATGCGCTGACGGAGTTCCTGCCCGAGACGCTAAGTTCTTTTCTGACCGCTTATCCCGACGTCAGCGTCGATCTGGAGGAGAGGCTGTCCGATGAGATCGTCGGTCTGATTGCGGAAGGCACCGGCGATATCGGCATCGTTGCCGGCACGGTCGACCACGCCGGCCTGCACACGTTTCCATACCGCAGTGACCGCTTCGTGCTGGTGGTGGCCCGCGACCACCCGCTGGCCGGCCGGAAGCGGATCGGTTTCGCCGAGGTGCTGGATTACGACATGGTCGGCCTCGACCGGGCCAGCGCGATCCAGCGGTTCCTTGCCGACAAGGCCAACCGGATCGGCCGGCCCTTGCGGTTGCGGGTGCAATTGCGGTCGTTCGACGCGATCTGCCGGCTGGTGGAATGCAATGTCGGGGTCGGTATCGTTCCGGAAACGACCGTCGAGCGGGCGACCCCCAACATGGCGGTCAGCGCCGTGGCGCTGATCGACCCTTGGGCGTTGCGGGACCTGACGATCTGCGTGCGCGATATCGAATTGATGCCAGCCTACGCGCGACAACTCGTCGATCATCTGCGGGCGAGTGTGTGAACTTGCTGTCCCTCTCCCCCGTCAGAAAGGGGAGAGGGAAAAATTATCGCGGCATCAGCACCCAGTAATCGAGATCGAGGATGACCGCCGGGTCGTATTCCTTGCCAATCTTGTAGGGGAAATCGTCGCAGGGCTTGTCCTTGGTCGCGACAGTCCGGATCCGCAACGCGCCGACATCGTCACGGCCGAGCAATTCGGCGGTGTCGAGAATTTCCGACCACGCAAAAACGGTGCCTCCGGCCAAAAGCGGCGCGACATGCCGACCGGCGTTGATCGCGGCAATATGGAACGCATTGCCAAGTCCGTTGAACGACAGCGCCCGCGCCAGCGAAATCGCGTGGCCGCCATAGATCAGGCGCTGGCCGAAGCGGCCTTTGCTTTCGCTGAAATTGTTGAAATGAACGCGCGCGGTGTTTTGATAGAGCCGGGTTGCGATCATGTGTTCGGCTTCTTCGACGGTAATGCCGTCGACATGGTCGATCTTCTCGCCGATTTGGTAATCGCCATGCCGGTGCGCGCTGCCGGACAATACGGTGTCGTAGTGATCGCGATGCAGGATCGGACAGCCATTGCCGAGCGAGCCGACATCGACGCAGGACGGCAATGTCGGGACGACTTCCTGCGGCGCCGGCGAGGCTTCATCGCGTTTGCGCACCATCACCCAGCGCACGTAATCCAGCACCACGGCGCCATCCTGATCGAGCCCGCGCGAGCGCACATAGACGATACCGGTCTTGCCGTTGGAGTTTTCTTTCAGGCCGATGACTTCGGAAGTCGCGCTCAAGGTTGCGCCGGGATAGACCGGCTTGAGAAAATGGCAGTCCGCATAACCCAGATTGGCGACGGCATTGAGCGAGATGTCGGGCACGGTCTTGCCGAACACCATGTGAAACACCAGCAGGTCGTCGAGCGGCGAGCGGACATAACCGATCTTCTCGGCGAAGCTGTCGGCCGACTGCACTGCGAAGCGGCCGCCGAACAAGCCGTTGTAAAGCGCGACATCGCCGAGCGTGACGGTTCGCGGTGTCGCGTGGCGGATCTGCTGGCCGAGGCTGAAATCCTCAAAAAAATTGCCTGAACTGGTTTTGGGCGCGGATGAATGGCTCACAAAAAGCTCCTTAGTCCGATAGGTCTGATCAGGCCCGGCATACCGATTGTCACAAATGAGTGGGGTGAGCGCCAGCGCCATGCGAGGGATGACTCTAGCGTCCATCCACTAGCTCTAGTGTGACGTATAATGGCTGCGGATCAACAACGGCAGAGCGTGCACATCCATCGCCGGGCGGGCCTACGACTAAAGGTCAGGATGCGGCCAGGTTTGGCTTGAAGTCGCCAAAATCCATCGGCGCGATGGAAGCCGCCAATCTCGCCCAGCGGGCTATCGGGAAGACCGGGGACTAGAATTGTCTCGCGGGGCTTTACAATGTTCCCGGCTTCTTTGCCGGTTCGGTGATGAGCCGCGCGCCGCGCTGGAAGGTAAGATAATCGAAAGCCCAGATGAAGGCGACGATGAAGCGGTTGCGCAAGCCGATCAGGAAATAGACATGCGCCACGCTCCAGAACAGCCAGCCGAGAAAACCGCTTAGCTTCAGGCGACCGAAGCTCACCACCGCCGCGCGCCGGCCGATGGTGGCGAGATCGCCGAGGTGTCGGTAGCGAAACGGCTTGTCCGGTGCACGGCCAGCGAGGCGCGCTGCAATCAGTTTGCCGACATAGTGACCCATTTGTTTAGCGGCGGGTGCAATGCCTGGCACCGGTTTGCCCTTGCCGTCGACCAAAGCGGCCGCATCGCCGATGACGAAAATGTCGGGGTGACCTGGCGCCGACAGGTCGGGTTCAACCTTGATCCGGCCGGCGCGATCCGTCGGTGCGTTCAGCCAAATGGCGGCCGGTGAGGCCACCACACCGGCCGCCCAGATGACAGTGGCGGCATCGAGCCGGCCGCTGTTGAGATCGACGCCGCCTGCATCGCATTTCGTCACCAGCGTGTCGGTCATCACCGTCACCCCGGCCTGCATCAGCGTTGTCCGAACGTAATCGGACTGGGCCGGCGAGAAAGCTGGCAGCAGACGCGGACCGGCCTCGATCAGGACGATGCGGGCATTGCGCGGATCGATCCGGCGGAAGTCCATCGCCAGCGTCTGGCGGGCGATGTCGGCGATGGCGCCGGCCATTTCGACTCCCGTGGCACCACCGCCGACGATGGCAAAAGTCAGCAGTCGGCGCTGGTCGTCCGGATTGGCCATGATTTCGGCCTGCTCGAAGGCAATCAGGATGGATCGTCGAATGCGCGTGGCGTCCTCGATACGTTTGAGGCCGGGGGCGAAAGCCGCCCAGTCGCCGTGGCCGAAATAGGAATGGGTCGCGCCGGTCGCGATGATGAGCGTGTCATAGGGGACCTCGCCGAAATCGGTCCACAGCCGCTTGCCGGTCGTGTCGATGCCCTCGACGGTCGCCATCAGCACGGTGGCGTTCTTCTGGCTGCGCAGGATGTGGCGGATCGGCCAGGCGACATCGGCCGGCGACAGGGCTGCGGTCGCGACCTGGTAAAGCAATGGCTGGAAACAGTGATGGTTCTGGCGGTCGACGATGGTGATGTCGGCTGGCGCACGCCGCAACGCCTTGGCGGCTTCGAGGCCGCCGAAACCGGCGCCGACGATGACGATTTTGGGCCGCTGGTCCGCCATGGGGCCGCTCTCCCTCATCCCGTGCGATACCGCCAAACTGGCGTTTTGGCCGCCGGTTGCCAAGGGCCGGGCGAGGCTTTAGCACTCCGCGCAGCAATGAGTTGCTGTCATGCCCGGCTTCGAGCCGGGCATCCCGCTAGGGTGGGCACGCCCGTGCCCCTTGAGCGAGATGACCGGGACAAGCCCGGCCATGACGGAGGACCGTACAACGAGGCGTCTCATGACCACCCATAATCTCCTGCTGCTCCCCGGCGACGGCATCGGCCCCGAAGTGATGGCCGAAGTGAAGCGCGTTATCGCGTTTTTCAACGAACAGGGTCCGGACAAGTTTACCTTTGACGAAGGCCTGGTCGGCGGCGCCTGTTATGACGCCCACAAGGTGTCGATCACCGACGAGACCATGGAAAAGGCCAAGGCCGCCGACGCCGTGATTTTCGGCGCGGTCGGCGGTCCGAAGTGGGACAAGGTCGATTACGACGTGCGGCCGGAAGCCGGCCTGCTGCGCCTGCGCAAGGACCTGGCGCTTTACGCCAACCTGCGTCCGGCGGTGACCTATCCGGCGCTGGCCAGCGCTTCGTCGCTCAAGCCGGAGCTGGTCGAGGGTCTCGACATCATGATCCTGCGCGAGCTGACCGGCGGCGTCTATTTCGGCGAGCCGAAGACCATCACCGATCTCGGCAACGGCCAGAAGCGCGCCATCGACACGCAGGTCTATGACTCCTACGAAATCGAGCGCATCGGCCGGGTCGCCTTCGAGCTGGCGCGCAAGCGCCGCAACAAGGTGACTTCGATGGAAAAGCGCAACGTGATGAAGTCGGGCCTGCTGTGGAACGAGGTCATCACCGCGCTGCACGCCCGCGAGTTCAAGGACGTCCAGCTCGAGCACCAGCTCGCCGATTCCGGCGGCATGCAACTGGTCCGCAATCCCAAGCAGTTCGACGTCATCGTGACCGACAACCTGTTCGGCGACATTCTGTCGGACATCGCGGCGATGCTGACCGGCTCGCTCGGGATGCTGGCCTCGGCGTCGCTTGGCGAAGTCGATCCCAAGACCAAGCGCCGCAAGGCGCTCTATGAGCCGGTGCACGGTTCGGCGCCCGACATCGCCGGCAAGGGCCTGGCCAATCCGATCGCCATGATTGCGTCGTTCGGCATGGCGCTGCGCTATTCGTTCGATCTCGGCAAACAGGCCGACATGATCGACGAGGCGATTGCCGCGACCCTGGACAAGGGCTTCCGCACCGGCGACATCGCGGCGCCCGGCGAGAAGACCGTCGGCACCTCGGAGATGGGCTCGGCGATTTTGGCCGAACTGGCCGCGCAGGTCTGATTGCGCTTCGGCCGGGACGGCGCGTCGGCGCTGTCCCGGCGGCCCGATCTTGACGCATAAAAAAACGCGGCCCGTTCAGGCCGCGTTTTTCATGTCTGAGCGCCGGCGGACCGGCCGAACCTTAGAAGCGCAGGAACGGCGCGTGGTTACCGGTCAGATTGAAGGCGTCCGGCAACGGCAACTGGTTGCTGCCGAAGGCGGTGTTGTCGAGCACGCTCATCGGGCGCTGGTTCTGCTGGAAAGCGTAATCGTGGTCGTTGCGGCTGTTCGGCAGCACTTCGGTGCCCGGATCGAGATAGGACCGCTTCTGGATGATAATGCGGGTCCGGGTCCGGCCGTCTTCATCGCGGCTGGTGAAGACCGTATTGCCACGCGCATCGGTGGTGATGTGCCGTTCCTTCGGACCGGCCTGCGCCGGAGCAGCCAGCAGAGCCAAGGCGCCGACGGCGGCGAACGACGCGGCAATGAATTCCAGGCGCGTTGTGAATTTCAGGCGCATTAAAGGGTCCTCGACCGGGAGCTTGATTTACAGCCCATTCTAGCTGGCTTCGCTTCGGCTTAACAGTACCAAAGCACAAGCATTTTGCCTCGAAAAACTCAAAAAACCGGCCCCAACGAGTCGATGGGGCCGGTTCTGTGTCTTCCCGGCCATAGCCGAGGGCCGAATCAGCCGCCGTAGTTGGCTTTCAGATAGTCGGTGATTTTTTTGGCATCGGCGTCGTCGATCGGCGCCCCCATCACCTTGATCATTTTGCCGACTTCGGCGTCCCAGGCCGCCGGCTTGAGGAACGGCGAGTTCATCGGGATATAGGCCAGGCTGTGGCAGGCTTGGCAGTTGGCCTCGACCGCTTCCATGCCGGGCGCCTTCTTGAGCGCCACCGGCTTGTCGTCGGCGGCGGCCGGAGCCGCGATCAGGGCGGCGAGGATGGCGAAGATCAATTTGTTCATGTTCGTCTCCCTCAGGCGCCGACCAGCGCGATGTTTTGCATGACGTTGTTGTGGTAGCCGGCCGGATTGAAGATCAGTTCCGAAGTCTGGCCTTGGCCGAGCTTGTTGGTGGCGTTGACCATGACGGTGTTCTTGCCCTTCCGGGCCGTCAGCTCGAAGCTCCAGGGTCGCAGCGCGTAACGGCCGAGATCCTGGCCGAGCTTGGCCGCCGTCCAGACCTTGCCGCCGTCGGTCGAGACCTGCACCGAACTGATGCCGTAGCCGCCATCCCAGGCCATGCCGCTGACCGTCACTTTGCCAGGCTTCACCTTGGCGCCGTCGCGGTGGCTGGTGATCAGCGAGTTCACCACCATTTCGGTGATCGGCGTGTTGACCGCGGTTTCCTGGCTGACGAAGCGCGCTATCAGTGGGAACTTGCCGAGCGGGACGCGATAGGCGGCGGTCATCCAGAAACCGCCCAGCGGCTTGGTGAGCGCGTTGATCGAGACGACGTGCTTCATCCAGTAGGTGCCGGTCCAGCCAGGCACGATCAGTCGGGCCGGGAAGCCGTTGAAATGCGGCAGCGGCTGACCGTTCATCTCGTAGGCAATCAGGGTCGATTCATCGAGCGCCTTCCAGGCCGGGATGCTCTTGATGAAATCCGGCGTCTTGTCGACCACGGGGCCGTCGGCGCCGTCGAAGGCGACTTCGATGGTGTCTTTCTTGATCCCGGCCTTTTCCAGGATGTCCTTGACGCGGGCGCCCTTCCAGCGTGCGCAGCCCATCGCGCCATAGCCCCATTCGACGCCGGCGACATGCGGGTTGGACAGGCCGCGCCGGTTGCCGGAGCACTGGTTGACCGCGACGACCTCGACGGCGGGGAATTTCTTGAGGTCGTCGAGCGTCAGTTCGAGCGGGCTGGCCGCGCCGTCGCCACCGACCTTGATCTTGTAGGTCTTGGCGTCGATTTCGGGGATGTCGGCCAGATGATAGCGGACGAAGAACTGATCGTTCGGGGTGATCGGCGTCCGCAGATATTCCAGCGGCGCTTCGTAATTGGGCGGCCGGTCGGCCAGCATGATCAGCGGTTTCTTGCCCGGCAAGGTCGCCATCGAGGCGATGCTGCCGACCCCGGCCGGCACGCCCGGCGACAGGTTGGCGCCCGCAGCCAGGGCAAACCGGTTCATGCCGCCCAGCAAAGCCACGCTCGCGGCGGCCGACGTACCGAGGAAATGCCGTCGATTGATTGGTATCATCTGTTTTCTCCCGTTGTGCCGCTCGCGGCGGCTTATCGAAAGCGTGACCCTCGTCACGCAATCGCAGCGGAGAAGAAACGAATGACGGTGCCGGATTATTCCGTCCGGACTCTTTGTCCGGGCTTGTAGCGGTCAGCCGAGGCAGGGCGGCGGCGCGATATTGGCCTCGCGCAGGCTGCGGTCGATGCGATTGTGATCGCTGCCGGACCAGGTCTGCTGTTCGGCCGCCGCCGCGATGACCGAAAAACGCGATTTCGGCATGCCGTGGGCGACCAGTTCATAGATCAGCCCGCCGGTCGTCCAGCGATGGCGGTCGGTGCCGCTGATCGCCGGCGCGACCGCGTTTTGCGGCCAGGCGCGCAGGTCGAGCCGGCAGCCATGCGGTCCGCGATAAGTGGCGGTGAAAAGCGGCACTTTGTCGGGCTCAATGGCCAGCCCGATCAGGGTCAGTCCGGCGGCGTCGAGCCGGGGAATCGATGTACCGGCCGGCAGCGACGCCAAAGTGATGGCCGTCGGTCCTTCCGCCGGTGTGACGGCCGGTTGACGGTCCGCCCGCAATTCGGCCCCGACCGACAGCCCAAGGACTAGAACGGCGGCCAGTCCGGCGGCGGCCCAGCCAAGCTGTGGCCAGATCTTTCGCCTGGGCGGGGGCATGACAAAGGCCGGTATCGACGTCGTCGCGAGTTCGGCCGTCGTCGCTTTCAGCTGCGCCAGCGTCGCATAGGCGCGCGCCAGATCGCGCTCGACCGCAAGGCGGGCGGCCAGCGCCGCGCGGGCGTCCGGCGTCAATTCGCCGTCGACCAGTGCGTTGAGCAGGATGAGGTCGTCGTGATTCAGGCCGCTATCCATGGTTCGACTTGAAGGCGCGCAGATTGTTGCTGTCGATCGCTGCAAGGAGCGCGCCACGCGCCCGCGTAATCCGGCTCATGACGGTGCCGATCGGAACTTGCAGCAATTCGGCGGCCTCGCCGTAACTGAAACCGGCGATATCGATCAAGCAGATAATCTCCCGATGGGCCGGCGGCAGCGCCGCCAGCCCCTGTTCAACGGTAATCTTGGCGATATTGGCGTCGTCAAAGGCCCAGAGGTTGATGGTAATCATGTCTTCCGGCGCTGGCCGCTGACGTCGGCGAATTTCATCGAGGGCGGCGTTGCGGAGGATTCTGAACATCCAGGCGCGATAGGCCGGCGGTTGGTCCGGGACTTTCTGTGCGGCCAGTGCGCGGGTGACCGCCTCCTGCACCAGGTCGCGCGCCGAGTCGCGGTCGCCCAGCATTGAACGGGCGAAGGCGAACAGCCTTGGCAGCAGGGCGGTCAGGCCATCGTGCGGATCGCGAGCCACGCGGGAGACCTTTGCGGTCGAGGACAGGGTTACCGACTATCGGAGCGCTTTCGGCGGGTTGCAACGGCCGCCGCTAAAATTGACGTTGTCCGCCGACAGGCCCACATAAGCCGGTAGCAACGGGGCCACACAATGGAGCTGTTTTGGCCGGTTTTTGCTGATTTAGTTGTCTTGCCGGGCTTTCTCGCTTAGAAGCCCTGCCACTTGGCCAGTTGTCACAACTTTGGCCGGGTCAATTTTTTCGGAGAGCGAACAATGGGTTACAAGGTCGCCGTGGTCGGTGCCACCGGTAATGTCGGGCGCGAAATGCTCAACATTCTGGACGAACGCAAATTTCCCGCAGACGAAGTGGTCGCGTTGGCCTCGCGCAAAAGCGCCGGTCAGGAATGTTCGTTCGGCGACAAAACCCTGAAAGTCAAAGCGCTCGATCATTACGATTTCTCCGACGTCGACATCTGCCTGATGTCGGCCGGCGGCGCCGTGTCGAAGGAATGGTCGCCGAAGATCGCGGCGCAGGGCGCGGTGGTGATCGACAATTCGTCGACCTGGCGCATGGACCCGGACGTGCCGTTGATCGTGCCGGAAGTGAACGCCGACGCGCTCAAGGACTTCAGCAAGAAGGGCATCATCGCCAACCCGAACTGCTCGACCGCGCAGCTCGTCGTCGCGCTCAAGCCGTTGCACGACAAGGCGACGATCAAGCGCGTCGTGGTGGCGACCTATCAATCGGTGTCGGGCGCCGGCAAGGAAGCGATGGACGAATTGTTCTCGCAGACCAAGGCGGTGTTCACGCTCGGCGAGATCGAGAGCAAGAAGTTCCCGAAGCGTATCGCCTTCAACGTCATCCCGCAGATCGACGTGTTCATGGAAGACGGCTACACCAAGGAAGAGTGGAAGATGGTGGTCGAGACCAAGAAAATTCTCGATCCCAAGATCAAGCTGACCGCGACCTGTGTGCGCGTACCGGTGTTCGTCAGCCACTCGGAAGCCGTCAACATCGAGTTCGAGAATCCGATCTCCGAGGAAGAAGCCCGTGAGATCCTGCGCAGCGCGCCCGGCTGCCTTGTCATCGACAAGCGTGAGCCAGGCGGTTACGCCACGCCCTACGAAGCGGCCGGCGAGGATGCGACCTATATCAGCCGCATCCGCACTGACCCGACGGTCGATAACGGTCTCGATATGTGGGTGGTGTCGGATAACCTGCGTAAGGGCGCGGCGCTTAATGCGATTCAGATCGCCGAGGCGTTGATCAATCGCAAGCTGATTTCCGCCAAGCAGAAAGCCGCCTGACGGGCGGCTTGCCGGATACCGGGCTCACGCGCCGCGGCGTGTGGGTCCGGGTCGGCGGCGATCGGACGGGACAGCCTTTACTGTCATAATGGTTGTTAAAATGCCCCGCGAATGCGGGGCATTTTTCTTTGAAACGATTGACGTTAAATCGGCGCGTCTAGCCGTTGGCTTGCGCGCCGATCTGCGCGGCCAGCAATTGAAAATCGTCAAGCGCGGTATGGCGCTCGTTATAGAAATGAATGACCCGCCGCGCTGTGTCGGGCTTGAGCCGCGCGTAGCTCAGCCGTGCCGCCTCAAGCGCGAGTGGCGGCAAGCCACCCGGTCCACGCCGCAAAATGCAGATCTGCATCGCGCTCGGCCATGACAGACCGGCGGCGCGCGCCAGCAGCAACGCGAAGTCGTTGTCGCCGCGTCGGTCGTTCATTACGCTTTCGACGAATTCGCGCGGTGCCTGCGCCAGTCCGACCAGGGCGGCCACGATGCCGGCGAACTGCCCCGTCGCGGATAGCTCCTGCACGATCGCATCGGCCGATTTGCCGGCTTGCCGCAGACCGTTGAAACGGGCTTCGGCCTCGATGTAACTGGCCGACATTGCCGACGGCGCACTGACCGGCTGGCCGGTGATATCGGCGAGCACTTTGCGCACGTCGGCGACGGCTGTCGGATTGGCCGCCTCGAGCTTGGCCAGCACTACCTGCGAAGCTTGCGAAATCAGCGACTGGAAATGCTGGCGCGGAATGTCCCGGCGCATGCCGACGCAGATCGTCAGTACTTCGTCGTCGAGCGAGCGATCGACCAGGCGGCCATAGCCGGCGTCGGAAATGCTGGCGCCCTGGTTCTGGGTCACCGAAAGGACGACATTGCGGTTGCCGCGCGTGACCAGCACGTCGCTGACGGTTTCGCTGATCGCGGCGCGTTTGGAAATCGCCAGCAGCCGATCCTGGCCATCGCTATGGCCGCCGATACGATCGGCTTCGTCGGCGATCGCCAGAAGGTCGGCATCGTCGAGCCGGGTCGATTGCCGCAGCACCGGCTCGGCCACTTCGATCGACGGGTCGCGTGCCAGCCGGCGCACGATGCTCGGCGGCGCGTTCGGCTCCGGCGCCAGCCGGTTGGCGAGTTCGGCGCGTGCCTTGGTCTCGATCTTTTCGGCCAGCCGTAGAATAACGCCATCGAACAGGCCGACCTGCTCGTCGTTGTATTGGCCTGCCCCGGCGAGAAACAGATCGGTGATCCGGCGGAGGATGTCGGCCTGGCGGTCGGCCGAGCCGCCGGCGAAGGTGCGTTCGAGTTCGATGAGCAGAGAACGTTCTGACGGCATTGCTGAAGGCACCTGCGACTGTCGGCGAGGTTCAGCAGTAGCGGGCAGCCATTACCATCGCGTTAGGCAGGTTCCGGTCGTTTTCGATCATGGTTAATTCAAATTTTCGCGGCCCGTGCCGGCGATGTTTCAGGCCGCGATCCGGTTGAAGTCGCCGGTGGCCTTGTCCATGACGTAGAGTTCGCCGCTGGCGACGCCGAAATAGGCGCCGTGGGTCTGGATCGCGCCGCGTTCGATCAGCTTGGCCAGCCGTGGGAAGGTCATCAGGTTGTCGAGGCTGTTACCGATATTCGCCTGTTCAAGTTTGGTCAGGTAGTCGATTGGCGACAACTGGCCGCGCGGTCCTGCTTTTTCGGCGGCCGGGGCCATCAATTGCATCCATTTGCCGATGAAATCGCCGGGCGACAGCGGCTCGGCGTCCTCGGCAAAAGCTTTGACGCCGCCGCAGCGGGCGTGGCCGAGCACGACGATGTGTTTGACCTTGAGTGCGGCGACGGCGAATTCCAGCGCCGCCGACACGCCGTGAGCCTGGCCGTCGGGCGAATAGGGCGGGATGATATTGGCGACGTTGCGGACCACGAATAATTCGCCGGGATGGGCGTCGAAGATCACTTCCGGCGACACCCGGGAATCGCAGCAGCCGACCACCAGAATCTCGGGCGACTGGCCGAGTTCCGCCAATTCGCGATAGCGGTCCTGCTCGCGGTGCAGCCGGCCCACGGCGAAAGCGTTGTAACCATCAATCAGGCGCTGCGGAAAAGTCATCGGCCTCATATCCGTTGATCGGCTTCCCTTTTCACACCTGCGCGGGCGAGGCAAGCGCGGCGCGGGCCGCCCGGGGTCGGGGGGCACCACCCGGCGCATGGTGGTTGGGTCCGGATCGGCCTGATCGGCAGTCGGTTTGGCCCCATTCATCGCTCGTTCAGGTGGGATCGCCGATGGATAGCCTTCAATCAGGCCAGATCATGCTTTCACCCAATAATCCGACTGTTTCGACCGAAACCGTTTCCCGATTCCGCACGCATGGGTTTACCGGCGGGCAAATCGCCATGCTGGCGGCGGCCTTTACCCTGCTGATGTCGGTGCCGATCTGGACCCATCCGATCCCGCCCTTGTCGGACTACATCAACCACCTCTCGCGGATGAAGGTGCTGGCGACCCTCAGCCACAACCCGATGTTGTCGGATTTCTACCAGGTCAATTGGCAGGTCATTCCCAATCTGACGATGGATCTGATCGTGCCGGTGCTGGCGCGCTTCATCAATATCTACGTGGCCGGCCAGATTTACATGGTTACCATGTTCGCGCTGATCGTTTCGGGCACTTTGGCGCTCAACCGCGCATTGATCGGGCGTTGGTCGACGGCGCCGTTGTTTGTTATTCCGCTGCTTTACAACTTCGTTTTTCTCGTCGGCCTGATGAACTACATCTACGGCATCGGCGTCGCGCTGTGGGCGCTGGCCGGCTGGGTGGCGCTGCGCGAGAAAGTCTGGCCGGCCCGCATGGCGCTATCGTCGGCCTGCGTGCTGCTGTTGTTCTTCTGTCACTTGTCGGCGCTCGGCATTTACGGCATCGGCATTCTGTCGTTCGAGTTGCTGCGGCTGTGGGAGAAGCGCGCCGAGACCTCGCGCGATAAACGCTGGCCGATGCGGATCGCGGAATTCGTGTCCGGTGGCCTGCCGTTCCTGGCGGCTGCGCCGCTGCTTTATGCCAGCCCGACCATGGGCCTGGTGTCCGGATTTTATTGGGATCAGCACGGCAAGATCGACGGGCTGATGTACATCATCTCGGATTATTCCGACATCGCGGCTTTCGGCATCGTCACGGTTCTGGTCGCCGCCATGGTCTGGGCGGTCCGCCACCGGGTTCTGACGTTTCATCCGCTGGTTTACGTGCTGCTGACGGTCGGCACCATCATCTATCTCATCCTGCCGCGGGTGATGTTCGACACTTACATGACCGATCAGCGCGTGCCGATCGGCGTTGCCTTCATGCTGTTCGCCTGCGGCGACCTCGAATTGCGCCGTCGTCTGGTGCGGCGCGGTTTCATGATGGTGCTGATTATCCTGATCGCCGGCCGTCTGATCGAGATCGATTACAACTGGACGCAATTGTCGGATTCGACCAGCCAGATGCGCTCGTCGGTCAAGCGTATCGCGCCGGGCTCGAAAGTGTTCGTCGCTTATGCCGACCGTTCGCTCGGCGACGATGTGCGCGACCTCGGTCTGGTCCATGCCGCCTGTATCGCCACCATCGAGCGGTCGGCGCTGGTCACCACCGTCTTCACGGTGCCGGGCAAGCAGATCCTGCACATGAAGCCGAAATACGAGGATTTTGCCGATACCCATGACGGCACGCCGCCGTCGATCGCGCAGCTCATCGTCGCGGCCGAGCATCCCCTGCCATGGATGCCGAAATTCTGGCTCAACTGGACCAAATTCGATTACATCTACATTCTGTTCACCGAGGACGAGGCGCCAAATCCTTACCCTTCGCGTCTCAAGCTGGTCGCCGACGGTGACCGCTTTCAGCTCTATAAAATTATCAAGCCGGGCGAAACGGTCGGCGGCACCGGGCGATATCCGGGTCGTTATTCAGTCAGCGCGCGCTGAACCGGGAATTTAAAAGCCGTCACGCCCAGATCGCCATGGGCAGGCCATGCTCGTCGCGCGGTGGCGGATCGGGATGGCAGCGCGCCACGCCGGCATGAATACGCCGCGCCGTGACAAGGCATGCCAGCGCGTCGATCAGGTCGTCTAAACCCGCGCCCTTCGGCGGCGTCATCGTGACCAGTCCGTCTGGCACCCCGGCGCGTCGCAATAGCCCGCGTCGCAGGTCGAGACCGGGAGGATGCACCTGGCTCTTCAGCTTTTTCGGTTCTCTCAACGGTTCGTCGCCGTTCATCCGCACGAAGGCCAGTTCGGGATGGGTCTCGTACACCAGGGCCACATCTTCCGGATGGCCTCGCAGGAAGGCGTCGACCTCGACGACCTTGTTGAGAATATAAAAGCTCTGCTTTGAAAACGCCTTGCCGTCATCCGCGGTCTGGCGCGCGATTTGGCAGGCGCGCTTAAACCGCGCGCTGTCGTCGGCCGGTTCGGCCGCGACGCTGGCTTCGACCGCGCGGCGGGACGGAATCCGGAACACACTCGACTTGCGGTCGCCGAGCATCGGCCGAACAGCGCTCTCGGCCAGTCTGCCTTTGTCCGGGCTTTGCGCCGGCAGGCCGATCGGCACGTCGATGGCGACAATCGCGGGCTTTTCATCGGCGTCGATAATGTCACTGAAGCGTTCGAACAGGCGTGGCGGCCGGACCTCGCCGTCGGGCCGGCCGAACACCGCGATCCAGCCGGCGCGGCAGCCGTCGACGCCGGCCAGCCATCTATTGTCGCGGTCGCTTGTCATCGCTGTGGCATGTCACTTGCTCGATCATTAGGCTAGGCGAAACTGAGGCTCAGCAAACCGCAGCAGGAAGCTACCATGATCGTCCGTCCGCGCCGTAGCGTGCTCTACATGCCCGGTTCCAACGCCCGCGCGCTGGAAAAGGCGAAAACCCTGCCGGCTGACGGCGTCATCCTCGATCTGGAAGATTCGGTCGCGCCCGACGCCAAGGACGCCGCTCGCGCCCAGGTCGCCGATATCGTCAAAGGCGGTGGCTTCGGCAATCGCGAGGTCTTCATCCGCGTCAATGCCACCGATACGCCCTGGCACGCCGATGACCTGGCCGCCGCGGCGCAAGCCGCGCCGGACGCCATTCTGATTCCGAAAGTCTCGACGCCGGAGACGCTGGAATTGATCGGCCGCCGCCTGCTCGACATGCATGCCGACACCAGAACGCGGGTCTGGGCGATGATCGAAACGCCACTCGCGCTTTTTAACATTCTGGCGATTGCCGCCCAGGCCCGGGATTCCGAATCGCGGCTGGCCGGTTTTGTGCTTGGCACCAACGATCTGGCCAAGGATACCCGCGCCCGGCTGGTGCCCGGCCGGGCGCCGATGTTGCCCTGGTTGATGACCGTATTGGCCGCCGCCCGGATTTACGGCATCGACGTGCTGGACGGGGTTTATAACGATCTCGGCAATGTCGAGGGCTTTGCCGCCGAATGCGCGCAGGGCGTCGATCTCGGTTTCGACGGCAAGACCCTGATCCATCCGAACCAGATTGGCCCGTGCAACACGGCGTTTTCGCCGTCGCCCGAGGAGGTGGCCTGGGCCCGCAAGATGATTGCCGCCTTTGATCTGCCGGAGAACAAGTCAAAGGGCGTCGTCTCCATCGATGGCCGGATGGTCGAGCGGCTGCATGCCGAGATGGCGCGTCGGACTGTGATGATCGCCGAGGCGATTGCCGCTCATGCCTGAAGGGGCTTTTCGCGGTCAGGCCTGGAACGCAATCGGCGCGAGGACGTGGGTCCCCGCGCCGATTCGATAACCCGTCGATATGGCTTAAAGGCTCTTTTCCGCCATCGCTTCGGCGGCCGGCGCGCTGCCGTTGACCACTGGTGGCTTGGCGAAGACCGGCGCAGCGGTGGGCGCCGGGCTGGCGACCGGCTGCTGCGGCGCGGCAGGTTGCGGCGCCGCGGTCATCGCGACCGGGGTGGGTGCGGCCACTTTCGCGTTGATCTGCTCATTGGTCGGCGCTTCGACCGGCGACGACAGGCGGCGCGCCACGCCTTCGAACTGGGCGTTCTGTTCGATCACCAGCGAATTGTTGAAGATCTCGCCGTCGACCACGGCGGTGGCCTGCAACTTGACGCTGTTGCTATGGATGGTGCCCTTGAAGTCGCCGTCGATCACGGCTTCCTGCGCCATGACCTTGCCTTCGACCTTGGCGCCCTTGCTGATCAGCAACTGCGCGGCATGAATATCGCCAATCACGCGGCCGAAAATCTGCACCGAACCGGTGCAGACGATGTTGCCGGTGACCAGCAGGCCGGGGCCGAGCGTCGAAACCATATCCTGTCCCTGTTTGCGGGCCGGCGCGGAAGCCTCCGGCTTGGCTGCAGCCGTAGCGGTGTCCACGGCCTTTGTGTCGCCCTTTGACTGCGAGAAATAGCTCAACGCCGTCTCCTATCGCTTGTGATTGATCTATCCGTAACCTAAGCGCGGCTTGTGACAGCATTGCCGTCGACCGGTCGCTGATAACTGATTCGATGATAGCGCCGCCCGGCATAGCCGAAAATTAAAATCGTCGATATCGATAACCGACCCGGATCGCCGGTTTAGCGATATAATCAATCGCGCTGCCGGTTAACGCTGCCGCCGGCTCGCGGGGCCGGGCGGTATCGGGTGGACAATGGTGGCGGACGAGGCGGCTGGGATCGATGGCGGCGCAAACGACGATGAAAAACACCCTATCGGCAAGCGAAACATCGAAGGTCGGCGACAAAGGCCTGAAGGTCGCGGTCGACCGGTTTCTCAAGAGCGTCAGCTTCACCGCGCAGGCCGAAGTCGAGCGGGCCATTCGCGCGGCGCTGGCGAGCGGTCAACTGGAAGGCCATGAAACATTCACCGTCGGAGTTTCGCTCTCCAGTGAAAAAATCGACTTGAATGTGACTGTCTACAGCAAGATCGAATTGTAGCCGCCGGCTTGTCGGTGCCTTAGCGGCATCCGCCGAGCGGCATGGACCGAAGCGTCAGGACCGGTCGCTGTAGCGAGCTGTACCCGGCGACTCGCCGCACTTTGAATCGCCTTGGCCGCGCCGGCTTTCGTCGCCACTGAAAAATTGTCGTTGCCAATGCTTGAAACCGTTTCAGGCCTGCAAAATAGAATTTTTCTCTATCTGAAAAAACTACATCGAATTTTCGTACTAAAGTAGAACGCAATCCAGATTGCACGCCGCTTCAATCCGGAATTAAAGCCCGCCGGCTACCCTGCTACCGGTCACCTGCGGGTTTTCGTCCGACCTCGACCGGTTTTAGCCTTCCGATCTGGCGAATTTGGCCCGTTTGTGACCCGTCCGCATCCAAGGCGGGGGTAACCTTTAACAACGGGTCGTCGCAAATGACTGAAGCCGCTTTTGAAGTCCTCGACCGTCCGGCGGACCGGGCCGTTCGGCCGAAGCCGCCCAATGCTTCCACGATTCAAACCTTGGCCGGCATTGCCGACCATGACGTTGGCCTGTCCGACCGGACCGATTTCATCAGTTTTGCCATTGGCGACGACCAATACGGCGTCGACATCATGGCGGTGCGTGAAATCAAGGGTTGGGCCGATATCACCCATCTGCCGAAGCAGCCGGATTACGTACGCGGCGTGTTGAATCTGCGCGGCGCCATCGTGCCGATTGTCGATCTGCGCTGTCGGTTCGGCCAGGGCATGACCGAAACGACCCCGCTGCACATCGTCATTATTGTGCAGATCGGCGGTCGCCAGGTCGGTCTGATCGGCGATCGTGTGCTTGATATCGTTTCGGCGGAAGACGCCGATATTCAGCCGGTGCCCCGCACCAGTCAGGGCAGCACGATGGATTTTCTTGCCGGCCTCGTGACGCACGACGACACCATGATCGCATTGATCGATCTGACCAGCTTGCTGGCAGCATAAGCCCGCGTCGAAACGCCGTGAGCGGCGTCTGTTATCTCCCCATATTCGAGCAATCGTCAGTTTCATCCCGCCCCAGGAATCCGGAATATGTCCTTCCTTACCAATCTTCGCGTCCTGACAAAGATCTTGACTATTATCCTGCTGCTGTCGGCCGTCACCGTCGTGGTGACCGCGCTTGGCATTAGCTCGCTCAAGTCCTTGAGTGACGCTACCAAGGCGATGCATAGCGCGTCGACGCGGGCACTCGCCGCGGCGCGCATGAATCAAAACGTTGTTGCGATCAACCGCGCCGAGTTTCGGATTGCTTCCGATCCTCGGCCTGAAAATCGGGCCGCGGCACGCAAGGTCATTGACGAGCAGGTCAAGTTGTTGAACGACCGCCTGGCGATCGCTGCGAAGACGAACGATCCCGAGGCGCAACGGCAACTGACTGCCGCCACCGAACTCGTCAAGAAATATCTCCCGGACATCGACGACACGTTCAAGGCCGCCGAGGCGGTCAAGAATTTCCAGATGTCCAGCGAAATCAGCCAGTTGAATAGTTCAGTTATGTCGAGCCGCGCCAAGGCCGACCAGCTTCAGGACGCCACACGGTCGGTGGCCAACCGCCTGACGGCGCGGGTCAAGGAGCATTCGGATCAGGCGAATGACGAATACGAGCGGGTATCGGTGATCATGATGGTTGTGGCCGGCATCAGCGTCGTGCTCGGCCTCGCCGTGGGTTTTGTCATCGGGCAGTTTGGGATCGCCAAGCCGCTGCATGCGTTGGTCCACCCGCTAGATGAAATCGCCAATGGCAATTTCAACATTGTCGTTCCGGGCACCGACCGTAAGGATGAAGTCGGCCAAATCGCGGCGTCTGTCAGCATGATGGCCGACAAGGTCAGGGCGACCATCGGCGAGATCAAGGCCTCCGGTCGTGAGGTGACCAATGCCTCGGCGGAAATCTCGACCTCGACCTCCGATCTGTCGCAGCGCACCGAAGAGCAGGCCGCCAGTCTCGAGGAGACGTCGGCGGCGATGGAAGAACTGGCCGCGACCGTGCGCAAGAATGCCGAAAGCGCCCAGATGGCCAATCAGGACGCCAATGCAACGCGCGATGTTGCCGATCGCGGCGGCAAGGTGGTGGCGCAGGCGGTTCAGGCCATGGCCAAGATCGAAGACTCCTCGCGTAAGATTTCCGACATCATCGGCGTGATAGATGAGATCGCGCGCCAGACCAACCTGTTGGCCTTGAACGCCGCGGTCGAGGCCGCGCGTGCCGGTGAGGCCGGGCGCGGTTTCGCGGTGGTCGCTTCTGAAGTGCGCAGTCTGGCGCAGCGTTCGTCGCAGGCCGCCAAGGACATCAAGGACCTGATCACCAACTCGAACGGCCAGGTCAAAGACGGCGTCGATCTCGTCAACCGCGCCGGCGAGTCGCTCAACGAAATCGTCGACTCGATCAAGAAGGTGGCATCGGTGGTCGCCGACATCGCCAACGCCAGCGCCGAGCAGGCGACCGGCATCGAGCAGATCAACCGGGCGCTTACGCAGATGGATGAAGTCACCCAGCAGAACTCGGCGCTGGTCGAGGAGAACGCCGCGACTGCCAGGACGCTGGAGCATCAAGCCAAGGCGATGGACGATCAGGTTGCCTTCTTCCAGATCGGCCATGACAGCTATGACCTTGGAAAGGGCCGTCGTTCGGCAGAGAAAACCGCGCCAGCTTCGCGAGTTGCTGCCCCTTCGGTTCGCAAGACGGCGTCAGCGAAGGCTCAGCCGGTTACGCAGATCAAGCAAGTCGCCGCCGGTGGCCATGGCGGCGGTCCCGCCAAGCGGATGCAGGCGGCGCTGGCGACTGTGGTCAATGACGATGCCGAGTGGAAGGACTTCTAGCGGACGACGGATCGGGTCGTTGCGGCTGTTCCGGACGCTGTTTGTCGCGCGTCAATTGGGATCACTGACGCGCGATAGCGGCGATCCGGACGCCGCCGTTTCATCGTGAACGGATGGTCATCTTTGAGTCGGCCATTCGGCGAATGAGGCGGCGTGGAGTCAGCGATCGCCGGTGTTTTTGCCGGTCTTTGGATGGGTCAGGGCGATTTGAATCGTTCCGGCGGCGGCGCGATTTCGGTGACCAGATCGCGGACCAGCGTCTTGTTCGACAGCGGCGTCAGCGTCATTTCGGTCGGCTGGAGCCGGGCGGTGCAAGCGTAAATGGTCTTGCCGTCGAGCTCGATCATGCATTCCTTGCAGGCATTGGCATTGATGCAGGAGAACCGGATCGCCAGGCTGGGATCGTGATGGGTTCTGATCCAGCGCAAGCCGTCGAGCACCGATTGGCCGTGTTCGAACGGCACTTCGTAGGTTTCATAACGGCCGGTATCCGGGGTCTGGCCGCGCCAGATTTTCAGCGTCGCGGTTTCGCTCATGCGGCCACGTCCGTAGCAGTCGGCACGGCCTTGCGCGTCACCGCGAGGTCGCCGCCGCGCCAGTCGATGACCTGATTGCAGGCCCAGTCCTGCGAGGTTTCCGGATAATCCTCGCGGTGCTGGGCACCGCGGGTTTCGGTGCGGGCCAGCGCCGCCAGAGTGACCGCCTTGGCGACCAGCAGCATGTTGCGCAGATCGAGCCAGTCGATCCGACGCATGTCGAAGCCCTGACCGTCGCCTTGCGGCACGTCGCCGAGGTCCGCCGTCATGGAGTCGATGGTCGCAAGCGCACGCTTGAGTTTGGCGTCGTCGCGCAGCGCACCGACGTCGTTCTGCATCGTCGCCTGGAGCTTTTCGACCATGGCGGCGGTGTTGAGGACGCGCTGCGGCGCCGGTGCACCGATCATCTCGATCAGTGCCCGTTCGTTGTCGGCCGGGGCGGCGTTGGTTTCGGTCCGCTTGACGAGGGCCGCGGCTGAACGCCCGGCGCGTCGGCCGAAGACAAAAGCTTCGGTGATGGCGTTGCCGGACAGGCGGTTGGCGCCATTGGCGCCGCCGACCGCTTCGCCGGCAGCGAACAGGCCGGGCAGACCGGCTTGCATATCGGCGTCCACCGCGATGCCGCCCATATGGTAATGGGCGATCGGCGCAACCTCGACCGGCATTTTGGTCAGGTCGATGCCGTTGTCGGCCAATCGATCGATCACCGGTCCAAAGGCCTCGCGGAGCGCGGCTTCCGGAACGTGCTGAAAGCTCAGGTAAGCGCCGCCGTGCGGCGTGCCACGTCCGGCTTCGACTTCCTTGAGAATGGCATAGCTCGCGGCGTCACGGGTGATGATGTACTTGCCCTGCTCGTTGACGCCGTAGTTCTGCGTAAACTCTTCCATGTTGCTGTTGAGCAGCTTGCCGCCAAGCTTGTAGCGGAACGGGTCCCACATGATCGGATCCATGCCGATCAGGCGTGGCGCGAGGTGGCCGATCGGGAAGAACTGCACGAACTCCATATCGACCAGCGAAGCCCCGGCGCGAAGCGCCAGGGCATAGCCGTCGCCGCCCATGTTCGAGGAAGCGCTGTTGCGGCGATAGAGCCGCGTCAGGCCGCCGGTGGCAATGATGGTGGCCTTGGCTGAAATGATGACTGGCTTGCCGGTGCCGAGATGCAGGGCGGCGGCGCCGACGATCTTTCCGTCGCGCTTCAGCAGGTCGACGATCTGGAGGTCGCCGGCTTTATGGATGCCGGCGGTCTTGTTGACCTTGGTGCGCAGCGTTTTGGACACCGCCGGTCCGGTATTGAGAAAATCGACGTAGACGCAACGCGGTCGGTCATGGCCGGGCGCCATCGCCTGCGTGATGTGGCCGTCCTTGCGAGCCCAGCCAACGCCCCATTCGTCCATGGCGCGAATGCAATCGGGGCCTTCCTTGCATAAAAGACGCGCGAGCGCCGGATTGCTTAAGCCGCGCCCGGCGGTCAGCGTGTCCTTGTAATGATGCTGCCAGTCGTCGGGGGTCTCGGCGCCGAGCGCGACCGCGACCGTCATCTGCGCCATCACCGTGGCGCCGCCGCGACCGATCAGGCTGCGGTCGGCGAGCAGCACACGAGCGCCGGTATTGGCGGCTTCGATTGCGGCATACATGCCAGCGGCGCCGGAACCGATAATCAGAACATCGGTTTCGGTGCGCACTGGCTCAACAGTCATGGAACAGGCCAAACTCGTCGGTAAACGTCACGGCTTAGTGAAGGTCCGGAGGCTTAGGCCCACGGACGTTCGGCGGCGGCCTTGCTTTCGTAGCTGACGATCTTGTCGGCTTTCTGCTTGGTCAGGCCGATATCGTCGAGGCCGTTGAGCATGCAGTGCTTGCGATGCTCATCGATGTCGAACTTGATCGTGCCGCCATCCGGGCCCTTGATTTCCTGCTTTTCCAGATCGATCGACAGCGTCGAGTTGGCGCCGCGGTCGGCGTCGTCGAACAACTTGTCGAGATCTTCCGGCGAGACGCGGATCGGCAGTACGCCGTTCTTGAAGCAGTTGTTGTAGAAAATGTCGCCGAATGAGGTCGAGATCACGCAGCGGATGCCGAAATCCATCAGCGCCCAGGGCGCATGTTCGCGTGACGAACCGCAGCCGAAATTGTCGCCGGCAACAAGGATCTTGGCGTTGCGATAGGCCGGCTTGTTGAGGACAAAGTCCGGGTTCTCGGCGCCGTCGTCGAGATAGCGCTGCTCGGAGAACAGGCCTTTGCCCAGCCCGGTGCGCTTGATGGTCTTGAGGTACTGCTTGGGGATGATCATGTCGGTGTCGACATTGATGATCTTCAAGGGGGCTGCGACGCCTTCCAGGTGGTCGAATTTTTCCATGGCGCTGTTACCTTTTAGCAGTTCCAACGGGACAGGGTTTACCGCGAAGTCGGTGGCGGCGAAAGGCTTTAGTCGGCCGCCGCTTCGATGGCTGCCATGTCGTCGTCGGACAACCCAAAATGGTGGCCGATCTCGTGTACCAATACGTGGGTGACGAGGTCGCCGAGCGTTTCGTCGTGCTCGGCCCAGTAGTCGAGGATCGGCCGGCGGTAGAGCCAGATCATGTTCGGCATCTGGCCGGCGCCCTGATCGGTCTGAAATGGCAGGCCGATACCCTGGAACAGGCCGAGCAGGTCAAATTCGGTCTCGGCCTCCATCGCCTCCAGTACAGCGTCCTCGGGGAATTCCTCGACCCGGACGATCAGGCCTTCGCACAGGTTGCGGAAGTGTTCCGGCAGCCGGCTGTATGCGTCGGAGGCGAGAGCCTCGATGTCGTCCAGGGAGGGCGCGCTGGCGTCGCGCCAGGTCAGCGATTCGTCGAATTGTCCCGTCATGGCGTCGTTGTAGGCGTTCGGCCGGGAGGAACCAAGCGGTTGACGCGACAGGCGGAATGGGCGACCGTTTGAAGCGCCAACGTCCATTAAGTCATTGGCCGCATGATTTATTTGTTGAGGCCGGGCGGATGCCGATCGGTCCAGGGTTAATGGGTTTGACGATGAAATATCCGGTTGTCGTGGCCGTCACGGGTGCGCTGATGCTTGGTCTGGCCGCCGCGCCGATGGCGCCGGCATCCGGGCAGACCGCGAAGAAGGAACTGGCGGTTCAGAAGTCGCCGTCGCGCGTGATGATCTATCCGCGTCGTGGCGAGCCGGGGCCGAATGCCCACCGCGAGTGTCGCGCCCAGTTGGTGCAGCAAGCCCGCCCGAGCGGAACCGTGATCGTGCCGGTGATGCACTGCTGGTGGCAGTGAAACCGTTTCACGGCTTTGTCGTTATTGGTTTGTTAGTATCGATTCCAACGGGGGCGGGCTGACGAGGCAGTCGGAGGTCTTGATCATGTCGACGTTTGTCAGGCTATTCGCCGCCGCCGCGTTCGCTGCCGCGGCTTTCATGGCGGCGCCGGGCGTGGCGCAAGCCCAGTATTGGCACCATCACCACCATCGCTACGGCTTCTACGGCTGGGGCTTCGCGCCTTACGCCTATTATCCGCCGGCCTTTTACGGTCCGCCTTGCCATTGGGTCAGGGTGCGGGTGTGGCGTCACGGCCGCTGGTACTGGCGCAACGAGCGCCGCTGCTATTAGCCGAACGCAAAACGCCGCCCGGCGGGAACCGGGCGGAGTTGGCGGGCCTTTATTGAGGCCGTTGTCGGGTTACTTCCACTCGCGGACGTCGACGAAGTGGCCGGCGATTGCCGCCGCCGCCGCCATCGCCGGCGACACCAGATGGGTGCGGCCCTTGAAGCCCTGGCGGCCTTCGAAGTTGCGGTTCGAGGTCGAGGCGCAACGCTCGCCGGGCTTGAGCTTGTCCGGGTTCATCGCCAGGCACATCGAGCAGCCCGGTTCGCGCCAGTCGAAGCCGGCGGCCTTGAAGATCTTGTCGAGACCTTCGGCTTCCGCCTGCTCCTTCACCAGACCCGAGCCCGGCACGATCATCGCATAGACATTGCCGTTGACGGTCTTGCCTTCGGCGATCTTGGCGACAGCGCGCAGGTCTTCGATACGGCCGTTGGTGCAGGAGCCGATGAAGACGCGGTCGAGCTTGATGTCGCTGACTTTCTCGCCGCCCATCAGGCCCATATAGGCGAGCGAGCGTTCGGCGGCGTGGCGCTTGTTTTCATCGCGGATATCCGCGGCCACTGGTACCCGGCCGCCGATCGAGGCGACCTGTTCGGGGCTCGTGCCCCAGGTCACCAGCGGCGGCAGTTCGGCGGCATGCAGCCGGATTTCATGGTCGAAATGCGCGTCCTTGTCCGAGTGCAAGGTTTCCCAATAGCGCATGGCGTCGTCCCAGGCCTTGCCCTTGGGCGACTTCGGCCGGTCCTTGAGATAGGCGTAGGTCGTCTCGTCGGGGGCGATGAAACCGGCCTTGGCGCCGCCTTCGACTGACATGTTGCAGACCGTCATCCGGCCTTCCATCGACAGGTCGCGGATCGCTTCGCCGGCATATTCCAGCGCATAGCCGGTGCCGCCGGCGGTACCGATTTCGCCGATGATGGCCAGGATGATGTCCTTGGCGGTGACGCCTTCGGGCAATTTGCCCTCGACGATGGCGCGCATGTTTTTCGACTTCGACTGGATCAGCGTCTGGGTCGCCAGCACGTGTTCGACTTCCGAGGTGCCGATGCCGTAGGCCAGCGCGCCGAAGGCACCATGCGTCGCGGTATGGCTGTCGCCGCAGACGATCGTGGTGCCGGGCAGGGTGAAGCCCTGTTCCGGTCCGATGATGTGAACGATGCCCTGACGCTTATCGAACTCGTTGTAGTATTCGATGCCGAAATCCTTGGCGTTTTTCGCCAGCGTCGCGATCTGCTCGGTCGATTCCGGATCGGGATTGGGCAGGTTGCGGTCGGAGGTCGGCACGTTGTGGTCGACGACGGCGAGCGTCTTGCCCGGCGCATGGACTTTGCGGCCGGCGGTGCGCAGGCCTTCGAAGGCCTGCGGCGAGGTCACTTCGTGGACCAGATGGCGGTCGATATAGAGCAGCGCGGTGCCGTCCGGCTGTTCGTCGACCAGATGATCGTCCCACATTTTGTCGTACAGGGTGCGCGGTTTCATGACTTTATGCCTCGGCTCGAATTGAATGGATCACGGTAATGGGGCGGCGCGCGGCAGGCGTTATCGCCCGCCGGCAGCGAGGCTTAAAGCCCGGCCTGGACGGCGGTCAGCCGACCGAAAAACCGCCAGGGCAGGCGGGCGTGGTCGGCGAGGATGATGCGCTGAGCCTTGGAAACCATGGCGGCTATATAGCCAATCGGCCGCCCGGCCACAATGTAGCGATTCCAAAGGCATCGGGGCACGCCCGGACGGCATGTCTCCGCCGGCGGGCGCGTTTGGCGGCCTTACAGCTGGGTGCGGAGTTCCCAGAGTTCCGGGAAGAACGAGCGGTCGAGCGCGGTTTTGAGGTAGGAGACCCCCGACGAGCCGCCAGTGCCACGCTTGAAGCCGATAATGCGCTCGACGGTCTTCATGTGCCGGAACCGCCATTGCTGGAACCAGTCCTCGACGTCGACCAGTTCCTCGGCCAGTTCGTACAGATCGAAATGGTCCTTTGATGTGCGGTAGATCGACAACCAGGCCGCGCGCACCGCCTCGTTGGACTGATGCGGCAGGCTGACGTCGCGCTCCAGAACCTCCTTGGGGATGGCAAAACCGCGCCGTGCCAAAAGCCGTATCGCCTCGTCATAGATGCTGGGGCTCGCCAGCGCGGTCGCCAGCATGTCGTAATGCTCGGGCCGGTGCTTGTGCGGCTGCATCATCTTGACGTCCTTGGCCCCGAGCCGGAACTCGACCAGCCGGTATTGATATGACTGGAAGCCGGAGGCGGGTCCGAGCGCATCGCGAAACGCGAGATAGTCGGCCGGCGTCATGGTCGACAGCACGTCCCAGGCGCGGATCAACTGTTCCTGAATGCGGGTGATGCGGGCGAGTGCCTTGAAAGCCGGCGGCAGGTTATCGTCGCGAATGCCGACGACCGCGGCTTCCAGCTCATGCGCCACAAGCTTAAGCCACAGTTCCTGGATGTGGTGAATGATGATGAACGGCAGTTCGTCGTGCTCGGCGGTAATCGGATTTTGCGCGCTGAGCAGAATGTCGAGGTTGAGATAATCGCCATAGGTTTGCCGGCCGGCGAGGTCGAGATGAATCGCGGCTTCGACACGGGTGTCCGGCGTCTTCGACTGGCTCATGGCGCTCTTCCTGCATTGACGCGGTGCGACCCGCAAACTCGACAAACCCCGGCGGGATATTTTAAGCTTAAAATGACTGCCGGTGCACTTCAATTTGGTGGGCGCGGCAACCGGCATTTAGACTCATGTGGTCTCGCGCCGGTCAACGGCGAGAAATCAAATGGCACTGAATATTCCTCTCGATCTGACGGCGGCCTTTTCCCGCTTTCGTGGCGGTGAGCCGGAACGGCTGCATTTCGCCGCCCACAGTCATCATTTCTGGCCGGACGTGACCGCGCAGGCGCAGGTCGAGGCCTGGGATGTCGCGGCCCGCCATGTCGACGACAAATGGGATGTCGTGCTGGGCGAGGTCTGGCCGCAGGTCAGCGCCGGCATCGCGCGCCATCTGAATCTGCCGGACCGCACGAGCCTGGCGCCGGCGGTCAACACGCTGGAATTCGTCAATCGCTTGTTGTCGTGCGCGCCGCTTGGCCGGCCGATGCGGGTGGTCTGCACCGACGGCGAGTTTCATTCGTTCCGCCGGCAGATCGAGCGCATGGCCGAAGACGGTTTGGTCGCGCCGACCGTGGTCGCGGCCGAACCGTTCGATACGCTGGCGCAACGCCTGATCGACGCCGCCAAGGCGACCGCGCCGGACATGGTTTATGTCAGCCAGGTGCTGTTCAATTCCGGTTTTGCCCAGACCGATCTGGCCGGGCTGGTTGACGGCTTGAGCGCGCCGGATCGGCTGGTCGTGATCGACGGCTATCATGGCTTCATGGCGCGGCCGACCGATTTGTCGGCGATCGCCGACCGCGCCTTCTACATTGCCGGCGGCTACAAATACGCGATGGCCGGTGAGGGCGCCTGTTTCATGCATTGTCCGCCCGGCTACGCGCCGCGGCCGCGCAACACCGGTTGGTATGCCAGCTTCGGCAATCTCGCGGGCGCCCAGACCGGCGTGCCCTATGCGAGCGATGGCTGGCGCTTCATGGGCGCGACCTTCGATCCGTCCGGGCTTTATCGGATGCGGGCGGTGTTTGACTGGCTCGAACGCGAAGGCATCGATGCCGGCATCGTGCATGCCCACGTCGAGGCTTTGCAGACGCGTTTCATGGCTGCGATGGCCGCCGAGCCGTGGGGACCGTTCGCGGCGAAAAATCTGGTGGTGCCGTTGTCGAATCCGGCGCGCGGCAATTTTCTTGCATTCGATCACCCGGACGCTGGCGCCTGGTATCGCAAACTGCACGATGCCGGCATCGTCACCGACGTACGCGGCACGCGGTTGCGGGTCGGCTTCGGGCTTTATCATAACGTCGACGATATCGACCGGCTGATTGCGCGGCTGCGAACGCTGCGGTGATCGCGCTGCCGGAAGCGGACAAGAAAAAAGGGGCCGAAAGCCGGCCCCTTTAAATTCGCGATGAAACGGTTCGTGTCGCTTACTTGGCGGCAGCCGCTTCGCCGGCCGGACCCTTGGCGGTGGCGGCTTCGATGCGGGCCTTTTTGCCGCGCAGGTCGCGCAGATAATAGAGCTTCGCGCGACGCACCTTGCCGCGACGAACGACCTTCATCGAGTCGATCATCGGCGCATAGAGCGGGAACACGCGCTCGACGCCTTCGCCGTAGGAAATCTTGCGAACGGTGAAGTTCGCGTTCAGGCCGTGGCCGGAGCGGGCGATGCAGACGCCTTCATAGGCCTGGACGCGGCTCTTGTCGCCTTCCTTGACCTTGACGTTGACCAGCACGGTGTCGCCCGGGCCGAATTCCGGAATGGTGCGGCCGGCGGCGAGCTTCTCGACTTGCTCCTTTTCGAGCGTCTGGATCAGGTTCATGGTTCAAATCTCCTCGGCAGCGCCAGCAACCGGCGCGCGGTTCTAAGGCTCTAACTGAATGGGTTGGGCGAGCTTCTAGACTAAAGCTCGGCGGTTGTCACGCGCCGCCTTTAGGTGGTTTTTGCGGTTTTTGTCGGGCTTGGTAGGCCGTCCAGAGGTCCGGGCGGCGCTCGCGGGTCAGTCTTTCGGCCTCGGCGAGCCGCCACTTTGCGACTTTGCCGTGGTCGCCGGAGGTCAATACCTCCGGTATGGTTAAGCCTTCGAATACCGCCGGGCGGGTGTATTGCGGATATTCCAGGAGCCCGTCCGAGAAGCTTTCCTCGATGCCTGAAGCTTCCTTGCCCATGACGCCGGGAATCAGCCGGACGCAGGCGTCAATCAGGGCCAGCGCCGCTATTTCGCCGCCGGACAACACGAAATCGCCGAGGGAAACCTCCTCGAGACCGCGAGCCTGGATCAGGCGCTCGTCGACGCCCTCGAAGCGCCCGCACAGGATTGCCACGCCGTCACCCGAAGCCAGCTCAGATACCCGGGCCTGGGTCAGTGGCCGACCGCGGGCGCTCATCATCAGGCGCGGGCGGGTGTCGGCCGGGATGCTGTCGAGCGCGCGGGCAACCACATCGGGTTTCATGACCATGCCGGGGCCGCCGCCGGCCGGTGTGCCATCGACGGTGCCGTGCTTGTCCTCGGCGAAATCACGGATGTCGAGGGTGTCGAGCGACCACAGGCCGGATGCCAGTGCACGTCCGGCCAGACTCCGCCCGAGCGGGCCGGGCAGCATATCCGGGAACAAGGTCAGTACCGTCGCGCGCCACATGGCCGCTACTCGCTGATCGTCGGCAGCTCGACCACGACCTTGCGGCCGGCAATGTCGACTTCCGGCACGATGGCTTGGGTAAACGGCAACAGCAGCGGTTCGCCGCCCTGCGTGGTGGCGATTTCGATCAGGTCGCCGGCGCCGAAATTATGCATCGCCGTGACGGTGCCGATGGTCTTGCCGTCCGGCGTGACGGCGGCCAGTCCAATCAGGTCGGCCTGGTAATAGGTGTCGTCGTCCTCGATCGGCGGCAGGCGGTCGCGCGGGACGTAAAGATCGAGATTGCAGAGTTTGGCCGCTTCGTCACGGTCAGTAATGCCCTCGATGCGCACGACGAAGTGATCCTTCGCCGCGCGGATCGATGCGATATTGAATTGCTTGCCGGCCTTGGTTTCGAGAGGGCCGTAATCGGCAATCGCCGCGGGGTCTTCCGTGAAAGACCAAAGCCGCATTTCGCCACGCACGCCATGCGCCGCTCCGATGCGGGCGACGCGGATTTTGTTGGCGTCATTCGGAAACGGCGCATGGGCGCCGGCCCCGGTATCTTGAGCCGGTTGTCGTGGCGCCTCGCCGTCCCCGGAAACGCGGGCTTTGCCCGCGTCCCGAAATGGCGAGGGGGACGATGCCGGTTTGCTTCCGGGTCTGCGCGCCACGACCTGCTGCGACTACTTCGCGGCTTCGGCGGCGGCGGCCTGCGCGGCGGCGGCCTTTTCCTGCGCCTTGGCCTTGGCGGCGGCGGCGGCTTCTTCCTTGGCCTTTAGGGCTTCCTCGGCCAGCACCTTGCGCTCCTTGCGCGGAACCGCCTTGGTCGGGTTGTTGCGCTTCTGGCGCGTCATGATGCCGGCGGCATCCAGGAAGCGCGACACGCGGTCGGACGGCTGCGCGCCCTTCTTCATCCAGTCCTGCACCTTTTCGAGATCGAGCTTGAGGCGCTCGGTCTTTTCCTTCGGCATCAGCGGGTTGAAGTAGCCGAGACGTTCGATGAAGCGGCCATCGCGCGGCGAGCGCGAGTCGGCGAGCACGACATGATAGAACGGGCGCTTCTTGGTGCCGGCGCGGGCCAGGCGGATAACGAGAGACATTGCAGTTTCCTTTCTTGAAGTCGTTTTGACTGTTGAAGACGTGTTGTTTCGTTGAAGCGGTTATTTCTTTTTCCCGAAGCCGGGCAGGCCCTGAACGCCGGGGAATTTTCCGGGCCCGCCCAATCCAGGCAGGCCGGGCATGTTCGGCGGAAGCGTCGGCATGGTTGGCGGCAGACCGGGCGCGCCGCCGCCGGGGAAGCCCGGCGGCAATTGTCCGCCCGGCATTTTCTTGGCCATTTCGGCCATTTGTTCCGGCGACGGCATGCCGCCGCCGCCAAAGCCCATAATGGCGCCAAGGCCGGCGAGCGGACCGCGCTTGCCCTTGCCCATGGCCTTCATCATGTCGGCCATGCCGCGATGCATCTTGAGCAGCTTGTTGATCTGCTCCGGTGAGGTGCCGGAGCCGGCGGCGATGCGTTTCTTGCGGCTGTTCTTGAGAAGATCGGGGTTGCGGCGTTCCTGCGGCGTCATCGAGTCGATGATCGCGACCTGGCGCTTCAGGATCTTGTCGTCGAGACCGGCATTGGCGATCTGATTCTTCATCTTCGCCACGCCGGGCATCATGCCCATCAGGCCGCCAATGCCGCCCATCTGCATCATCTGTTGAAGCTGTTCGCGCATGTCGGAGAGATCGAATGCGCCCTTGCGCATCTTCTCGGCGACGCGCATCGCCTTTTCGGCATCGATATTGGCCGAGGCTTTTTCGACCAGCGCGACAATGTCGCCCATGCCGAGAATGCGGCCGGCGATCCGTGCCGGGTCGAAATCCTCCAGCGCGTCCATCTTTTCGCCGGTGCCGATCAGCTTGATCGGCTTATGGGTGACGGCGCGCATCGAAAGCGCGGCGCCGCCGCGGCCGTCGCCGTCGGTCCGGGTCAGGACGATGCCGGTCAGGCCAACGCGCTCGTCGAAAGCGCGCGCCAGATTAACGGCGTCCTGGCCGGTCAGGCTGTCGGCGACCAGCAGCACTTCATGCGGATTGGCGGCCTTCTTGACCTCGGCCGCCTCGTTCATCATCTCGTCGTCGAGCGTGGTGCGGCCGGCGGTGTCGAGCAGCACGACGTCGTAACCGCCGAGCCGGCCGGCTTCCAAGGCGCGCTTGGCGATCTGCGGCGGCAGCTGGCCGGCGACCACCGGCAGGACTTCGATCTGAACGTCGCGGCCAAGCACGGCCAATTGCTCCATCGCCGCCGGGCGGCGGACGTCGAGCGAAGCCATCAGAACTTTTTTCTTCTGACGTTCGGTCAGACGCTTGGCGAGCTTGGCGGTGGTGGTGGTTTTGCCCGAACCCTGCAAGCCGACCATCATGATCGCGACCGGCGGCGCCGCGTGCAGGTCGATCGCCTGGGCGTCGGCGCCCAGAGTCGCGATCAACTGGTCGTGGACGATCTTGACGACCATCTGGCCGGGGGTCACTGACTTGACCACCTCGACGCCGACCGCCTGCTTCTTGACCGCGTCGGTGAAGGCGCGCGCGACATCGAGCGCGACGTCGGCCTCGAGCAGCGCGCGGCGCACTTCGCGCATCGCTTCGTCGACATCGGCCTCCCGCAGCGCGCCGCGCCGGGTGAGCTTGTCGAGGATGCCGCCTAAGCGTTCGGACAGTGAGTCGAACATCGAAATTCTTCCTTCACCTCCTCCCCACACGCGAGGACGAGGGAACAACAAAAAGACGCCCGAGGGCGCATTGCGCTGTCGGGCGGTGGCCTCCGGTCTCACAGGGCCGGGCGGCGGATCGGACTTCTAATCTCGTAGCAAGAGTGGCCGGAAACTAGGGGGCCCGGTCCATTTAGTCAAGGCAAGTAAAGATTAACCAAATCAATAAGTTATGTCATAGCTCACGGTCACGGCGGCGCGCAGGGTCTGCTCGCCGGGGGCGACCGGCACCGCGCCGGCCCGCATCGCCTGCATCACCGGACGCGGCGGCGGGCTGGAACCCTCCTCGCTGATCGATACCACCCGGCCCAGTTTCACGCCGGCGGCCTTGGCGTAAAGCTCGGCCTTGCGGTGGGCGTCGGCGACGGCGTCGTCGCGGGCCTGGTCGAGCAGTTTGGACTGTTCCGACACCACGAATTCGATGCCGGACATCTCATTGGCGCCGGCGGCGATGGCGCGGTCGAGGATAACCGGCAGCTTGTCGGTTTCGCGGATCTTGATGGTGACCTGATTGGTGACCTGAAAGCCGAGCAGGCGGGCGGTACCGTTCTTGTTGGGGTCGTATTGCGGCTGCAGCGACAGCCGGGAGGTCTGGACGTCGCGGTCGGCGATGCCGGCATCCTTGATCGCGGCCAGCACTTTGGTCATCTGCCGGGAATTGGCGTCGCTGGCCTCATGCGCGGTCTTGCCCTGGCTGGTGACGCCGACCCGGATAACCGCCATGTCGGGCGCGACCGCCACGGTGGCTTCGCCTGTGACGGTAACGAATTTGTCGGTGGCTCCGGCCGAGAGCGGCGAAAGCGTCGCCGCAATCACGGCGCCATAGACCAGATGGCGGAAACGGCCTTTGAGCAACATATTCATTTTACCGGCACATAGACGTTGATGACGAGTTTCTTCGGATCGGCTTTCAGCGGGTCCGAAACATATTCCTCAACGAACAGGTCCTTGGCGTCCAGTTGTTTGTTGTCGAGATAATTGGTGATTGCTTCGTAAGTCGAGTCCATCGCGTCATAGGAGCCGCGGTGGACGAATTTCAGCATTTTGCCAGCCGGCGCCGGGCCGATTGCGGTATCGCCGCCGGGCGGGTTGGTTGGCGGCTGATCGACCGGAGCGGCGGCCTCGAACGAAAAGCCGGTATCGTCGGTTTTGGTATAGATCGTCATGAAGGGGCCGCTGGCTTTGATGCCGGCTTTGGTCAGGGTTTGATCGAGCGATTTGAAGGCGGCGACGAGGGTCGTGAATGCGCTGTCCCAGTTGCCGTGGCCTTTGAGGAAGATCATCGTCCGCGGCGGCAGGGTGATCTCCTGGCCGAAGGCATCGCCCGGCTGGAGCGGTAGCGGCGAGGCGGCGTTGGGATCGAGCCCGGAGTCCATATCGCGATCCGGGTCCGGCAACTGCGGCGGGGCTGGCGTCGCCTGGGCTTGCTCGATCGGCAAAGTCGCCGTTCCGTCGTTGGCCCGGACCGGCGCCGATGCCAGTATCAAGATGACCGCAATCGCCGCGGATGCCACGGGCGGCCGAAACAGTCGCCGCAACAGTCCGGCGCGAAAATGCTGTTCTGGCATGAGAGGGCTCCGAACTTGGCGCATATCCGGCAATTGCGCGGTAAATGGCGGGCGATTCGCGACGTTTCACCGCGAATTTATCATGGCGACAAACGAATTATCATGGCCATTCGGTAATCCTTCGCCATATAACCCGAGCGTAAAATGGGGCTGCGGTTTGCTGGCCCTTTGAATTTGTCGGTTTCCTCAAGTCTTCGGATGATTCATGGGCGCGCTCGCCAACCACGCTTTCGTCAAAATGAACGGGATCGGCAACGAGATCGTTGTTGTCGATCTGCGTCCGGCGGGCGGCAAGATCGAGGCCGACGAGGCGCGCGCGGCCGCGTCGCCGCAAGGCGCGCCTTACGATCAACTGATGGCGCTTTATCCGCCGCGCACGCCCGGCACCGACGCCTTTGTCCGCATTTACAATAATGACGGCTCGCAAGCCGGCGCTTGCGGCAACGGTATGCGCTGCGTCGCCGACATCGTTTCGCAGCAGAGCGGCAAGAGCGCGCTGACTTTCGAGACCGACGCCGGCATTTTGAATTGCTGGAAGGGCGATGACGGCCTGTTCACCGTCGACATGGGCAAGCCGCGCTTCGCCTGGAACGAAATTCCTTTGGCCGAGGAGTTTCGCGACACCCGCGCCATCGAATTGCAGATCGGACCGATCGACAAGCCGATCCTGCATTCGCCGGCGGTGGTCAATATGGGCAATCCCCACGCGATCTTCTGGGTCGACGACCCTTATGCCTATGACCTGGAACGCTTCGGGCCGCTCCTGGAAAATCATCCGATCTTTCCCGACCGCGCCAATATTACGCTGGCGCATATCGTGTCGCGTGAGCATATCGTGATGCGCACCTGGGAGCGCGGTGCTGGTCTCACCAAGGCTTGCGGTTCGGCGGCCTGCGCGACCGCGGTGGCGGCCGCCCGTCTCAAGCGCACCGAGCGCAAAGTCCGCATGACGCTGCCGGGTGGCGAATTGACCATCGAGTGGCGCGCCGACGATCATGTGTTGATGACCGGGCCGGTCGCCTTCGAGTTTAACGGTACTTTCGATCCGAAGCTGTTCGAGAAGGCGGGAACGCCGTGAGCGTAGACGTCGTCACTTTCGGCTGCCGGCTTAACATTGCCGAGTCGGAAGTGATCAGGCGCGAAGCGGCGCGCGCTGGCATTGATAATGCCGTGGTGGTCAATACCTGCGCGGTGACGTCGGAAGCGGTGCGGCAGGCGCGCCAGAATATCCGGCGCATCAAGCGTGACAGGCCGGACGCGCATATTGTGGTGACCGGCTGTGCGGCGCAGGCCGAGCCTTCGACTTTTGCCGCGATGCCGGAAGTCGACCGTGTGCTCGGCAATGAGGAAAAGCTGTCTCCCGCCGCCTGGCGCAGCGACGCGCGGGTTTCGGTTAGCGACATCATGGCGGCGAAAGGGGTGAAGGCGCATGCCGTCGATCATATCGACGGCCATACCCGCGCTTTCGTGCAGGTGCAGAACGGCTGCGACCATCGGTGCACGTTCTGCATTATTCCGTTTGGACGCGGCAATTCGCGCTCGTTGCCGATTGACGATGTGGTGAAACAGGCGCGCCGGCTGACCGGCAACGGTTATCGCGAGATCGTCCTGACCGGTGTCGATATCACTAGCTACGGCGCGGACCTCGACGGCGCACCGAAGCTCGGCGCTTTGGTCAAGCGGCTGCTCAAGGATGTGCCGGAGATCGCGCGTCTGCGCCTGTCGTCAATCGACTCGGTCGAGGTCGACGCCGATTTGCTCGACGCATTGGCGAGCGAGTCGCGACTGATGCCGCATCTGCATCTGTCGTTGCAGGCCGGCGACGACATGATCCTCAAGCGGATGAAGCGCCGGCACTCGCGAGACGACGCGATTGCGTTTTGCGATGAGGTGCGGCGTCTGCGGCCCGAGGTTGTTTTCGGCGCGGATATCATTGCCGGCTTTCCGACCGAGAACGAAGAGATGTTTACGCGCTCGCTCGATCTGGTCGATGAATGCGGGCTGACCCAGCTTCATGTTTTCCCGTTCTCGCCGCGCCCCGGTACGCCGGCGGCGCGCATGCCGCAACTCGAACGCGGCGTCATCAAGGAGCGTGCGCAGCGTCTGCGTGAAAAGGGCGAGGCGGTGCTGCGTGCCTATCTCGAGACGCAGGTCGGCAGTCGCCGTCAGGTGCTGACCGAGCGCGGCGGCATCGGCCGCACCGAGCAATTCACGCCGGTGCGACTGAATGCTCCGGTTGCGCCCGGTTTGATTGTCGATCTGATGGTGGCGGCGCATGATGGCCGGCAACTGATCGCAGCATAGGGAGGACGGCATGGCCGCCGAAGACCATCTGGTTACGACCATGGAGCAACTCGATGCGCTCTATGGTGAGGTTCTGCCGACCGCGATCCTGAAGGAAATTGACCATATCAACGCCGATTATCGCAAATTGATCGAGGCCGCGCCGTTCGTGACGATCGCGACGGCCGGTCCGGAAGGTCTCGATTGTTCGCCGAAAGGCGATGCGCCCGGCTTTGTCCGCATTCTCGACGATAAGACGCTCGCCATTCCGGACCGGCCCGGCAACAATCGCATCGACGGCTTTCGCAACATCATACGCGATCCGCGCATCGCCTTGCTGTTTCTCATTCCCGGCATCGGCGAGACCTTGCGAGTCAATGGCCGTGCGTCGATTTCGATCGATCCCGAACTGATGCAAAGTTGCGCGGTCAACGGCAAATTGCCGCGCAGCGTTCTGATCGTTCACATTGAAACGATCTTCTTCCATTGCTCGAAGGCGGTCGTCCGTTCGAAATTGTGGAACGAGGACACCAAGATCGACCGTAAGAGCCTGCCGTCGACCGGCACCATCATCGCAAATTTGAGCGCCGGCCAATTCGGCGGCGATGCTTACGACCGCGACATGCCGGAAAAGATCAAATCGGTGCTGTATTGACGTCGGTTGCCGTTGGTTTGGGCGGTGACGAAAGATGATCAAGCGCCGGTTGTCTGGGCTTCTGCTTCACCGTTTTCGTGAGCTGGCGTCGGGGTCGACGCCTCTTCTTTCCATCCGCAAGCCCGCAGCATCTCGCGCATATGCTCCGGCGCGGGCGCTTGTGTCACCACCGCCGGCTTGTTTTTGGAAATCGGCACCACGATCTCGCGCGAATGCAGGTGCAGCGGCGGCCCGCCGGTGCGCGGTGCGCTGCCGTAAACATTGTCGCCGAGAATTGGCCAGCCCATCTCGGCGCAATGGACGCGCAATTGATGGGTGCGTCCGGTGAGCGGTTCGAGCGCTAGCCAGGTCTTGCCGTCGGCGCGCCCCATCACGGTCCATAACGTGACGGCCGGCTTGCCGTCGGGGTCCGGCTTCATCCACCAGCCGCGATTTTCGTCGAGCTTGCCGAGCGGCATGTCGATGCGGCCGGTGTCCTCGGCCGGGCCGCCCTCGACCACGGCCCAATAAGTCTTGCCGACCTGGCCGTTCTTGAACAGCTTGCCGAGCAGCGCCAGTGCCTTGCGGTGGCGTCCGAGTACGAGGCAGCCGGACGTATCCTTGTCGAGGCGGTGCGCCAGGGCCGGCATCCGCGGCAGGCCGAAGCGCAGCACGTCGAAATAATCCTCCAGGCTGGCGCCGCCCTTCGGCCCGCGGTGGACCGACAGGCCGGCCGGCTTGTCGATCACCAGCATCATGCCGTCGCGGTACAGCAGGCGGGCGAGCATTTCGTCGGGGGTCATCAAAGTACCGTTATTCCGGAGCGCGAGTGGCTGTCGCGTCGCCGGAGTCCAGCCCTGGATTCCGGGACATTTTCTTGGCTTTCAGTGCCATGCCGAAACGGGTATCACGAGCCCAGCATGAACGACAGCACACAGAAAACCGGTTGGTGGCGGCGGCTCAGCGCCGGCCTGAAGCGCAGTTCCGCCTCGCTCGGCGGGACGATCGCCGACCTGGTGACCAAGCGCAAACTTGATGCCGACACGCTGGAAGACCTGGAGCACGAGCTGATCCGCGCCGATCTCGGCGTCGGCTTTGCCGAGCGGATCGCCGCTCAGCTTCGTTCCGGCCGCTATGAGAAGGGTATCGCGCCGGAGGAGTTGCGGGCGTTGCTCGCCGCCGAGGTCGAGAAAGTGCTAGGTCCGGTCGCCCGGCCGCTTGAGGTGACCGGGTCGCCTTTCGTTATCCTGGTCGCCGGCGTCAACGGTGCGGGCAAGACGACTACAATTGGCAAGCTGGCCGCTAAATTCCGCGCCGACGGAAAGAGGGTGATGCTGGTCGCCGGTGATACTTTCCGCGCCGCCGCCATCGAACAGTTGAAAATCTGGGGTGAGCGCACGGGCGCGACCGTGATGGCGCGGACGCAAGGTTCCGATCCGGCGAGTCTGGCCTTCGAGGCGCTGACGGCGGCCAGGACCGACGGTTCGGACATCGTGTTGATAGATACCGCCGGCCGATTGCAGAACCGCGCCGAACTGATGAGCGAACTGGAAAAGATCGTGCGCGTCATGCGCAAGGTCGAGCCGACGGCGCCACATGCCGTGCTGCTGGTCCTTGATGCGACCGTTGGCCAGAACGCCCTCAGCCAGGTGGAGACTTTCACCAAGGTTGCCGGCGTGACCGGCCTGGTGATGACCAAGCTCGACGGCACAGCGCGCGGCGGCATTCTGGTGGCGATCGCCGAGCGCTTCAAATTGCCGGTGCACTTTATCGGCGTTGGCGAGGGTGTCGACGATCTGGCGCCGTTCACGGCGCACGATTTCGCGCGCGCGATTATGGGGACGGAGTAGATATTAGAGATGCCGATGCTTGATCCAATTAGCGTCGCTTCAATTCCGCTATTTCCGCGGTTCAATGATGTTGATCTAAGCTCCGCTACGGGGTTCTTTTATAAGTCGGGAGACAACGTTTTTTTAGTTTCGAACTGGCATGTAATGTCGGGTCGAAATCCTAACGATGGACAGTCGTTAGATACCAAAAATGGTTCGATTCCAAATCGCGTTGCCCTTTTTGCTCACAAAACGACTATTGGACATTTTCGCAGAGATTTATGGCTTTCATTGATCGATGACAACGGGAGGAGCCTCTGGCGTCAACATCGAGATCATGGCCAAAATGTTGACATCGCTGTACTTAGAGTTCCGGAGATAGGTCAGGGGTCCGAAATAAAATTTTATTGTGTAAATGAGCAAGATAGTGAGGCGCCTTTATCAACTAGGGTTGGCGCTGACGTATTTATTGTTGGCTTTCCAAAAGGACTTGCCCTTCAGGAGATCCTCCCAATTTGGAAAAGGGGTACCATTGCGACCGAGTTTAGTTTTCCCGTAGGTGGCTTACCAATTTTTCTTGTAGATAGCGCTACGCGGGAGGGGATGTCGGGAGCGCCTGTTTATGCGCGATCTGTTGGAATTGCTTTGATGGATAACGGTGGCGTGGAAGTGAGCCCAAGCGTAAAGACTCGATTTTTAGGAGTATACTCCGGTCGATATGGAGCCGATGATGAATTTTCTGCCCAAGTGGGACGCGTATGGCATAAGGAGCTAATAGAAGAGATCATTGTTGATGGGGTAGAAGGCAGATTCGATTTGCGATGACACATACGAAGCCACCAAATAAACTCAACCCGACGCTCAAGCTCGTTCTCGATATCGGGCCGCTGATCCTGTTCTTCGCCGCCAATTCGAAGTTCGGCATTTATATCGCGACCGGAGCCTTCATGGTGGCGGTTCTGGCGGCGCTGGCGGTGGCTTACGTGTTGGTGCGCCGCATCGAGATCATGCCGCTGGTCACCGCCGTCATTGTGTTTGTTTTCGGCGGATTGACGCTGGTGCTGCACGACGACCTGTTTATCAAGCTCAAGCCGACCATCATTTATCTGCTGTTTGGCGGCGCGCTCCTGGGCGGGCTTTATTTCAACAAGCCGTTGCTCGGTTTATTGTTCGACTCGGTGTTTCATCTCACCGAGGAAGGCTGGCGCAAGCTGACCTGGCGCTGGGCGTTATTCTTCCTGCTGCTGGCCGTCGTTAACGAAGTCGTGTGGCGCACGCAGTCAACCGATTTCTGGGTCAGCTTCAAGCTGTTCGGCGTGGTGCCGCTGACGTTCCTGTTCGGCGCGCTGCAATATCCGCTGCTGATGAAATACGCGATCGAGCCGAAGGACGAGTGACGACGTTAAAGCGTCATCGCATCTTCGATTTCAGCGTGATGCTCGGCCCGTCGACGACGAATTTGCCGAAGCCGTGATGGTGGATGGTCTTGGCGGACTTCTGTTTCGGATCGCGCCAGGCCTGTACGACTTCGAGCACGAACATGTTGTAGCGGTTCGTCATTCGTCGGTCGGCGACCTTGCATTCCAGGTTGGCGAAGCACTCCGCGATCAGCGGCGCTTGCACCATTGAAGCCTGAACCGGCGTCAGGCCGATGGATTTGAATTTGTCGGTGTCGCGGCCGGAGCAATTGCCGACCTTGACCACCTTCGATGCGAGCTTGCGCGCCGGCAGCGCGATCACGCATTCGCCGGTCTTGTTCAAGGCCTCGAAACTGTAATTGGCGCCGCTACAGACGCAGCCGATCAGCGGCGGCTCGAATTCCATCATCATATGCCATGACATCGTCATGACGTTCGGCCGGCCTTTGCGCGCGGTGGCGAGCAGCACGACCGGTCCGGGTTCGAGCAGCGCATAGACCTCGGACAGAGGCAGCGCCTTCACTTCAGCGCCTTCTCGATTTCCGGTTCGAGCACGGCTTTCAGGTTCGCCGCCGATATCGGCCCGACCAGCTTGTAGGCGATGCGGCCGTCGCGGCCGACCAGGAAGGTTTCCGGTACGCCATAGACGCCCCAGTCGATCGAGGTGCGGCCTTTCAGATCGGCGCCAGCGGCCATGAAGGGATTGCCGTAGCGGTTGAGGAAGCGCCGGGCGTTGTCCGGCGCGTCCTTGTAATTGATGCCGACCAGTTGAATGCGTTTGTCGTGCGACAATTGTTCGAGGAACGGCACCTCGTCGTGACACGGCACGCACCACGACGCCCAGACGTTGACCAGCGATACCTTGCCGGACAGCGTCGCGTTGTTCAGCCCCGGCACCGGCTTGCCGTTCTGGCTGAGTTCCTCGATGGGCGGCAGGTTGGTGACCGGCACCGGTTTGCCGATCAGGGCCGACGGCAGTTTCGACGGGTCGCCTTCGCCAAGTCCGAACAGGAACAGCGCCGCGATGCCGATGAAAACCAGCAGGGGCAGCAGCACGAGGAAATTGCGCCGTTTGACCGGTGCGCCGCTATCCGATGTGCTGGTCATGATGAACCCTCGCGCGGATCCTGAGAGCGCCGGCGCAGGCCGCGGGCGCTGAAATCGTCCAGAATGCGGCGCTGCGCCGCGTAGTCGAGCACGATCCAGAGGATCAATGCGACCACCAAGACCGCAGTGACGAGGTAAGAGGCCTCGATGAAGATAGCGTGCGGTCCCAGGTTCATGCCCAAGATCATGCGCGCGCCTCGACATAGTCCTGCGCTTGTTCCTGTGCCTGCATCATCCGCATCGAGCGGACGCGCCGGCGCAAAATTTCATTGCGCATCGCCGCCAGATGCAGCGTGAAAAACAGCAGCGTAAAAGCGACCGCCATGATCAGCAGCGGCCACAGAATTGACGGCGCGATCGCCGAGCCGCCCATGCGCAGGATCGAGGCCGGCTGATGCAGCGTGTTCCACCAGTCGACCGAGAATTTGATGATCGGGATATTCACCGCGCCGACCAGCGCCAGGATCGCCGCCGCGCGCGAGCCGCGGTTCGGATCTTCGGCGGTCCAGTACAGCGCCAGCATGCCCAGATACAGCAGAAACAGCACCAGCACCGAGGTCAGCCGCGCGTCCCACACCCAATAGGTGCCCCAGGTCGGCCGGCCCCACAATGAGCCGGTGATCAGGCAGATCAGGGTGAAGGCCGCGCCGATCGGGGCCGCCGCCCTGCCGGCGACGTCGGCGAGCGGGTGGCGCCAGACCAGCGTGCCGAAGGCCGCCACCGTCATCAGGCCCCAGCCCATCATGCCCAGCCAGGCGGCCGGCACATGCAGATACATGATCTTGACGGTCGCGCCCTGCTGATAGTCGTCGGGCGAGCCGGCAACGCGATAGAGACCGTAGGCGAAGACCAGCACCGTCGCTGCCGTCAGCCAAGGCAGCACGCGGTTGACCAGTCTGAGAAACAGGGTCGGATTGGCGAGATCGATGACAGCCATGAGTGGCCTTTTAGTCAGCGGATACGGTGTCGGCAATGACGTTGATCAATGTCGATTGCCGGCGTTTGTCTGCAAAAATGAGCTTTGAACGCTATTCCTGACCTTGCCGCAGCACCGCCGCTGCCGCGAACGGCCCCAGCACCAGGCTGGCCAAGGATAGCGCGCAAAGAATGGTGAAAGGTGGGCCGAATGGCGCGGGTCCGACGATCGCCGCGTTGGCGGCGGAGACGCCGAAAATCAGCACCGGAATGGTGAGCGGCAACACCAGGATCGCCAGCAGCAGGCCGCCGCGGCGTAATGCCACCGACAAGGCGGCGCCGATCAGCCCGATGAAGGTCAGCGCCGGGGTTCCGGCGAGCAGGGTCAGCGCCACCCAGCCCATCGCCGGCAGGTCGACGTTGAGCATCAGGCCAAGCACCGGCGTGATGACGATCAACGGCAGCGCGGTGGTCAGCCAATGGGCGATGCCCTTGGCCACGACCGCCAGTTCGAGCGGCATCGCGCTCATCATCAGCAGGTCGAGCGAGCCGTCGTCGTTGTCGGTGGCGAACAGCCGGTCGAGCGCGAGCAGGCTGGCCAGCAGCGCGCCGAGCCACAGTATCGCCGGGCCGATGCGGCCGAGCAGATTGAGGTCGGGGCCGATGGCGAAGGGCATCATCACCACGACGATCAGATAGAATAATGCGCCGATCAGCGCGCCGCCGCCGACGCGCACAGCCAGTCGCATGTCGCGGGTCAGCAAGGCCAGGAATGCGGTCATGACTGTCCCATCTTCAGTTCGCTGAAGCTTTCGAGCCCGATCGGGCCGTGCGCCGCCGCGACGATCATGCCGCCGGTGGCGCGATGGTCGGCCATCAAAGCGGCGAGCCGGTCTTGCGACTGGCTGTCGAGCGCCGAGGTCGGTTCGTCGAGTAGCCAGACTGGTCGCTTCACTGCGACCAGCCGCGCGATCGACAGGCGTCGCTTCTGGCCGGCCGACAGGTAGGCCGCCGGCAGATCGGCGAGATGGCCAAGCCCGACCGCATCGAGAGCCGGGTCCATGGGCGCGCCGTGCGGTGCACCGAGATAGGACGCCCAGAAGGTCAAATTCTCGCGTACCGATAGAGACGGTTTCACCGCGTCGAGGTGGCCGAGGTAATGGGCCTGTTCCGGCAATGTTGCCTCGTTCGCGCCGCCGGTCAGTTCGAGGCGTCCGCTGGCGATTCGCAGCAGCCCGGCCAGTACCCGTAACAACGTCGATTTGCCGGCGCCGTTGCGGCCGGTCACCACCAGTGCCGCGCCGCTATCGACGGTGAAGTTCACGCCGGCAAACACCGTGCGGCCACCGCGCTCGCAGGTCAGATTCTCGCTACGAAGTTGCATTACGGCTGCTGCCTGACCGGGTCGGCGATAAGCCCGTAATGCGGGTCTGCCTTGCGCGCCGTCCAACTCATCAAATTTCCTGTCATCTTTTAGAATTGTCCCAGCCATTGTGGCGTCAGCCGTGAAAAGCCTTTATAAGCCAGCACTTGCGGCGTTACGTAAAGGTATTCGGCCAAGCCAATCTTCGGCACGAAAAACTGCGTTTTGCCAAGTACTTAGACCAAATCACCGCCGTTGTCCCCGCCGGGAATGGAAACACCGACATGACGTCTCTCGATAGTTTCAAATGCCTGAAAACCCTCAAGGTGGGTGGCAAGGCCTACGCTTATTACAGCCTCCCGGTCGCCGAAAAGAACGGCCTGAAGGGCATTTCGCGCCTGCCGTTCTCGATGAAGGTTCTGCTGGAAAACCTTCTGCGCAACGAAGACGGGCGCACGGTGACCAAGGACGACATCGTCGCGGTGGCACAATGGCTCAAGACCAAGACCTCGACCCATGAGTTCGCGTTCCGCCCTGCCCGCGTGCTGATGCAGGACTTCACCGGCGTGCCGGCGGTGGTCGATCTCGCCGCGATGCGCGATGCGATGAGCGAGCTCGGTGGCGACCCCGAGAAGATCAATCCGCTGGTGCCCGTCGATCTGGTGATCGACCACTCGGTTGCGGTCAGCTTCTTTGGCACCAATCAGGCATTCAAGAAGAACGTTGAAGAGGAATACCGCCAGAACCAGGAGCGCTACCAGTTCCTGAAATGGGCGCAGCGTTCGTTCGACAATTTCCGCGTCGTGCCGCCCGGCACCGGCATCTGCCATCAGGTCAACCTCGAATACCTGTCGCGCGTCGTCTGGACCCGTAAGGAAAAGATGAAGGTCGGCGGCAAGACCGTATCGATGGAAGTCGCCTATCCGGACACCCTGGTCGGTACCGACTCGCACACCACGATGGTCAACGGCGTGTCGGTGCTCGGTTGGGGCGTCGGCGGCATCGAAGCCGAAGCGGCCATGCTCGGCCAGCCTCTGTCGATGACCTTGCCGGAAGTGATCGGCTTCAAGCTGACCGGCAAGCTCAAGGAAGGCGTCACCGCGACCGACCTCGTGCTGACCGTCACCCAGGCGCTGCGCGCCCGTGGCGTGGTCGGCAAGTTCGTCGAGTTCTTCGGCCCGGGTCTGACCCACCTGACCATTGCCGACCGCGCGACGCTCGGCAACATGGCGCCGGAATATGGCGCGACCTGCGGCTTTTCGCCGGTCGACGAAGATACCATCCAGTTCCTGAAGGACACCGGCCGCGATACGGATCTGGTGAAGCTGGTCGCCGCCTACGCCAAGGCGCAGGGCATGTACCGGGTCAAGGAAACGCCGGACCCGATGTTCACCGACGTGCTCAAGCTCGATCTCGCGACCGTCGTGCCGTCGCTCGCCGGTCCGAAGCGCCCGCAGGACCGCGTCGCGCTCAAGGACGTCAAGTCGGGCTTTGCCGGTTCGATGGACAAGGAATTCGGCAAAGCGGCCGAAGCCAAGAAGCGCGTGCCGGTCGAAGGCGGTAAATACGATATCGGCCACGGTGACGTCGTGATCGCGGCCATCACCTCCTGCACCAACACTTCGAACCCGAACGTGATGATCGGCGCCGGTTTGCTTGCCCGCAAGGCGGCGGCCAAGGGCCTGACGTCCAAGCCGTGGGTCAAGACCTCGCTGGCTCCGGGATCGCAGGTGGTTGGCGAATATCTCGAGAATTCGGGCTTGCAGAAGGACCTCGACAAGCTCGGCTTCAATCTCGTCGGCTACGGCTGCACCACCTGTATCGGTAACTCCGGCCCGTTGCCGCCGGAAAACTCGAAAGCGATCAACGACGGCGACCTGGTCGCTGCCGCGGTGCTGTCGGGTAACCGTAACTTCGAAGGTCGCGTCAATGCCGACGTGCGCGCCAACTACCTGGCGTCGCCGCCGCTGGTCGTTGCCTATGCCATCGCCGGTTCGATGAATGTCGACCTGGCCAAGGAACCGGTCGGTACCGATCAGAAGGGCAAGGACGTCTATCTGAAGGACATCTGGCCGACCAACAAGGAAATCGGCAGCTTCGTGTCGAAGAACGTGACCAAGAAGCTGTTCGCCAAGAAGTACAGCGACGTGTTCAAGGGCGACACCCATTGGCGCAAGATCAGCGTCAAGGGCGGCCTGACCTATGACTGGGACGATCGCTCGACCTATGTCCAGAACCCGCCTTACTTCGAAGGCATGAAGAAGGCTCCGAAGCCGCTTGAGGATATCGTCGGCGCTCGCGTCATCGCGCTGCTCGGCGACTCGATCACGACCGACCACATCTCGCCGGCCGGATCGATCAAGCAGGACAGCCCGGCGGGCGAATACCTGCGCGATCACCAGGTTCGTCCGATCGACTTCAACCAGTACGGCACCCGCCGTGGCAATCATCAGGTGATGATGCGCGGCACTTTCGCCAATATCCGCATCAAGAACCAGATGGTGCCGGGCGTCGAAGGCGGCGTTACGATCCACTATCCGGACAAGCAGCAGATGTCGATGTACGACGCTGCGATGAAGTACAAGGCCGAACAGGTGCCGCTGGTGATCTTCGGTGGCAAGGAATACGGCACCGGTTCGTCGCGTGACTGGGCGGCCAAGGGCACCGTTCTGCTCGGCATCCGCGCCGTCATCACCGAATCGTTCGAGCGTATCCATCGTTCGAACCTGATCGGCATGGGCGTCGTTCCGCTGAACTTCGAGCCGGGCACGTCGTGGAAGTCGCTCGGTCTCAAGGGCGACGAAAAAGTCACGATCCGCGGTCTGGAAGGCGATTTGAAGCCGCGTCAGAAGTTGACGGCGGAAATCACCTTCGCCGACGGCAGCGTCAAGAACGTGCCGTTGCTGTGCCGCATCGATACCCTCGATGAGCTCGACTACTTCAAGAGCGGCGGCATTCTGCAATACGTGCTGCGTCAGCTCGCGGGCTGATCGCGTTCCGATGCCCCGTCTTCACCCGCCCCTCACTGTGAAGTGAGTGGCGGGTGATCGACGAAGCGATCTAAATGCGGCTTGTACGGCAATGGGCGCGGGGGCCGTCAAACGTGGGATCGCTATGAACAACCGGCACCTGACCGCGGCTTGTGCTGCGGCTTTTATCGGCGTGACCCTGACCGGATTGACAGTCGCCGGATTGTCCTTGGCCGGCGCGTCGAAGGCTTATGCCGGGTCGCCGCGTGCGGTAGTTGAGCTCTTCACCAGCCAGGGCTGTTCGTCCTGTCCGCCGGCCGACCGGCTGATGGGCGAACTGGCGCACGATCCGTCTTTGATCGTGATGAGCTTGCCCGTCGATTACTGGGATTATCTCGGCTGGAAGGACACCCTGGCGCTGCACGGTCATTCGCTGCGGCAGCGTGCCTATTCGGTCGCGCGCGGCGATCGTGAAGTCTATACGCCGCAAGCCGTGGTCAATGGCGTTGTTCATGTGCTGGGCAGCGATAAGGCGGCCATCGAAAAAGCGATTGCGTCGACCGACAAGCTCGATGCGCCTTTGTCCTTGCCGGTGGCGGTAACTGTTGCCAACGGCACGGTCATGGTTACGGTTCAGGCCGCCGAGGGTACATTGAAGGCGCAGAACGTGAGCGCTGAAATCTGGTTATGTCCCTTGACTGCCAATGCCCAGGTCGTCATCGGCCGCGGCGAGAACAGCGGCCGAACGCTGACCTATCACAATGTCGCGCGTCGCTGGGTCAAGCTTGGCGTCTGGACCGGCAAGGCCGAGACCTTCAGCCTGCCGCTGAGCCAATTGCCGGATGCCGATTTCGCACTCAAGGACGTCAACGAACTTGCCGTGATTGTGCAAAGCGGCGGTGACGCCAAGCCCGGCCTGATGCTCGGCGCGGCGACGGTCGCGTTGCGCTGAAATCCACTTTTGAAACGCCGCGTCCCATTCTGATCGCGTGATGCCCGCGTCAGCGGTGCCACGGCGTGGCTGGCTCGCTAGTGCTGCCGGCGCGCGTTTATCTTTCAAGGCTCAAGGCGGTTTGACCGGCGCTTCACGGCGGCGGCGTGATTGGCCGTCGAACAAAAAAACGGGCCGGCGACTGGCCAGCCCGTAAGACTTGGGGGATTGAATCTCAACGCAAACTCTACGAACCAAACCGGCCCGGTCGGTCGACCCCCGGGGGGCTGGGGGGCTGAGGAATCCAGAGGTCGAACCGGACCGGGCCTTGAGGCAACGATGCTGTTATCCCAAAGCCTCGTGACCGCCGATTGACCGAAATTGGGCGTTATTGTGCGCGGATTTAACGAATTCGTGATCGGCAAAGCGCCGGTTTTCGACGTTTCTGCGCGTTAGCCCGCCCGATTGTGCCTCTTGCCGCCGAACTCCGACAGCGCGATCATGACAGTCTGAAGAAAAGGAGGCGCCGATGGCATTCGGATCCGGCGATATCGAACCCAGCCAGTTCCCCGGGGGTGGCAATCCGGCGCGAACGGCCGCCACTCCCGTTAATGCGCTCAATCAGGTGACTTTTAACCGCCGTGAACTGCGGCGCATCCTCGATCTCTACGGTCGCATGGTCGCCGCCGGCGAGTGGCGTGACTACGCCATTGATTTTCTGAAAGACCGCGCGGTGTTCTCGGTATTCCGGCGCTCGTCGGAAGTACCGCTGTACCGGATCGAAAAGAACCCGAAGCTCGAGCAGCGTCAGGGCGCCTATAGCGTGATCTCCGCCACCGGCCTGATCATGCGGCGCGGCCATGAACTCGACCGCGTGCTGCGGGTCATCGACAAGCAACTGGCGGTGGTTGGAAATTAGGTTGGCGTTGTCACGCTGCCGTCACCGAGCGCGATCTGCATCAGCGGTGTATCGAGCCATTGGCCGAACTTCCAGCCGACTGATTTGAGGTTGCCGGCTGGTGTGAAGCCGCAGGCAGCATGGACGCCGATCGAGGCCACCTGCGCGCTGTCGCCAATCACCGCGATCATCTGGCGGAAGCCAAGGGCGGTGCAGGTTTCGATGAGCTTCATGATCAGCGCCTTGCCGACGCCGCGCCGCTGCATGTCCGGGGCGATATAGACCGAGTTTTCGACGGTGAAGCGATAGGCCGGCCGCGGCCGGAACGGCGCGGCATAGGCATAGCCCGCGACCTGGCCGTCGATGTCGGCGACGAAATAGGGAAACTTGCCGTCGAGCAGCGTCTGCATCCGCCGGGTCATTTCGGCTTCGTCCGGCGGTTCAAGCTCGAAAGTCGCGGTGCCATGCAGCACGGCGTGCGCGTAAATGCGGGCGATGGCCGGGATGTCGGAGGGGTGCGCCGGGCGGATGGTGAGGTCGGTCATGCGACGGCAACGCTAGCACAAACAAAAACGCCCCGGCACGAGGCCGGGGCGCTTATCCGATCTGTTCTTGGCGGAGGGCTTAGCGACGGTCGCCCATGAAACGCAGCAGGAACAGGAACAGGTTGATGAAGTCGAGATAGAGCGTCAGCGCGCCCATCACCGCCTTGCGGCCGGCGACGGTGCCGTCGTCATAAGCCGAATACATCTCCTTGATCTTCTGGGTATCCCAGGCGGTCAGGCCGGCGAAGATCAGAACGCCGATCGCCGAGATCGCGAAGTCGAGACCGGTGCTCTTCAGGAAGATGTTGACCACCATCGCCAGGATCAGGCCGAACAGGCCCATGATCAGGAACGAGCCGATCGGCGAGAGATCGCGCTGCGTGGTGTAGCCATACAGGCTCAGGGCCCCGAACGACGCCGCCGAGATGAAGAAGGTGCGGGTGATCGAGGTGCCGGTGTATTGCAGAAATACCGACGACAGCATCAGGCCGAGCAACGCCGCGTAGCCCATGAACAGGAACAGCGCGGTCGAGGCTTGCAGCTTGTTGATGCGGAAGCTCAGGAAGAAGACGATGCCCAGCGTGGCGAGAAACAGCACGATGGTCAGCGGTCCGCCGAAGATCGCCTGGCCGAACGAGGTCAGGCCGGTGATCGCGCCGTTCGGGCCGGTGACGACGGCGGCGTTGAAGGTCAGATAGGCGACCACGCCGGTCAGGGCCACGCCGGACGCCATGTAGTTGTAGATCCGGATCATGTAGGCGCGCAGACCCGCGTCGACGGCGGCGGCCTGTCCGGCTGCGCCGAAACCGCGGGCGGCTGGGTTACGGTCGAAATTCGACATCGAAGTTTCCCTCTCTATGGCCCGGCTTTTAACCTGTCGAAGCCGGTTCACGTCAGGCGCGCTGGCTAATGCCGTCGCGCTCGTGTCTCTCAGAACCTGGAGCAAATCTAGTGACTACTGAGCCTCCGCGCCAGATATGGCCTGAAGATGGCCTGCTTCCTTGCCGAGACTTAATGTTCGCCTTTGCGTCCTGATTATAGCCGAAAACAAGCCCTTTCGGCAGGCTCCGCCGTCGCACGCGGCCTAATGTCGCTACAAATTGCGCAATATCGGCGCCGGCTTCTGCCCTAGGGCGGAAAATGTGCCGGCCAGTCCCAGAGCGATGGTGACCATAATGGCTCCAGCGGTGGCGATCAGCGCCGGCCAGGGTTGCCAGGTGAATTTCAGGTGCATCAGCTCGGTGACGATCAGCCAGCCGGTCAGCGATCCGCTCAGGACACCGAACACCGCGGTGGCCGCGCCGAGCAGCAGATATTCGATGGTGTAGGCGGCCAAAAGCCGCAGCCGGGTGGCGCCCAGGGTTTTCAGAATGACCGCGTCATAGACCCGGTGGCGATGGCCGGCGGCCAGGGCGCCGCCCAGCACCAAAGCCGCGACGAGCAAGGTTAACGCCGAAGCGCCACGGATGGCGATGACCAGATTGGCGATGATCGTACCGATGGCGTCGAGCGCGTCCTTGACCCGGACCGTGGTGACCATCGGGTAGTCCTTGGCCACCGCGCGGATGACGGCGGTTTCTTGTGCGGTGGTGCCGCCGCCGGGATAAGTCAGCGTCGCCAGGTGGGTGTGCGGTGCGCCGTCGAAGGCGTGCGGCGAAAACACCATGACGAAATTGATGCCGAGGCTTTGCCAGTCGACCAATCGCATATTGGCGATTTTGACCGTGATGTTGCGACCCAGCACATTGACCGTGATCGGATCGCCGAGCTTCAGGCCGAGTCCGTCGGCGATCTTCTTCTCGAACGAGACCAGCGGCGGGCCGTTATAGTCCGGTCCCCACCATTTCCCTTCGACGACGCGCGAGCCTTCCGGCACGGTGCCGCTGTAAGTGATGCCGCGATCGCTTTGCAGCACCCAGGCGGCGTCGTCGCTTGGCTTGAGGTCCTGCGCCGGCACACCGCGCGCCGAGATGATGCGGCCACGCAGCATCGGCACTTCCTCGACTTTGGCGGCGGGCGCCTGCGCGCGAACGAAGTCGTCGAACGGTTTGGCCTGATCGGCCGGGATGTCGAGGAAATAGAACGAAGGTGCTTTCGCCGGCAGCTCGTTGGCGAACTGGTTGCGCAAATTGCCGTCGATCTCGATCACCGTCACCAGCAGCGCGATGCCAAGGCCGAGCGACAGGACAATGGTCGGCGTCAACGCGCCGGGCCGGTAGATATTGGCGACCGCCATGCGCAAGCCGGTCGACCGGGGGCGCGGCGCGTGCCGGGCGAGCCACATCAGCAAAGAGCCGACCAGCCGCAGCAGGATAAAGACGCAGGCCGCGACCGCGACATAAAGGATGGCGACACGCCGGTCATAGGCCAGCAGAATGGCGAGCGTGCCGAGCGTCAGAACGGCGGCAACGGTCAGCGCGACATAGATGCGACGAGGCCAGCTCGGCTGCGCCGCGACCACGTCGCGAAACAGCGCGCCGACCGGCACATCATGCGCGCGGCCGAGCGGCCAGAGCGCGAAGGCCAGCGCCGTTAACAGTCCGTAAACCATAGCCAGCACGAGTTCGGACGGATGTAGCGCCGGGATCAACGGAATCGGAATGATCGCGCCGAAAGCCCATGACACCGCGAAGGGCATGATCGCGCCAAGCACGGCGCCAATTGCGCCGCCGATCAGGGCCAGGATCATCACTTGACTGAGATAGATCGCGAAGACGCGGCGGCCGCTGGCGCCCAGCGCTTTCAGCGTTGCGATGCTGGCGCGACGGCGATCGAGATGACTTTTCACCGCGTTGGCGACGCCGACGCCGCCGACCAGCAAGGCGGTCAGGCCGACGATGGTGAGAAACTGGGTGAATCGCTCGACGTTTCTTTGCAGTTGCGGCGAGGCGTTGTTGCGGTTGCGGATCTCCCAGCCGGCTTGCGGCAGTTCCTTGCGCGCCAGTTCGGTCACTGTTTTCGCGGCGGCGTCGGTGTCGCTGCTTTGCGGCAACCGAACGCGATAGCGCCAGCGCACCAGACTGCCCGGCTGGATCAGGCCGGTGGCGCGCAAGGCATCCTCACCGATCATCAGGCGCGGACCGAAACCAATGCCGCCGGCGAGTTTGTCGGGCTCGTCGGTCAGCGTGGCGCGGATTTCGAAAGTCGCGGTGCCGACGTTGACCCGCGCGCCCGGCTTGAGCGCCAGCCGCGCCATCAAGGTTGGATCGGCGACCGCGCCATAGACGCCTTCGCGCTTGGCTAGCGCTTGATCGAGCGACATGACGGGATCGAGCTTTGCCGCGCCGAACAGCGGATAAGCATTATCGACCGCCTTGAGTTCGACCAGCGTGGCTTCGCCGTTATGTGTGCGGGTCATCGCGCGCAATGTCGCGGCGCTCGACACCGTGCCGTGATCGTGCAGGAACCTGGCTTCCTTGGCGTCGGCTTCGCGCTGGATCAGCGAGAACGACAGGTCGCCGCCGAGAATGACCTGGCCTTGCCGGGCCAGACCGTCGGCGAGACTGGCGGCCAGAGAGCCGACCCCGGCAATCGCCATCGAGCCGAGCGCGATGCAGGCGATGAAAATATAAAAGCCGCTGAGGCCGCCGCGCATCTCGCGCAGGGCAAAGCGCAGCGGAAGCCAGCGCGGGCTGATGGTGTCGCTCATGCTTCGCCCTGGATGCGGCCGGAGCGCAGGCGCACGACCCGACCGCAGCGCTGCGCCAACGTATTGTCGTGGGTGACCAGCACGAGGGTCGCGCCGTGCTTCTCATGCCCGGCGAACAGCAGGTCGACGATCTGCCGGCCGGTGTCCTCGTCGAGATTGCCGGTCGGCTCGTCGGCCACCAGAATGGCCGGATTGGGCGCCAGCGCGCGGGCCACCGCGACCCGTTGTTGTTCGCCGCCGGAAAGTTGGGCTGGGTAATGATGCAGCCGCGCGGCCAGCCCGACGCTTTCGAGTTCGGCACGGGCGCGGTCATTGGCGTCGGATACGCCGGCCAGTTCGAGCGGCACCGCGACATTTTCCAGCGCCGTCATGGTCGGGATCAGATGGAAGGACTGAAACACGATCCCGACGTGTCGTCCGCGGAACCGCGCCAGCGCGTCCTCGTTGAGCGTGCCCAGTTCCTCGCCGGCGACCGTGACGGTGCCGCTGTCGGCGCGTTCCAGGCCGGCCATAACCATCAGCAGCGTCGATTTGCCGGAGCCGGACGGTCCGATCAGGCTGATCGCCTCGCCGTTGCCTATATTCAGGCCAATGTCTTTGAGGATATGAACGCGGGCGGCCCCTTGCCCGAGCGACAGATTAACGCCGGCGAGGGAAATGGCCGGCGCCGGCTGGGTAGGTGATTTCATG
>WGNB01000054.1 GCA_016124795.1 Rhodopseudomonas sp. | reverse complement strand
TCGCCTTCGGTAACGAAGGGGGCCTGAAATGTTGGGACCACCGGGGGCGATGCGGAGCAAGCCTACAAACACCGCGCGCGGAATGCCGGGGAACCGGCGGTTTCGTGGTGACTATTGCCTGTGTACTTCGTCACTTTCGTACACAGGGCTGCGGGGTCGTTGGGGCCCCGGCGTTCCGCGCGCCCTTCGTTTTGAAAGGGCGGTTGAGAGCGGTAAATCCGACGGCGGCCTGCCCGGGGCCTTTCAAGAATACGGGCGATGGCGCATGCTCGCGCGGCTCGGCCGCCCCTGGCGCTTGCCCCAGATACTTTAGGTCTATAATAAATCCGCCACCGAGGTTTTGGAGGTTCCATGTCGCAGCCCGCCGAGAAGCACGTCAGCAAGCCCACCATCTTGAAGGACCGGGACTTCCAGTGGGAGGACCCGCTCGGCATCGAGTTCGAGCTGACCGAAGAAGAGCGCATGGTGCGCGACACCGCCAAGGGTTTCGCCGAAGACTACCTGATGCCGCGCGTCACCGAGGCCTATCTCAAGGAAGAGCACGATCCCAATAACCTCAAGGAAATGGGCAAGCTCGGCCTGCTCGGCCCGACGATCCCCGAGGAATACGGCGGCGCCGGCCTTGGCTACGTCAGCTATGGCTTGATCGCCCGCGAAATCGAGCGCGTCGATTCCGGTTACCGCTCGACGATGTCGGTGCAGTCCTCGCTGGTGATGTATCCGATTTATGCCTACGGCACCGAAGAGCAGCGCCGCAAATATCTGCCCAAGCTGGCGACCGGTGAAATGGTCGGCTGTTTCGGCCTGACCGAGCCGGATCACGGCTCCGATCCGGGCTCGATGGTCACCCGCGCCGAGAAGGTCGCCGGTGGCTACAAGCTCAACGGCGCCAAGACCTGGATTTCCAACGCCCCCTTCGCCGACATCGCGGTGGTCTGGGCCAAGCTCGATGGCGTCATTCGCGGCTTCATTGTCGAGCGCGGCATGAAGGGATTCACCACGCCGAAGATCCAGGGCAAGCTGTCCTTGCGCGCCTCGACCACCGGCGAGATCGTGCTCGCCGACTGCGTGGTGCCGGATGAAAACCTGCTGCCGAACGCGCAAGGCCTGTCGGGCCCGTTCGGCTGCCTCAACAATGCGCGCTACGGCATTGCCTGGGGCGTGATGGGCGCCGCCGAATTCTGCTGGCACGCCGCGCGGCAATACACGCTCGACCGCAAGCAGTTCAACCGGCCGCTCGCCGCGACGCAGTTGGTGCAGAAGAAGCTCGCCGACATGCAGACAGAGATCGCGCTGGGTCTGGCCGGCTGTCTGCGGCTCGGCCGCATGATCGAACAGGGCCGCGCCGCCCCGCCGTCGATTTCGCTGATGAAGCGCAACAACTGCGGCAAGGCCCTCGACATCGCCCGCGTGGCCCGCGACATGCACGGCGGCAACGGCATCTCCAGCGAATATCACGTGATCCGTCACGCGCAGAACCTGGAGACGGTCAACACCTACGAAGGCACCCACGACATCCACGCCCTGATCCTCGGCCGCGCCCAGACCGGCATTCAGGCGTTTTTCTAAAGTGTAGCTGTCGTCCCCGCGAAAGCGGGGACCCAGTAGCCCCGGCCTGTCCGTCCCGCGACCGCCGGGGTTATTGGATCCTGGCTCGCGCTTCGCTTGGCCGGGATGATAGCTGAATGTGTCGCCGCGCTTCCCGCGCCAATCCGTGAAGTCGTTCCATGGACCCCATCCACATCGCGCTGTTGGTGCTGGCCGGGATCGCGGGCGGGATCATTGCCACGATCGTCGGCGGCGCGGCGGTGGTGGTCTATCCGGCGCTGATCGCCTCCGGCGTCTCGCCGCAGCTGGCGGCGGTGTGCAACCTCACCGCCCTGATGCCGGCGAGCCTGCTGGCGGCCTTGTCCGACCACACGCAATTGCCGCCGCTCAACCGCGCCTTCGCCGGTCTGGTCATCACCTCGGTGCTCGGCGCCGGTCTCGGCGCGTCGCTGCTTGTGCTGACGCCGGAGCGGATGTTCTCGATCTTCGTGCCGTTGTTGCTGGCCTTCGCCACCGTGCTGTTCGCCTTCTCCGAACGCATCAGCCAGTGGCTGCGCAACCGCGCCGCCGATCGCGGCCATGAGCTGACCTTCAATCTCGCCAGCCTGAAGATGCTGCTGCCGGTGTCGTTCTATGGCGGCTATTTCGGCGCCGGCGTCGGCATTCTGATGCTGGGCGTTTTCACGGTCGCGACCGGCGGCGATTATCGCTCGGCCAACGTCACCAAGAATCTGGTCGCCAGTATGAACGGCATCGCCACCACGTCGGTGTTTCTCGTGCAGGGCGTGGTGGTGTGGCCGCAGACGCTGTCGCTGATGGCCGGCACCATCATCGGCGGGTTGATTGGCGCGCGCATCGCAAGGATCATTCCGCGCCAGGTCGTGCGCGTGTTGATCGTGGTGGTCGGCGCGGCGCTGACGGTGGCTTTCGCGCGGCGTTACTGGTTCTAGCGGCCCGCGAGGGCTTACAACGGCATCGCCCGGACCTGTCGCGCCAGTTCGACCACACGCCGGCTCATCGCGCTGTCGCAATCGGTCAATGGATCGACGATGGTGAAATGATTGACACCGGCGATTTCCGCGTAGCGCATCGGCACGCCGCCCGGCCGCCAGGCCTCGACGATGGCCTGGCTCTGGCGCAGGAACTCCGCCGATTCCAGCGCGCCGACCGCGATGTCGATTGAGCGGCCGGCCGGCGGCGTCCAGTGGATCGGCGAGATGGCGCGCGCGGCGTCGTCGGTCAGCCGCAGATCGGCGTTGACCGAAATCTTCGGCAGTGGCGACAGGTCGAACACGCCGGACAAGGCATAGGCCGCCGGCACCAGATCGTCCGGCGCATCGGCTGCGAGCTTCCGCCAGTCGGTCGCCGCCATGCAGGCGGCGAGATGGCCGCCGGCCGAGTGGCCATAGACGAAGATCCGCTTGCCGTGGTCGCGCCAGAGCCGCAGGCAGGCGGCGCGGAGCTGTTCGACGATCGTGGCGATCGACACCGTGGGGCACAGGTCGTAGCCGGCGACCGCGACGGTTACGCCTTGCGCATTCGGGCAGGCGGCCAGCTGGCTGTACATCCGCGGGTCGAGCGAGCGCCACCAGCCGCCGTGAATGAACATCGCCAGCGGCGCGTCGGCGGTGGCATTCCGGCCGGGGAACAGGTCGATATACTGGCGTGGCGACGGTCCATAGGCGAGGCCAAGCACCGCGTCCGGCCTTGCGGCGCGAAAGGCCGCCGCCTCTTGCTCCCAGCGCGCAAAGATGGCCGGATGTTCCGGCACGCGCGCGCGATTGTCATATTCCGTCTCATAATCGATGGGCATAGTCAGTCTCCGCGTCGGGCCGCAGAGTGGCCGAAGGCGGCAAACCGGGCAAGGCAGGGACGGGCATGAAAATCGACGGCAAAGCGATGCGCACCATCTGGCTCGAAGCCGACGGCGCCAGCGTCGGCATCATCGACCAGACCCAGTTGCCGCATCGCTTCGTCACGTTGATCCTGACGACGCTCACCGATGCCGCCCACGCCATCAAGTCGATGCAGGTGCGCGGCGCGCCCTTGATCGGCGCCACGGCGGCCTATGGCGTCTGGCTGGCGATGCAGGCGGATGCGTCCGACGACAGTCTGGCCCGCGCTTACGAAACCCTGCACGCGACGCGGCCGACCGCGATCAATCTGAAATGGGCGCTTGATGAAATGACGGCGGTGTTGCGCGAGCGTCCGCAGGACGAACGGGCGGCGGCGGCCTTGCAGCGCGCCGGTGAGATCGCCGAGGAGGATGTCGGCATCAATCAGGCGATCGGCCGGCACGGTTCGGTGCTGATCGAGGCGATTGCCGCGACCAAGTCCAAAGGCGAGCGCGTCAATGTGCTGACCCATTGCAATGCCGGCTGGCTGGCCGCCGTCGATTGGGGCACGGCGCTGGCGCCGATTTATACCGCGCACGAAAAGGGCATCGCGCTTCACGTCTATGCCGACGAGACCCGGCCACGCAATCAGGGTGCGTCGTTGACGGCGTGGGAGCTGGGCCGTCATGGCGTGCCGCACACCGTCATTCCGGACAACACCGGCGGTCATCTGATGCAGCATGGAATGGTCGATCTGGTGATCGTCGGCACCGACCGCGTCACCGCGCAAGGCGATGTCTGCAACAAGATCGGCACTTATCTCAAAGCGCTGGCCGCCGCCGATAACAACGTGCCGTTCTATGTCGCGCTGCCGTCTCCGACCATCGATTTCACGGTCATCGATGGCGTCCGGGAAATTCCGATCGAGCAGCGCGGTCCGGAAGAGGTCGCGGTGATGACCGGCAAGGCGGCGGACGGCAGCATCGTGTCGGTGCAGGTCGTGCCGGACGGTTCGCCGGTCGCCAATTACGCCTTCGACGTCACGCCGGCGCGGTTGATTACCGGTCTGATCACCGAGCGCGGCGTGCTGACGGCCAGCCGCGACGCGCTGGCGAAAGCCTTTCCGGAGCGGGCCAAAAGCGCCATATAATGGCGCGATGGTTCCGAACGCTAAGCCCCTTGTCCCGCCCGTCGACGGCCGCCAGTCGGAGACCGCGCTTCAGGTCGCGCGCGGCACCGCCCGGCTGTTGCATGCGCACGGTTTCAGCGTCGTCAGCGAACTGGCCTTGCCGTCCGGCCGCCGCGCCGATCTGGTCGCGCTCGATGGCGGCGGCACGATCTGGATCGTCGAGATCAAGTCCTCGATAGCGGACTTTCGTGCCGACCAGAAATGGCAGGACTACCGGCTGCATTGCGACCGGCTGTTCTTCGCGACCTCGCAGGAGGTGCCGACCGAGATCTTTCCGCCCGATACCGGTCTGATCATTGCCGATCATTTCGGCGCGCATATGCTCAGCGATGCGCCCGAGCACAAGCTCGCCGCCGCCACTCGCAAGTCGATGATGCTGTTGTTCGCCCGCGCCGCGGCGTTGCGCCTGCAAGCGCTGGTCGATCCGACCGGACCTTATGGCGATGTCGGTTAGCGCCGCGCGCGTCTTCCGCTGAAGACGCTCCGCGTTATCGCGGAGCCCTCTTGGCCAGAATGCGCTGCAAGGTGCGCCGGTGCATGCTGAGCCGCCGCGCGGTTTCCGACACATTGCGGCCGCACAGTTCGTAGATGCGCTGGATGTGTTCCCAGCGCACCCGGTCGGCCGACATCGGGTTCTCAGGCGGCTCGATCTTCGGGTTCTCGTGCGCCAGCAAGGCGGCGACGACGTCATCGGCGTCGACCGGCTTGGCCAGATAATCGACCGCGCCGAGTTTGACCGCATTAACCGCGGTAGCGATGTTGCCATAGCCGGTGAGGATGATGCCACGAGCTTCCGGACGCTGACGCTTGAGCGCGGAAATCACGTCGAGCCCGTTGCCGTCGCCGAGCCGCATATCGACCACTGCGAAAGCCGGCGCGGATGTCTCGACCTGCACCAGACCGTCGGCCACCGACTCGGCCGTTGCAACGACGAAGCCGCGCTGTTCCAGCGCCTTGGCAAGCCGCTGCAGGAACGAACGGTCGTCTTCGACGACCAGCACGGTGCGCTCGCCGAGAAATTCAATGGTTGCCGGGATCTCGGCGATGTCGTTCGAAGCTATGTCCACGTTTCATTCCGTATGCTGGTGAAGCCGCAGGCTGGCATTTCCGGCACGTAGTCTAACGTGCGCGGTTATCAGGAACAATTGGCAATCGTTGTGGCGAAATCAAGTCGGGGCGGTGCTCGTCGGCTGTTCGAAATCGGCGCGTTTCCAGCGCAATTTAACCATCGCGCCGCGTTGCGGCGGCGCACGATTGGCGAAGTTGAGCGCGGCGCCGGAACGTTCGAGCAAAGTCTTGGCGATGAAAAAGCCGAGGCCGAGTCCGGTCGGTTCGTCATCGTCGTCGTTCGGCTTGCGGCGGCGGCTGGTAACATAGGGTTCGCCGATACGGTCGAGAATATCCGAGGCAAAGCCCGGTCCGTCGTCGCCGATCGCGATCTCGACGGTTTCGTCGTCCCATCGAACCGCGACGTCGACCCGTTCGTGGGCGAAATCGACCGCGTTCTCAACCAGATTGCCGAGCCCGTACAGGATCGCCGGGTTGCGCGCGCCGACCGGTTCGGGGGTGCCGTCATGCGGCGCGCTGACGGCGATGGCGACACCGAAATCGCGATGTGGCGCGACGACTTCCTCGATCAGCGACGAGACCGTCGTTCGGTCGAACGGTTCGCCGCTCGACGACAGTTCGGTTAATTTGGCGAGGATATCGCGGCAGCGTGTCGCTTGTGACCGCAACAGACGCACGTCCTCGCCGTGTGGCGCTTCGGCGGGGATCGCGTTCTCGAGTTCCTTGGCGATCACCGAAATGGTCGACAGCGGCGTGCCGAGTTCATGCGCGGCGGCGGCGGCCAGCCCGTCGAGTTGGCTGAGATGCTGTTCGCGGGTCAGCACCAGTTCGGTGGCGGCGAGCGCGTCGGCGAGCTGGCGCGATTCTTCCGTGATCTGCCACGCATAGACGCCGATGAAACCGATCGCCAGCAGGATCGAGAGCCAGACGCCCATCATGTAGATCGGCGGCAGTTGCAGCGGATCGTCATTGTCCCAGGGCAGCGGGTAATGCGTGAACACCAGCACGGTGGCGCAGGCGACCGCGAAGATGCCGAGCAGGATCGTGAAGCGTGGCGGCAGTGCGGTGGCCGACAGCAGAACCGGCCCGAGAAACAGAAAGGCAAAGGGGTTCTGCAAGCCGCCGGTCAGGAACAGCAATATCGCCAGTTCGGCGATATCGAAGGCCAGAAGCCAGGCGGCGCGATCCGGTTCGAGCCGCTGCGTCAGGTGAAACCGCAGCCGCAAGGCGATGTTGAGCCAGGCCGATAGCGCGATCACAGCCAGACACGGCCAGATCGGCAGCGGAAAATCGAGCCCGAAATGCACCATCAGCACGGCGGTGGTCTGGCCGATCACCGCCAGCCAGCGCAGCCGGACCAGCGTGTCGAGGCGCACGTTGCGGCGCGGATGATGATGGGACAGGCCGAATGCGGGCATAATGACAACTGTAGCACAGGACGGATGTGGGCGACGGTGGATAGCGCATTCGGCCTTGCGCTTCCTGCGGCGGAGCGTCACATGTCATGGCCATGGACGCACGCCCCACACCCGCGATCGCCGTTGAGACCCTGGTCAAGCGCTACAAGAGCGCGTTGGCGGTCGACGGTATTTCATTCGCCCTGCCGGCGGGTTCCGTCACCGGGCTGCTTGGCGGCAACGGCGCCGGCAAGACCACCACCATCGCCATGATCATGGGACTGGTGACGCCGACATCCGGCACGGTGCAGGTGCTGGGCGCGGCCATGCCGGCGCAGCGCTATCGGGTGCTGCATCGGATGAATTTTGAAAGCCCTTATGTCGACATGCCGATGCGGCTGACGGTGCGGCAGAACCTGACGGTGTTCGCCCAGCTTTATGCGGTGCCCGATGTCGCCGAACGGATTGCGACGCTGGCCGGCGAACTCGAACTGACTGAATTTCTCGATCGGCCGGCCGGCAAACTCTCGGCTGGACAAAAGACCCGCGTTTCGTTGGCCAAGGCGCTGCTCAATCGGCCGGAAGTCCTGTTGCTCGACGAACCGACCGCGTCGCTTGATCCCGACACCGCCGACTGGGTGCGGGCGCGGCTGGAGCGCTATCGCGTCGAGGCCGGCGCCACCATTCTGCTTGCCTCGCACAACATGAGCGAGGTCGAGAGGCTGTGCGAGCGCGTCATCATCATGAAGAAGGGCAAGGTCGAGGACGACGATGCGCCGGCGCGGCTGCTGGCGCGTTATGGCCGGGCCACGCTGGAAGATGTGTTCCTCGACGTCGCGCGCGGCCGCGGCGAACGGCGCGAGGTGGCGGAGTGAGTTACTTGAGATCGTTCGTTCCCGCTCTTTCGCGTCACCGGGTTTAACGACATGAGCAACGCCAACGCCGATACCGGCTTCGAGTTCTCCTTCAATCGCACCGCCGCGATGGTGCGGCGCTATTGGTATCTGCTGATCTCGTCCTGGCCGCGTCTGCTCGATCTGGTTTATTGGCCGACGGTACAGATGCTGATGTGGGGCTTCCTGCAACTCTATGTGTCGCAAAACTCCGGCTATTTCGCCGGCGCCGCCGGCACCTTCATCGGCGCGGTGTTGCTGTGGGATATTCTGTTTCGCGGCCAGATCGGCTTCTCGATCTCGTTCCTCGAAGAAATGTGGGCGCGCAATCTCGGCAACCTGATGATGTCGCCGTTGCGTCCCGTCGAGTTCATCTCGGCGCTGATGATCATGAGCATCGTGCGGCTGGCGATCGGCATGATCCCGGTGTCGCTGCTCGCCATCGCCTTCTTCGGCTTCAATCTGTGGTCGCTCGGTCTGGCGCTGGTCGCCTTCTTCATCAACCTGATCCTGACCAGTTGGTCGATCGGCATTTTCGTCGCCGGCTTGCTGTTGCGGAATGGCATGGGGGCCGAGAGCATGGCCTGGACCATCATGTTCCTGTTTCTGCCGCTGACCTGCGTCTATTACCCGGTGGCGGTATTGCCGCATTGGTTGCAATACGTGTCGTGGTGTCTTCCGCCGACATACGTATTCGAGGGCATGCGGGCGCTGCTGATCGAACATGTGTTCCGCACGGACCTGATGCTGGCGGCGCTCGGCTTCAACGTGGTGCTATTTGCCGCGGCCAGCTTCGGTTTCGTGAAGCTGCTGGAAAGCGCTCGGGTGCAGGGCTCGCTGCTTCAGGCCGGCGAATGAACGGGCCGGCGGCCTAATACTTTGGTCAAGGTAAATTTTGCGCCGTAAACTCGCATTGAAGGAGTTGCCGCTTATATTGACGCTATGAGCGAAAAGCGACACTTTGCCGCGTTGCAGAAAATGCCGGGATTAAAGCCGATGCCGATTGGAGAGTTTGACGGGGCAGCGACGCTGTCCGGCGAGAGCAGCGCTTTGCTGACGACTCCGATGTACTGGCTCTACGAAATGGGTCATGCCGCGCTGGACCCCTCCCGGGCGCTGGCCGATGCCACCCGGCTGTTTTTCAAGAATCCGGTTAATCCGCTGTCGCACACGACCTATGGCAAGTCGGTGGCGGCGGCGATGGAACTGTTCGAGCGCACCACCCGCCGTTACGGCCGGCCGGAATGGGGTATCGATTCCACGCTGGTCGGTGGCGAGCGCGTGCCGGTTCGCATCAACACGGTATGGGAGCGGCCGTTCTGCCGCCTGCTGCATTTCGAGCGTGCTTTTACGCATGTGCCGCGCCGGCCGCAGCCGAAAGTGCTGATCGTCGCGCCGATGTCCGGCCATTACGCGACCTTGTTGCGCGGCACCGTCGAAGCCTTCCTGCCCAATCACGACGTCTACATCACCGACTGGCGCAACGCCCGTTCGGTGCCGGACGCCGAAGGCCGCTTCGATCTCAACGATTACATCGATTATGTCATCTCGATCCTGCACATGATGGAAGGCGACGCTCACGTCGTCGCCGTGTGTCAGCCCGCGGTGCCGGTCTTGGCCGCGGTCGCGGTCATGGAGGCCAAAGACGATCCTTACGTGCCGCACTCGATGGTGCTGATGGGCGGGCCGATCGATACCCGGGTCAATCCCACGGCTGTCAACAAGCTCGCCGAGAATAAAGGCATCGAGTGGTTCCATCAGCATGTCATCACCAAGGTGCCGTTTCCGCATCCCGGCGTGATGCGCGATGTCTATCCCGGCTTCCTGCAATTGACCGGCTTCATGAGCATGAATCTGGATCGGCATCTGACGGCGCATCGCAATCTGTTCACCCATCTGGTCAAGGGTGACGGCGATTCGGCGCAGAAGCATCGGGAGTTCTATGACGAATATCTTTCGGTCATGGACCTGTCGGCCGAGTTCTATCTCCAGACCGTCGACACCGTGTTTATCAAGCACGCCTTGCCGAAGGGCGAGATGACGCATCGCGGCCAGCTGGTCGATTGCACGAAAATCCGTCGGGTTGCCTTGATGACCGTGGAAGGCGAACACGACGACATCTCCGGTCTGGGCCAGACCGAAGCGACCCACGCGCTGTGCACCAATCTGCCGGCAGAGGACAAGGTGCATTACGTGCAGGCCGGCGTCGGTCATTATGGCGTCTTCAACGGCTCGCGTTTCCGTTCCGAAATCCAGCCGCGGATTGCCGACTTCATGCTGTCGCATAACGGCGGTCATGGCGGCGGCAGGAAGCGGGAATCGCAAGTCATGACGCCCGCGGTCGCTGACGGGCCCAAGGTTAAATCCGTCAAGGCGGCCAAGGCCCGAACGGCCAAAGCCTGAAGCGGCAGCCTGAAACGCGGAAAGCTCAATCGGGCGGCCTTGCCGGGCGGCGCAATCGGCCGTAATCGCCGCGCCGACGCTCGCGTTACCGCCGACCGCGTTTGTGGCACACTTGGTATTCCACCTGAGTCGTCGATGGATTGACCATGTCCCTTGCGCTGCGCGCTTTATTGACCAGCCGCTCCAGCGAGCCTTCCGTCATCGCGGTCGAATTCGACCGCGAGGTTCACATGGTTCAACTGCGCCGCAATGCCAAGGCGCGGCGCTACACTTTGCGCATTCACACCGCCACCCGGGAAGTGGTTCTGACCATGCCGCCGCGCGGCAGCCTGAAGCAGGCGCGTGAATTTGCCCAGAAGCACGGTGGCTGGATCGCGGCGCGTCTGAACCGTCTGCCGCAGCCTGTGCCTTTCGCGGATGGCGCGGTGATACCGTTGCGTGGTCGCGATCATCGCATCGTGCATCGGCCGCAGTCGCGCGGCACGGTCTGGATCGAGGCCGGCGACGGCGGAGAAATGGTGCTCTGCGTTGCCGGCGACGCACCGCATGTCGCGCGCCGCGTTCTCGATTTTCTCAAGAAGGAAGCCAGGCGCGAGCTTGAGGCGGCCAGCCGCCGTTCCGCCGCCGCGCTTGGCGTCGGGCTCCGGCGGGTGTCGATCCGCGATCAGTCGAGTCGATGGGGGTCGTGTTCGACCACTGGCGTCTTGTCATATTCGTGGCGGTTGATCCTGACGCCGCCTTTCGTGCTCGACTATCTGGCCGCGCACGAGGCGGCGCATCTGGTCGAGATGAACCACTCCCGCGCGTTCTGGCGACAGGTCGAGCGCATTTGCCCGGAATTCAAGCAAGCCAAGGCCTGGCTTGATGCGCATGGCGCAGAGCTGCATCGCTACGGGATGGGCGACTAGCGCGGCGATCCGCCATGCGTTAGGCAACAGCCGAATTGCCTCGATGCGGATTGTGACGACATGGCCATGCTGCGACCCGGTACCTTTGCGCTGACGGCCCTGCTGGCCGCCTTGACCGCGCTCGGGCCCCTGTCGACCGATATGTATTTGCCGTCGCTCCCGGATATCGCGGTGCGGCTGAATGCATCGACCGCGCAGGTCCAGTTCACGATCTCGGGGTTTCTGATCGGCTTTGCCATCGGGCAGATTTTTTACGGCCCGCTGTCCGATCGTTACGGCCGTAAGCCGGTTCTCCTCGCGGCGATGGTACTCTACTGCGTGGCGACTTTGGCCTGCGCGGCCGCGACCTCCATTGAACTGTTGCTCGTCGGGCGGATTTTTCAGGCACTCGGCGGCTCGGGCGCCATCGTGTTGTCGCGCGCGGTGGTGCGCGATCTTTATTCCGGCAATCGCGCCGGCCGCGAGCTGTCGCTGATCGGATCGGTGATGGCGTTGGCGCCGGTGTTCGGGCCGATGGCCGGCGGTGCATTGCAGATCGCCTTCGGCTGGCGATCGACCTTCTTTGTGATGGTCGTGGTGGCGATGCTTGGCGTCGCCGTGGTCTGGTTGCTGCTGCCGGAGACGTTGAAGACGCGCGCCGCCGAACCGGTCTCGTTCGGCTCGATGCTGGCGTCTTTCGGTATCGTTGGGCGTAATCCGGTTTATCTGGCCTATCTGTTGATGGCCTCGACCGCCTATGCCGGACTGTTTGCCTGGATCTCCGGCGCGTCCTTTGTGCTCCAGGATCTTTATGGCCTGACGCCCTTCAATTTCGGCGTGGTCTTCGCGCTCGGCGCGGTCGGTTACATGACGGGCTCGACCATCGCGGTGCGGCTGGTGGTGCGCATCGGGCTCGATGGCATCATTGGGTTGGGCGCCGGTTTGTTGACGCTCGGCGGGTTGGGGCTGGTGGCGTCGGTGGCGTTCGGCTTGTCATCGGCGCTGTCGCTGGTGGTGCCGATGGCGGTTTATCTGGCCGGTCTGGGCATGGTGCTGGCGCAGTCGATCGCCGGTGCTTTGACGCCGTTTCCGGAACGCGCCGGCGCGGCGTCGTCGCTGTTCGGTTTTATCCAGCAGACTTTGGCGGCCGGCTGCGGTGCGGTCGTGGGCTGGCTGCTCGGTCAGAGTGCCTGGCCGGTGGCCGGCGGCGTTGCCATCATGGGTCTGATGACGTTGTTGATCTGGCTGGCCAGCCGTTCGCTGCGGGCTGCGGGCCCCGGCCATTCCTGATCGCGATATGTCCGATCGCGATAACTTTAGTCGCGTCTTCGGCTGAACAGGTTGTTTAGCATCCAGCCATCGAGACTCGCGGTGCCCGTCGTCTGATGTTGCGGGTTGGGGACCGAGGCCGGCGGCACCGGCGATTGCGACATCGGTTGCTGGTAGGACGCGGTCCGGCTGTCGCCGCCGCCGAACAACCCGGAGAACAATCCGCCGCTCGGCGCGTCGGTCGGTAGCATCACTGGCGGCACGCCCTGATGGGCGTCGCGCATATAGCGGCTCCAGATGTCGACCGGCAGGCTGCCGCCGGTGACGTGTTTGGTGGGGGAACCGTCGTCATTGCCGAGCCAGACGCCGGTGACCAGATGCGCGGTGAATCCGATAAACCAGGCGTCGCGGAAATCCTGGCTGGTGCCGGTCTTGCCGGCGGCCTGCCAGCCCGGCAGTGCGGCATGACGTGCGGTGCCCATGATCAGCGTCTGCTCCATCATCCGGTCCATCATGCCGGCATAACGGGCTTCGACGATGCGGCCGAGCGGCTGCTGGTTGCGGGCATAAAGCACCTTCCCCTTGGCATCGTTGATGCTGTCGATGACGTAGGGCATGACCGCGTATCCGCCATTGGCGAAGGTCGCGTAAGCGCCGACCAGTTCGAGCGGTGAGACTTCCGAGGTGCCGAGCGCGATCGAGGCATTGGGCTCGAGCTTCGAGGCGATGCCGAGCCGGTGCGCGGTGCGGATCACCGCCATCGGCGAGAATTCCATGGTCAGGCGCACCGATACGGTGTTGAGCGATTGTGCCAGCGCCCGGGTCAGGGTCACCGGGCCGGCATATTCGTGCTCGTAGTTCTCCGGTCGCCAGCCCTTGATCTTGATCGGGCCGTCGATGCGCACACTGTCCGGCGTCAGGCCGTGTTCGAGCGCGGTCAGATAGACGAAGGGCTTGAAGGCCGAGCCGGGCTGGCGTTTGGCGGCGACCGCGCGGTTGAACTGGCTGTCGGCGTAGTCCCGGCCGCCGATCATGGCGCGAACCGCGCCACTCGGCGTCATCGACACCAGTGCGCCTTGCGATACGCCGGCCTTGGCGCCCTTGGCGGCGAATACGTCGTTGACCGAGCGTTCGGCGCTGGCCTGAAGGCCGGCGTCGATGGTGGTATGGACGACGATATCCTCGTCGACATGGCCGAGCGTGTCGTTGATCGCGTCCATCACCCAGTCGGCCACGTAATTGACCGCGCCGTTGCCGCGCTGTGCGACAATACGTGGCGGCTTGGTCATCGCCATCCGCTCCATGGTCGGGCTGATGAAGCCGAGTTCGGCCATTGCCGTCAGCACGAGACGGGCGCGTTTCTCGGCGGCGTTGAAGTCGCGGGTCGGCGCCAGTCGCGACGGCGACTTGACCAGGCCGGCCAGCATCGCGGCCTCGGCTACGCTGAGGTAGCGCGCCGACTTGCCGAAATAGCGCAGCGACGCCTGTTCGATGCCATAAGCGCCGGCGCCGAAATAAACCCGGTTGAGGTAAAGCTCCAGAATCTGGGTCTTGGAGAATTTGCTCTCCAGCCACATCGCCAGCAGCACTTCCTGAAGCTTGCGCGTGACGGTGCGTTCCTGCGTCAGAAACAGATTCTTGGCGAGCTGCTGGGTGATCGTCGATCCGCCCTGGGCGACGCCGCGATGCAGGATGTTGGCGAGCAGCGCGCGGCTGATGCCGTAAGGATCGACGCCGAAGTGCTGATAGAACCGCCGGTCCTCGATGGCGATGAAGGCCCGCGGCACGTAGGTCGGCAGTTCCTTGAGCGACAGAACTTCGCCGGCCTGATCGCCGCGCCGCGCCAGCGTCTGGCCGTTGACGTCGACGATCTGGATCGATGGCGGTCGCTTCGGAATTTCAAGCGACTGGATCGCCGGCAGATGCGCGCCGACATAGCCGACCGCGCCGACGCCGGCGATGCCGATCCACAGTCCGGCGACCAAGCTCCAGTAAATCAATCCGCCGATCAGCGAACGGCGTGGCTTGCGTTTGGCGCGGCTGCGCGATTTGGTCGGCTTCGGCGATGGCTTTCGTGCGCCGGCCGGCGCGGGGCGATCGGACGCAGACACTCGCAATTCCGGCGAGCCGTCAAAGACCGGCTCGCGGCGGCCGCTCGATGGTCCCCGTCCCGACGCCATAACGCAATCCAACACATATGCCGGCACCCATTCGTTACCGGTCCCCGCGTTCACGCTAGGGCTGGCGCTTTAAAAGCCGGTTAAACGGCTTCGGTGCGTCAACAACATTGGCCGATCTGGCGGCACATCGACGCGATAAACGATTAACCATCGCCGTTTGGATTTTGGCCGACCCCTAACGCGCTACCGCCAGGCCATCGGAATATTCACGGTTTGCGCGCTATCGCTGATACGGAGGCGGCGCTCCATCAGGCGTCTTGTCGGTCAGAGGCGGTACGCAGTTGGAAGTTCTCAAGGCGTCGTTGGCGAAAGCAGGATGGCCCGATCTGTTGGCGGCCGGACCTTATGGAACTCTGTGGCTGGCCGTCATTGTCATCGGTGTTGTTTGTATGCTTGCCGCCTTGATCAAGCGCTGGATCGGTCCGACGCGGATCGACGAGGCGAGCTTGAATGCCGCTCACCTGCGTGAGCAGAACGAGAAGTTCGGCATTGCCCTCAACAGCATGTCGCAAGGTGTCGTGATGTTCGATGCCGGCGGCCGGGCGACGCTATGGAACGAGCGCTATCTCGAAGTCGCTCGACTCGATGCGGACTTCATGGCGACCCACCCGACCTTGCTGGAAGTGCTTCAGTTGCGCCAGAAGCGCGGCACCTTTCCGCTTCCCATCGATCGATATTGCAATGAGCTGCGCGCCGATGTGGCGAGCGGTAAGACCAAGACCGTAACCTACGAAAGCGACTGCGGCCGCTATTGCTATGGCATTATCGTCCCGTTGCCGGGCGGCGGCTGGGTCACCACCCAGGAGGATATCACCGCGCGGGTCACGGCCAAGCGCGTTATCGAAACCCAGAAGCTGCACCTTGATGTCGCCCTCGATAACATGCCGGAAGGCCTGAGCATGTTCGACAGGAACCAGCGCCTCATTGTCTGTAATCGGCAATACACCGAGATGTACGGTTTGACCGATGCCTTGAGCCGCCCGGGCGCGCAGCTGCGCGACATCCTGCATCACTGGGGAATGCAGATCTGCCCGCCCGATGAACTCGAAAATTATGTCGCCACCCGGGTTGCCGCGGCCGAGCGCAAATCGGCCTATCAGATCGTGAATCAGTTGTCGGATGGCCGTTATATCGCCGTCTCTCACCGGCCGATGTCGGATGGCGGCTGGGTCTCGACCCATACGGATATCACCGATGCGAAGCGGCGCGAGGAATCCTTCCGGATGCTGTTTGATGGCAGTCCGATTCCGATGTGGGCGATGGATCGCCGGACCTTGCGGTTCCTTGCGGTGAATGAAGCCGCGATCGCTCATTACGGCTTCAGTCGCGAGCAGTTCTTGTCGATGACAATTCCGGACCTCCGGCTGACCGAGGAACGGCAGGAATTCACCGCCTTCCTGCGCGGCCTGTCCTTGTCGGATAGTCAGGTCGGCGAGCGGGTCGCCAAGCATCGCAAAGCCGACGGCACCATCATTGACGTCGAAATTTTCTCGCGCGCAATGATCTATGAAGGTCGCTCGGCCCGGCTCGCGGCGATCAACGACATCACCAAGACCAAGCACGCCACTGACGAACTCAGGCGCACGCGGAAATTCCTCGATGCGGTTATCGAGCATGTGCCCTTGCCGATCGTCGTGCGCGATGTATCCGGATTGCAGGACGATGCCCGCAATGGCCGGTTCTTCCTGTTCAACCGGGCCTATGAGGAATTGACCGGCGACAAGCGTGTGGACCTGATCGGCAAGACGGCCGAACAAATCTATGATCCGGAGCGCGCCGCTCTCGTGGTGTCCGCCGACAACGAAGCGATGGCGTCCGATCGTGCCGTCGTTGTTCCCGAGCACGCGATCCAGACCAGGGGACACAGGACGCGGCTGGTGACGGGCAAGAAGACCGTCATCCGCGACGACAAAGGCAGGCCGCAATATCTTTTGACCGTGCTTGACGACATAACCGACAGTCGGCGCGCCGACGAACGTATCGCCTACCTGGCCCGCAATGACTCCCTGACCGGGTTGGCGAATCGGGCGACTTTTGTCGAACGGCTCGACCAGGTCATTGCCGACGCCGCGCAGACTGGTGAATCCTTTGCCATTCTGTGCGCCGACCTCGATAGCTTCAAGGCAGCCAACGATGTTTACGGTCATCTCGTCGGCGATCGGCTGTTGCACGAAGCCGCCAGTCGTTTGCATGCCGCTTCGGCTGGGCAATTCGTGGCGCGCGTCGGCGGCGATGAGTTTACGCTCATCGTGACCGGCGGCGCGCAGCCGGACAGCGCCTTGGCGATCAGCGAGAGGTTGCTGGCGGCGTTCGATCCATATTTCGACGTCGACGGCCACCGTCTGAAGCTCGGCCTGAGCATCGGCGGGGCGATCTATCCGGTCGATGGTCACGACGCGACCACGTTGATCGCCAATGCTGACGCTGCTCTATATCAGGCCAAGGCGGAGGCGCGCGGTTCGCTTCGGTTGTTCGACGCCAAGCTGGCGGCGTGTCTGCATGCCCGCCGTGAAATGCAGATGGATTTGCAGGTGGCCGTGGCGCGTCAGCAATTCGTTCTGCATTATCAACCGCAGGCAAAGGTCGGCGACGGCGAGATTGTCGGCTTCGAATCGCTGGTGCGTTGGCAATGTCCGGTGCGCGGCCTTGTCCCGCCGGGTGAGTTCATTCCGATCGTTGAACAGTCCGACTTGATTGTGCCGCTCGGCAACTGGATTTTGCACGAAGCCTGCCGCGAGGCGGCGTCCTGGGCAAAGCCGTTGAAGATTGCCGTCAATATTTCACCGGTTCAGTTCCATGCCGGCGATCTGGCCGCGGAAGTTCATCTGGCTTTGTTGGAAAGCGGACTGGCGCCGAATCGGCTGGAGCTGGAAATCACTGAAGGCGTGCTGATCGACGATTTCTCGCACGCGGTGTCTGTCCTGCGCAAACTCAAGCTGCTCGGCGTCCAGATCGCGATGGATGATTTCGGCTCGGGCTATTCGTCGTTGTCCTATCTGCATTCTTTCGGTTTCGACAAGATCAAGATCGACCGCAGTTTCATCCGCGATCTCAATCGCAGCCACCACGCGATGGCGATCGTGCGGGCTATCATCAGCCTCGGCCATAGCCTCGACGTTCCTGTGCTGGCCGAAGGCGTCGAGACTGATAATCAGCGCGACTTCCTGGCGCAGGAAGGCTGTGACGATATGCAGGGCTATTTGATCGGTCGGCCGATGCCGATCGAGTCCTATGCCGAAGTTGTCGGACGGTGTGGCCAAGTTGAGCCGAGAAAAATCGGCTTCGGCGGGATCTGATTATTTCGTCAAGATAATTGAAGAGCGCTGCGACCGGCTGACGCAAACCGGTTGCTGACGCGTTGCATCTGGCAATACCGGATTTCAATTCCTATATGCTTTCAGACGACATGAGCAATCGGGCGTTTGGCCCGAATAATCGCGTTTTATTCATCGAATCGACCTGAATTTGTTGATTTGAACCCCAGGAGTTCCATCAATGGCGATAGACCGCACGCCGGAAGCCGCGGAGGCCCGGCAGAAGAAGAAGGCGCAGCAATTGGTCGATGGCCAGAAGGCGATGCTAGAATATGAAGCGGGCCTGAAAGCCATGCGGGAAAAAACCGAACGTTTGCGGGCTTTGCGCCTGGCTCACGAAGAAGCCGCGGCTAAGGCGGCGGCCGAAGCTGCGCCGACAAAAAAGAAGAGCGCAAAGAAATCGCCGAAGTCCAAAGCGGGCACAGTCGACGTCGATCCGCCGGACGCGGAACTCATCGAGTCGGACGAGGACGCCGAAGTTCCTGAAATCGTCGGTTAGCGCGCCGGTTCGCCGGCGTCGCCGCCCTCCGTCGTCGGATGGCTGGACGCGGGGGTATCGGCTGGATTGGCCGGGCTGGGCTTGAGGGCGATGGTTTCGAACCGGTCGGCTTCGATCTCAAGCGTGCCGATCAATGTCGGCATCACCAGCCGGACGGGCGCAACCAGTGGCGTGTTCGCCATCGGTGCGAACCAGATTTCCATGTCGCGTTTGCCGCCGGCATATTTCACCAGCATGCTGTCGGCGCGATAACCGGCAATCGGCTTCAGCATCACACCGCACACCAGCACCGGGCCGGCATAGCCGACATCAACTTTTACCCGGTCGATGCGCTTGAACCACAGAGCCAGATTGTAGCGACGCTGTCCGTCGAACACTTCCAGCAGGCGGTCGCAGACCGCGGGCGTCAACGGATTGGCATCCGGCGTCGTGCCAATCAGCATTGCGGTCAAAGGATCGGAGACGTTCTGGCGGTCGGCTTCGGTGACCGGGACGCGGCCGTCCTCGCGCGCTCGTTGCTTGCTGGCCGCGTCAATGCGCAAGGTTTTGACCGAGCCTTTGTCGAAGGTCATTTGCAGGCCGGTGGTCTCGCCATCCTCCACGACATTCGATGTGAAGAATGACGGCGACAACTGCATGGCGCCTGCCGTGGCATTCGCGGCCGAGCTCGCCGCGATGGTGCCGTTCGTGGCGATCTGACCTTCGCCATTGACCAGCATACTCAGCGCGCCGCTGGCTTTGCCGTTGGCGGTCGTCTTGTAGCCGCCGGCGGCGATATCGGTCGTCCAGGTGATATGACCGATGGTGACGCCGATCATGCTGATATCGTAATGACCGTTAAGTCGGGCGTCGGCGCGCGCCGGCGTTGCGGCGCCGCAAAGCGCCAGGCAGGCAAGCCCGCTCAGGAGGGTTATCGTGGCGGCGCGGCCGCTGGGCGTGGTGGCAATGGTCATGGCGAACATGTGAAACATACATGACGCCACTGCTGCGGTCGAGGAGGATCGTTGTGGTGCGACCACGGCCGGCCGGATCGCCGAATTGGCGCTCGCTGGCCGATCGGTCCCCCGCCGGTATCGCGTTGCTCGACACGCCACATGCGCCTGCATGGTTGCGCTGCATAAAAGACAAAGCGCTTAATCTGGACTCATCTATCTCACATGACCGATAGTATCATCATGCCATGCGGGAATTGAGATGATGCATAATCTTCGACGAATTGTAGTCGTTGCCTTGATCGGCTTGTTGCCGGGTCTTGTCTTGAGTGCGGCGGCGCAGTCGCCGCAACCGCCGGGTGCCGGTCATGGTTTCCTCATCGACAAGCATGTGTCGGCTGGCGTGACGTGTAATAAATGTCATACCGAGAGCCCGCCCGCCAAAGAGCCGGATCAGGCGACATGTCTCACCTGTCATGGCGGGACTTATGAAAAGCTGGCGGCCATGACGGCGTCGCAGACCCCCAACCCGCACGATTCACATCAGGGTCCGGTGCCTTGCGCGAGCTGCCATCACGTTCATAAGGCGTCGGAAAACTTCTGCAGCAGTTGTCATAATTTTGAAATGACGGTGCCTTGATCGCCGCGGCTGGTCGCCGGGCCAGCTCTTGAAGCAGGGCGTCGAATAGAACGGTTGCCGAAAAGATATCGAGGATGCACGGACATGGAAAAGGCGGGGCTGGCCCCCGCCTTTTTTAATGGTTCATTTTAACAGTCGGCTGGCGCTGTTTTCAGATCGGCTTTTCGGCCGCGGCTTTGTGTCCGGCGATATAGCCCTGGCAGGTCGCGCGGGCCAAGCCGTGCTGGCTGAACCCGCCGGCCGATTCGCCGCCGCAATAGAGGCCGGGAATGACCTTGCCGTTTATGTCGACGACCTGGCAGTTGGCGTTGATGCGCAAGCCGGCGCGGGTGTCATGGACAACCGGCGTCGCCCAAGCCGCATAGAATGGTCCCTTTGCGATTTTGTAGCGCGGTTTCGGCTTGCCGAAGTCTTCATCGGTGCCGGAATCGACGAAGGAGTTATAACGGGCGACAGTGGCTTCCAGATTGGCCGCCGGCATCGGCACCCGCTGGTGTTCCATTTTGATCCTGGTCGCCAGTTCGCCGAGCGTGTCGGCCTGGAAAAAGAAGCCGCCTTTGGCGTCGACCATGGGGGGTTCGGGTTTCCATTTCTCGCGTGTTACGGCGTCGGCATCGAAGATAGCCCAGATCGGGCCGCCGCCATTATGGCCGTCGTCGATACCGGCCATCGCCGCATTGATAAAGTTGTTGGGATTGTACTTGGCGTTCTTGGCATTGAGATAGCTGCCCTGAACATAGGGATTGACGGCCTTGTAGTTGTTCGAGGTGAACTGGCCGCCGGTCTCGTCGTAGAAGCGTTGACCCAGCATGTTGACCAGGATCAGGTCCTGCCAGTTGCCGACCCGGAGACCGACCGCGCCGGCGCGATCGAACACCGGGCTGCCGGGCTCCCATACCAGATTGACATAGCCATATCGGCAGCCGATGGCGCCGGCTTTGGTCAGGTTCGAGCCGAACTCGCCGGTCTGATTGTACAAGCCCCACAACGAGGCACCGACCGCCATCGCGGCGAGTTCACCGCTGGCATCCTGATCGGACCACGGCATGCCCGACAGGCCGCAGTATTCCTCGGTCAGACGTGGATCGAACATGCGGCGGAAGTTGATGTTTCCGGTCGAGCCGCCGGTCCCGAGGATGACAGCCTTGCGGGCGCGGATGTTGATCGTCTTGCCCTTGGCGTCGACGGTGACGCCGATCACGCGACCGGCACCCGATTGGTCGCGGTGGAGACCGGTCATCTTGTGCTCGAGTAGCGTTTCGACACCGGCCTTCTTCGCCGCCGCTTCGAGGTCGCGCATCAGGCCGTTGCCGGTGGACATGATCTTGCGCAGTCCGGGCGCGACCGCCTTGCCGGTCTGCACCATCGGCCAATCCATCGCCGCGCTATGCATTTCGCGCGGTGCCGAGTTGCCGACCGAGGTGCCGCCGAAGTTGTCGGGCGCCTTGTCGACGAAGACGACGCCGTGCGCAACCAGCCATTCGTAGGTCGGCGCGCTGTTATCGGCGAATGCGCGAATGATTTCGCGATCGTTGTAGCGGTAGTCCGGAAAGCCATTGGGCTCGACCACTGACCAGTCGGTCAGGTCGCGGAACAGCAGGTCCGGCGAATCGACGATACCGTGCTTCTTCTGGGCGCTGGTCCCGCCGCCGAGCGGGACGTTGCCGCCGCTGGTGATCGCGTGGCCGCCGATATCCTTCTGCGCCTCGAGGAGAAGCACAGAGGACCCGGCTTCGCGCGCGATAATCGCGGCCGGAAGCCCGGTGGCGCCGGCGCCGACGACGACGATGTCGACTTCGCGGTCCCATTTCGGCGGCGTCGTGGCGGCTTGCGCCGATGCGGTGTCGGCGGATGCGATGGCGCCCGCGGCTACGGTTGCGGCAGCGCCGGTTCCGGAAATGAGAAGGTCTCGTCGGGTGATCGTCATGTGAGCGCGCTCCTTGATGGACGGCTGCTTCAAGTCGGCTATGTGACAAGATCGCTTCATGCGTTTGGACACGCCGCAGCCGCGATAAACGTGCGACCCAATTGGTGTCCGAACGGCGATGTAAGTTTTGATGTAGGTCAAGCGACGTCGACGATTGCGATCATCTTTTCGCCGTGTCGTCGACGATCATGCGATCGTTGCGGCAGAAGGTCGCTGCGGCGACGCTTTATAAATTTTAGATATAGATTTTCGTCGCGTCATTAACCGTGCGCCGCGTCATATGACGTTATGAAGTTGTAATATTTTCGAGTGTGACGCGACCCGGATCGCCCGCGGATCGGAGCACGCCACGAACGAAAGACGCCGGCGCTGGCGACGTTAGCTCGCCGCGCCGGTCTTGCCGTTCTTTGGCTCCGCCTTGTCCGGCCGGGCGAACAGGCCGATCAGCGCGCGCTTGATCGCGGCCTGCCGCGTTGGCGTGGTGATCTGGGCGCCGAGCAGATCGACGACGTAGAACACGTCGACCACCCGCTCGCCAAACGTGGCGACGTGGGCCGAAGCGATGTTGAGGTTGAGCTTGGACAGCGTTGCGGTCATTTCGCGCAGCAGGCCGGGACGGTCGAGGCCGGTAACCTCCACCATCGTATAGCGGTGCGACCACTGATTATTGATGGCGACCGACGGTTCGAGCGCGAAGGCCTTGATCCGGCCTTTCGGCGGCGGCCGCTTGGCGACGACGTCGGGCAGCCGCAATTCGCCGCGCAAGGCTTTCTCAATCGAGTCGGCGATCCGGGTGGCGCGGCGCTGCTCGTCCTCGTCGCGCTCGAACTCGCGTGACAGCGAAATGGTGTCGAGCGCGCGGCCGTCGGTGGTGGTGTAGATCTGCGCGTCGACGATATTGGCGCCGGCCACCGCGCAGGCCCCGGCGATGATCGACAGCAGCCATGGATGGTCGGGCGCCAGCACCGACAACTCGATCACCGCGCGGTTGACGTCGAAGCTGAAAGCGGTGGCGAGATTCTTGTCGGCGTCTTCAGCCGAGCGCACGAAATGCGCGTGCTGTATCTTGTGCTGGAGATCGACTTTGAGCCAATAGGCGGGATAGAGGTGGGCGATATAGGCGTCCAGCCGATCTTCCGGCCATTGTTCGGCCAGCATCGCCTCGCGGAACTCGCGCTGCGCCATGGCGACGCGCTGGCCGCGATTGACCTCGGAGAAGCCGCCGGTCAGCACCGGCTCGGTCTCGAAATACAGCGTGCGCATCAACTGCGCTTTCCAGCCGTTCCACACGCCCGGGCCGACCGCGCTGATGTCGGCGGTGGTCAGAATGGTGAGCAGCTTGAGCCGCTCGACCGATTGCACGACGGCGGCGAAGTTCTCGATGGTCTTGCGGTCGGACAGGTCGCGCGACTGCGCGACGCTCGACATCGTCAGATGTTCCTGCACCAGCCAGGCGACGGTTTCGGTGTCGGCGGCCGATAGGCCGAGGCGCGGGCATAGCCGCCTGGCGACGCGCGCGCCGGCGATCGAATGATCCTCCGGCCGGCCCTTGGCGATGTCGTGCAGGAACATCGCGACGAACAGGATCTTGCGGCTGGCCGGCTTGATCTTGTGGATCAGCTCGTTGGCCAGCGGCGTATCCTTGTTGGTGCCCTGGTCGATCGACGTCAGTATCCCGATGCAACGCAGCAGATGCTCGTCGACCGTATAGTGATGATACATGTTGAACTGCATCATCGCGACGATCTTGCCGAAAGCCGGCACGAAGCGGCCGAGTACGCCGGCTTCGTTCATCCGCCGCAGGACGGTTTCGGGGTCCTTCTTGGACGTGATGATATCGAGGAACAGCCGGTTGGCTTCCTCGTTATCGCGCAGCTTCGCATCGATCAGCGTCAGCGAGCGCGTCATCGCGCGCATGGCGTCCGGGTGAAGCGCCAGATTGTGCTTCTGCGCCAGATAGAAGATCCGGATCATGTTGACCGGATCGCGGCGGAACACGTTGCCGTTGACGATACGGATGCGGTTGCGTTCGACCACGAAGGCGTCGGTCTCGGCGAGAGCCTTGCTCTTGACCGGCCGCAGCTTCTCCATCACGCGCGACAGCACGGGCACGGTCTTGGTCTGGCTGTCTTCCAGCTCGGCGCAGAGAATGGCGGTGAGATCGCCGACATCCTTGGCCATCAGGAAGTAGTGCTTCATGAAGCGCTCGACGTCCTGCTGGCCGGGATGCTCGGTGTAGCCGAGCCGGACCGCGATTTCGCGCTGCAGATCGAAGGATAACCGTTCCTCGGCCCGTCCGGTAACGAAATGCAGGTGGCAGCGCACCGACCAGAGGAAGTCCTCGCAACGCCGGAACAGCAGGTACTCGTGGCGATCGAACACGCCGCGTTTGACCAGCTCGTCGAGTTCACGGACGCGATAGACGTATTTCGCGATCCAGAACAATGTGTGCAGGTCGCGCAGGCCGCCTTTGCCTTCCTTGACGTTGGGCTCGACCAGATAACGCGACTGGCCGCCGCGGCGATGACGGTCTTCACGCTCGGTCAACTTGGCGGCGACGAATTGCGCGGCGGTGTTACGCACCACTTCTTGATCGAAACGCTCGACCAGTTCGTCGAACAGCTTGCGGTCGCCGAGCAGGAAGCGCGCTTCAAGGATGGCGGTGCGGATGGTCATGTCCGCCTTGGCCTGACGGATGCATTCGTCGACCGAGCGGGTGGCGTGGCCGACTTTCAGCCCGGTGTCCCACAGTGCGTAAAGGATGGCCTCGGCGACCTGCTCGCCCCAGGCGGTCTGCTTGTAGGGCAGAAGAAACAGCAGATCGATGTCGGAGCCGGGCGCTTGCAGGCCGCGACCATAGCCTCCAGTCGCGACCACCGCCATGTGTTCGGTCTCGGAGGGGTTCTCCGACGGATACAGATGCTTGCGCACGAATTCGAACAGGATGCGGATGATCTCATCTTCCATCCGGCAGATCCGCTCGGCGCAGCGGCGGCCGTGGCGGTCTTTCAGCAGAAGCTGCTCGGCCTTGGCGCGGCCTTCGTTCAGCGCGGCCTTGAGCTTTTGCGCCAGCGCGGCGCGCAGTTCGACGTCGTTGCCGGTGTGCGACTTGGCGAGCTTTTCCAGGTCGGCGACGATGGCGCGGCTGTCGATCAGGTCGCCTGTCGTCCGGTGCGGGGACGCGGCGGTTTTGAGCGAATCGCGATCAAGAGCGAGGGAGGCCATGGGGCCATCGAGATAGCGGAGACCGGGCTTTAAGTCACGGTTATCGAACAAAGATATTCGCTGGAACGGCCGGTTTTGCGGCCGCTAATTGGATTTGAGCATAATTTTCCGTTTTTTGGGCCGGGTTGGTGCCTAATCGTCGGGCAGTCGCGGTATCCGCGGCCCGACCCCGTCCGGCCCCGGGTTCTGGAGCCGGGCTTGCTGGCGGGGCTGGCAGTGGTGGCCGGCGGACCGCCGCGTTATGGTTGGCCAATAATTTAAAAAACATCCGGGGAGGCGTTCAGACGATGCGCATGTTTCAGGTCTGCCGTTGCGGTGAACCGCTTCAGCTCAATGAAAAGCCGACGCCGCAACCGGCCGGCTCGGAAGTCCTGCTGCGGATTATCGCCGCCGGGGTCTGCCATAGCGATATTCATATCTGGGACGGTTATTACGAGCTCGGCGGCGGCAAGCGCCTGCAATTGCTTGAGCGTGGCATCAAGCTGCCGTTGACGATGGGCCACGAAAACGTCGGTGAAGTGGTCGCTTTCGGTCCGGACGCCAAAGGCGTCAAGGTCGGCGATATCCGGCTCGCCAATCCCTGGATCGGCTGCGGCGAATGCGTCGTCTGCAAGCGGGGCGAGGAGAACCTGTGCCGGACGCCACGCAATCTCGGGGTTTTCACCGATGGCGGCTATGCCGACTATCTGATTGTGCCGCATCCGCGCCATTTGTTCGATATCGGCATCCTGACGCCGGTGCAGGCCGCGCCATTGGCCTGTTCCGGGATTACGGCTTTCAGCGCGCTCAAGAAGGTCGGTCCCGTTATTGCCGACGAGCCAGTGGTGATTATGGGCGCCGGCGGCCTCGGTCTGATGGCGGTTGCTTTGCATAAGGCGATGGGCGGCAAGGGTGTCGTCATGGTCGATATCGACCCGGTCAAGCGCGAGGCGGCGTTGAAAGCCGGTGCGATCGCCGCGATCGATGGCCGCGCGCCGGATGCCGCGCAACAGATTATCGCCGCCACCAAAGGCGGCGCCTGGTCCGTGGTCGATTTCGTCGGCTCGTCCGACACTGTGAAACTGGCGGTCGATTCTCTGGTGCCGAAAGGCGGCAAGGTGATCGTGGTCGGTTTGTTCGGCGGCGATATCACGATATCGACGCCGTTCTTTCCGATGCGGGCGATGACGATCCAGGGTTCTTACGTCGGCTCGTTGCCGGAGATGAAGGAACTGCTCGAACTGGTCAGCCGGACCGGCGCGCCGCCGGTGCCGCTGAGCACACGTCCGCTGGATCAGGCCAATGCCGCGCTCAGCGATCTGAAGGCCGGCAAGGTGGTCGGCCGGGTGGTGTTGACGACAGCGTGACCATGTCGTGATGCCGGCTGGGGAATAATCGGCCGCGCCGGGCTGTTGGCTTTGGGCCCGGCCGCGCAGTCGGCCACACGATATAATTTCCGGGAGTATGACAATGGACGGCAACGCGCTACGCGCCATGCAGGCGCCGATCAAGGAGCGCTACAAGAGCGATCCGCAGGCGGCATTCATCACCCTGAAAGCCAATGGTTCGCTCGATGCGCCCGGCATTGCCTGCAAGCTCGAAACCGGCCGCGCCATGGCGGTTGCCGGCCTGCATCCGGCTACCGGCGGTTCGGGCATGGAGTTGTGCTCCGGTGATATGCTGCTGGAAGCGCTGGTGGCCTGCGCCGGCGTCACCGTGAAGGCAGTGGCGACCGCGCTCGACATTCCGCTGCGATCGGGCGCGATCTCGGCCGAGGGTGACCTCGATTTTCGCGGCACGCTTGGCGTGGCCAAGGATGCGCCGGTCGGCTTTGCGCAAATCCGGCTGCGGTTCGATCTCGACACCGACGCGGGACAGGACAAGCTCGATCAATTGCTGAAACTGACCGAACGTTATTGCGTCGTCTATCAGACGATCAAGAGCGGTCCGGCCGTTGAAGTGTCGATGACGCGGAGCTGATCGTTGTCGCCGGGGCGGCGCCCGCAGTCGGGCCGTGGCCTACGAATCCGGAGTGGCGGGTTCCGGCTATATACGTTCGGTCGGCACGATCATGGTTCGCGAAAGCGAAGTCTCGCGAGGATAAAGGCACGCGAAGGTCAGGGTGCGGGGCGACAACGGATCGTTGACCGTGTAGTATGGGTGGCTATGTCCCCCGATCTCTATTTCGCTCTCACCCTCATTCTCAAGATGGCCGTCACCGCCGGCTTCGTACTGGCGGCAACGGTGACGGCCGAGCGCGCCGGCCCACTGGTCGGCGGACTGGTGGCGACGCTGCCGCTCGGCGCCGGACCGGTCTATGTCTTTCTAGCGCTGGATCATGGCGCCCATTTCATCGCCCAGAGCGCGATCAACTCGCTGGCAATCAATATCGTCAACGTGATCTTCGCGCTGACTTATGCTCTGCTGGCGCAACGGCGTTCGCTTTTTGTCAGCCTGTCGCTGGCCATGCTGCTGTGGGCGGTGCTGGCCTGGGGCGTTCACGAAATCCAATGGTCGTTCACCGCCGCCGCCGTGTCGAATGTGATCGTCGTCGGGGTTTGCATTTTTCTGGCGCGACCGTTGCGCCATGTCGCGATCCCGCGGATGCGGACCTATTGGACCGATCTGGCGCTGCGCGCGTCGATGGTGGCGCTGCTGGTCGGCATCACCGTCACCTTGAGCTTCCGCATTGGTCCCGGCGGCAGCGGCATTCTCGCGGTGTTCCCGATTATTCTCATCAGCGTGATGTTAATTCTGCATCGCCGCGTCGGCGGCAAGCCGACAGCGGCGGTGATGGCCAATGCCGTCACCGGACTGGTCGGCTTTGCTTTCGCCTGTGTCGTGCTGCATTTCGCCGCTGACGCTTACGGCGCGGCGATTGGCCTGTCGCTGGCGCTGGCGACCTCGGTGGCGTGGAGCCTGATCGTGTTCAACGCGCGCCGGCGCGGGCTGGATATTTGATCGGCGCGCCGCCGGTTGCCGGCGTCATCTCAGGTTTGAGATAAATCAAGGTGCGGGCTGCGTGGCGGCCGATATTTCGTTGAAGAGCAACGGAGCCGCGCCATGTCGGGGACATCTCGCAGATCTCTTTTGCGGTTCGGTTGTCTGGCCGCCATGGCGTCAGCCGGCCTTGCCGGACCGGCATATGCGCAAAACCCGACACCCGACCGGATGCAGGCACCGACCAACGGCCTGATCATGCTGATCGAGTTCGAGAAGATCGACGGCATCCGGCATTGGGAACGCGAACTCGATCAACGCGGCATCAGCGCTTTGATTCAGGCGTCGCCGGAAATCATGGCCAAATATCCGGACGATTTCGCGCGGCTGGCGGCCAAGGGCTACATGGTCGCCGGCAATCACTCCGAAAAGCCGTTCTGGGACATGCCCTACGACCAGCAACTGGCGTTGATGCATGAAGCCAAGGCCACGGTCGAACGTATTACTCACAAGCCGATGCGGGTGTTCGGCAGCCGTTATTTCGCCTACGATGAAAACACCTTGCGCGCCGCCGACGCGCTCGGCATCGATTATGTGCTTGGCCGCGGCACCGCCGGCGCGCTGGCGACGATCTACGCGCCGCGCGAATACAAGGCCAAGGTCATTTCGGTTTCCAACGTACCCTTCGCTGAAATGGGCACCGGTTCGCTGTGCGATTACAGCCTGTGGGCGCGCGGCTCGACCGGCAAGGATTTCGGCGTCGTCGCCGAAAAGGTGCTGGCGAGCGGCCTGTCCGACCTGATCCTGGTGTCGCACGCTTATATCGGCGGCATGTATAAAGAATGGTGGCAGGTCTACGAGGCGGCCTTGGCCGACAAGCGGGTGACCTGGCGGCCGTTCGATGCCTGGGTGCGTAGCGTCAAGGTGACGCCGCAGCCGTTTGCGCAAATCCCGATCAATCGCGAAGTCAAATACGACAAGCCGCAGCCGGCGGTGCCGTTGCCGAAGCTCGAATTGCTGCCGGAGTTCATGAGCCGCGGCAAGTGATCGGTCGCGCGGTCTAGGGCGATCCGGCTGCCTGCAACTTCGCTTTCAGGGCATAGAGCGCTTCCATCGCCTCGCGCGGCGACATTTCGTCGGGATTGAGCGCCGAGATCGCGGCAACAATCGCATCATGCGCGGGGGACGATGCGGATGCGGCTTGCGGCGCTTTATAGGGCGTCGCGAACAATGGCAGGTCCTCGAAGCCCTTCGGCGTGGCGCGGTCTTCCTGTTCGAGTTTGGCCAGCACCAGCTTGGCGCGCTCGATGACGCTTGGCGGCAGCCCGGCCAGCTTGGCGACTTGAATGCCGTAAGAGCGGTCGGCGGCGCCGGTGACGACCTCGTGCAGGAACACGACGTCGCCTTTCCATTCCTTCACCTTGACCGTGACATTGTGCAGGCGGTTGAGCCGGCCCGACAGCGCGGTGAGTTCGTGATAGTGCGTCGCGAATAAAGCGCGGCATCGATTGACGCCGTGCAGATGCTCGATCGTCGCCCAGGCGATCGACAGGCCATCGAAAGTCGCGGTGCCGCGTCCGATTTCGTCGAGGATGACCAGCGAGCGCTGTCCCGCCTGATTGAGGATGGCGGCAGTCTCGACCATCTCGACCATGAAGGTCGACCGGCCGCGCGCCAGATCGTCGGCCGCGCCGACCCGCGAGAACAGCCGGTCGATAGTGCCGATGTGGGCGGACTTCGCGGGCACATAGGAGCCCATCTGCGCCATGATCGCGATCAGCGCGTTCTGGCGCAGGAAGGTCGATTTGCCCGCCATATTCGGGCCGGTGATCAGCCAGATCCGGCCGGCATCCATCTCCGCCGGCGGCGACAGGTCGCTGTCATTGGCGACGAAGGGCGTGCCGTCACGGGCCAGCGCCTGTTCGACGACCGGATGGCGGCCGCCGACCAGAGCAAAGGCCAGGCTGTCATCGACGATCGGTCGCGTATAATTCTGCTCGGCGGCCAGCGCCGCGAGTGCGCTGGCGACGTCGAGCCGGGCCAGGGCCTCGGCGCACCGTTTGATCGCCGCGCTTTGTTTGATCACCGCGCCGGCGAGCCGTTCGAAAATCTCCAGTTCGAGACCGAGCGAGCGTTCGGCGGCGCTGGCGATCTTGGCTTCCAGTTCGCCGAGTTCGCTCGACGTGAAACGGACCTGACCGGCCAGCGTCTGGCGATGAATGAAGGTCGCGTTGAGCGGCGGTGCGGTCAGCTTGTCGGCGTTCTGCGCCGTGACCTCGACGAAATAACCGAGCACGTTGTTGTGCCGGATCTTCAGCGCCTTGATGCCGGTCTCGTCGGCGTAGCGGGCTTGTAGGGCGGCGACGACGCGGCGGGATTCGTCGCGCAGGCTCCGGTTCTCGTCGAGCGTTGCGTCGTAACCGGCGCGCACGAAACCGCCATCGCGCTTGAAGGCCGGCAATTCGACATCCAGCGCGCGCATCAGTTCGGTGGCGAGCGCGGTTTCGGGTGCGCGGCAGTCCGCCAGTGCGTCGGCGATCTCCGCCGGCATGGCGGAGATATCGCCAAGCGCCGCCGTCAACGTTCCGGCCAGTTCCTGGGCCGCGATGATGCCGTCGCGAATCGCGGCGAGATCGCGCGGGCCGCCACGTTGCAGTGCCAGCCGCGCCAGCGCGCGCGCCAGATCGGGCGCCGCCGCAAGCCGCGACCGGGTATCGGCGCGCAGCGCAATGTCGTCGACGAAACAGGTCACCGCATCAAGCCGTTCGGCGATCAGCGCCACGTCGTTGAGCGGGGCCGATAACCGCTGCGCCAGCAGCCGCGAGCCGGCCGAAGTGACGCTGCGGTCGATGCAGTCGAGCAGCGAGCCACGCCGCTCGCCGCCCAGCGTGCGCATCAGTTCGAGATTGCCGCGCGTCGCCTGATCGATCGTCATGGTGGCGGAGGCGGCTTCGCGCAGCGGCGGCGACAAAGGCGGCCGCTGACCGATCTGGGTCCGCTCGACATAGGTGACGCAAGCCGCGGCCGCGGTGATTTCCAGCCGCGACAGGATGCCGAAGGAGTCGCTGGTCGCGACCGCGAAAAACGATGTCAGCCGGCGTTCGGCGGTAGCGCCGTCGAACACGTCGCGCGGTAGCGGCGTCACCGCCGGCAGATCGCGCCACAGCGGCACCAGTTCGGCATCGGCATAAAGCGCGTCGGACACCAGAATTTCGCTCGGCTCCAGCCGTGCGATCTCGGCGGGCAGCGCCAGCAGATCGGCTTCGGTGATGCGGAATTCACCGGTCGAGATATCGATCCAGGCCAGACCGAAGCGGGCATCGCTGTCGACCGACGATAAACGGGCGCGGGCGATGGCCAGCAGATAATTGTTGCGGCGGGCATCGAGCAGCGTGTCTTCGGTCAGCGTGCCGGGCGTCACCAGCCGCACCACGTCGCGTTTGACGACGCTCTTGGAGCCGCGCTTCTTGGCTTCGGCCGGATCTTCAAGCTGCTCGCAGACCGCGACCCGGTGGCCGAGCGCGATCAGCTTGTGCAGGTATTCGTCCGAACGATGGATCGGCACCCCGCACATCGGGATGTCCTGGCCCTGATGCTTGCCGCGCTTGGTCAGCACGATGCCGAGCGCGCGGCTGGCCACCTCGGCGTCGTCGAAGAACAGTTCGTAGAAATCGCCCATCCGATAGAACAGCAGCGAGCCCGGATTGGCGGTCTTGATCTCGATATATTGCTCGAGCATCGGACTGAGCTTGGCGGCGGTTTCGCCGGTCGCCGGCGCGCCATTCTCGGGCGGATTGTCAGGTTCGGACAGGCCAACAGGCTGGGTCAGGGACATGGCCGGGAGGCTAGCGCATTTTGCCACGCGCTGGCACCCGTCTCGCGCCGTCACGGCCGGGCTTGTCCCGGCCATCCACGTCTTTACGCGAGTTCAGATGGAAAGCCGCGCCGGCGCCCGTGCGGGCGTTACTGAACCTCGTTGGCCCGTTTCAGCCCGAGGATCATCGAGGTGTTGAGCACATGCTCGCGCGCCTTGACCGGATCGTTGGCGACGGCCACCAGCGCTTCGAGGTTCTTGCGCTGTACCGCCGGGTCGCGTTCCTCCATCGTCCGCTTGTTGCGGATCGACATCGCCTGGACCTGCTCGATGGTGGCGGCGCGGCGTTGCCGTGAATAGAGATCGAGGAGTTCCTCACCGCCTTCGCCGCGCCAGAGACGGCCGAGCTTGTCGGTCAGGTTGATCGCGTCATGGATGCCGCTGTTGAGGCCGAAGCCGCCGAGCGGATTGTTGAGATGCGCGGCGTCGCCGGCCAGCAACACGCGGCCGGCGCGAAACGAGGCGGCGACCCGCTGATGCACCCGATAGGTGCTCTTGTAGAGAATGTCATAGGCGGTCGGTTTGGCGATCAGCCGCTGGAGGGCGTCTTCGATCCGCGTCGGCGACAGCAATACTTCTTCGCTTTCGGTCGGGTCGACCGGATAGGCCAGCCGCCACAGTCCCGGCGGGCCGGCATCGGGCACCTTGAACAAAGCGCCCCATTCGACCGGGTCGGCGATGTAGCAGTTCAGCGCGAAACCATGTTGAGCGAAATCGTAAGGCGTACTGACGACGACAAACAATTCGGGCCAGGTGAAGCCCTCGAATTCGACGTCGAGCCCCTTGCGCACGGCGCTGCGGCCACCGTCGGCGCCGATCAGCCACGAGCCTTCGATGACGCGGCTTTCGCCATTGGCCTTGACGGTGACCGATACGCCGTCGGCGGTTTGTGTGTAGCCCGTCACCGCGTGACCGAAATGAATTTCGGCGCCGCCCTCGGCGCGCAGCAGGTCGAGCTGGATCGGCGTCAGCCGGTGCTGTTCGAGATGCAGGCGATAGGGATAGGGCGTGATGTCCTTGAGCAGACCCAGGTCGAACTCGGCGATTAGATCGCCGGGCCGGTTGCGAATCTGCCAGTGCCGAACCTGGATGCCGGTCTCATGCATCCGGTCGGTGATGCCATAAGGCGCCATCATCTCCTGGGTCGGCGGATGGAATGAGCCGGCGCGCAGATCGTGGGTCAGCGCCGGTTCGGATTCCAGCAGGACGACCGGAATGTCCTGCTTGCGGAGCGCCAAGGCGCACATCAGCCCGGTCGGGCCGGCGCCGGCGATGATAACGGGTTTACGAGTGGTCATCGCCGGTGCCTTCTACGTTCTTACTTGACCAGCTTGGTGCCGGTGATGCGCTCGAGATTGCCGTGCCAGATCGCGTCCTTCTCGGCCTTCGGCAGATTGACGTCTTCGAGGAAGCGGATGGCGTCGCGGGTATACATCGTGCCCTTCTCCGGATCGAACGGGCAGTCGGAGGCGAACACGATCTTGTCGTGATCGTAGAACGACAGGCCGATGTCGACGCCGGCCCGCGACGAGAAGGTCGCGGTGTCGGCATAGAACGAATGCTTGAAGTAATCGAGCGGACGCTTCTTCAACTGGCCGAGCAGCGCGCCGAGGTCCTCATCCGAGGTGCGCGAGCCGAGCTGATCCCAGCCGGGGCCGATGCGGCCTTCCAGCATCGGCACGATGCCGCCGAAGTGGTGGGTGATGATCTTGAGCTTCGGATACTTGTCCATGATCTTGGAGAACACCAGACGGGCCATGGCCGCGCCGGTCTCGTAGGACCAGCCGAAGGTCCACCAGATTTCGTATTTCGATTTGGTCTCGGTGGCGTAATCGGCGAAGCCGGCGTTGCGCGCCGGGTGCAGCCAGATCGGCTTGTCGAGTTGTTCCATCGTGGCGAAGAACGGCTCGAATGCCGGATCGTCGAGCGGCTTGCCGGCGACGTTGGTATAGATCTGGACGCCGAGCGCGCCATTGGCGATCGCGCGCTTGGCTTCGGCGACACCGACGTCGGCGGCGCCGAGCGCGCCCTGCGCCACCCAGCCGGGGAAGTGGTCGCGGTTCTTTTCCGACAGTTCCTGGAGTTCGTCGTTGATCAGCCGGGCATTGGCCTCGATCGCCTTGGCGTCGCCCTTGGTGAAGACTTCGAGCGGCGGCATGGCGAAGGAGAGAATCTGCGCATAGTCCGGGAAGGTATCGACCACCTTCTTGCGGATTTCGAGATCGTGGATACAGGGCACTTCACGCATCCGCTTGCCGATGTCGGGATAGCCGCTATCGACGAGCAGCTTGAACATCCGGCTCGGCATAAAGTGGGTATAAGCGTCGATGCGCATCGTGCACTCCTTGGGATGGCTGAAAGCGGAATTGGTGGCGGTTTAATACGGCGTGATGATGTTGAGCAATGCCTGCCGCTTGTCTTTCATCACGGCATCGCGGGCCCGCGCCAGCGCGCCGGGCAGGTCGGCCGGATTTTCGACGCGTTCGGCATGGGCCCCCTGCGCCTTGGCCATTTCGTCATAGGGCGGCGCCGGATCGAGATCGGCCAGATCGCGCCCGTCGTTCTCGCCGGCGACGCCGTCCTTGAACATCGACAGCGTCGAGTTGCGGACCGCGCCGTAGCGGCTGTTGTTGAACACGATGGTCAGGATCGGCAGGCCGTGCTTGCCCGACACCCAGTGGCCGACGGTCGGATTGGAGAACATGTAGGCGCCGTCGCCGAGCGTGGCGACGATCAGCTTGTCCGGTGCCGCGAGCTTGGCGCCGAGCGCGGCGCCCAGGCCCCAGCCGAGACCGCCGGCCGGCCCGAGCGAAAAGAACGTATTCGGCTTTTCGCGCGGACAGTGGTCGGAGCGCAGCGGATATTCATTGAAAATCACGGCGTCGGGGCCGACGGCTTCGCCGATGCAGCGTGACAGGTAGGCCGGTGAAATTCGCTCGCCGGGATTGCCAGCCTTGGCGATTTCGGCGCGGCGGGCGTTGTTGCGCTCGGTCAACCGGGCGCGCCGGGCCTCGATGCCGGACTTCGCCTTGCCGGCCTGCGCGTCCAGCGCCGCGACCAGCGCACTCAGCGCATTGGTGACGCCGGCCTGCACCGACAGGTCGGACGGGAAGGTCCGCATCGGGTAACGCACGAAGGCCGGGTCCTCGGCGATATGTACGATGCGGGCGCCGGCCGCCGGATGCTGCAGCAGCGGAATCCACGGCACATCGGACTCCAGCGCGATGACCAGATCGGCGTCCTTGAGCAAAGGCCCAGGCTCATAGCCGAAATGCATCGGGTGGCTGAAGGGCAGGCAGACCGACCGTGGATTATGGGTGACGACCGGAATGGCGAAACGTTCGGCCAGTTGGTCGAGCACCGGTACCGCGTCGCCGGGCAGGATCGAGGTGACGATCATCGGCCGCTCGGCGGCGGCGATCCATTCAGCCAGCGTGGCGATGGCTTTCGGATCGGGATGGACACGATCGGCGGCGGCGCGCGGTTTGATCGGTTCGATCGGCTCGTCGACCGGGGCCGACAGCGGCTCGCGCGGCAGCACCAGGTAGACCGGTCCGCGCGGATGCGCCATCGCGACCTCGACCGAGCGCGACACGACATCGCCGACCTGGGCGGGCTCGCGCAATTCGTAATCCCATTTGACCATTTCGCGCAGCATGCCGGCCTGGTCGAACATTTCCTGCGCCCAGTGGATTGGCCGCGAGCGCGAGCCGAACTGGCCTTTCTCGGTGATCGGCGTGCGGCCGGCGGCGAGGATCAGCGGCACCCGGTCGCGCGACAGGTTGGTGATGTTGTTGATGGTGTTGGCGGTGCCGACATTGACGTGCACCATGACCGCCTGCGGACGGCCGTTCATCAGGTAGGCGCCGTGCGCCATCGCCACCGCGAGGTTTTCGTGCGGCACCAGCACCGGCTGCGGAACCTTGGCGTTGGTTTTCTTGGCGCGGGTGAAAGCTTCGACCACCGGCGGAAAGTCGGTGCCGGGATTGGCGAACAGATAATCGACGCCGTGGTCGGAGAGCGCGCGCAGGAAAGCTTCGCCGGCGATGGCCGGTCGTTGTCCGGTAGTTGATGGTGCGGCCATTTTGATTTCCACCCGATCGTCCGCAATGTCGACTTCGGATTGCGGAGCTTTATTGGTTTTGAGGTGGCGGTCTTTTACGCGACGGCGTTGAAGGTGACAACGGAGCCTGGCGTGTGGCTGTCATTCCGCGGCGCGGGCGCTTCAGCCCGCGAACCCGGTTTCCGAAAAACGGTGTGAAGATCGTGTCCGCATTCCGGATACGGCGCGTCGGCTGTGTCGCAATGACACGCTTAATTATTCGGCAGCGATCGGAAGGTGGGTCTGGCGTTCGATCTCGGCGAGGCAACGTGCCAGGCTTTCGCCTTCGGGATCGACCAGCGCGGCGGTGCGCGCCGAAGCCACGGCGTCGGCGGCGCGCGCCAGTGGGATATCGCCCGCCAGGGCTGGCCGGACGATCCGGGTTTCGATGGTCTGATAATTGTGCAGGCCTCGCGTGTAAGTGTCGCCATAGCCCTTGATCAACCGTGCACACTCGACGACTTCGAGCGCGAAAGCCGGTGAGCGTTGCGCGGCTTCGGCGATCAGCGCCAGCCAGCCGGTCAGTTGCGCCTGTTCCAGGGCATAGCGATAACCGTAAGGCCGGATCGCGCGCAGCTTGGCGAGCGTGGCAAACCGCAGATAGCCGAACACCGAGGTCGAGTTGATCTCCATGCCGAAATAGACTTTGCCGAGCCAGCCTCTGCGTTCGGCCAGACGAATGATCGGCCGCGCCAGGAACGGCGGCAGCAACTGACACAGTTCCTCGATGCCGGGCTTGAGGAAATCGTGCACCGAGAAAGGCTCGTCCTTCACGCGCAGTTCGTCGCGCGCGATCCGCGCCATGCGCGACGGTTCGATCTTGGCCTGCGCCACCCGCACGACGTCTTCGAAGGACATCCGCACGGCGAGATGGCGCGCCGTTTCCTTCAGCAGTTTGCCCTGAGCGCCGCTTTGCGCGTCGGCCTGCGCGATCGCGGCCAGCCGGTCGAGATAAAGGCGCGCATAGGCAACGCTCTGATACGCCGTCAGCCGGCGCACGCCTTCGATGGCGAATTGATGCGCGGCCGCTGGCAGGTCGCGCATGACTTCGTCTTCAAGTCCGGCCAGTGTCAGCCGGGCGTTCTTCTTCACCGGCAGAGGTGGCGTGGGTTGGGTCTCTTCGACGGAGCGGGCGCGCGCTGTTTCGAGCCCGGCGCGGAAGCCGCGCAGATTGCTGTCGACCGCCTTGCCGTCGGCGCGGATCGCGGCTTCGAGTTGCTCGACGGTCAGCGGCAGACGATGTGAGCCGGCGATCGCGCCCAGCATTACGGCGCTGATGATCGAGCCGGCCTCCGCGGCGAGCTTGGCCATGTCGAACAGCAGCGCGTCGTGCGCATTGTCATTGATGACGGCGATGAGCTTGTCGGTGTCGAACCGGCCGTCGCCCATCGCGGTTTTTTCGTCCATCGCGTAAAAGCGGCTGAGCGAGGCGATGACATGCGTGCGGTTCGGCGTGACGAAGCCGCCGGCGACAGCGCGGCCGGCTTCGAGCAATTCGCTCGCCACCGCGATGTCGATATCGCCGACGCCGGGCGTCAGCGCCAGCACCGGGCGCTTGCCGTTGAGCGCGGCGATCTGCACCGGGTAGATCTCGATGTAATACGTCGTGGCGCCGGTGCGCTGCGCGACGCCGGGAATCGAGGTCGATTGCACCGGGAAGCCGGCATCCTCGGCGGCATTGACCAGCCAGTTGGTCAGCACGCCGCCGCCTTCGCCGCCGAGCGCGGCGATCAGCAAGGTAATGGGACGTTGCGCGGTCATGCGGCGGCCTTGAGTTCAGGGAGCGGTTCGGCGGCGGGCGCGGTCTTGCCGTTGTAGCCGCCCAGCCAGCCGATCACGGTTTGCCGGAAGCGGAACAGGAAGCGGTCCCAGGCGGTGGCGTTGCGGACGATCTCGGCGCGATAGAACGACGGGCACAACACGGCGGCGTGGGCGACTTCGCCGCAGAGGCCGCAGCCGACGCAACTGTCGACGACGTTGGCCACCGGATCGGTGCGCAGCGGATCGGGCGATGGCTTGACCGTCAGCGACGGGCAACCCGACAGCCGAATGCAGGAATGATCGCCAGTGCAGATTTCGTCGTCGACGCCATAGCGTGCGTGGGTGACGCGCTGGCCTTGCTTGAGCTTGATCGCATCCTCGGCGCGGACCCGGCGCTGCCGCGCTAACTGGCATTCGCCGTCGGCGATGATGACCTTGAGGCCTTTCTCGGCGGTCTTCATCGCCTCCTTCAGCGTCTTCGTCATATTGGCGACGCCATAGGTGCGGACCTTGCGCAGCCATTTGACGCCCATCGAGCGCAAGGTTTTTTCGATATCCATGCCGGGGGCGGCGCCGTCGCGGTTCGACAGCGACGACGGCATGAACTGCTGGCCGGTCGCCGAGGTGTAGCCGTTCTGCATCACGATCAGCACGCCGTCGCCTTTGTTGAACAGGTTCGACGCCACGCCGGTGATCAGGCCGTTATGCCAGAAACCGCCGTCGCCCATGATCGAGATCGAGCGCTCGGTCATGTTCGGCCCGACGGCGGCGGCGCTGGCCAGCGACATGCCGTAACCGAGAATGCTGTTGCCCATGCTGAATGGCGGCAGTGTGCCGAAGGCGTGGCAACCGATATCGGCGCTGATATGCGCCGGCCCGAGTTCGCGCTGCACCAGTTTGAGCGCCGAGAACACCGGACGTTCCGGGCAGCCGGTGCAGAACGACGGCGGCCGCGGCGGCAGCGGTCCGAGCGCGGCGGCGGCTTTCGGTTTGTGGCCGTAAAGGCCGCGCGCCTGTTCGGCGATGGCGTCGGCGTCGATGCCGGCCGGTCGCGCCGCCTGGAGATAAGCGGCCAGCCCCTCCAGCAAGACCTCCGAGGTATACTCGCCGGATTGCGGCAGCGGCCCCTTGCCGTAAATCTTGGTCTGGATGTCGGCGCGGCGCAGTTCGACGTTGATCGCCTGCTCGATGTAGTCGGGATGGCCTTCCTCGACCACCAGCACGCTGCGCTTGCTGGCGCAGAATTCGCGGATTTCGTCCGGCACCAGCGGATAGACGACGTTGAGCACCTTGATCGGGATGCGTGACGCGCCGAACACGTCGGCGAGCCCCAGGCGTTCGAGCGCGCGAAGCACCGAATTGGTCAGGCCGCCCATCACCACGATGCCGATGTCGGAAAGATCGCCGTCGATCGTCTCGTTCATCTTGTGCTTGGCGATGAAAGCGCGTGCCGCCGGCATGCGTTCCTCGACCTTGAGCTTTTCCTGCTTGTAGATCACCGGCGGATGGGCGAGCCGGTCGTAGTTGAAGCGCGGTGGCCCGTCGATCTTGTCGAGGCCGGAGGCGACGCCCTTGCGGTTATTCCTGGCGGCGAATTCGCCGGTGGCGTGGCAGGCGCGGATGCGCAGTTCCAGCATGACCGGCGCGTGGCTCGCTTCCGACAGGTCGAAGCCGAGTTCGACGGTGCGCACGATGGTCGGCAGGTCGGGGCGCGGGTCCAGGAGCCACATCGAGGATTTCAGCGCATAAGCGTAGGAGCGCTCCTGGATGACGCTGGCGCCTTCACCGTAATCCTCGCCGAGGATGATCATCGCACCGCCGAGCACGCCGGGCGACGACAGGTTGGACAGGGCGTCGGCCGCGACATTGGTGCCGACGATCGATTTCCAGGTCACCGCGCCGCGCAGCGGATAATTGATCGACGCGCCCAGCATGGCGGCGGCGCTGGCTTCGTTCGAGCAGGTTTCGAGGTGGACGCCGAGTTCGGCCATCATGTCCTCCGCGTCGACCAGCACGTCGAGCAGATGCGACACCGGCGCGCCCTGGTAGCCGCCGACATAGGACACGCCGGACTGCAGCAGCGCCTTGGTGACGGCGAGGATGCCTTCGCCGTGGAAGGTGTCGCCGTCGCCGAGCCGCAGCGCCTCGACTTCTTTCTTGAACGAGCGTTCCAAAGGAAACTCCGGACCTGACGTTTGCGTGGGCCGATGGTTTGGGGCCCAACCAGTTGAGGCTTTATAGCCTACATGTGCGACGGCAGCCAGAGCGCCAGGATCGGGAAGGCGATCAGGATGGCCAGCCGCAGGATGTCGGTGAGCACGAAGGGCATCACGCCGCGGAATACCGTCGACAGCTTGACGTCCTTGACGACGCTCTTGATGACGAAGACGTTCATGCCCACCGGCGGGTGGATCAGCCCGAGTTCCACCGTCATGACGATGATGACGCCGAACCAGATCGGGTCGAAGCCGAGTTCCTTGATCACCGGGAACACGATCGGGATGGTCAGGATGATCATCGCCATCGCGTCCATGATGCAGCCGAGGAACAGGTACATCAGCATGATCAGGATCAGCACGCCGTAGGGCCCGAGCCCCAGTCCGGTCAGGAAGACGGTGATCTTCTGCGGGGTCTGGGTGATGGTGAGGAAATAGCCGAAGATCAGCGCGCCGATCAGGATGGTGAACACGGCGGCGGTGGTGCGCAGCGATTCGACCAGGCAGCGCAGGAAGTCGGCGCGCGACAGCTTGCGGCGAACGACGGCGATGATGAAGGCGCCGGCCGCGCCCATGCCGGCGGCCTCGGTGGCGGTGAAGGCGCCGGCGTAGATGCCGCCGATGATGAAGACGAACAGCAACGACACCGCCCAGACGTCGCGCAGCGCGGCGCGCCGTTCGGCCCAGCTATGTCGCGGCGTCACCGGCAGGAAGCCGGGCTTGAGCCAGGCGATGATGTTGATGGTGCCGATATACATCGCCACCGCGAGCAGGCCGGGGACGACGCCGGCGATGAACAGTTTGCCGATGTCCTGTTCGGTGATTAGGCCATAGACCGCGAACACCGTCGACGGCGGGATCATGATGCCGAGCGAACCGCCGGCGGCGATGACGCCGGTCGCGAAGCTCTGCGGATAGCCGTGCTCGCGCATCTCCGGATAGGCGACCTTGGAGAAGGTGGCGGCGGTCGCGACTGACGAGCCGCAGATCGCGGCGAAACCGCCGCAGGCGACGATGGTGGCGATGCCGAGTCCGCCGCGGAGATGGCCGAGGAAGGTGTTGGAGGCGCGGAACAGTTCCTTGCTCATGCCGGAGGCCGAGGCGAAAGCGCCCATCAGCAGGAACAGCGGAATGACCGCGAATTCGGCATCGGTGGCGGTACGGATCGGCGATTGCGACAGCAGCTTCAAGGCCGGCGTGATGTCGCCGATCAGGTAGCCGAAGCCGAGCACGCCGACGAGGCCCATCGCGATGCCGACCGGCACGCGCAGCAGCATCAGCCCGAACAGCGAGAGGAATCCGGTAATGGCGACGGCGTCGGTGCTCATGATGCTGTATCCGCGATGCTCCGGCGGCTATTCCATATCGCGCGTCAGCGCGAAGCCGGAATCCGGGGGCTGGCTCGGTGTTTGTTTCTGCATTCCGCGTCCGCTTGCCTGTGCGAGCGTTCCGGAATGACGGCGATGGGGCTTAACGGTTGCATTGCTATTCGGCCGAATGCGGTTCGCGCGCGGCCGCCAGTCTTTCGGGCCAGAACACCAGCCGCAGGGTGCGCAGCACCAGCAGCAGGATCGATGAGGCGAGCCCGATCCAGGCGATCAGGTAATAGATCCAGACCGGCTGGCGCAGGTCGAAGGTGCCGACATGGTCGGCACGGGTGCCGAGCACCTTTTCGGCGAACATATAAGTGAAAGTGGCCATCGCCAGCAGCGTAACCAGCGCCGAGAACACGTCCATCGTCCGCTTGATCGCCGGCGGCGCCACGGTCCACAACAGGTCGACGCTGATATGGTCGCCGCGATAGCTGGCGACCGCCATGCCCCAGAAGATCAGGATGCCGAGCAGCAAACGGGTGAAGTCGTAGCTGTCGGGGATCGACCAGGCAAAGAAATAGCGCAGGAATACCGATACGAAGACGAGCAAGGTAACGACGGCGAGAAATCCCGCCGCCGTCACCTCGATCACGTCGATAAACCGATCGAAAGCGCCTTGTCCCGATTGAGGGTTCATCAGTAAGCCGCGTTTTCTTTCTTCAGGTCGGCCTTGAGTTCCTTCAGCGCCGCGTCGG
>WGNB01000032.1 GCA_016124795.1 Rhodopseudomonas sp. | reverse complement strand
GCGCTTCTGGCGGCTGATCCGCTTTCGCGGGTAGCGCGCACCATCAGCCAGCTCCTGGCGGCAGGTCCTAGTGCCTGCGAGCGGAGCCCCGGCGCCGCCCGAGCGCGTGAGGTGCGTTTCCTCACGCCCGCGGGCACCGCGTCCGGCCCCACCCAACACGACGCCTCATGAGAGCGCCCTCGAACGGAACGGACGAGAAGGAATATAGTCTAGTCTAGGATCAAAGTCAACAGGCCGGCGGCAGACCGCCGGCCGTCGCGCACGGCGCCAGACGGCTAGCGATCGTTAGCTCGCCACGTCCGCGTCACGACTTCGCGACATTCAACGCATCGGAAGCTCTGGATCTCATCGAGACCCGCAACCCGCGGCACGATAAAGGCCAGCGCCATATCGTTATCGCAAACCGGGCATTTCGGCGGTTCCACGTCTTCTGTCATTGCACCCCCGGCCCGACTTTAGGCGGCACGAGACATGGACGACCGACGCATCGCGGCGCGGCCGGGCGGCGGCGGCAATAATGAGGACACCGGGCCGGTGTTGTTCGCCAGTTCGCATTCGAGGCGGAAATAAGCGACCTGCCCGTCCATCGCCACCGCCTGATGCTCGAGCGTTCTGGCGGTGGCGGCGTTCTCTTCGACGAGCGCGGAATTCTGCTGGGTCGCTTCGTCCATCTGGGTCAGCGCCCGATTGACTTCGTCAATCCCGGTCGACTGTTCGACGCTGGCGTTGGCGATATCGCCGACGATATCGGCCACGTCCTTGATCGACGTAATGATCTCGTTGAGCGACCCGCCGGCGCGATTGACCAGATCGACACCGTCCCTGACCTGTTCGTTGGACGTGGTGATGAGATCCTTGATGTCCTTGGCCGCCTGCGACGAGCGTTGCGCCAGGTTTCGCACTTCGGAGGCAACCACCGCGAAACCGCGACCGGCCTCGCCGGCGCGCGCCGCCTCCACCGCCGCGTTAAGCGCCAGCAGATTGGTCTGGCGGGCGATCTCGTCGATTACGCCGATGATCTCGGAAATTTCCCGCGACGACTCCTCGATACGCGCCATCGCCGCGACCGCCTTGGCGACGACCGCGCCGCCCTGATCGGCGACCTTCTGGGTGTTGCCGGCCGACGCCGCCGCGCGCCGGGCATTGTCGGCATTCTGGCGCACCGTGGCCGCGATCTCTTCCATCGAGGCCGACGTCTGTTCGAGGCTGGCGGCCTGTTCCTCGGTGCGCTGCGACAGATCGGTCGTGCTGGCGGAAATCTCCGACGATGCGCTGGCGACGTCGCGCGCCGAGGCTTTCACCGACCCGACGATTTCCTGTAGCTTGTCGATCGCGATATTGAAATTCTCCCGGAGCACCTGATACTCGGGCGGCATCTTAGCATCGATCGTGTGGCTCAAGTCGCCATGCGACAGGCGGTCGAGACCATCGCCGAGAATGGCGAGCGGGCTGACCAGCCGCCGCACGATCACGACGATTCCGACGAGCAACAGTATGATCAGCGCGCCATCGACGATGGCCACCGACCACAGCGCGGTTTGGCCCTCGCGCGACGAGGCCGTTTCGATGCTGTCGCCGAGCGCATTGGCCTGTTTGACGATGCCGTCGATCACCTTGCGGTGCGCCGCGTAGAGCGCGCTCATTCCGGCATAGATATTCAGCACCGCGTTATCGTCCCCGGTGTCGTCAGCATTGCGCAAGACCGGCACCAGCTTCTGGTCGAAGGCGCTCCAGAATTTCTCCACGAAAACGTCGGAGTCGCCGGTCAACTTGTCCTTGATCGCCGGGTCGAGGTTGGATGCCGCCCAAAAAGCGCGGCGCTCATTATAATCCTTGCGCAGTTCCGCCATCCGCTTGACGGTCGCATTGAGAGGCGCGCCGTGGTGCACAACGCGGGTGACTTCCAGATAGGCCTCGATGATATACAGCGGCGGCGGCAGGATATCCGCGACCAGATCCTTGGTCTGAATGATGCGGTTGTAGGTCGTGCCGCCGATGCGGACCGCGCTCATTGACACCGCGCTGATCGTAATGGCGACGCCGATGCCGATCGCCATTACGGCGCCGAACACCAGAAGCGTCGCCATCGATTTGAAGCTGGATTTATAATTCGCAGAGACGTTCATTAAAGGCATTCCTGAGAATTGATGGCATGAGCAGCGATACCGGCCACAACCATGACGGTTACTTTGCGCGACGGCTTATCAATTGAATCCACGCGCCGCGACCGCAGCGCAAAAATAGGTAGTAAACTAAGTGATTTTATGCGGCGTTAGCCGTGTCACTGCAATCAAGTCGCCAAAAGTGCAGACGGCTCGTCAAAATAACGCAGCAGCCAGTTTCCATTGAAAAAGCGAGAGTATAATAATACAGCTCGATTCGGGGTATTATATGGTGGGCTACCTGAACAATCATACGGTGATCGACACCGACAATCCCGAACGCATTCGCGCGGTGTTGATCGACGTGTTCGACGCCAAGTCTTTCGACTTGCTCGATGAGCAGGCGCGCTTCAAATCGAAAGCCGGCGCCTTCAACTTCGGCGGATGCAACCTGTCTTATTGCTCTTATGGCAGCACATCCAAGGTCGCGTTCCGCGACCAGAACTATGTCCGATTCCAGTTCGCGATTTCAGGCGGCGGCCTGGCGGCGACAAGCCGAACCAGCGCCGAGGTCGCGCCCGATGTCATCATCTCAACGCCGGCGGAAACGACCCTGACCTTCGGACACGGGTTCCAGCAACTGGTGTTGCGCATAGACCGGATGGCGCTTCAGCGCGACCTCGCCGCGCTATTAGGAGTCCGGCCGAAGCAGGATATCGAATTCGCGGCCTCGACCGATGTCGGCGCCGGCTATGCGGCCCGTTTCCGCAGCAAGATCCTCAACCAGGCCGCCAGCCTCGATATCGGCAATGAAGCCATTCCGGCGCCGCTGCTGCGCGAGATGGACCAGATCATGCGCCTCAAGGCGCTTTACGCCATCCGAAATAATTTCAGCGACCGCCTCAACGCACCGCAGAAAGATACGTCGGCCTGGCAGGTGCGTCAGGTCGAGGAGTGGATCGACGCTCACTGGCGCGAAGACGTCACGATCGAGAAGCTGGTGCAGGTGTCGGGCGCAAGCGCGCGCAGCATCTTCGCGACATTCAGGAACAGCCGGGGCTATGGCCCGATGACTTATCTGAAGAAAGTGCGGCTGGAAGCGGCGCGGCAAATGCTGCTAACCGCGCCGCCCGGCGGATCGGTCACGGCCATCGCGCTGGCTTGCGGCTTTCTGAACACGGGGCATTTCGCCAAGCTGTACAAAACGCGCTTCGGCGAACTGCCGTCGGAAACCCGACAGAATTTCATGCTCTAGGCATGGCGGACCGGCTCAGCCCGCGACCCGCGCGCCCGGCGCGATGGTCGGCGCCGCCTTGTTAAGACTTTCGACGGCAAAGCCGGCCGCCGCTTTATAGCCGGCCATGAAGGCCGAGCGTTCCTCAGCCGGGATCACGTCGTCGATATTGTCGAAGGTGCCGCCACAGCGTTCGTCGACCATGTTGAGCAGACCGAAGGGGCCGGCGCCACGGTTACGCAGGATGACCTGCGAAATCGGGCCGCACAGTTTCTCGTCATAGGCCGCCAAGGCCTCCGGCGTCACGCCGTGTTCGACCATCGCCGCGCCGAGCACGCGGGCATCGACCACCGCCTGGCTCGCGCCGTTCGATCCGGTCGGATACATCGCATGCGCTGCGTCGCCGAGCAGCGCCACCGGACCGTCGCGCCAGGTCGGCACCGGGTCGCGGTCGATCATCGGGTTTTCGAAGGCGACATCCGCCTCGCGCAGCAGCGCCGGCACGTCGAGCCAGTCCCACACCCAGTTGTCGAAATGATGCGCGAAGTCGGCGATCGCGACCTGACGGAACCAGCCGCTCTGCTTCCAGCCTTCGGCGTTGTCCATCGTCACTTCGGCGATCCAGTTGATCATCGACAGGCCGGTCGCCGGATCGGGCTGCGAGATCGGGTAAAACACCATGCGCTCGCGATGGGTGCCGAGGCCGACGAAGGACGCGCCGGTGCGGATCGGCTTCGCCCAGCTGGTGCCGCGCCACATCAGCGCGCCGCCCCAATGGATCGGCGGCTGCGTCGGATGCATCTGCGCCCGCACCGCCGAGTGAATGCCGTCGGCGCCGATCAGCAGCGCGCCGGTCAATTCCGACCTCGCGCCATCGGCGCCTTCGAGCGACACGGTGACGCCGCCGTTGGCGTTCTTGCGATAACCGGCGACGCGCTGGCCGAGACGGACCGCCTGCGCGCCGATGCGCGCGACCACCGTATCGTAAAGCAGCATATGCAACTGGCCGCGATGCACCGAATATTGCGGCCAGTTGTAACCGGCAAGCAGACCGCGCGGCTCGGCATAAATGTCGTTGCCGTTGAGGCCGACCAGCGCCCATTCCTTGGCCGGCACGCCGATGCGATCGAGATCGGCGGGGCCGATGCCGAGATCGTAAAGTTCGCGCACCGCATTGGGTTGCAGATTGATGCCGACGCCAAGCGGGCGCATCTCGCGCACCGCTTCGCAGACCACGCAAGGCACGCCGATCTGTTGCAAGGTCAGCGCGGTTGCCAGTCCGCCAATGCCGCCGCCGGCAATGATGACAAGATTATCGCGCATCGGCAGCCCCCGGCTCAAACAGCGTCCATGTCCCTTATCTTTTGCCGCAAGCGGGAGCAAGTTGCGCCGGGCCGACCGCGAAAAGCAACAGCCGGATAGTCCGGCATCAGCTCAGGCCGACGAACATTCTTCATTTTCGGCGACACTTGCACGGAGCGGGTCGGCAAGCGCCCTGCCGCCGCAGGACAAGGCGGCTGCCCGGACCGGACACGAACGCGGACAGGAGAATTTTCATAAAGTCGAAACGGCGGACGTCGCGCCGGCATCGACATTTGGCCGTGCTTTGCCCGACTTGCCTTCCTTTTATGTTATGTTATAACATATCAAACTGAACGAAGGCGTCATGTGGCACCCGCGACAAACCCGCGGGTCGCGTCCCTTCCCCCATGGGTCACATCCCTCCAACCGCAGCGAAAATGAAACACGATGCACAAGCTCCCCGTCACCGTATTGTCCGGCTTCCTCGGCGCCGGAAAAACCACCCTGATGAACCACGTCTTGAACAATCGCCAGGGCTTACGGGTTGCGGTGATTGTGAACGACATGAGCGAGGTCAACATCGATGCCGACCTGATCCGCAATGGCAGTGCGAACCTGTCGCGGACGAATGAAACCTTGGTCGAGATGACCAATGGCTGCATCTGCTGCACCTTGCGCGACGACCTGCTCAAGGAAGTCCGCACGCTGGCGGAGTCGGAGCGCTTCGATTATCTACTGATCGAGTCGACCGGCATTGCCGAACCGCTGCCGGTCGCGGCCACTTTCGATTTCCGCGACGAAGCCGGCGACAGCCTGTCGGACGTAGCGACGCTCGATACCATGGTGACCGTGGTCGACGCCGTCAATTTGCTCAAGGACTATTCGTCCAACGACTTCCTGCGTGATCGCGGCGAGTCACTGGGCGAGGGCGATGCCCGCACCTTGGTCGATCTGCTGGTCGATCAAATCGAGTTCGCCGACGTTGTGGTTCTCAATAAAGTCGACGATGCAAAGCCGGCGCAATGCGAGGCCGCGCGCCAGATCATCCGCGCGCTCAATCCCGCCGCCGACATCGTCGACGCCAATTTCGGCAAGGTACCGTTCGACCGCGTTCTCGATACCGGACGCTTCGATTTCGAAAAGGCCCAACAGCATCCGGTCTGGGCTAAGGAACTGTACGGCTTTGCCAACCATGTGCCGGAAACCGAGGAATACGGCGTCGCGAATTTCGTCTATCGCGCGCGCCGGCCGTTCGACCCCGAGCGGTTTCAACAGTTTCTGAGCGAGCCGTGGCCGGGCGTGATCCGCGCCAAGGGACACTTCTGGCTGGCAACGCGGCCGGAATGGCTCGGCGAACTCAGCCAGGCCGGCACGATCGTGCGGACTGGAGCCCTCGGTTTCTGGTGGGCGGCGGTGCCGCCGGAGCGTTGGCCTCGCGATCCGGAATGGCGGCGAATTCTCGAGAATAACTGGCACGACGCTTATGGCGACCGCCGGCAGGAATTGGTCTTTATCGGCGCCGGCATGGACGAGGATCGCATCCGCGAACGCCTCGACGCTTGTCTGGTAGCTGGCAAGCCGGGCATGAATATCGCCGCCTGGCGGAAACTGCGCGATCCATTTCCGGACTGGCGGCGCTCGGAGGCCTGACGCCGCTCACCACAATTCGCTCAGCGGCACGCCGTTCAGCACCTCGGCGATGCGGGCGCGGGTGGCGCGGCCGGTGTCTTCGGGCAATTCATCCGGCGCGAAGAAACCGTGCGCGATGATTTCATGATCGGGCGTCGGCGGCGCGTCCTGCACGAAGTCGCGCACGATATAGAGTGCGACGTGGTCGCGGCGCGAAATCCTGACATTGTGAAAAACGCCATGCAGCTTCGGCTCGGCGGTCAACCGGATATTGCCCTCTTCCTTGAGTTCGCGGGCCAGCGCCGTCAGCAGGGTCTCGCCGGTCTCGACGCCGCCGCCGGGCAGATGCCATCCGCTGACATAAGAGTGCTTGATCAGGAAAATCCGGCCCTGGCCGTCGATCACCATGCCGAAGGCGCCCAAGGTCGCGCCGCGCGAGAAGCGGAAGTATAAATGGAAGCCACGGCGCAGCAGCGGCTCGAATTTCTGGCGAAGCTTGTGAAAACGCATGATTTGTCTGTCGCACGGCGGATGTAAGCGAGCCGTTACCAACAGGCGGCGGTAGCCCGTGTCAAATTGGCCCTTTTTTCTTTAGAATCTTTCTAATATAGGTCTGCGGACCGGATTTCTGCGAAAGGCCCCATCGTGAAGCGATTTTCCGACCTGACCGAACAGGAAGTGCTGGCTTTGGCCATCACTAACGAAGAGGAAGACAGCCGGATTTACCGCGGCTTCGCCGAAGGTCTGCGCGAGCAGTTCCCCGCCTCGGCCAAGGTCTTCGACGAGATGGCCGACGAGGAAATCACCCACAGAACCATGCTCTACGACCTTTATCGCGAGAAATTCGGCGAATATCTGCCGCTGATCCGGCGTCAGGACGTCAAGGGCTTCCTGCATCACGAACAACCGCTGTGGCTGATGCGGCCGCTCGGGCTCGAGGAAGTGCGCAAATTCGCCGAGAACATGGAGTTCGAGGCCGAGCGCTATTACCGCAAGGCGGCGGAAAACGCCCGCGACGTTTCGGTGCGCGAATTGCTGGTGCGGCTGGCCGAGGCGGAAGCCGGCCATGAAAGCCTGGCGCACAAGCTGTCGGAAAGCATTCTGACCGAAGGCGCGCGCAAGGCGGAAGACGAAACCGCCCGCCGGATGTTCCTGCTGCAATATGTCCAGCCGGGCCTCGTCGGCCTGATGGACGGCTCGGTGTCGACGCTGGCGCCGCTGTTCGCCGCGGCCTTCGCCACCCACATGCCGTGGGAAACCTTCCTGGTCGGGCTGGCCGCTTCGGTCGGCGCCGGCATCTCGATGGGTTTTGCCGAGGCGCTGTCCGACGACGGTTCGCTGACCGGGCGCGGCACGCCCTGGCTGCGCGGCACCGTCTGCGGCCTGATGACCGTGCTCGGCGGGCTCGGCCACACGCTGCCTTATCTCATTCCCGATTTCTGGACCGCGACCGTGGTAGCGGTGATCGTCGTGGCGCTCGAACTCGGCATCATCTCCTATATCCGCTACCGCTACATGGACACGCCATTCCTCGCCGCCACCTTCCAGATCGCCTTCGGCGGCGCGCTGGTGTTCATCGCCGGGATTTTGATCGGCAGTTCATGACGCCCGCGCCGCTGTCGTCGCCGAGGCTCTATCCGTCATCCTGAGGTGCGAGCGCACGATCATGCGCGCGCCCGAGGGTGACGGCGACAGGCAAAATCCGCTAGATGAACTTCATGTTCACCCTCGCTCACCTGTCCGACATCCATCTGGCGCCCTTGCCGCCACCGCGCTGGACCGACCTGATCGGCAAGCGGCTGACCGGCTATATCAACTGGCGGCGCAAGCGGCGTTTCATCCACGATCCGGCGACGCTCGCCACGCTTATCGCCGACCTGAAGTCGCAAGCCGCCGACCACATCGCCGTCACCGGCGACATCGTCAACATCGCGCTGCGCGACGAATTCCGGCATGGCCGCGACTTTCTCGAAGCCGTCGGTCCCGCGCGCGACGTCAGCTTCGTGCCCGGCAATCATGACATCTATGTCGCGGACGGCGCGCGCCTGGCCGCCCAGGAATGGGCCGCCTACATGGCCGACGATGATGGCAGGACGGGCTTTCCCTACATCAGGCGGCGCGGGCCGGTCGCGCTGATCGGCCTGTCGAGCGGCGTACCGACCGCGCCGTTTCTCGCCACCGGCTGGCTCGGCACCCGGCAGATGATCGCGCTGACCGACATGCTCAAAACGCTACGCGACGAGAACCTGTTCCGCGTCGTGATGATCCATCACCCGCCGCTCAGCCAGGCCAGCCGCCACAAGCGATTGCTTGATGCCGATGTGTTCATGCGCGTCATCGCCATGCAGGGCGCCGAACTCATTCTGCACGGCCACGATCATGTCCACATGCTCAACTGGCTGGCCGGACCGGACGGCGGCCGCGTGCCGGCGATCGGCGTGCCGTCGGCCTCGGCCAGACCCGGCATGGACAAGGACAATGCCGCCTATCACCTCTACCGGATCGGCGGCGCGCCCGGCGCCTGGACCTGCGAGGTCGTGTCGCGCGGCGTCACCGCCGAAGGCGGCGTCGTGGAAGAAAAGCGGTTCGCGTTGTTCGATCACTAAGCGGCGATTGCGGCAGCGGCCCGGCATCGTTCGGCCCCGCCGGAGCGGGATGAACGGCGAATGACGCCAGGAGCCCGCTGAAGAACTTACGGCCCGGGGTGATAGGCCAGCGCCAACGCGAACATCGCCACAACCGCGAGCACCGCGCCGTAGATAAATGTGCGGATCGCACGCAACCGGCCACGACGCTCTTCGTGTTCGACCAGCTTCTGCGCCGTCGCCTGACCGAACGGCGCATCGTCGGCCAAGGCCCGTTCACGCTCGACCAGCCGGCGCGCGACATAGCGGGTGACCGCGCGCACCATCTCCGGCACTTCGTAGCTTTCGGCGAGCACGGCGCGGCCGTAACGGGTATCCTGCAAGAAGCGATATTGCCGCTTGTCGCGGCCCATCTCGATATGGGCGATGACGTCGATCCACAGCCGCGGGATCTCGCCCTTACTGACGCCGCGATCGAACAATTCGACGCTGGCCGGGACGTCGTCGAACACCGGATCGAGCGCCTCGTTCATCAGTTCGAGGCGGGCGAGATCGGCATCATGCAGATCGACGACAACCGCCGAGCGCTCGGCCGCTTCGATGCGCGCTTCGCGCAACGCGACCTTGAGCATGTTCGGCGGCTCAGGTGTCTCGACCTTTTTGCGGCGTCCCCACATGGCTCCGTGTCTAGCAAAGGAGCTGCGTCGGCGCAAAGCGCAAAAAGCGAAAACGGCAGGCTTATCAAGACGATTGATGGTTAATCGAAGTTTAAGCTGGTATCCCAAGACCATAGGCGCGGGCCCAGGCCAGCCCATCCTCGACCCGCCCGCGCGGGTTGTACTCGCAACCGATCCAACCCCGGTAACCCAGTCGGTCGACCTCGGCGAAGACGAAGGGGTAGTTGATCTCGCCGTCGCCATCCGGCTCATGCCGCACCGGCACCTGCGAGCATTGCAGATGCGCGATCATCGGCAGATGCTTTTCAAGCCGGGTGATCAGATCGCCGCCGACGATCTGCACATGATAGAAATCGTACTGGATGAAGACATTGGCGCTGCCGACCTGACGAATAATGTCGGCGGCATGCTCGACCCAATTGAGAAAATAGCCGGGCTGGTCGCGTGGATTGATCGGCTCGATGTAAAGCTTGATGTTCTTCGCGGCGGCCTGATCGGCGGCACGCTTGAGGTTCTCGACGAACACACGCTCGGCCTCGCCGCGCTGTTCCGGCGCGACAAGACCGGACAGACAATGAATCGCCGTGGCGTTGACAGCGGTGACGAAATCGAGCGCCTGCGCGAAGGTCTGGCGCCATGCCTCCTCGCGGCCGGGCACAGCGCCAAGGCCGAACTCACCGGCATCGCCGGTCGGCGTATTGATGCCGAGCACGCTGACGCCGTTGCGCTCGGCGGCGCGCCGGAAATCGTCGGCGGCGATGCCATCCGGGAACCGGCCCTCGATCGCCTTGAAGCCGCAGGCCGCCGCCGCGTCGATGCGTTGCAGCAAAGGCAGGTCCTTGAACAGATAACCGATATGCGCGGAGAAACGGGGCATGACAAAGCCTTCCAATGACGACGCGGTCGCCTCCAGCGTCAACGCTTGCAACGTAACCGCTTGCGCCGGAACGCGCCGCCGTATTGATTAGCGGCCAAAGACCGCCAAGACCAGCCCCGGGAAACGCGCAAGGATCACGCATGTCGGCTTCAACGTCCGCCAACTCGTCTTTTCACATCGCCGTATTGCCGGGCGACGGCATCGGCCATGAGGTCACCGCGCCGGCGCTCGACGTGCTGCGGCGGATCGAACAGACGACGCCGGGGCTCGGCTTTCGTTTCACGGAAGCGCCGGCCGGTGCTGAGGAATATCAGGCGACCGGCAAGTCGATGTCGGAGCAGACCATCAAGCTGTGCGGCGACGCCGACGCGATCTTTCTCGGCGCCTGCGGCTTGCCGAGCGTGCGCTATCCCGACAACACCGAGATCATGCCGCAGGTCGAATTGCGCTTCATCTACGACCTTTATGCCGGCGTGCGGCCGGCGCGGCTGATCCCCGGCGTGCCATCGCCGATCGTCGGCGCCGACAAGCACGGCATCGATTTCGTGCTGGTGCGGGAATCGACCGAAGGGCTGTTTGCCTCGATGGGCAAAGGCATCACCACCCACGATGAAGCGCGCGAGACTTTGGTGGTAACGCGCAAGACCACCGAGCGGTTGTTCGACTTTTGCTTGCGGCTTGCTCAGCGGCGTCAAAAGCGCGGCAAGCCGGGCCGGCTGACGCTGGTCGACAAGGCCAACGTGTTCAAGGCGTTCAACTGGCAGCGCGATATCTTCAACGCACGCAAGGCTGCCTTCGCCGACGTCAAGACCGACATGCTCTATGTCGACGCCTGCGCCGCGATGATGGTCAAGAAGCCGTGGGACTTCGACGTCATGGTGATGGAGAACATGTTCGGCGACATCCTGTCCGATCTCGCCGCCGGGCTGATCGGCGGCCTCGGCATCGCGCCGTCGGCCGATATCGGCGATACGCATGCGGTGTTCCAGCCTTGCCATGGCACCGCGCCCGACATCATGGGCCAGGGCAAGGCCAATCCAACGGCGATGATTTTATCGGCGGCCATGATGCTGGACTGGCTCGCCGACAAGCACGATCATCAACCGGCCGCCGACGCCGCGCTGCGCATCGAACAGGCCGTCGACAAGGCCTATGCATCGGGCTTGAAGCCGATGGAATATGGCGGACAGGATGGCACCGCGGCAATCTCGAAAGCGGTGATGACGGCGCTGGGGTAACGCAGATCAGCAGGCGGCCGGCTTGACCGCCGCCGCCTTCTTCGAGCGCCGCGACGCCAGCACCATCACGAGACCGGCGGCGGCCATCGCGGCACCCGCGACCGACACCATCGGCAGCCCGAGCCCGGCATCGATCACGCCGCCACCGAGCGCCGCGCCGATCGCATTGCCGAGATTGAACGCACCGATGTTCATCGCCGAAGCGAGGTTCGGCGCTTCATGGGCCGCCTGCATCACCCGCATCTGCAACGGCGGCACCACCGCGAAACTGCCGATGCCCCACAAGAAGATCAGCACCGCCGCGCTCGCCTCGAAACGCATGCCCGCGGCGAACAGCAGCAGCAGCACGACCAGTCCGCCGAGCGATACGATCAGCGTGCCGTCGACCGAGCGATCGGCGAAACGGCCGCCGGCCCAGTTGCCGACCGTCAGGCCGAGGCCGTAGACGACCAGCATCGCCGTCACGAAAGGCGTCGCCGCTCCAGTCTCGACCCGCAGGATCGGCACGATATAAGTGAAGACCGTGAACATCGCGCTGGCGCCGATCACCGTCAGCGCCAAAGCAAACAGCACCGGCGCGCGGCCGAGCACGCGCAACTCGGCGCGCATGTCGGCGCCGCGTTCGACCGGCAGCGGCGGCAAGGCAAAGCGCAGCGCCACCATCACGATCGCGCCGATGCCGGCAATGCCCCAGAAGGTCGCGCGCCAGCCCAGCACTTCGCCGAGCCAGGCCGCCAGCGGCACGCCGCCGACGGTCGCAATGGTCAGGCCGGAGAACATCGCCGCCACCGCGGTGGCCCGCCGTTCCGGCGCGACCACGCTCGCCGCCACCACCGCACCAACGCCGAAGAAAGCGCCGTGGTTGAACGAGGTGACGAGCCGCGCGATCAACAGCATGGTGTAGCTGCCGGACAGCGCCGCCAGCAGATTGCCGAGCGTGAAGATGCCCATCAGCCCGACCAGCAAGGTCCGCCGCGACACCCGGGCAAAGCCCAGCGTCATCAGCGGCGCGCCGACCAGCACGCCCATCGCATAGGCGCTGACCAGCAGCCCGGCAGCCGGGATCGAGACACCGAGATCGTTGGCGATCAGCGGCAGCATGCCCATCGGCGTGAATTCGGTGACGCCGATGCCGAAAGCACCGAGCGCGAGAGCCAGCAAAGGCGGGTTGAGCTTCATGGCATGGTCCTGACGTGGAAGGCTGGGCCGACCGAATCCGGCGGCGCTGATTTTTGCTCGGACAGACATGGTGCACTGCCGCAATTCGCGCTAGTAGGCTCGTCGGACCAAGATCTGTGCGTGGAGATCACAAATGGAACGCGACGGCATCGACCGGGCGGGCGAGATGGTCGCCTTCGTCGCGGTGGCGCGCGAGGGCAGCCTGTCGGCCGCCGCCCGCGCCCTTGCTTTGACCCCTTCGGCGGTCAGCCGCATCCTTGCCCGCATCGAATCCCGGTTGAACGTGCGGCTGGTCGTGCGTACCACGCGCTCGCTGCGGCTGACCGCCGAAGGCGAGGCTTATGCCCGGGCGGCGCGGCGCATCCTCGCCGACATCGCCGAGACCGAAAGCGCCATCGCCGACCAGGCCTCGCCGCGCGGCCGGGTGCGCATCAGCATGGCCTCGGCGCATGGCCGGATGGTGATCGTGCCGTTACTGCGGCGCTTCGTGACGCTCTATCCCGGCATCGCGATCGATATCGACCTCAGCGACGAGCTTGCCGATATTCTCGGCGGGCGCGCCGACGTCGCAATCCGGTTCGGACCGCTCGCCGACAGCCCGTTGACCGCGCGGCGGCTCGGCGACACCGGACGCACCGTCGTCGCGTCGCCGGATTATCTCACCCGCGCCGGCACGCCGTTGACGCCCGACGATCTGGCCCGGCACAACTGCCTCGACTTCAACTTCCGCCGCGTCGAACCGGGCTGGCCGTTCCGCGAGGACGGCCACGACCGCATGGTGTCGGTCAGCGGCAACATGACGGCCAATAACGGCGAGACGCTTGTGGAACTCGCGGTCGATGGCGTCGGCATTACCCGCGTCGGCAATTTTCACATCGGCGCGCATCTGGCCGACGGCCGGCTGGTGCCGTTGCTCGAAGCCTTCAACCCGCAGGACCGCGAGGCGATCCATGCCGTCTTTATCGGCGGCCCGACCATGCCAGCGCGGGTGCGGGTGCTGGTAGACTTCCTCGCCGACAACCTGCGTGGCGCGGCGAGCGCCTAACCGGCCGCGCCGATTATGCTAGCCTGCGGATACGAGCAGGCGACTCAATGCGGGAATGTGACAGATGCTGAATTTGGCGGCACTCAAGCGCGACTGGAAGGAACTGACGTCCTACGAACGCTTCGAGCAGATCGTGTCGCGCGCGATCATGCTGCTGATTTGCGTCATCATCGTCTACTCAATCGTGCTCGCCGCGCTCGAACTGCTGAAGGATTTCAAGCTCGGTCTCGACTTCATGGAGAAGGAACTGTTGCAGGACGTCTTCGGATCGATCCTGACGATCCTGATCCTGCTCGAATTCAATCACTCGATCGCGCTGGCGATTGAAAACAAGTCCGGCATCATCCAGGCCCGCACCGTGGTGCTCATCGCCGTGCTGGTGGTCGCGCGAAAGATCATCCTGCTCGATTTCAAGACCGCCACGCTCGACACATTTCTCGGCATCGGCGGGCTCGCGCTGGCGCTCGGCGCGCTGTACTGGCTGATCGGCGGCCACTTGCCCCGGTCCGCGCAGCCAGCGCAACCGCCGGAATAAGCCGAAGGCGTTTTCCGGTCAGCGCGGCAGGCGCCGCACCAACGGCAACAGCAGCAGCGCGACGGCGGTGATGATCGCGACCAATAACCAGGCGTCGTTGATCGCATCGACCAGCGCCAGCTTCTCGACCATCGGCTTGAGCATCGCCGCCATCCCCGGATCGAGCGGCTGACCGACCTGAGCCAGGAACATTTCCTTGGGAATATCGAGCGAGGTCGCGGTCGCGACATCGCCGGCCTTCAGCCGATCCATGATCGCGGTGGCGTGCACCGGCGCGCGGCCAAAGATCGTGGTGTCGATCAGCGCCAGACCGATGGCGCCGCCGAGATTGCGCATCAGGTTGAACAAGCCGCTGCCGTCGGCGACATCGTCGGGCGCGAGATGGCCGAGCGCCAGCCGGGTCGGCGGCAACAGGCAGAACATGATCGCCGCACCACGCAAAATCTGCGGCACCAGCATGCCGGCAAAGTCGGTGTCCTTGGTCTGCCAGGCACTCATCCCGAGCCCCAGCGCGAAAAGAGCAAAGCCGAATGCCGACAGGAACCGCGGATCGACCCGGCGCTCCAGCGCCACCGCGACCGGCGCGGCGATGAGCTGCGCCAGACCGGTGACCAGCATGATTTCGCCGATCTCAAGCGCGCCATGGCCACGCACCAGACCAAGAAAGAACGGCATCAGGTAGACCGAACCGAACAGCCCGACGCCGAGGACGAAGCTGAGCACGCAACCGATGACAAAATTGCGGTCGGCGAAATGGCGCAGGTTCACGATCGGGCGCGACGACCACAAGGTCTTGCCAACGAAGGCCAGCGCGGCGACGGCGGCGAAGGCGAGCAGCGCTGCCACGACGGGCGAGGTCCAGCCGCGGTCCGGCGCTTCCTTCAAGCCGATTTCCAGCGCCGTCAGGCCGGCGGCCATCGTCACCAGCGCCGTCACATCGAGACCGCGCAGATGCGCCATATCGAGCCGCTCGCGCGGCAGCATCAGCGCCGCGCCGGCGGCGGCGACAATGCCCGGAACGATGTTGATCAGGAACAGCCAGTGCCATGAATAAGTCTGGGTCAGCCAGCCGCCGACCACCGGGCCGACGGTCGGCGCGAACACCGCGACCACGCCGGCAATGGTGGTGGCGATGCCCTGCGACCGTTCGGGAAACAGCAGGAAGACGGCGGAGAACACCGCCGGGATCAGCGTGCCGCCGGCAAAGCCCTGCAACACCCGGAAGCCGATCAGCATCTCGAAATTGTAACTGGCGGCGCAGCCGGCCGAGGCCAGCGTAAAGACCGACACCGCGGCCACGAACAGCCAGCGCATGGTCATCAGCCGGGTCAGATAGCCGGTCAGCGGAATAGCGACGATCTCGGCGACGAGATAAGCGGTCTGCACCCAGCTCATCCCCTCCGGGCCGATATGCAACGCGGCCTGGATCGTCGGCAGCGAACTGGCGACCACCTGGATATCGAGGATCGCCATGAACATGCCGAGGCACATCATGGCAAAGCCGATCCAGGTGCTCGGCGACGCGCTGTCTGTCTGATAAGGTTCGGGCATGACGCCTTTCCGGATGGCGGCGCTAAAACGAGAGCCCGACAGCATCCTTGATGGCGGCGATGACGGCGGCGGTCAAGCCGGTCCTGGGCGCGTCGCCAACGTCAAGGCGCCGCCATGCGGGATGGCGACGCCCTGGTGTCCATCGATCGTCGATATCGGCCGTTGAAGGCCCACTTTTTCGGTGAGACCAACGCCCGGAACCCGGTTGTTCCGCTCCCCGCCCGGCGCGTCACAGCGCCGGACGGAACGGTTGGATCTGGTTCCGGCCGGCTCTATTTCCGGTCGAGCTTGATATTGTGTTCCTTGACCACCGCGGCCCAGTGAGCGACCTGCTCGTGGATAAAGGTCGTCGCCGCCGCCGTGGTCTGCATGTCGGCCGGATAAGCTTCCGCGCCGGTGTCGTGGAACACCTTCAGGACATGCGGGTCGGCCAGCGTTTCACGCAGCGCCGCATTCAACTTGTCGACGATCGGCTGCGGCGTCCCGGCCGGCACGAACAGCGCCTGCCAGAACGGAATATCCATGTCCTTGTAGCCGAGTTCGCCGGTCGACGGCACGTCGGGCAGGACCGGCGAACGCTTGTTGCCGTTGAAAGCAAACACCTTCACCGCGCCGGCCTTGATCTGCGGCACCGCCGTCGCCGGTCCGGCCCACAGAATATCGACGTGCTCGCCGATGATGTCACCCATCGCCGGCCCGATGCCGCGATAAGGCACCGGCGCGATCTCGGCACCGACATCCTTGGCGAAGGACACGGTGGCCAGATGACCCATGCTGCCGACGCCGGGATGCGCGAATTTGGCCGGCTTGCCGGGACCCTTCATCCACGCGACCAGTTCGTTGATGTTGTTGGCCGGCAGCGACTTGCGGCCGATCAGAAACGTGTAGGTGACATTGACCATGCCGACCGGCTTGAGATCCTTTTCCAGATCGAACGGCAGATTGGAGTAGAGCGCCGGCGCGATGGTGATGCCGGTCTGGTGCATGAGCATCGTGTAGCCGTCGGGCTTGGCGTGGGCGACCCGGGAGGCGCCGATGGTGCCGCCGCCGCCGGCGACGTTTTCAACCACGACCTGCTGGCCGAGAATGGTCGACATCCGGCTGGCAACGGTGCGCGCCACCGCATCGCCCGGACCGCCGGCGGCGGTCGCCGCGATCAGCGTCACGAAACGCTCCGGATAGTCGCCGGCATGAGACGGCGCGGCCAGCGCGCCGGTGATCGCCACCGCGATTGCGGCCGCCTTAAGCAGTGTGGAAACGCAGTGCCTTGCCATTGTTCACTCCCATGTTGGCTTCGTTGTCAGGCCAGTGGATCAGGCCTTGAGCGTCGGAATCACCGGCAGCAGCAGCTTCGAGGCATGCGCCGCGCCGGAGTAAATGGTGGTCTTGCCGGCAAAGACCGACGCCGGTCGGTCGTCCGGATCGTTGTGCAGGAATGGCCCGCAGCCGCGCGACGGATAACGATGGCAGCTCGCGGCCGGATGGCTCGAACCGGCATAGACGTAATCGGAGCCCTTCACCGTCAGCGCGAGCCGATAGCCTTTCGGCACGACGATCGAGGTCGGCCAGATCTCGACATCCATGCGATAGACCTGATGCGGCGTCAGCGGCTCGGGCGTGTCGTGAACGTGGTAGGGCCGGTACGGCAGACTCTTTTTGTCATCGAGTTTGCGGTGCGAACCGCGCAGCCAGCCCTGCGCGACCGGCGCATGGGCATCCATCGCGGCGCGGAACACGACCTCGCGACCGTCGGGATCGAACAGGCGTAGCATCACGAACAGGTCGACATCGATCGTGTCGGAACTGACATAGAGCGTCGCCGCGACCGGACCGGTAATCTCGGTGTCCTGCGTCATCGCCACGGTTTCGAAGGTCAGTCCCGGCCCGGTGGCGTCGAAGGTCTTGGCAGCGGCAACGGCCGGCCTGGCGGTCGACATGAAATGCGAGCCGCAATCGAGATAATGCTCGGTCCATTGCGTGCGCGGCAGCGGCCAGGCGTCCTCGTGACGCTCGACGAAGCCGTCGACGGTGCGGATTTGCAGAATGACCGGCTTCTGGCGATCCCAGCCATTGGCCTCGCCCTTGAGTACGTGATCGAAGAAGCGCTTTTGCAGGCCCACGCCATAAGGCGTGTAGAAGTGCGACCAGTGCTCCATGCCGTGGATCTCGAGCCATTTCTGTGTCGACGCGGCTTGCGCAAAAGCTTCGACATTGCCGCGCAGATGCAGACCGGCGCCGCCCCAGTTGCCGGCCGATAGAAATGGAATCGTGATCTTCGACCAGTCGGCGGCGATGCCGTCATAAGACTCGTCGTCGGTCGGATGCGCCTTGATCATCGCGACCTTGTCGGTGCGATTGGCGGCGAGTTCGTCATCGGACAAGGTGACCGCGCCGGCGACGTTCCGGCCGCTCACGATGCTTTTGCGGCCGCGGTCGCCATAGCCGTATTGCATCGGCAACTGGCGCGGCAGCCAGGCATCGAGGAACTGGCAGCGAATGCCGCCGTGGTAATACATGTCGCGATAGGAGTCGGCGGCGCCTTCCCATGGAATCATCGCCGCGAGATGCGGCGGCTGCAGCGACGCGACCATCCACTGGTTGACGGCATAATAGGAGATACCGAGCAGACCGACGCGACCCGACGACCAGGGCTGCGCGGCGGCCCACTCGATGCTGTCGTAATAGTCGAGCGCCTCGCGGTAGGAGAAAACGTCCTGCACGCCTTCCGACGAACCGGAGCCGCGTGAATCGACGCGCACCACCGCGTAGCCCGCGCGCGTCCAGATCTCCGGATCGGTCAGCTCCCAGGATTGATAGACGTTCGAACTCATGTCGTGGATGGCGGGAAAATCCTCGACCATCCGGTCCCACTGGCCGGCATAAGCCTGCTGGAACGACTGCCCCTTGGCGTAACAACCGTAGCTCAGGATGGTGGGATAGCGGCCGGACGCGGCGGGCAGATAGACGTCGGCGCGCAGGGTCGTGCCGTCGCGCGCCGGAAACGGCACATCGATCAGAATGCGCATGCCGTCGCGTTCGATCGTCTCCGACCCGTCCACCGCCTGCCCCATCGCTCCCCCTTGTTCCGCCCTTGATCGAGACCTGGAGCCCTTGGGTAGGAACGGAACCGCTTCGAGTCAATAAAAAATCGATATTTTATATCCCGCCGGCTCACATAATGACCAATAAGTGACAATTTTCCTTTTAATAGCCAATTTTCGTCGATATTTTATCTCGACGCCCTGCCCAGCGGCGGCGAAAAAGCGGCACAGCCAGGACTGACCACCGGCGGCACGGCCAGGGCCGCTGGCGGCCAACGCCAAGGGCCTCGGAATCGGTTTAGAAAGCGGCATGGAGCACGATCAAAGCAGCCGGACGCTGACCGAGAAGGCCTATCGCGCCTTGCGCCACGACATCGTGATCGGCGCGCTGCAACCGCGCGCCAAGCTCAAGCTGGACGAGTTGTGCAGCCGCTACGAGGTCGGCCACGCACCGTTGCGCGAAGCGCTGGCGCGGCTGGTCGGCGAATTTCTGGTGGTCTCGGAAGGCCAGCGCGGTTTCTGGGTCGCGCCGCTGTCGCTGGAAGAGCTGCACTCGGTCAACCGCCTGCGTACGCTGGTCGAGGTCGAAGCCTTGCAGGATTCGATCAGGCTCGGCGACGAGGCCTGGGAGCGCGACGTGCGCGACGCATTCACCGCGCTGGCGAGCATCGAGCAGGACATTCTTCACCGCGGCGCGATCATGGACTCGCCCCATGCCGACGAATGGGAAGCCTGCAACGAGCGCTTCCATTCGGCGCTGATCGCCGCTTGCGGCTCGCCGACTTATCTCAACATCCGCGCCACGCTATACCGGCGCGCCGAACGCTATCGCCGGGTGGCGCGCAAGTTCGAACGCGATGTGCACGAGGAGCACGTTTCGCTGTTCGAGGCGACGATCGACCGCAATGCCCTGCGTGCCTGCCGGCTGACCGAACATCATATCGCCCGCCGCGTCGACGGCATCCTGCGTCACGCCGGCGAACATACCGACTGGCGCTAGCCGCGCTCGTCTTGCGGTTACGCTACAGCCCGCAAAATTCCTTGATCGCGGCGATAAAGGCCTCGGGCTGTTCGAGCGGCGGACAATGGCCGCAGCCGGGCAGTTCGATATATTTCGCGCCCGCCACTTTCTCGACGATCTGCTTGTTGAGCACCGGGGGCGTCGCCTGATCGAATTCGCCGCAGACCACCAGCGTCGGCAGCTCCAGCCGGTGCAGCAGCGGCGTCAGGTCGGCCTTCTGCAGGATCGTACAGGCGGCGTGAAAGGCTTTCGGCTCGATGCCGAGCAGCACCTGCTTGCGCTCCTCGATCTTCTCCGGGTGTGCGGCAAGATAAGCCGGCGAGAACACCCGCTTGGCCGCGATCTCGGCGATCGCGCCAAGACCGCCTTCGGTGACCCGGGCGGCCATCGCCGCGAACTGCTGGCGACCTTCCTCGGGAAAGGCGGCCGCGGCATCGCTGATGACCAGCCGGGCGATACGCTCGGGATGGGCCAGCGCGAAGGCGAGCGCCACCGTACCGCCGAAGCCATTGCCGATCAGGATCGAGTCGCCGTCGATGCCGAATTCGTCAAAGCCGTCCTCGATCGCCGCGACATAAGCATCCATCAGCGGCAGCAGCGGCGGCTGCGAACCGTGAAAACCCGGCAGGTTGATCAAGGTGACGCGATGCTTTGCGGCCAGCGTCGTCAGCACCGGATCGAAGGCGTGGCGGTCGGCCAGCAACGAATGCAGCACCACCAGATCGCGGCCCTGGCCGGTGCGCACCGCCTTGAGTGCGCCATGACCGGCGGTCAGTTGCTCGAATTGCATCACGTCCTCCGTCGCGCCTGTCTTAGCGCGCATAAACAAACGGCTGCGCCGACGCGGCGCAGCCGTATTCAGTCATAAAACGCGGCTGGGCGCCAATCAGTTCCCTTCGCGCCAGATGCCGAGCGCTTCCTGCGCCGGCCGGTCGGAGATCGAGAACAGCACCGATTCCACCGCCGGCATGTGCTGGTAGCGCTTCCACGGCGGGATCACGAAAACGTCGTTGACGCCCCATTCGAGCTTCTCGCCATCGACCAGCGTGTAGCCGTGCCCTTCGGCGCAGGCGAAGACGGTGCCGTCGGTCGAGCGGTAGGGCTCGCCCTTGAAGCCGGCCGGCAGCAACGCCAGGTGCGCGCCCATCGTCGGCATCACCGGACCGCCATTGATCGGGTTGGCGTAACGCACGCGCGCGCCGTGACGTTTGTCGATGTCGCCGGTGTTCTTCAGCCGCTCGAGGATCGGCCGCATCTTCGAATAAGGATAGTTGATGACCGGCGTGCGGTTGGTGGTCGCCGGCATGCCGTCCGGCAGCACGCCCGAGGCGAAGCGCTCGAACGAGTCGCCGTCCTCGTGATTGGTCTTCTGCATCTTGTCTTCGAAGTGCTCGGAGAACGACGCTTCGAAGTGATTGACGGTCGGCATGTCGAGCACGTCGAGCCACATCGCCGGCTGGTTGCCGGGATTGCCGTGATCGTGCGGGGCCCAGTTGGCGGTGATGATGAAGTCGCCATGACGCATCTGCGACTTTTCACCCTCGACGGCGGTGTAGGCGCCTTCGCCTTCCAGCATGAAGCGGATCGCCGAGGCCGAGTGACGATGCACTTCGGCGACTTCGCCCGGCAGGATCAGTTGCACGCCGGCGAACAGCGAATTGGTGACGCGCGACTTGCCCGGCATGCCGGGATTTTCCAGCACCAGCACGCGGCGCTCGGCTTCCTCGGCGCTGATGACGCCGCCGGCTTCCAGGATCAGCCGCTTGACGTCGGCGAATTTCCACACCGCCGGCAGGTACTTGGTCTTGGGCTCCGGAGTCACCAGACCCTTGAGCACCTCCCAGAGCGGCGCCATGTTGAATTTCGCGATCTTCTCGTAATAGGCCTGCCGCGAGCCCTCGATATTATGCTTGGAACCCGGGTTGGTCTGCTGGGATGCGGTTGCGACCGCCATGAGCCTGCTCCTTGGGACGGGATGGTTGATTTTGTAACTTTATAGCTCAATTGCGGGTCAAGCGGAACAACCCCCGGTAAGGGCTGTCCCCCGCCTGCCGCAGAGTTAGTTATTGACCGAGCCGCCGTCCACCACCAGCGACTGGCCGGTGACGAAATCGCTGTCGCCCGAGGCGAGGAACACCAGCGCGCCAAGCAGGTCTTCCGGATAGCCGTCGCGCTTGAAAGCGCGGGAATTGCGGACCGGAATCCGCTCCTCCTCGACATGGGTGGAATTGTCGAGGCCGGTATCGGACAGGATATAACCCGGCGACAGCGAATTGACGCCGATACCGAACGCGCCGAGCTCGCGCGACAGCGATCGGGTGAAGGCCAGCATCGCGCCCTTGGACGTGACATAAGGCAGCATGCGCGGGATGCCTTTGTAGGCGGCGCCCGAGGCGATGTTGATGATCTTGCCGGCGCCGCGGGACTTCATGTGCGGTGCAACATGCCGGACCATCAGGTACGGCCCGCGCACGTTGATCGCCATCACCTTGTCCCAGGTCTCGATGTCCCATTCGTCGTAATTGCGCGGCGTCAGCGTGGCGTAAAGCGCGGCGTTGTTAACGAGAATATCGATCTGACCGAACTGCTTCACGGTCTCGGCGACCAGCGCCTTGACCGCGCTTTCGTCAGCGACGTCGAAGGTGAAGCTCGCCGCGCTGCCGGCGCCATGGCTGGCGACGATGTCGGCGGCGACTGCCGAACCGTCGGCGATGTCGGCGACCATCACCCGCGCGCCTTCGGCGGCCAGGGCCATCGAGTAATGCCGGCCGATGCCCTTGGCGCCGCCGGTGACGATGGCGGTCTTTCCTTGCAGCCGTGTGCCTGTCGATGCGGCCATGCCTGTCTCCCCTGTCGTGGCCTGCCCTGTCCCTGTCGGACCGGTCCCGGCCATTCACGTCTCTGTTGATTGCCACTGTGTATAAAGACGTGGAAGCCCGGCACAAGGTTTATGCTCGGGCCAACAATGGCCGGCGGCGAATGCCGGATATGACGGAGAGGAAGAACCATGCCCATCCCGACCGAGGACCGATCGGCAATCCGCGATCTGATCGAAAACTGGGTGCTATGGCGCGACGCCCGCCAGTGGGACCGCTTCCGCACCCTCTGGCATCCCGAAGGGCAAATGTGGGCCACCTGGTTTCAGGGCTCCTTCGAGGAGTTCATCACCGTCAGCCAGGAGGGTTACGCCAAAGGCGCCCGCATCATGCATATGCTCGGCGGCAGCACGATCGAGATCGCGGGCAGCCGAGGGCTGGCGCAAACCAAGATGACAATCACCCAGCGCGCGCGGGTCGAAGGCGTATTGTGCGATGTGGTTTGCGCCGGACGATTTTTTCACTTCGTCGAAAAACGTGACGGCCAATGGGGCATCGTGCTGTTGCGGCTGGCTTACGAACGCGACCGCATCGATCCGGTCGAACCCGGCGCCGTGCTCAAGCTCGACAAGCAACTGCTGGGGCAGTTCCCTGAAGGGTACCGTCACCTGGCCTATTTGCAGAGCCGGATCGGCTACACCATCAAGGACGAATTGCCCGGCCTCGACGGACCGCCGCTCGACGCGCTTTATGCGCAGTGCGCGGGCTGGCTGAACGGCAAGCCATTGTGACGCGGTTCGGATGCCGTCTTAATATCCAGGAACAGCTCCGAAAACCCAGAACGGTCTTGGCGCGCGCGTCAGGAAATGCCAGTTTCCGGCCACGACCGCGGGCACCACAACAACAAGCCGGCGACCGCGACGGGGTCTAGGGGAAACAAAATGTCACTTGCCGATAATTTCAACCTGTTTAACGAATTCAACATCCTGCGCATCATCTGCGCACTGTTCTTCGTCCCGCATATCGTCGCGAAATTCACGGTGCCGCAGGCGCTGAAGTTCTACGTCGATGTCGGCTTCAAGCCGCCGAAGTTCTGGATGTATCTGGCTGGCACCATCGAATGCTTCCTGACGATCGGCCTGTTCTTCGGCATCTACACCGCGATCGCCGGCTTCCTCGGCTTCATCCATCTGCTGGTCGCGGCGGCGGCCACCTACAAGCTCACCCGGTGCTGGATCTGGGTGATCGGCGGCATCGAGTTCTGCGTGTTCTGGGCGCTGTGCTGCCTGGTCGTCGCGATGCACGCCTATCACGCCGGTTCGCCCTTCCCGTTCCTGTAAAGACACAAGGACCCTTCGATCATGGCTAGCGTTCTGTTTTCACCGATCACCATGCGCGGCATGACTCTGCCGAACCGCGTCGTGGTGTCGCCGATGTGCCAGTACAATTCAACCGACGGCTCGGCCAACGACTGGCACCTGATGCATTACGGCCAGTTCTCGCTCGGCTGCGCCGGGCTGGTGATGACCGAGATGACCGACATCAATCCCGTCGGCCGCATCTCGCTGAAATGCGCCGGCATGTATTCCGACGACAACGAGAAGGCGATGAAGCGGGTCATCGACTTCTGCAAGCAGTATGGCGTCGCCAAGCATGGCCTCCAGATCGGCCACGCCGGCCGCAAGGGTTCGACCGCGCCGCCGGCCGTCGGCGGCAAGCCGCTCAAGCCGGAAGAAGGCGCCTGGGAAACGCTGGCGCCGTCGGCGATCCCGTTCGGCGACGGCTGGCATGTACCGAAGGAAATGACCGCCGCCGAGATCAAGGCGACGCTGGCCGATTACATTTCATCGGTCGAACGCGCCGAGCGTGTCGGCTATGACCTCCTCGAAATGCACGGCGGCCACGGCTATCTGATCCACCAGTTCCTGTCGCCGCTATCGAACCAGCGCAGCGACGAATATGGCGGTTCGCTGGAAAAGCGGATGCGCTTCCCGCTCGAAGTGTTCGCGGCGATGCGCAAGGCCTGGCCGGCCGACAAGCCGCTCGGCGTTCGCATCTCGGCCGTCGACTGGGTCGACGGTGGCACCACCATCGAGGACACCATCAAGTTCGCCGCCGAACTCAAGGCGCTCGGTTGCGACTATATGGACGTCTCCAGCGGCCAGCTCGACGCCCGCCAGCAGATTCCCTTCGCCAAGGCCTATAACGTGCCCTTCGCCGACGCGATCAAGAAAGCCACCGGCCTGCCGGTCATGTCGGTCGGTCTGATCACCGGCGCGCGCGAAGCCGAAGACATCGTCGCCTCGGGCAAGTCGGACTTCATCGTCATCGGTCGCGGCGCGATGTGGGACCCGCGCTGGGCCTGGCACGCGGCGGAAGAACTCGGCGCCGAAACGCCTTACGCGCCACGTACCATGCCGTGCCATCCCAAGATGCGGCCGCAGATTTTCCCGAACCGGGCTCAAGCCTGATCCGGACCCGACGACATCCGGCAAGGCGTCCGCCCGCGAAGGCGGGCGCCTTGTCGCTTTGGCGCCCTCGCGCTAGGATTGCAGCGGGAGGAACTCGCTATGCCACGTCGTCGGTTGTTTTGCGCCGCCTCCATGGCCTTGGTGCTGATCTGCGCAGCGCCGGGCATTGCTCTTGCCGCATGTAATAAGAGCTGCACCGCGCTCAAGAACGGCTGCATTAGCGCCGGCGGCAATTCCGCACAGTGTTCGGCCGGCTATTCGCAATGCCTGAAGACCGGCGTTTACGCCGGCATGCCGAGCGGACGCACCCACAAGAACATCTGCAAAAGATAGGCGTGACGAACGATGAAACAAACCATCATGACCGCCCTTGCGGCGACATGTCTGACCATCGCGCTTGCACCCGCGGCCATGGCGCAAGCGCAATCCAGCACGATGACGGAAGCGGAGGTCTATCGCTTTCTGGCCGGCCGGACCTTTCAGATGAACCGCGGTCCCGCCACATATTACAAAGACGGCCGGCAACGCTTCGCCATTCGCGGCGGCAAGGTTCACGAATCGAGGTGGCGGCCCTGCGGCAGCGCGGTCTGTCTGTCGTCGGGCTGGCGCGGCGCGCTGATCGTTGAAAGCGGCGTCGTTTATCTGACCGATCCGCAAGGCAACCGGATCAAGATGGGTCGCAAGCGGTGACCCGCGTCTTCAGGCGAAGCCGTCAACGGCCCGCCTGAAAACGCATTCATGTCGAAGTCGGATATTTCACCGGGAAGGCAGGCAGGCTGAAGCCCGACCGGATGGCCGGAGCCTAGACCTTCATCCGCGCGATGAACTTGGCGAAGCCGGCAAGCTGGGTGGTGACAATGTCCTTGACCGCCTGATCGGTCAGTTCGAGCGTCTTTTCGTCGAACTTCTTGCCGGCGAAATTGACGAAGATTTCCGGTTTGCCGAACAACTGCGCATCGATCGCCTGCAACGCCATGCGCAGGTGATACTGCATCCGGCCGCCGCCCATCTGGCCGGTCGAACAGGATTGCAGCGCCACCGGCTTGTCCTTGAACGGCACGTCCTTGAGCTTGGACACCCAGTCGATGGCGTTCTTCAGCGGTCCGGGAATCGACCAGTTGAACTCCGGCGAGACGATGATGATGCCATCGGCGGCGGCAATCGCGGCGGCCCAGGCGGCGACATCGGCCGGCGCGCCGGAGGCGGCGCGAACGTCGTCATTATAAAGCGGAAAGCCGGCATAGGACGGCGCTTCGGTCAGCGCCATGTTCGACGGCGCCAGCGCCGGCAAGGCCCGGATCAAAGCGTGGTTATAAGATCCCTTGCGCAGCGAACCGCAAATCGTAACGACGTTCAGCTTGTCGGCCATTTTTTCCTCATGGGTGTATAGCGCGCGGCGGGCCATCCCTGACGCCCGCGCCACGCCGTGTCCGGAAAACAGTTAGCCGCCCTTGGACGAAATGTCCAAAGGCGGCCAATCCGTACCAGTGCTATTTGGCCGTGAGGCCGGCCTTGTCGCGCACCGCGATCCATTTCGCGACGTCGTCGGCCAGAATCGCGTGGAATTCAGCCGGGGTCGACATCGACGCGACGGCGCCGATCTTGCTCAGCTTCTCGCGAATATCCGGCTCCGCCAGCACCTTTTTCAAGGCGGCATTGGTCTTGTCGATAATCGCCTGCGGCACGCCAGCCGGATAAACCCAGCCATACCAGCCGCTGACATTATATCCGGGCACACCGGACTCGGCGACAGTCGGGACATCGGGAGCATTGGGCGACCGGGTCGCCGAACCGACCGCCAGCAGTTTCAGCTTGCCGGCCAGCACCTGCCCTTGCACCGCCTGAAAGGTTTCGACCGCGTAATCGACCTGGTTAGCGAGGAGCGCGGCGACCAGCGCCGGCGAACCGCGATAAGGGATATGCTTGACGTCGATGCCGGCCTTCTGCACCAGCAACTCGCCAGCGATATGCTGGGTCGACCCGACCCCGACACTGGCGAAGTTCAGCTTGCCGGGACTGGCCTTGGCCAGTGCAATCAAGCCCTTGATGTCGTTGGCGGCGAAGTTCTTGTTGGCGACGACGACGAAGGTGGAGTTGGCCACCACGGCCACCGGGGCGAAATCCTTGACCGCATCGTAACGCGAGGCCGCCTTCAGCATCGCCGCACCGACGGTGTGGCCGGTCGAAATCATCGAGGCGGTGTAACCGTCTTTGTCGGCGCGGGCGACATATTCGGTGCCGATGGTGCCGCCGCCGCCCGGCTTGTTCTCGACCACGATGCTCTGGTTGAGCAGCTTGCTCAGGGGATCGGCGACGATGCGGGCGGCGATGTCGGTTCCACCGCCGGCGCCGAAGGCGACGATCAAATGGATTGGCCGGTCATTGGGCCATTCGGCCGCGGCGGTCGACAGATTGCCGATGATAAAGCCGGCGGCGCACAAACCGGTAACGGCCGCAACGATGGTGCGTTTCATGGACTCTCCCCGTGATGTGGCAGGCCTTTACGGCTGCCTTTGTTATCGTCACAGGGAAGTCGAGCGGGACGCCATTTGTCAACGGGCAGCCCCCGCGCTTTTTAAGCGCGGGGACGTCGGCCCGCGACCGGGCGTTACTTCTCGTCGGCGATCGGGTTGCTCAGGACGCCGAGCTTTTCGATCTCGACCTCGATGGTGTCGCCAGCCTTCATCCAGACCGGTTCCGGCTTGCGCGCGTGGCCGACGCCGGACGGCGTGCCGGTGAAGATGATGTCACCCGGCTCCAGGGTCATGCCTTCGGTCAGGTAGACCAGCGATTCGGCGACCGGGAACATGAAGTGATCGGTGTTCGACGACTGCATGGTCGTGCCGTTGAGCCGGCTTTCGATCTTGAGACCCTTGGCGGCGCGCGGCACCTCATCGGCGGTCACCATCCACGGGCCGTAGCTGCCGGTCTCGTCGAAGTTCTTGCCCATGCCCCACTGGGTGGTATGGCGCTGATATTCGCGGATCGAGCCTTCCATGCCGCAGCAATAGCCGGCGACGCAATCGGCGGCGTTCTCGAGCGTCAGGTGCTTGGCGCGCTTGCCGATGACGACGACCAGTTCGGCCTCGTAATCGAATTGCACCGACTTCTTCGGCCGGATCAGCGGATGGCCGGGGCCGGCCATCGAGGTCATCACCCGGAAGAAGATGCTCTGGAATTTCGGGATGTTGTCCTTGTAGCCGCCTTCCTTGACGTGATCGAGATAATTGAGGCCGAGGCAGATCACCTTGCCGGGCTGGGTGATCGGCAAGGCCAGCTTGAGGCCGGCGAGCGGCAGGCGGGCCGACGCCGGCGCCGATTTCACGGCCGCGGCCAGCGCGTTCATGTCGCCGTTGGCGCGCAGGAAGGCGCCGAGTTCGCCCGGCAGGCTGGCGTTGACCGCCTGCACGTCGATGACGGTATCGCCATCGACCACACCCATGCGAACGCCGTTGGCCGTTTCAAAATTCACGATTTTCATGTGCTGTTATTTCCTCGCCTGACTACCTTTACCCGAATGTCACGGTCCCGCGGCCGGATGGGCGCGGGCGCGCGCAAGGCATAGCGCAGGCCGCCGGCCGACGAAAGGTCGGCCGGCGATCTTCGCACGATGCGGAAAACGCCGTGTTTTCGGATACCGGAAACGCTCAGGGCTTCGGGCTGCCGGCCTCGGTGAGCGTGAAGGCCTGGATCGAGAAATATTTGTCCTCGTCCATCCAGACACCGGACGGGGCCCAGCCGACGCCACGCGCCAGGGCGCCCAGCGACTCGACCGAATATTTATAGCTGCTCTCGGTATGGATGGTCTCGCCGGCGCGGAACTCGAAACATTCGCCCGCGACCTTGACCTTCTGCCGCTTCAGGCTGGCCAGATGCATCTCGATGCGATTGCGTTCGCGGTTGAAGAAGGCGTGATGCTCGAAAGTGTCGAGATCGAAGGTCGCGCCGAGCTCGCGGTTCATCCGCACCAGCACATTGAGGTTGAACCGGGCGGTGACGCCGGCCGCGTCGTTATAAGCGGCGTTAAGCACCTCGGCCGGCTTCACCAGGTCGGCGCCGATGATGAGCTTCGAATTGGGTCCGAGAATCTTGGCGGCGTTACGCAGGAAAGCGGCAGCCTCATGCGGCTCGAAATTGCCGATGGTGGAACCGGGAAACAGGCCGATCCGCGCCGGCGCATTGCGGGCTTCTTCCGGCAGTTCGAATTCCTGGGTGAAATCGGCGGTCACCGGATGAATATTCAGACCGGGGAAGTCGGGCCGCAGTTCGGCGGCTTCCTGTTCGACCATTTCGCCGCAAATATCGACCGGCACATAGGCCGCAAGGTGCGGTGCGCTCTTGAGCAGAATGCGCGCTTTCTTGTTCGAGCCCGAACCGAATTCGACCAACGCCGCGCCTTCCGGAATAAGCTTGACGATGTCGGCCGCGTTATCCTGAAGAATACGCATCTCGCAGCGCGTCGGGTAATATTCCGGTTGTTCGGTAATCTGATCGAACAATTGCGAGCCGACGGCGTCATAGAAATACTTCGGCGACACCCGTTTGCGGGTCGCACTCAAACCTTTCAGCACATCGACTGCGAATTCCGACGTCTCGTCGGACGGCGACGGCATGACTGTCGAGCGAGCAAGCGCAACCATAAGAACCTCTTACTTCCACTTGGCTTCAGGACTTCGGGCGACGGTCGCCTGTCGATGGACCGCCGTCAGATAAATTCCGCGAGCCGCAAGCCGCTGAACTGCCAGCGCGCCGGCGGATAAAAGAAATTGCGATAGCTGATGCGTTCGTGACCTTCCGGTGTCGCCGACGACGAGCCCCGCAGCACCATCTGGCTGACCATGAACTTGCCGTTATATTCGCCGAGCGCTCCTTCGGCCGCGCGGTAGCCCGGATAGGACAGATAGGCACTGCGTGTCCACTGCCAAGCAACCCCGAAGGCGTCGTTCAACAGCCCGGCGCGCGCGGCTACCTCCCATTCCTGCTCACTCGGTAGATCTTTACCGGCAAAGCGGGCAAAGGCATCCGCTTCGTAATAGCTGACATGCGTTACCGGCTGAGCAGGATCAACCGGCCTCAGCCCCGCCAGCGTCATGACGTGCCAGGTTCCATCCTGTTGACGCCAATAGCCCGGCGCCTCCCAGCCTTCGGCCTGCACCGTGGCCCAGCCATCCGACAACCACAGGGATGGCGTGCTGTAGCCGCCGGCCTCGATGAATTGCAGCCACTGCGCATTGCTGACGAGATCGCGCGCGATCCGCATCTTCGGAATGAGGGCCTCATGACGCGGCGTCTCGTTGTCGAAGCAGAAGCCCTTGCCATCATGACCGATGGCCTGAATCCCCGCCGGCACTTCGACAAAGGCGGAACCGTCGACCGCGCGCGGACCGGCGGCGCGACGCGGCATCCGCCAGTCGGCGTCATAGGCCGGATGCGTCGGGTTCTGCGCGAAGGCATGCAGGATATCGGTGAGCAGCAATTCCTGATGCTGCTGTTCGTGATGCAGACCGATCTCGAGAATCGAGAACACCTCGGCGGCCTTGTCGTCGGCGACGGTCTCGATCAGCCGTTCGACCGCGGCATCGACATGGGCGCGATAGCCGGCAACCTCCTCGCCATTCGGCCGCGTGATCAGGCCGCGTTGCGGGCGGGCATGACGGGGCCCGGCGGCGACATAATATGAATTGAACAGGAACGGAAAGCGTTCGTCGTAAATCCTGTAACCGGGATCGTTCGGCACCAGCAGAAATTGTTCGAAGAACCAGGTGACATGGGCACGATGCCACTTGGTCGGCGACGCATCGGCCATCGATTGAACGATCTGATCCTCGGCCGACAGATGCGACGCCCGCCGCTCGGTCTCGCCACGAACGCGACGGAAAGCATCGCGCCAGTGAGTCCGGGTCGAAGCGCCAAAGGCCGGGCCGCGCTCAGTCGATGAAATCGCGCTCAGCGCCATCACTCGTCTCCATCACCAGATTTGAAGCAGAACCCGCCAGCAATCGTTCGGGTCGAAACGGTCAGCCCCTTTGCATTGTCCTTCGCGGGCGAATGCACCATCACATCTAGGGATGGATACGAATAATGGAAGCGATTGTTCCATCGCCGGATGGCCGGGGCAACCATACCGACGGGGATTTGTGTATAAGTGTCGTGGCGCTCACGCGGCTGTGAACCGGAAATGACGTCGAAATTGGCGTGACCGGACGTCAATTGGCGCCGAATCCCTAAATTCACGCCGCCGTCATACCAAAGTCTTTGCAATAATGTTGCGCCGGCGATGGCTCTCGCCGCGCCGAGGACCACCACGCGATCAACCGATCGCGTGGCGGAGAACCATCGATTCTATTTCAATGCGTTGAGACCGGCCTGACAGATCTCGATATCCTCGGCGCCGGTGCCGCCAGAGCAGCCGACCGCGCCAATGATCTTGCCGCCGGACACCACCAGCAGACCGCCCGGCACCGAATTGGCCTTGCCCAATTGCAGCAGATAGTTGAAGTCGGCGCCCTTCGCGATCAGATCGTGGAACACTTTGGTCGGCCGGCGAAACTGCGCGGTGGAAACCGCCTTGTTCATCGCGACCAGTGTGGAGCCGTATTGCGTGTCATCCATCTTGGCGAAATAGACCAGTTCGCCGGTCGGCTCGACGATCGCGATCGACTCTTCGATTCCCATCTTGGTCGATTGCGCGCGCGCCGCCGCGGCAATGGTCTCGGCCTGCTTCAAGGTGATCGGCGTGCCATAGGGCAGCGGCTTCTGCTGCGCCTGAGCCGGCGCGACAGCCAGCCAACCGGCGCCAAGCAGCGCCGACGCGAGTACGACGTAACGCATCTAGTTCCTCCCGGATTTGATTTTTTATGACGTCTTCGGTTTCGACGCGCTATCCCACGATGTGAGATAGCACGCGATACCATCAAAGTATGGGCGCGCGCCGATGGGCACGCAATGGGATTCACGTTCGTGCGCGTATAAACAAATGACCGGATCCGGCGCTGCACGTTTATAGTGGCAGCGCCACAAAGCGCCGGTCTTTCAATAAGCGAAATCCGCGCCAGTCTCTAACCCGTTTCATTCGCTCCCAACGCAGCACGCCGCCTCATGCCGCCCGCCCCCATTCCGGACCTGACCGCGCGGCAATTGCAGGCCGTGCTCGCGGTCGCCGATTACGGCAGCTTCATCGCCGCCGCGGCCTTGATGAAGACCTCGCAGCCAGCGCTGACCCGCACCATCAAACGGGTCGAACATCTGCTCGGCGTCGCGCTGTTCGAACGCTCGACGCGGCGGGTGCACATCACTGCCGCCGGTCGCGAATTCATCGCCGTCGCCGAACGCATGCTCAACGACTTGCGCATCACCGTGCGCAGCATGCGCGAGATCGCCGACGAACAGCGCGGCCAGGTCATCGTCTCGTCGATCATGTCGGTCGCCAACGGCACGCTGCCGCGCATCGCCGCGCTCTACCGCAAGGACCGGCCGGGCATCGAACTTCATATCCGTGAAGGCGTGCACGGTACCGTGCTGGAAGACGTCCGCTCGGGTCTTGCCGATTTCGGCATCAGCTATGTCGAGGACCTGCCCGACGGCATCGACGCCATCGCGCTCGGCCGCGAGGCTTTCACCGTCGTGTTGCCGAAGCATCATCCGCTGGCGAAGCGCCGGACCCTGCCGCTCGCCGCGCTCGACGGCATCGCGCTGGTCTCGCTGCCCAATGAATCGCGAACCCGCCGGATCATCGACGCGGCCGCAGCCCATGCCGGCATCGCACTACGCCATGCCGTCACCGTCACCCAGTTCGCCACGACGATGAGCCTGGTGCGGGCCGGCGTCGGGCTCGCCATCGTGCCGGGCAGCGTCGCGACCGACCTGCCGCATCTCGGGCTGGTGGCGCGGCCCTTGACCGCGCCGGCCTTGCGCCGCGAACTCGGCGTCATCACCCTGCGCGACCGCAGCTTGTCGCCGGCGGCGAGCGGCATGCTGGCTTTGCTGCGGCGACGGTTCCGCGATTAATACGCTTGGTGCAATAATCGCCGCTATCAGAATTTCCTTGGCATAAACCCCGGCGGCGTTATGCTTCCCACAACTAAGGGAAGAAGCGCCAAACGGGAGAACCGCCATGACGGCCCTGCAACAGCTCGAGCGCGACGCACTGGAAGTCGCCGACAGCCACGCCGATCTGATCGAGCTTTATTACGAGCGCGGCTGGACCGACGGCCTGCCGGTGGTGCCGCCGACGCCCGAAAAAGTCGCGGCCTGCGTCGCCGCGCTCGGCGGCGATCCCGCCTTCGTCGAATGCAAGGTCGCGCCGCGCTGGGGCCTGCTGACCCGAGAGGTGCTGGCGATCAACATGGTGATGGCCGGCTGCAAGCCGGATTATGCGCCGATCGTGCGCGCCGCGATGCTGGCCCTGACCGACCGCGCCTTCAACCTCAACGGCGTGCAGGCGACCACCCACATGGCCTCGCCCCTGATCGTGGTCAACGGACCGCTGGCGAAGCAGGTCGGCATGAACGGCGGCGCCAACTGCTTCGGCTCCGGCAACCGCGCCAATGCCACGATCGGCCGCGCGGTGCGGCTGATCATGCTCAACGTCGGCGGCGGCTTTCCGCCCGACCTCGACAAGAGCACGCTCGGTAACCCGTCGAAATACACTTATTGCGTCGCCGAGAACGAAGCGGATTCGCCGCTGGCGCCCTATCACGTCGAGCAGGGCTTCGCCGCCACCGATTCGACGGTGTTTACGATGGCCGCGGAAGCCCCGCACAGCGTCACCGACCATATCTGCAACGACCCGGAAGGCATTCTGGACACCATGGTGTCGGCCATGAGCACGATCGCGTCCAACACTTCGGTGCTCAGCGGCCATTGCGCGGTCGTGCTGGGACTCGAGCACGCCCGCACCATCGCCAAGGCCGGCTGGAACCGCGCCGACGTCAAGAACTACCTGGCGATGCATGCCGGCAATCTCTTCGCCAAACATTCGCGCGGCCATCGCTACGGCAAGGTCTATAACCGCAATCTGCCGAAATGGTACAAACGAGAGCCGGACAGCTTCATTCCGATCGTCGCTTCGCCCGATCTCATTCACCTGTTCGTCATGGGCGGCCATGCCGGCCGCTTCTCGGCCTTCATTCCGGGCTGGGGACACATGAGTTCGCCGGTGCTGCGCGCCATCGACGGCGGCGCCATGCCTGTCGACGAGACCTGCACCGACGGCAGTTGCACCATCTGATCCGCACGATCCCGACTAGCCGCAACCGGCATTCGGCAAAGAATACGCGCGAAGAAAGAGGAACCCTCCGATGAACATCCAGCGCAACCTCGAACGCACCGCCTATGTCTACGATCCGCGCGGCCAGGTCGCGAGCCAGTCCGACCCGATCGCACCGCGCGTCAGGGCGCTGGCCGGCCTGCGGCTTGGCATCCTCGACAACTCTAAATGGAACGCCAACAAGCTGCTGCGCGGTTCGCAAGCCGCGCTTGCCGATGCCGGCTTCGCGGCGGTGAATTATTACGTCAAACACAATTTCTCCAAGGACGCCGCCCCCGAGTTGCTGGAGAAGATCGCGCGGGAGAACGACATCGTGCTGACCGCGATCGGCGATTGCGGCTCGTGCTGCTCGTGCTGCGTCCGCGACGCGGTCGCGCTGGAGCGCATGGGCGTGCCCGCGGCCGCCATCATCACCACCGAATTCGTCCACGAGACCGAACTGACGCGCCAGGCCATCGGCATGCCGGGGCTCAAACCGGTGGTGGTCGACCATCCGGTGTCGTCGATCACGGCGGAGGAAGTGGAAGCCCGCGTCGCCCAGATCGTCGATCAGGCGCGGCGCGTCTGGCTTGGCTAAGCGACACGGACATCCGGGACTGACAGCTGGCGCGTCCGGCGACCTTTGCCCGCGCATCGACCGTCGGCCCGCGCCAATGCCGCGCCGCCGAACACCAAATCGCATGATTTCAATGATCTGCGTTGCTTTGGTAGCGGGGGAGGGATTTGAACCCCCGACCTACGGATTATGATTCCGCCGCTCTAACCAACTGAGCTACCCCGCCACCGATCCCGGCAACACCGCAGGCGGGCCTGCGGCATCCATCAGGATGCGCGGGTATAGGAAGGGCGAGGCAAGCCTGTCAAGCAAGCTTGCCCGAATTGTCCTTATTGCTCTGCCGCTTCGGTAAAAATGCCGAATTTTTCCCTGCCCGCCCCCGCTCCGTGACGGACAAACCGCGCCGCCAGCCCTCGGTCATTTCGGCCGGACCGCCGGATTGCCGCCGGGGCTGCCGGGCGGCGGGATGACCGGCATCGGTCCGCCGGGCGGGGTCGGCGCCTTGATCTCGGGATCGACCCGGGCCGGCGGACAGATCACGCCATCGGCCCGCGCCAGGCGGTCGCTCAGGGTCCGGTCATTGGGCTTTTTGACTTCAATGTCGCCCCCCTGTCCGACCGTCGCGGGCGCGCCACGACCGGCACAGGCATTCGGATCGAGCTGCTCGACTTTCGGCGCGACCGGCGCCTTCGGCGTCGGCGGCGACTGGGCGGCGGCCACAACCGGCATCGCCATCGCGGCGGCCATCGCCGCCGGCCCGATAAACTTCAACATCCGTGACATCGTCACCTCCGTTGTTCCGCGCATTCACAGCGCGATCGCCGGGACAACGGATCGATCGAAGGGAGAGTTCCGACGGGGGACGAAATGCCGCTCAGGCGGCCTGTTCCGTCGCCGCCAGCCGTTCGAAGCGGATCAGCGTGAAGTTATAGGTCGGCGGCAAGGCGCGCCGCTCCAGAACGCGCACGCCGCCGTGGCGCGCGGCCCAGTCGTGCAGACGAGCGAAACGGAATTCCGGCCGCCAGCCGAGCCGCCGCGCCAGCGGCGAGAAGCACATTTCGAAGATCCGGCGCGGACCGCTTTCAGCGCCGATGTGATTGACCAGAATGATCTCGCCGCCGGGTTTGAGCACACGCACGAACTCGTCGAGCGTCGCTTCCGGATGCGGCACTGCGGTGATGACGAACTGCGCCACGACCACGTCGAACGACCGGTCCGGCAGCGCCATGCGCTCGGCATCCATCACCGAGAGCACGTCGACATTGTCGAGCTTGTATTCGGCGACGCGTTCCTGCGCCTTGCGCAGCATCGGCTCGGACAGATCGATGCCGACAATCCGGTTACGCCGCGCATAAGCCGGCAGGGAAATGCCGGTGCCGACGCCGACTTCGAGAATGCGACCGCCCTGCGGTCCGCACACTTTCTCGGCGGCAATGATCGCTTCGCTCCGGCCGGGCGCGAACACCTGTCCGAATACGAAATCGTAAATCGGCGCCCAGCGCGCGTAGGCGCGCTCCACGCCGTGCTTATTAAGTTCGCCCCCCATGACTTTTCTTCTAATCGCCACGCATCGTTCTGTACCGCATTCCCCGCCGGACGATTGAGGTCCGGCATTCTCATTGGCTCAGCTTAACCGCGCGCGGCGGCCACAGCGAGCATTTCATCGTCACGGCGGCTCCTGTCGACTGCCGCCACCGCGCTTTTGATGAAACCGCCGCCCAGCACGCGCGCCTGGCCGTCACGCGCATCATAAAACACGCAAGCCTGCCCCGGCGAGACGCCATGTTCGCCGTCCACCAGTTCCACTTCGTAAGCGCCGCGCCCCGACGGACCATGACGCAACCAGGCAGCCTGAGGCGGCCGCGACGAGCGGACCTTCACAAAGACTTCGAGCTTGTCGTCAGCCAGCACGTCATCGAGATCGCCGTCGCCGATCCAGTTGACGTCGCGCAGCACGATGCCGCTGGTGCGCAGCGCCTCGCGCGGCCCGACCACGACGCGGCGGGCCTCGGCATCGAGCCGCACCACATATAGCGGCGACGCGCCGGCAAGGCCAAGACCACGCCTCTGGCCAACGGTGTAATGAATAATGCCGGCATGGCTACCGAGCACCTTGCCGTCGAGATCGACGATCGAACCCGGTTCCGCGGCACCCGGCTTCAGCCGCTCGATGATATCGGCGTAATGCCCGGTCGGCACGAAGCAGATGTCCTGGCTGTCATGCTTGTCGGCGACCGCCAGCCCATAGGCACGCGCCAATTCGCGGGTTTCCGCCTTGGTCTTGTCGCCGAGCGGAAAACGCAGGATCTCGAGCTGTTCCTGCGTGGTGCCGAACAGGAAGTAGCTCTGGTCGCGCTCTTCCTCGCGGGCGCGGAACAGGCCGCGGCCGCCGTCCGGCAAGGCACGCGACGCGATGTAATGTCCTGTCGCCAGAACGTCGGCGCCAAGTTCGCGCGCCGTCGACAGCAGATCGCGGAACTTGATCGACATGTTGCAGGCGACGCAGGGCACCGGCGTTTCGCCGGCGATATAGCTCGCCGCGAAGCTGTCGATCACCGCTTCCTTGAAGCGGCTTTCATAATCGAGCACGTAATGGGGAATGCCGATCCGCTCGGCGACCCGGCGAGCGTCGTGGATGTCCTGACCGGCGCAGCAAGCGCCCTTGCGGTGGGTCGCCGCGCCGTGATCGTAAAGCTGCAAGGTGACGCCGACGACGTCATAGCCCTCGGCCTTGAGCAGGGCCGCGGTCACCGATGAATCGACGCCGCCGGACATGGCGACGACGACGCGGGTGTCCTGCGGGCGGGACTTCAGATCGAGCGAATTGAGACTGACGCTGTTTGGCATGGCTCCTCTTACTATATGTGCCGGCCCATGGCGCGCAATGAAAGCGGACGCAATGCAGATTGGAGGCGGTTTAAAGACCGCCGATCGGGCCCCAATACGGGCGCGGAACCCGGTTCAGGCCGGCAAATCCTGCCGCCAGGCCAGCATGAGATGCCGGGTCGGGCATCGCTTCGGGCACCGCACTTTCATACCAAGCAACTGAAATATTTACGCTTTTCAAGTTCCACGCGGCTGGCCTGACGATTGCACATCAAGCGGCGGAAAGCCGGAGGTCCGCCTGTGCCGCAAGTTGCGTCTGACACCAGTACTTTTGCCCTGAACCGCGCGCTGAGCAGCAATGCCCGGTCGACTTACGCGAACGCGAGCGACCGCGCGTCGACGAGCCCCTCCTTTGCCAGCCTGGTCGACGACTCGCTGCCGCAGACCCCGGCGGAGCGCCCGCAGCCGGCGCAACGTCCCGCCCGCGACGATTCAGCCTCCGCGTCCTCCAGCGCCCGCTCCGATTCAAGCCGTCCGAGCCGGCCCGACGACGCCTCCGGCAATCGCGCGGCGGCGGCCAATAACGACAGCTCGAAAAGCGACAACGCCAAGGCCGATGCGGCGGCGGCCGATGCGACCCAGCCGAAATCGTCGTCACAAGCCAAGGATTCCGGCAAGACCGACGGAAAATCGACCCAAAAGGCCGACAGCAAGAAGTCGGACGACAAGGCACCCACCGTCGACGATACCAAAACCGCGACCGATGGCAGCCAACAGGCCGCCGCCGCGACCGCGACCGCAACCCAGACTACGGCAACGCCGGCTGCGGTCGCCCTTGCCGTTTCCACCCCTCTGGATGGCGCCACGACGACCGAAAAGGACACCTCGGACGCCAGCGCAGGCTCGGCCGCCGCTATCGCCGCGGCCAACGCCAAGGCGGCGCAGCCGAATGTGCTCGCCGCCCAAGCCGCTCAGGCCGGCAAGACCGGAAAGACGGCCAAAGGCGACGCAAAAGCCGCGACCCAGGATAGTGCCACCAACGATACGGCCAGCGGTGCAACCGACGGCAAGACCGATACCGGGACGGCGGCCAAGGCCGCGCTCGTCGACAAGGCCGATACCAAGGCCGACGGCAAAGCCGACAGCAAGACGACCAAGACCGCCCAATCGACGTCCCCCACCACCACGACCGACGCCACGGCAACGGCTCAGGCCGGCGTCAATGCGCCCGACACGAACGGCATCAGCCACGCCGAAGCCAAGGCGGTCGCCGACCAGCATCGCGGCGTAACCGCCGATAGCGACGCCAAGACCACCGCGACCGACAAGACCGCCACGACCAAGACTGGCGTCGACGCGACGGCCACTGCCGCTTCGCCGACGGTCGGTCCGGTCAACGATGCCAGCAACGGTACGGCGAACGGCCTGAATAACGGCTTGGCCGCCGGTGCCACCAGCGGCACAACTGCCGGCGCGGCCAACAGCGTTTCCGGCGCCAGTTCGGCCACGGCCGCCGCCGCGGCCACGCAGAGCCGACAGAGCGATGCCGTGCCGTTGGCCGGGGTCGCTTTCGAGATCACCAGCAAGGCCTTGTCCGGCAAGCACCAGTTCGACATCCGGCTCGATCCGCCGGATCTCGGCCGCATCCACGTCAAGCTCGACGTCGACAAGGACGGCAATGTCATTTCACACATGGTCGCCGACCGCACCGATACGCTCGATATGCTGCGCCGCGACTCCGTTGGCCTCGATCGCGCCTTGCAGGACGCCGGCCTCAAGACATCGAACAACAGCCTGCAATTCTCATTAAGCGACCAGTCCGCCAATCAACAGCAGAGCGGCGGCTCCAACAACGGCGGCAACACCGCCCGTCTGGTCGTCGAAGATAACCAATCCCCCGCGGTCGAGCCGATGCAGCGCAATTATGCGCGCTACGTCAGCCAGACCGGCGGTCTCGACATCAAAGTGTAAGCGTAGGCCAAGGAACAAGCCATGACGACACCGATCACCGCGACGCCGGTTACGAACACCTCAACGAGTTCAACCAGCTCGACGACCAGCTCGGCCGGCGTCGATCAGACCATGATCGCCAGCAACTTCACGACTTTTCTGACCTTGCTGACGACCCAGCTCAAGAACCAGAGTCCGCTCGATCCGCTCGACACCAACCAGTTCACGGCACAATTGGTGCAGTTCGCGTCGGTCGAACAGCAGATCAAACAGAACGATCAACTCGCAAGTCTGGTTACACTCGAAAAATCGGCACAATCGACCACGGCGCTGGCCTATGTCGGCGCCACCGTCGTCGTCGACGGATCGAGCACTCAACTTACCAACGGCTCGGCGACCTGGACGATGACCGCGACCAAGCCGGCCAGCGCCACCGTCAACATCTCCGATTCAACCGGCCAGAACGTCTATACCGGCACTTTCTCGGTCAATGCCGGCGCTCAGAACTTCGTCTGGGACGGCAAGGGCAACGACGGCAAGCAGTGGCCGGACGGCACCTACAAGATGACGGTCACCGGCGTCGACGCCAGCGGTCAATCAACCACGATCTCGACCCAGGTGCAGTCGGTGGTCGATTCCGTCGATCTGACGCAATCACCGCCGCTGCTGTCGATCAACGGCCAGAACTACACCATGGACAAGGTCAAACAGATCATACGGCCCGGCTATACCGGGACGACGCTGAACTAAACTGACCCTACTGCTGCGCCGATCGGGTCATCCGGCCGTCGTGCCCGGAACCCAGGGCCCGATCGAGCGCCCGTTCCAGGGCCGAAAGTTCAAATGGCTTGCGCAGAATATCGAAGCCGGGCTCAGCCATTCGCGCGGCTTCGCTGAAGCCACTGGTCAAAAGCACCGGCAGCGCCGGATAGCGCTCGCGGCAATGCTGGGCCAGCGCCAGCCCGTCGAGCGCGCCCGGCATCACGATATCGGAAAACAGCAGGTCAAAGGCGATGCCCTGCTGCAAATGCCGCAGCGCCTCATTGGCATTCTCGGCCCGGACCACGCGATAACCGAGTGTCTCCAGCAAAGCCGAAGTCACCGCCGCAACCTCCCGACTGTCCTCGACCAGCAACACCGTGCCCTGTGCCTGGCTCGCGACCGCCTCGCCGGCCGCATTGTCGGCTTCGGCGGTGACGCCGCTGGCACGCGGCAAGTAAAGTGTGACGGCGGTGCCGCGACCAACCTCACTGTCCACCGTCACCGTGCCGCCGGTCTGATTGGCGAAGCCGTGGATTTGCGACAAACCGAGGCCAGTGCCCTTGCCGACCGGTTTGGTGGTGAAAAACGGTTCGAACACCCGGGCCAGCACATCCGGTGCAATACCGGTGCCGGTATCGATGATCGCCAGCGCAACAAAATCACCGGACAACGTGCCAACCGCCGAGCCCGGCTTCAACACCACGTTGCGCGCCTGCAAGGTCATGGTGCCGCCTTCCGGCATGGCGTCGCGGGCATTCACCGCCATATTGACCAAAGCCAGTTCCAGCTCGCCGAGATCGGTCGCAATCGGCCAGATGTCATCCTCGACGTCGCAGACAAATTCGATAGTGCCGCCAAGCGACGGCGCCAACATGTCACGGACCGCGCCAATGCGGGAGCGCAGGTCGACCGTGACCGACGTCAATTGCTGGCGACGCGAAAAGGTCAGCAATTGGCGCGTCAACCGTTCGCCGCGGCTGGCCGCTGCGCGAATGGCCTCGACGGCCTGAACCTGCTTGGGCTCATCGAGCCGCTTTTGCAGGATTTGCGCATAGCCCGATACAATCATCAGCAGATTGTTGAAGTCATGAGCGATGCCGCCGGTGAGTTGACCGAGCGCCTCCATCTTCTGCGATTGGGCAAGCTGCTCGCGGGTCGCTTCCAACGCGAGTTGCGCTTCGTGCTGGGCGGTGATGTCGCGTACCAGCTTGGCAAAGCCGATCAGGGCGCCGTCTTCATTGCGGATCGCATCCAGCACCACGCTGGCAAAGAACTGACTGCCGTCGCGGCGCACCACCCAGGTCTGGCCTTCGAACTGACCGTCGCGCGCGGCGATGGCCAGCGCCTGTCCGGCGAGCCCCGATGCACGGACATCGTCGGTAAGAAACACATCGTAATGGCGGCCGACGATCTCGTCGGCACTGTAACCTTTCAGATTTGTCGCGCCGTCGTTCCACGACCGCACCAATCCATCGGCATCCAGCATATAGATGGCGTAGTCGCGCACGCCCTTGAGCAGAAAACGGTAATTCATTTCGCTGTCGCGCAGGGCGGCTTCCGCCTGCTTGCGCGCGGTAACGTCGAGACAAATGCCGAGCATCCGGACCGGCGCACCATGCTCGTCACGCACGACCTCGCCGACGCTGTGAAGATAACGCAGTCCGCCATCGGGACGGATGATGCGCTCCTCATGGCTGAAATCGGCGCCGCCTTCGAGCGCGGCGCGGATACTGGCCTGCACGGTGGCCCGGTCGTCGGGATGCAAGAAGCTGACGAAATCCTCGACCCGGGTCGGCGCGGTCTCAAGGCTGACACCATAAATCTCGGCCAGTTGCGCCGACCAGGACAAGCGGTCCTCGATAACGTCCCAGGACCAACTGCCCAGATTGGCCAGACGCTGCGCCTCGATCAGATGAATATTGACGTCAGCCAGTTCGGCGGTGCGATCCTTGACGCGGGCATCGAGATCGGCCTGAGCCCGGCGCAGGTCGTCCTCGGTGCGACGACGCATCGCGACGTCGGCGCTGAGCGCCAGGCTCGGCACCGACACGCTGATCATGAACGTCAATAACAGCAGGAAGGACTCATTCAGGCCCAATTGGCCGAACGGCCCGGCGTGACGAATGGTGGCCCAGATCGCAAAGCCGGTCAGAATTAAACCGACTGTCGCGGTGTCGCGCGGCCCGCGCCCGAGCGCGGCCCAGACCAGAGGCAGGATCGCCAGGAAGCCGAGCGGGCTGGTGTATTCCGACAGCGGCAGCAGTGGGCTGAACGCGCACAGGCCGACGGCAATGGCAAGCCCGAGCACGGCCACAACCTCACGCCATTCACGGCCGTCAAACTGCCGCCAATCCGCACGAGCCCATAAGACAACGACCGGCGTCACCACCAGCACACCGGCGACGTCACCAAGCCACCAGGTGATCCAGATCGGTCCGGCGTTCCCCCACGCCGCCAGACCGGTCGCGCACAAAGTTGCAACGCCAATGCTGGCGCTGATGACGGTGGCGGCGCCGACACTGACGGCAACGAATTTCGCCACCCGCGCCGGACTGGCGAAGGTGTCGCTGCCGCCCGACCAGCGCGCGATCAACACGCCGCCGACCACGGCTTCCAGCGTATTGCCGAGCGCGATGATCGTCGAAGTGACCAAAGTACCGGCGGTGGTCGCATTGGCGGCAAAGGCGGCGATAAAAATGGCCGGCCAGAATTTCGGACCGCCTAACAACACCGCGGCCAAGGCCAGGCCACTCGGCGGCCAGATCGGACTGGCGCTCGGATTGATTGAAGCGAGTTGCAAACCCAGCTTGGCCAAAACGAAATAAGCCAGCCCGACAATGATGAGGGCGACGACGTAGTAACCTCGAGCGCGCCAATCCGGCGCCGGTGTTGCTGTGAACTTTTCCACCCGCGACCCTCAAGAAGACTCGATGGACCAAAGCATTATGGTCCGATCGCTTGTTACGCTGCCAGTCCGGATCCCTTGTCCAGAATCCCATTCGTAACCAAAAGGTTAGCAAAAACCAGGCAAACTTTTCCTCTTCCGCTGAGCAAGCTTAGGCAAATTTTAAGTCGCAGCCTGTAGTTTTTCGCTCAGTAACAGTCTGTGTCAGTCGAGTCTTTGTGAGTACACCAATGACCGAACCCCACCGCCCGAGGGTCAAATACGTCATCGGGCCCGATGGCAGTCCGCTCACCATTGCGGATCTACCGCCGCCAACTACCAAACGCTGGGTCATCCGCCGCAAGGCCGAGGTGGTTGCAGCCGTCCGCGGCGGCCTTCTATCGCTCGAAGAAGCTTGCGCTCGTTATACTTTAACCGTTGAAGAATTTCTGTCCTGGCAATATTCGATCGACCAGCACGGTCTGGCCGGGCTGCGCACCACGCGCATTCAGCAATACCGGCAGTAGCCGTGATCATCGACCGCATTTCGAAGCGCCGGCTCACCTGAGGCCGGCGCTTTTTCGTTTGAGGCGACCCTTGCCGACCGAACGGTCGCGGCCTCTCGACAGACGCGGCGCATCGCGCCCATTCGACCCAGGGAGTTACTCGGAATGAGTGCAACGGACGGCGCTACAGCCGGTGGCGTCGATCCGCAATCAAATAACAGAGGCGGCCCGTTAAAGTCGTTAACCAGACGCTAACCATATACTGGGCAAAACTTGCCGGGTGGGACGCGACGACTGCCGCCGCCGGGTAGGATAAGCCAGTGCAAGGTTTCTTCGATTTTGTGAAATCGCTCGGTGCGGCGCGTATGG
>WGNB01000057.1 GCA_016124795.1 Rhodopseudomonas sp. | reverse complement strand
GTGCTGACCAAGGCCGCGCTCGATGCGCTGGAGGCGCGTTTCAAATGAGCACCAGCGATCCGCGTCATTACGACGTCATCCTGTCCCCCGTGATCACCGAAAAGGCCACGATGGGTTCGGAATTCAACAAGGTGACCTTCAAGGTCGCCCGCACCGCGACCAAGCCGCAGATCAAAGAGGCGGTCGAGAAGCTGTTCGACGTCAAGGTCAAGAGCGTCAACACGCTGATCCGCCAGGGCAAGGTCAAGGTATTCAAGAACAAAGTCGGACAGCAGTCTGATGTGAAGCGCGCGATCGTGACCCTCGAAGAAGGTCACCGCATCGACGTGACCACCGGGCTGTAAGGAGCGGATCGATGGCGTTAAAGACCTATAATCCGACGACCCCGAGCCAGCGCAACCTGGTCACCGTCGATCGCTCGACGCTGTGGAAGGGCGCGCCGGTCAAGGCGCTGACCGAAGGTCAGCACTCGACGGGCGGTCGCAATAACAACGGGCGCATCACCTCGCGCTTCCGCGGCGGCGGCCACAAGCAGGCCTACCGCATCATCGACTTCCGCCGCACCAAGAAGGATATGCCGGCGACCGTCGAGCGTCTGGAATACGACCCGAACCGCACCGCCTTCATCGCGCTGATCAAGTACGAGGATGGCGAGCAGGCTTACATTCTGGCGCCGCAGCGTCTTGCGCCGGGCGATCAGGTGGTTTCCGCCGAACGCGCCGACGTCAAGCCGGGCAATGCCATGCCGCTGGCCTCGATCCCGGTCGGCACCATCGTCCACAACGTCGAACTGAAGATCGGCAAGGGCGGTCAGCTCGCCCGTTCGGCCGGCACCTACGTCCAGATCGTCGGCCGCGACCAGGATTACGTCATCCTGCGTCTGTCGACCTCGGAGCAGCGCCTGGTTCACGGCCGCTGCATGGCCACCATCGGTGCGGTGTCGAACCCGGACAAGATGAACACCACGATCGGCAAGGCCGGTCGCAAGCGCTGGCTCGGTCGTCTGCCGCACAACCGCGGTATCACGATGAACCCGGTCGACCATCCGCACGGTGGTCGTACCAAGGGCGGCCGTCACTTCGTTACGCCGTGGGGCTTCCCGACCAAGGGCAAGAAGACCCGCAAGAACAAGCGCACCAGCAAATTCATCATGGTCAGCCGCCACGACCGTAAGAAGAAGCAGAGTTAGGGACTAGAGCAATGACGCGTTCCGCATGGAAGGGCCCGTTCGTCGATGGCTATCTGCTGAAGAAGGCGGAAGCCGCGCGTGCGTCGGGTCGCCACGACATGATCAAGATCTGGAGCCGGCGTTCGACCATTCTGCCGCAATTCGTTGGTCTGCATTTCGCCGTCTATAATGGCCAGAAGCACGTGCCGGTGACGGTGTCCGAGGAAATGGTGGGTCACAAGTTCGGCGAGTTCTCGCCGACCCGCACGTTCCACGGCCATACCGCCGATCGCAAGGCCAAGCGCAGTTAAGCGGCGTCATAGGAAGCAGAGATAAGTTATGGGCAAGCGCGCACGCGAACGGGATCTCCCGAACAACGAGGCCAAGGCGGTCACCCGGATGATCCGGATCTCGCCGCAGAAGCTGAATCTTGTCGCGCAAATGATCCGCGGCAAAAAGGTCGCGGGCGCTCTCGCCGACCTCGAATTTTCGCGCAAGCGAATCGCCAAGGATGTGCGCAAGTGCCTCGAGTCGGCGATCGCGAACGCCGAGAACAATCACGACCTCGACGTCGACGATCTCATCGTCGCCGAGGCTCATGTCGGCAAGGCGCTGGTGATCAAGCGGTTCTCGCCGCGCGGCCGCGGTCGCGTCGGCCAGATTCTCAAGCCGTTTTCGCATCTGACGATCGTCGTTCGTCAGGTCGAAGCCGCAGCAAGCGCCTGAGGAGGATTTAGTGGGTCAGAAAATTAATCCGATTGGCTTGCGCCTCGGCATCAACCGCACCTGGGACTCGCGCTGGTTCGCGGGCAAGCAGGAATACGGCACGCTGCTGCACGAAGACATCAAGATCCGCGCCGCGCTGCTCAAGGAGCTGAAGCTGGCGGCGGTGTCCAAGATCATCATCGAGCGTCCGCACAAGAAGTGCCGCGTCACCGTTCACTCGGCCCGTCCGGGCGTGGTGATCGGCAAGAAGGGCGCCGACATCGAGAAGCTGCGCAAGTCTGTCGCCAAGCTGACCGAGAGCGACGTGGTCATCAATATCGTCGAAATCCGCAAGCCGGAACTCGACGCGCAGTTGGTCGCCGAATCGATCGCGCAGCAGCTCGAGCGCCGCGTCGCGTTCCGTCGCGCCATGAAGCGCGCCGTTCAGTCGGCGATGCGCCTGGGCGCTGAAGGCATCCGGATCAACTGCTCCGGCCGTCTCGGCGGTTCGGAAATCGCACGGACGGAATGGTATCGGGAAGGCCGCGTGCCGCTGCATACCCTGCGTGCCGACATCGATTACGGTGTGTCGACAGCTTTCACCACCTACGGCACTTGCGGCGTCAAGGTCTGGATCTTCAAGGGCGAGATCCTCGAGCACGACCCGATGGCGCAGGACAAGAAACTTGCCGAAGGCGACTCCGGCCGCCCGCGCCGCGATAACGCGGCTTAAGAGGACGCAGAGCTAGATCATGCTGCAGCCAAAGAAAACCAAGTTCCGCAAGGCGTTCAAGGGCCGGATTCACGGCATCGCCTCGAGCGGTGCGACCCTCGCCTTCGGTCAGTTCGGCCTCAAGGCGCTCGAGCCGGAGCGCGTCACCGCGCGCCAGATCGAAGCCGCCCGCCGTGCGCTCACCCGTTTCATGAAGCGCGCCGGCCGCGTGTGGATCCGGGTTTACCCGGATGTGCCGGTGTCGAAGAAGCCGATCGAAGTGCGCATGGGTAAAGGCAAGGGCTCGCCCGAAGTGTGGGTGTGCCGTGTCAAGCCAGGCCGCATTCTGTTCGAGGTCGACGGCATTCCGGTCGGCATCGCCAAGGAAGCTCTGACGCTCGCTGCCGCCAAGCTGCCGGTCAAAACCCGTTTCATCGAACGCATCGCCGAGTAACAGACATGAAATCCGCCGACGTAAGAGCGCTGACGCTCGACCAACTCGACGACGAGGTGCTCAAGCTCAAGAAGGAGCAGTTCAACCTGCGCTTCCAGCGGGCCACAGGTCAGCTCGAGAACACTTCGCGCGTGCGCGTCATCCGCCGCGACATCGCGCGCATGAAGACGATTGCCGTGCAGAAGCGCGCCGCCGAGACGCCGGTCGTCAAGGCTGCCGCCAAGCCGAAAGCCGCCCTGGTGACGACGACCGCGAAAGCGGCCAAGCGCGCCAAGTCCAACAAGCCTAATAAGACGAAGAAGTAAGGGGCCATAGATGCCGAAACGTACGCTCCAAGGCGTCGTCGTCAGCGACAAGCAGGCCAAGACCGTGGTCGTGCGGGTTGACCGGCGTTTTGCCCACGCGACGATGAAGAAGGTTATTCGCCGTTCGAAGCGCTATCACGCACACGACGAAACGAACCAGTACTCGGTCGGCGATCAGGTCTGGATCGAAGAGCGCCGTCCGCTGTCCAAGCTCAAGTGCTGGGAAGTCGTTCGCGGCGAGAAGAAGCAGAAAGTGTAGCTGCTAAGATGTTTTTATTGACCCTGGGTGCCGTGGCCTCGCGCCATACCCGCCCAAAAAGAATGAGAGCCGCATCATGATTCAGATGCAAACTAACCTGGACGTAGCCGATAACTCCGGCGCGCGCCGCGTCATGTGCATCAAGGTGCTCGGCGGTTCGAAGCGCAAATACGCCACCATCGGCGACATCATCGTCGTGTCGGTGAAGGAAGCCATTCCGCGCGGTCGCGTGAAGAAGGGCGAAGTGATGAAGGCGGTCGTCGTGCGCATCCGCAAGGATATCAAGCGCGCCGACGGTTCGGTCATCCGCTTCGACTCGAACGCGGCTGTGCTGATCAACGCGCAGAGCGAGCCGGTCGGAACCCGTATCTTCGGGCCGGTGCCGCGCGAGCTGCGTTCGAAGAATCACATGAAGATTCTCTCGCTGGCCCCGGAGGTGCTGTAATGGCTGCCAAGATCCGCAAAGGCGATAAAGTGACCGTGCTCAACGGTCGCGACAAGGGCCGCACCGGTGAAGTCATCGAAGTGCGCCCGGACGACGGTCGCGCCCTGGTGCGTGGCATCAACATGGTCAAGCGTCATCAGCGCCAGTCGGCGCAGCAGGAAGGCGGGATCATCTCGAAAGAGGGTCCGATCCACCTGTCCAACCTGGCGCTGGCCGACCCCAAGGACGGCAAGCCGACCCGCGTCGGTTTCAAGTTCATCGGCGAAGGCGAGGACCGCAAGAAAGTGCGCGTCGCCAAGCGCTCCGGAGCAGAGATCGATGGCTGATAAGCAGACGAATACCGAACCGAAGGCCAAGAAGCCGAAGGTCGCCAAGGTTGCCAAGCCGGCTGAAGGCGACGTCGCCGCGCCGGCCGTCAAGCAGGCTCGCGTCGCTTCCGATTACGTGGCGCGTCTGACGACGCACTACGACAAGGTGGTGCGCGAGCAGCTTACCAAGCAGTTCGAATACGCGAACCCGATGCAGGTGCCCAAGATCACCAAGGTGGTGCTCAACATGGGCATCGGCGAGGGTGTGGCCGACCGCAAGAAGGTCGACCAGGCCGCGGGCGACATGACCCTGATCGCCGGCCAGAAGCCGGTTATCACCAAGTCGCGCAAGTCGATCGCGAACTACAAGCTTCGCGACGGTCAGGCGATCGGTTGCAAGGTCACGCTGCGCAAGACGCGCATGTACGACTTTCTCGACCGGCTGGTGAACATCGCGCTGCCGCGCGTTCGCGACTTCCGGGGCTTGAACCCGAAGAGCTTCGACGGCCGCGGCAACTACAGCCTGGGCGTCAAGGAACACATCATTTTCCCGGAAATCGATTTCGACAAGGTCGTCGATTCCTGGGGCATGGACATCACGGTCTGCACGACGGCGCGCAATGACGAAGAAGCCCGCGCGCTGCTGGTGGCCTTCAACTTCCCGTTCCGGCAGTGAGGGGCCTTTAGGCCTTTCTCATACGCGGAACCGCAAGGAGCTAGATTAAATGGCGAAAAAGAGTTCGATCGAGAAGAACAACCGGCGGCGAAAGATGACGAAGCAATTCGCCGCTCGCCGCGCGAAGCTGAAGGCCATCGTCTCCAACAAGGAGCTGCCGATGGAAGATCGTTTCGCCGCCACCTTGAAGCTTGCCGAATTGCCGCGCAATTCGTCGCGGGTCCGCATCCATAACCGGTGCGACCTGACCGGCCGTCCGCACGCCTTTTATCGCAAACACCGTCTCAGCCGTATCGCGATCCGCGATCTTGGCAACAAGGGCCTGATCCCAGGCCTTGTGAAGTCGAGCTGGTAAGGGGGCCGCGATGGTGAATGATCCGATCGGTGATATGATCACCCGTATCCGCAACGCGCAGCTGCGGGCCAAGTCCAAGGTTTCGATGCCGGGCTCGCGCCAGCGCGAGCGCGTCGCCGAGGTGCTGAAGGCCGAAGGTTATATTCGCGGTTATGCCGCCGTGGCCCATGCCAACGGCCGCAGCGAACTCGAAATCGAACTGAAGTATTTCGAGGGCGAACCCGTGATCCGCGAGATCGCCCGCGTTTCGAAGCCGGGCCGCCGCGTTTACGCCTCGGTCAAGGCGCTGCCGCGTATCAATAACGGTCTGGGTGTGGCCATTGTCTCGACGCCGAAGGGCGTTATGGCCGACCACGACGCTCGCGAAGCCAATGTTGGCGGCGAAATTCTCTGCACGGTGTTCTAATGTCACGCATTGGTAAGAAACCGATTCCCGTTCCCGCCGGCGTGACCGCCAGCGTCGAAGGGCAGACCGTCAAGGTGAAGGGGCCGAAAGGCGCCATGTCGCTGGCGCTGGTCGACGACGTGATCGTCGCGATGGACAAGGGTTCGGTCACCGTGACGCCGCGCCAGATGACCAAGCGCGGCCGCTCGATGTGGGGCACCTGCCGCACGCTGGTGTCGAACATGATGACCGGCGTCAGCAAGGGCTTCGAAGAGAAGCTTGAAATCAACGGCGTCGGTTACCGCGCCGCGGTGCAGGGCAAGGCCCTGAACCTGCAGCTCGGCTTCTCGCACGACGTGAGCTTCCCGATCCCGGAAGGCATCTCGATCGCGACGCCGAAGCCGACCGAAATCATTATTTCCGGCATGCACAAGCAGGTCGTCGGCCAGGTCGCCGCCGATATCCGCAGCTACCGACCGCCGGAACCCTATAAGGGCAAGGGCGTGAAGTACGCCGATGAATTCATCTTCCGCAAGGAAGGCAAGAAGAAGTAGAGGGCATAGCGCCATGTCGAAATTGAGTGACCGGACCGCACGGCGGACGGCGACGGTGCGACGCAAGGTGAAGCTTGCGGCGCGTGGACGGGCCCGGTTGTCGGTGTTCCGTTCGTCGGAGCATATTCACGCGCAGCTGATCGACGACGAGAAGGGCGTAACTGTCGCGTCCGCCTCGACCCTCGAGAAAGCTATCCGCGAAAAGGGCAAGACCGGCGCCAATATCGAGGCGGCCAAGACGATCGGCAAGCTGATCGCCGAGCGCGCGAAGGAAAAGGGCATCAAGGATGTCGTTTTCGATCGCGGCGGCTACCTCTATCACGGCCGTATCAAGGCCTTGGCCGACGCCGCGCGCGAAGGCGGTTTGAACTTTTAACGTGGCGCGCGTCGCGAGCGGCGCGCTGGCTTCGACTTAAACGGAATAGATCGAACGGATTGGTTTGAATATGGCACAAGAACCCCGACGAGACCGCGAGCGTGGCCACGGCCGCGAGGAGCGCGACAGCGAATTCACCGACAAGCTGGTCCACATCAACCGCGTGGCCAAGGTGGTGAAGGGCGGCAAGCGCTTCGGCTTTGCGGCCCTGGTGGTTGTCGGCGACCTCAAGGGCCGGGTCGGCTTCGGCCACGGCAAGGCGCGCGAAGTTCCGGAAGCGATCCGCAAGGCGACCGAGTCGGCCAAGCGTTCGCTGACCCGCGTTGCGCTGCGCGAAGGCCGCACGCTGCACCACGATGTCGCCGGTCGCCACGGCGCCGGCAAGGTGTTCCTGCGCGCGGCGCCTCCCGGCACCGGCATCATCGCCGGCGGTCCGATGCGCGCCGTGTTCGAGACCCTTGGCATGCAGGATATCGTCGCCAAGTCGCTCGGTTCGTCGAACCCGTACAACGTCGTGCGCGCCACCTTCGACGCCCTGAAGCATCAGGACTCGCCGCGTTCGGTGGCGTCCCGCCGCAATCTCAAGGTCTCCACGCTTCAGTCGCGCCGCCGTGAAGGCGCCGACGAAGTCGCCGCCGACTAAAGCAGGATAGGAAGCTCAAGCCATGGCCACGGCACAAAAGACGATCAAGCTCGAACAGGTTGCCAGCCCGCTGCGCCGTCATTTCGACCAACGCCAGACGCTGGTCGGCCTCGGCCTGAACAAGATCGGTCGCGTCAAGGACCTCCCGGATACGCCGGCGGTTCAGGGCATGATCCGCAAGGTTCAGCACCTAGTGCGTGTGGTCGAGGACAAGAAGTAGTTTTTCTGTTGTCACCGGGCTGGTCCCGGTGACTTCGCTTCTCGGACCCCTGTGTTCGCCGAAGCGGAATGGACGGCTCGGAGCCGGCCATGACAATCGAGAGGTCGAAGGACGAGGACAATGAAACTGAACCAGATCGCCGACAATCCCGGCGCCCGCAAGAGCCGCCTGCGTATCGGCCGCGGCATCGGCTCCGGCATGGGTAAGACCGGCGGCCGCGGCGGCAAGGGCCAGACCGCGCGTTCGGGCGTGCGCATCAAGGGCTTCGAAGGCGGCCAGATGCCGTTGCATCGTCGCCTGCCGAAGCGCGGCTTCCGCAACACGCCGTTCGCGGTCAAGCTCAACGAAGTTAGCATCGGCAAGCTGCAGGCCGCGATCGATGCGGGCAAGCTCGACGCCAAGGCGGCGGTCGACGTCGAGGCGATGGTCAAGGCCGGCCTGATGCGGCGCGCCAAGGGCGGCGTGAAGGTTCTCGGCGGCGGCGAGCTGAAGGCCAAGATCGATCTGGTCGTCTATGGCGCCACCAAGTCGGCGGTCGAAGCGGTCGAAAAGGCCGGCGGTTCCGTCAAGATCGTCAAGCCGGTCGTCGAGGAAGACGCCGAGCCGCGCGGCAAGAACAAGCGGATGGCGATCGAAGCCGCCAAGGGCGGCAAGTAGCCTACGCGGAGCCGGGGGCTTTGTGTCGGCGCGTGGTCGCGCCGGCCGATTTTCTCCCGATCTGGATGTTTTGATGACAGCGCCTATTTAGGGCCTGTGACGATCTTCGAGCGCCGTGCGTGGTCCGCGCCGGCGCTGCTGGGGAGGCGACGGGACTAAAACGGCTACGCTACGGCGGCAGGAGCGAGCAATGGTTTCGGCAGCGGAACAACTGGCAGCCAATCTCAATTTCGGCGCGCTCGCGAAGGCCGATGAGCTCAAGAAGCGCATCTGGTTCACCGTCGGGGCGCTGCTGGTCTATCGGCTGGGCACTTATATTCCCTTGCCCGGTATCGACCCGACCGCCTGGGAGCAGATTTTCAATACGCAGTCCGGCGGCATCCTGGGCATGTTCAACATGTTCTCGGGCGGCGGCATCCACCGGATGGCGATTTTCGCCCTCAACATCATGCCGTACATCTCGGCCTCGATCATCATTCAGCTGATGACGACCGTTTCGCCCTCGCTTGAAGCGCTCAAGAAGGAAGGCGAGGCCGGCCGCAAGATCATGAACCAGTGGACGCGGTACCTGACCGTCGTCCTGGCCGCGTTCCAATCCTATGGCATCGCCGTCGGCTTGCAGGGCACCGGCAGCGTCGTCGCCAATCCGGGCCTGTTCTTCCTGATGTCGACCACGATCACGCTGACCGGCGGCACGATGTTCCTGATGTGGCTCGGCGAACAGATCACCTCGCGCGGCATCGGCAACGGCATTTCGTTGATCATTCTGGCCGGCATTGTCGCGCAATTGCCGTCGGCGATCGCCGGCATGCTCGAATTGGGCCGCCAGGGTGCTCTATCGACCGGGCTGATCCTGGTCGTGATCGTGATGGCGGTCGTGGTCATCGCCTTCATCGTGTTCATGGAGCGTGCCCAGCGCCGGCTGCTGATCCAGTATCCCAAGCGTCAGGTCGGCAACCGGATGTTCGAAGGCCAGTCCTCGCATCTGCCGCTCAAGCTCAACACCTCGGGCGTCATTCCGCCGATTTTCGCGTCCTCCCTGCTGCTGCTGCCGACGACGGTCGCCAACTTCAACGCCGGTTCCGGCCCGGAATGGCTGACCACGGTGACGACGCTGCTCGGCCACGGTCGGCCGCTGTTCCTGGTGCTCTATATCGCGCTGATCGTGTTCTTCGCCTTCTTCTACACGGCGGTCGTGTTTAATCCGACCGAGACGGCCGATAACCTCAAGAAACATGGCGGTTTCATCCCGGGCATCCGGCCGGGCGAGCGGACCGCCGAATACATCGATTATGTGCTGTCGCGCATCACGGTGATCGGCGCGATCTATCTCGCGATCGTCTGTCTGATCCCGGAAATCCTGATATCCTACGCGGCGGTGCCGTTCTATTTCGGCGGCACTTCGCTGCTGATCGTGGTCAGCGTGACGATGGATACGGTGGCGCAGGTGCAGGGTTATCTGCTGGCGCACCAATATGAAGGTTTGATCAAGCGGTCGAAATTGCGGGGGCGCAATCGATGAGATTAATCCTGCTCGGCCCGCCGGGGGCGGGGAAGGGCACGCAGGCGCAGCGTCTGGTCGTGAAGCACGGAATCGTGCAGCTCTCGACCGGCGATATGTTGCGTGCGGCCGTGGCTGCCGGAACGCCGATTGGGCTGCGCGCCAAGAGCATCATGGACGCCGGGCAGCTGGTGCCGGACGAGGTGGTCGTCTCGATCATCGAGGATCGGATCGCCGAGCCAGACGCGCGCAATGGTTTCGTGCTGGACGGCTTTCCGCGCACGGTGCCGCAGGCCGAGGCGCTCGATCGCCTGCTGGCCAAGCATGGCCTCGAACTCGACGCGGTCATCGAGCTGAAGGTCGACGAGGGCATTCTCATCAAGCGCATCGAGAGCCGGGTCGCGGAGATGACCGCGCGCGGCGAGCCGCTGCGTAAGGACGACAATCCGGAGGTGCTGAAGGGCCGGCTCGAGGCCTATCGGGCCCAGACCGCGCCGCTGGCTGGCTATTACGCCGAGCGGGGCATGCTCAAGAGCGTCGATGGCATGGCGCCGGTCGATGACGTGACCGTGGCGCTGGGCGAGATCCTGAGCGGCGCCGCCCGGTCTGCGGCGTCGACCAAATCGGCGACCCAGGCCAAAGGCTCGGCAAAGGCGACATCGGCCGCCAAATCCGGCGGTAAGGGCAAGTCTGCCGGCAAGGGCAAGGCCGACCCGGCCAAGGCCGTCAAGAAGGCTGCCAAAGCCGCCAAAAAGGCTGAGAAGAAGGCCAAGAAGGTCGCTCGCAAGGCCGCCAAGGAATTGCGCGCCAAGCTGAAGGCTGAATCGAAGGCCAAGGCGAAAGCCAAGGCGCGGGAAAAGGCCAAGGCGAAAGCCGAGGCCAAGGCGGCGGCGAAGGCTAAAGCAAAGGCGGCCAAGGTCGCAAAAGCCGACAAAGCGAAAAAGAATCAGGCTAAAAGCAGCCTGAAAAAGGCCGGCGCCAAAGCGGCGGCGGCCAAATCGGGCAAGAAAGCTTCAAAAAAAGCTTCCAAGAAGCGGAAAAGCGGTAGCAAGGCCGAAGCCGCCGGGCGGAAGTCGGGGCGAAAGACGAAGAATACCCCGTAGAGGTTGACGAAGGCGTGACAAATCCCTTAATAGGTAGCGTATTCAGAGTTTTGACGCGATGCCGGTCCCCCAAAGGGCGGGGGCGGGTGTCGTGTTACGCTTTGCGCTATTCCCTTGCAAGGACACAACAATTCGGCGCATCCAGCGC
>WGNB01000041.1 GCA_016124795.1 Rhodopseudomonas sp. | reverse complement strand
GTTTCGATGACGTGGTGAGGTAATCGAGACTGTCGTCCCCGCGAAGGCGGGGACCCAGTACGCACAATTTTCGCCGGGGTTACTGGATGCCCGCCTGCGCGGGCATGACAGCAGAGTCGAGGAATTGGAATGGACGTCCTGATGCCGCAGCTCGGCGAGACCGTCGCCGAAGGTAAGATCGTGAAATGGTTCAAGTCGGCCGGCGACACCGTCAAGCCGGGCGACAACCTGTTCGAGATCGAGACCGACAAGACCTCGATGGAAGTGCCGGCGACCTTCGGCGGTACGCTGACCGACATTCATTTCCAGGTCGGCGAAACCGCCAAGGTCGGTGCCGTGGTCGCCTCGATCGCCGGTGAAGGCGGAGCGGCATCGTCGGCGCCAGCCCCGAAAGCGGCCGCGCCCGTATCGGCGCCGGCGCCGGTCGCGCCCGCCGTCGCGGCGGCTGTCGTTCCCCCGCCGGCGGCCCCGCGTCCGGCGCAACAGCCGGGACGCGATTTTGCTTATCCCAACATGACCGTGACGGCCGAAGTCCGCACGCCGGAGCGCAACTACGGCCCGGCGAAACTGGCCGGCGGTTCGTTCGTCACGCCGCTGGCGCGGCGGCTCGCCTCCGAACGCGGCATCGACCTCACGCGCATTGCCGGCACCGGTCCGCATGGCCGCATCGTCGCGCTCGACATCGAGAAGGCGCAGCCGGCGACGGCCGGCGTCGCGCTTTCGACCGGCGCGAGCTTTGCCCAGGTCAAGGCGCTCTATGCCGGCGTCGCGCATGACGAAGTGCCGCTCGATTCGATGCGCGCCACCATCGCCAAGCGGCTGACCGAATCGACGCAGACCATTCCGACCTTCTATCTGATGGCCGATATCGACATCGGCCTGCTGATGGCGATGCGCGAGCAGGCCAATAAGTCGGCGCCCAAGGGCGCGGACGGCGAGCCGGCCTTCAAGCTGTCGCTCAACGATTTCATCGTCAAAGCCTGGGCGGTCGCCCTGCAGCGGGTGCCGGCGACCAACGCGGTCTGGGCCGGCGATCGCATCCTGCGCTTCCACGGTTCGGATATCGGCGTCGCCGTCGCGCTCGACGGCGGCCTGATCACGCCGGTGATCCGCGACGCCGACCGCAAGTCGCTGACCGCGATCTCCGCCGAGGTGCGCGATCTGGCCGAGCGCGGCCGGGCCAAGAGATTGCAGGCGCACGAATATCAGGGCGGTTCGAGCGCGATCTCCAATCTCGGCATGTATGGCATGCGCGAGTTCACGGCGATCATCAATCCGCCGCACGCCACCATCCTGGCGGTCGGTGCGTGGCGCCGTGCAGCCGTCGAAGCCGCCGACGGCAGCGTCAAATTCGTCAACCAGATGACGGTGACCTTGTCCTGCGACCATCGCGTCCTCGACGGCGCGCTCGGCGCGCAGTTGCTGGCGGCGTTCAAGGGCCTGATCGAAGCGCCGGTCACCTTCCTGGTCTAACGCGGAGGCTTACGATGACCGGCGATAAAATCGACGTCCTGCTGGTTGGCATGCGCAAGCCGGTGATCGTCAACGGCCTCAAGGACAAGACCAACCTGCACATCCTGGCCGACGCCAAGGACCCGCAGGCTTTTATCGATTCGGTCGCCGACCGGATCGACGCCATCGCGGTGTCCTATACCGGCAACAAGGTCGATGCCGCGCTGATGGACCGGTTGCCGAATCTCAAGCTGATTTCGAGCTTCGGCGTCGGTTACGATCACATTGGCGTCAAGGCGGCGGCCGAGCGTGGCCTTTACGTCACCAACACGCCGGAAGTGCTGAACGAGGAAGTCGCCGACACCGCGCTCGGCCTTCTGCTCTGCACGGTGCGCGAATTTCCGCAGGCCAACCGTTATCTGCGCGCCGGCAAATGGCCGAGCGGGCAATATCCGCTGACCAAGGCGACCTTGCGCAACCGCACCATCGGCATGGTCGGCATGGGCCGCATCGGCAAGGCGATCGCGCGCCGGCTCGAAGCCTTCGGGCTGCCGATCGTCTATCACTCGCGCAACCCGCAGGACGGCGTCGCCTATAAGTATTACCCCAAACTCATCGACATGGCGCGCGACGTCGACACCCTGATGGTGATCGTGCCGGGCGGCGCCGGCACCAGGAACCTGATCGACGCCGAGGTGCTCAAGGCGCTCGGCCCGAACGGCATCCTGATCAACATGGCGCGCGGTTCGGTGGTCGACGAACAGGCGCTGATCGCCGCCCTGAAGGACCGCACGATCTATTCCGCCGGCCTCGATGTGGTGGCTAACGAGCCGCACGCGCCGCAGGAACTGATCGACATGGAGCATATCGTGATGTTCCCGCATCTCGGCTCGTCGACCGAGGTGACGCGCGGGGCGATGGACCAGCTTGTGGTCGACAACATCCTGGCCTGGGCCGCCGGCAAGCCGCTGCTGACGCCGGTGCCGGAAACGCCTTATCCCGGCAAGCCATAGCGCGCGCCGCCTCCGGTGGTGCTAGACTGGGCCTTATTCGGGCCCGGCGCGTTCGCCGCCGCGCGCCCGCGATGGGAAAAGGCGCGCCGATGATTCGCTTGCTCACGGTTCTGGCTGTCGTGCTGTTTTCGGCCGCCGCTGTCGCGCAGAAGGCTGCGCCGCCGGCGATGGGCGAACAGGCCAAGGGCATGCTGGGCGACTGGGAATTTTCCAACGCCGAACGCAGCAAGGTTTGCGTCGCCACTTTCAAGCGCGATCCGGTCAAGGTCGGCTTCAAGGTGACCTTCGATGCCGGCTGTGCCGCGCTGTTTCCGCTGGTCGAGAAGATCGCCGGCTGGCGCTTTCCCGAGGATGACGACCTGTTCCTGCTCGACGCCGCCGGCCAGCGTTTGGCCGAATTCAGCGAAGTCGAGAGCGGCATCTTCGAAGCGCCGACGCCCGGCGTCGGCGTCCTGTTTCTGCAACAGCCGGGCGCGGCCGGGCCGGTGCAGAAAACCGCCGACGACATGGTCGGCACCTGGGCGGTGACCCGTGGCGGCGCGACGGTATGCACGCTGGTCTTTACCAACACGGCGGCGGCCGACGGTTTCGCATTGACGGTGCAGCCGGGTTGCGACGCGGGTCTGGCCGGGCTCGGCTTCGCGCACTGGAAGATCGACGGCAGCGAATTGCAACTTGCGTCGGCGCAGGGGCCGGCCTGGCGCTTTGTCGAAAGCGACGGCGGCAACTGGCAGCGCATCGCCGCGGGTCCGGATCAGGTGATGCTGGTGCGGCAGTAGCGCCGCCCGCCGCGTTCGTCCTGCCCCGTTCGTCTTGCCCCGGTCGGCAACCGGGTTATATGAAGAACCATGAGCAAGCCGGTCAAACTTACCGACAAGCAGTTCGAGCGCATCGGCCGCGCGCTGGCCGAGCCGCGCCGGGTCGAACTGTTGCGGCAGATCGGCGCCAACGACGCGCCTTGCGCCTGTTCGGCCTTGCAGCAGGGCCAGGACATCACCCCGGCCACGCTGTCGCACCACATCAAGGAACTGGAAACCGCCGGCCTGATTGAGACAGTGCGCGAGGGCAAATTCATGAACCTCATCTTCCAGCGCGACGTGATGCGGGCTTATCTCGACCGGCTGGCCCGGATCTGACGCCGCCACCGCGCGCCTTCTGCGGCCCATTCCGCGCCCGATTCCACGTACCGGACCGATAGTTAGACCGTCATCGAAATGTTTTCCGCGCCGCGCCTTGACGCCCCGCGACCTACACTTAGATGCTTGTCTAACCGTCGAATCGACGGGCAAGCCATTGGAGCAGAGAAATGAGTGATTTGAACGGTAAAGTCGCGGTCGTCACCGGCGCCTCGAAGGGCATCGGCGCGGCGGTCGCCAGGCGTTTCGCCGAAGCCGGCGCCGCGGTGGTTGTGAACTATGCGTCCAGCAAGGCCGGCGCCGACAAGGTCGTTGCCGACATTACCGCCAAAGGCGGCAAGGCGATCGCGGTGCAGGGCGACATGGCGAAATCGGCCGACGTCAAACGGCTGTTCGCCGAAGCGACCAAGGCGTTCGGCAAGCTCGATATCTTGGTCAATAACGCGGGCGTTTATGCCTTCGCGCCGCTCGAGGACATCAACGAGGACGAGTTCCACCGTCAGTTCAACACCAATGTGCTGGGCCCGATCCTGACCACGCAGGAAGCGCTCAAGCATTTCGGTAATGCCGGCGGCAGCGTCATCAATGTCAGTTCGGTGGCGAGCATTCACAACATGCCGGCCTCGACGGTCTATTCGGCGACCAAGAGCGCGCTCGATTCGGTGACCCGCGTGCTGTCGAATGAACTCGCCGCGCGCAAGATCCGCGTCAACACTATCGCGCCCGGCGGCGTCGAGACCGAAGGCACCCACACCGCGGGCGTCATCGGCAGCGACCTCGAGAAGCAACTGGTCGCCGGCACGCCGCTCGGCCGCATCGGTCAGCCCGACGACATCGCGCGCGTCGCGTTGTTTCTCGCCTCCGACGATGCCGGTTGGGTTACCGGCGAGCGCATCACCGCATCCGGCGGTTATCGCTAAAGCGGTGCCGGCTTCGCGATGCCTTCTTCACCTCTCCCCGTGGGGGAGAGGTGAAGCGCGGTTGTGGCTTGCTTTCTTTCGTCACCGTGCGACCTCTCTTGACTTCTCTTTAATCCTATGTATATAGTCCTATCTCTTCCCCCGAGCGAGGGGCGTTCTGCAGACGCTCGCTGGACGTGGGGGAGGGGTGGCGCCTGCGGGCGGGGCTCGTAACCCCGCACTCGGGAGGCCTCGGGTCGCCGTCCGTCCTCACTACGGGGGACCGCCCTTGAGTGGGCTGGACGCGGTGTTGGTGAAGGCGGGTGAAAACCCGCCGGAGGTCGTTTCGCCTCACAAGGGCGGGCGATCGTTGACCGGCGCCCGGAAGCTACGGCCCCGGGGACATAAATCGCCACTTGGTGGAGCGCCGCAAGGCGACGCGCCTTCCCGCAAAAAGGCGCGCTCCGTCGAAGCCCGAAAGGCCGAGGCGGAAGATCCACAAAGGTTGCGCCTCGCGGCGCTCCACGCCCTCGCATCGTGCGACGGGCACGGCCGGACGACGGCGTCACCCGCGCCGCAAATAACAGGGCGGCGGGCGCATGTCCGAAATCATGTCCCGAAATCTTGTCCGAAATACTGTTTGAAATTTTGTCGGAAAATTCGCGGCGCTCGGGTTCGCGTGCCGCTTCGCTTGCGTCGCTTCGTTCGCGCCGCAGTCTGCGGCTCGCGCCGCGCCTCAGATCAGCTTCAGGCCCTTGAAGCTGGCATGGCCTTCCTTGCCGACGATGATGTGATCGTGCACCGAAATGCCGAGCGGTCTGGCGACGTCGATGATCGCCTGCGTCATCTGGATGTCGGCGCGCGACGGCGTCGGATCGCCCGACGGATGATTGTGCACGAGGATCAGCGCGGTCGCCGACAGTTCGAGCGCGCGCTTGACCACTTCGCGCGGATAGACCGGCGTGTGATCGACGGTGCCTTTCTGCTGCACTTCGTCGGCAATCAACTGATTGCGCTTGTCGAGGAACAGCAGGCGGAACTGTTCCTTGTCCTCATAGGCCATGGCGCTGCGGCAGTAATCGAGCACGCTCGACCACGACGACAGCACGGCGCGCTTCTGGAATTTGCCGCGCGTCAGCCGGTTGGCGGCGGCATGCACGATCTTGAGTTCGTCGACGACGGCCTCGCCGATGCCTTTGACCTCCTTGAGCCGGGCGCGCGGCGCGGCGACGACCTCGGCGAAGGAGCCGAATTTCGCGATCAGCTCCTTGGCCAGCGGCTTGACGTCGCGTTGTGGAATGGCCCGGAACAGCACCAGTTCGAGCAATTCGTATTCGCTGATCGCGTCGGGGCCGGCGGCGCGAAAGCGGCTGCGCAGCCTTTCGCGGTGGCCGTGATAATGCGGCGTTGCCTCGGACAGGCCGGCGGCTTCGAAGCCGTCCGCCGGATGCGCCTCGGATTTATCGGTGTCGTCGGCCATGGTCCCGCGTCCAATCGCTCGCAATCGTGCGATTGTAATGCAACGGAACGCAATCTTCGAGCGAGCTTTTTGGCGGGCGACGCGGCGCGCGCCGGCGCCGTTTGGCGGTTACGCGCGCTTGTAGGGCGGCTTGTCGAGGCCGGCCGGCGAGAAGGTGAAGACCTCGACGCCATCGGCGGTGACGCCGACCGCATGCTCGAACTGCGCCGACAGTGATCGGTCGCGGGTGACGGCGGTCCAGCCGTCCGACAGCACTTTGACGTGCGGGCGGCCGAGATTGATCATCGGCTCGACGGTGAAGATCATGCCGGGCTTGAGCACGATGCCGTCGCCGGGACGGCCGATATGGACGATGTTAGGCTCGTCGTGGAACAGCTTGCCGAGGCCGTGGCCGCAGAAGTCGCGCACCACGCTCATGTGCTGAGCTTCGACATAGCTCTGGATGGCGTGGCCGATGTCGCCGGTGGTGGCGCCCGGCTTGATCGCGGCGATGCCGCGCATCATCGATTCGTGGGTGACTTCGATCAGCCGTTCGGCGCGGCGCGGAATATTGCCGACCGGGTACATGCGGCTGGAATCGCCGTGCCAGCCGTCGAGGATCAACGTGACGTCGATATTGACGATGTCGCCGTCCTTGAGCGGCTTCTCGTTCGGGATGCCGTGGCAGACGACATGGTTGAGCGAGGTGCAGGTCGACTTGCGGTAGCCGCGATACATCAGCGTCGCCGGCAGCGCGCCGTGATCCATGCCGAATTCGAACACCAGCTTGTCGATGAAATCGGTCGGGACGCCCGGCTGGACATGCTCGGTGAGCATGTCGAGACAGCGCGCGGTCAGTTGACCGGCCTTGCGCATGCCTTCAAAGGCATCGGGCCCGTGAATCTTGATCTGTCCGGTTTTACGGAGAGGTGCGACGGCGGCATCGACGTAGGTCATGGCGGCAATGTAGGGATTCCGCCGCCTTGCGGCAAGCGTGGCCGGTTTTCGCGCCGGATGCGGTCGGAATCGCGTGTTTTACCGTCGGGTTGACGGTCAATCGGCTGCCGGCTCGGCTTCGATCGGCTCGAAGCGGTCGACTTTCAGCAGGTCCGGGAACAGTCCCATCCAGGTCGCGGCGATCACCAGCGAGCCGATACCGCCGATCAGAACTGACGGCACCGCGCCAAACCAGGCGGCGACGGCGCCGGATTCGAATTCGCCGAGCGTGTTCGACGAGCCGACGAACAGGTAATTGATGGCGCTGACCCGGCCGCGCATGTCGTCCGGCGTCTCCATCTGCACCAGGGTGAAGCGGATCACCACGCTGACCGCGTCGGAGGCGCCGAGCACGGCGAGCGCCAGGAGCGATAGCGGAAACCAGGTCGAGACCGCGAACACGGCGGTGGCCAGGCCGAACAGCGCGGTGACCGCGAACATCTTGCGGCCGATATGACGCTCGATCGGGAAGTGCGACAGGACGAGCGCGGTGCCGAGCGCGCCAACCGCCGGCGCCGAACGCAACAATCCGAGGCCGATCGGTCCGACCGCCAGGATGTCCTTGGCGAAGATCGGCAACAGCGCGGTCGCGCCGCCGAGCAGCACCACGAACAGATCGAGCGTGATGACGCCGAGCAGGCGGCGGCGCCGGCGGATGTAGTCGAAGCCGGCCAGCACCGATTTGAAGGTCGGCGGTTCGCGGCCGGCGACAACATTGCCCTTGATCCGGATCAGGCTGACCAGCGTTACCGAGCAGACGAAGAAGGCCACGCAGAGGATTGCGACCGTCACCGGGCGGACGGCATAGACAAGGCCGCCGAGCGCCGGGCCGCAGATCACCGCGACCTGGTTGGCCGAGGTCCAGGCCGCGACCGCGCGCGGCAGCAATCTGGTCGGCACGAGCGCCGGCACCAGGGAATGGCCGGTCGGCAGTTCGAAGGCGCGCGCGCAGCCGATCATGAACACGACCGCGAACAGCAGGCCGCGGCTCAGGATGCCGGTCAGCATCGCGGCGGTGATCAGCGCCGCCGCCAGCGCGTAAATACTCTGCGCGATCCGCACGATCAGGCGGCGGTCATAGCGGTCGGCGGTGTGGCCGATCAGCAGCGTGAGGATAACCGCCGGCACGAACTGAATGAGGCCGACCATGCCGAGGTCGAGCGCGCTGCCGGTCAGCTCGTAGATCTTCCAGCCGATCAGCAGCGCCAGCATCTGATAGCCCATGGTGGCGAACAGCCGCGCCAGCCAGAACAGCACAAAGGGCCGTTGTTGCAGCAGGCCGTCGGTCGCCGGCATCGCGGTGTCGGTCATGGGGCTGCGTCGTCCGTCGCGTTATTGAGCGCGCCGAGGCGGAGCTTCTGGTTGCCGTCGGCCGCGAAATTCTCCGGCGCCAGCCAGCGTTCGAAGCTGGCTTTGCGTGCCGGCCATTCGCTGTCGAGCATGGAGAACCAGGCATTGTCGCGATTGCGGCCCTTGGCGATCAGGCTCTGGCGGAGGACGCCTTCGAAGCTGAAGCCGAGACGCAGGGCGGCGCGCCGCGACGGCGCATTGAGCGCGTTGCATTTCCACTCGTAGCGCCGGTAGCCGAGCGTTTCGAAGGCGTAGCGGGCCAGAAGATATTGCACCTCGGTGGCCAGCGGCGTGCGCTGAAGCTGCGGCGAATACAGAACGTGACCGACTTCGATCACTCGCATCTCGGGACGGATTTCCATCAGCGTCAGGTAGCCGACGGCGCGGCCATCCGCCGCGACGATCGCGTAAGCGTAAGGATCGCTTTTCGCGGCGCGCATGGCGATGAAATCGGCGAATACGTCCGGATCGGAAAAGGGTCCGTCGGTGCTGATATAGGTCCAGACGGCGTCGTGGCCGGCGAAGGCGTTCCAGAGGTCCGGCGCATGGCGTGGTTCGAGCTTTTCCAGCCGGCCGTAACGCCCCTGCAAAACGACCGGCTCCGGACGCCGCGCAGGCGTGGTGTCTACCGGCAGGCCGACCGGTTGCCCGGTGTCGGGATGGGGCTCAGAGGCGGTCATGGCTATGGGTTTTTTGCGCCGCCGCCGAAAAATGCGTTGAGGTCGGCGTTGGAAATGACGCCGGCGAAACGGTCAAACGTGCCAGCTTCGGCGATTTCCTTGGCCGATTTAATGAAGGCATGCATCGCGACCCGCGCCAACGTGCCGCCGACGCTGATCCGGCGCACGCCCATCTCCGCAATATCCTTGACGCTAAACCCGGAGGCGGCAGACATCAACAAATTGACCGGCTTGGGGGCGACCGCCTTGACCACGGCTTCAATCTGCTCGCGGGTTTTGATACCGGGCGCATAAAGACAATCGGCGCCGGCATCGGCAAAAGCCTGCAAGCGACGGATGGTTTCGGCAAGGTCCGGCAGGCCGTGAATGAAGCCCTCGGTCCGCGCCGTGAAGACGACGTCGCCGCCGGCCTCGTCAATGGCTCGACGGGCCGCGCGCACGCGGGCCACCGCGCTGTCAAAATCGTACAGCGGGGCGCGGCTGTTGCCGGTGAAATCCTCGATCGACAAGCCGGCAACGCCGGTCTCGACGCAGAGCCGGACGTTGGCGGCCACGCCGGCCGGGTCCTCGGCATAGCCGGCTTCAAAGTCGGCATTCAGCGGCAGATCCGAGAGCGCGGCCAGATCGCGGCAATGGCTCAGCACCATGTCGCGTGTCACGTCGCCGTCGGGCAGACCGAGCGAGTGGGCATAGCCGGAACTGGTCGTCGCCAGTGCCTTGAAGCCCAGGCCTTGCAGATAGCGCGCGGTGCCGACATTCCACGGATTTGGCATCACGAAACAACCGCTCTCGTGCAGCTGGCGGAAGGCGCGACGCTTTTCGGCAGTGGTTGGCATTACTTAGTCCTGGGCGGCGTAACGTGTGCGACCGTGCCACGATTGCGCGTCAATGAACAATGCCATTCCGGGAGGTGGGCTATGACCCTCCTACATGGGCGAAATGGTCAAGGCCGAATTCCTGCGCTGTCATTTGCCACATGCGAGGGCAAAAGGCGCCGATGGCCATGGGTCAACGTCGAAACGTTTTGCGCTAAGCTTGCCGACACGAAAGATTCTTGCCGGGAGAGAAACGTGGACAGTGTCGATTTCGATGCCCTGGAACTTGCGGCGCGCGCCCAGTTGCCGCCGGCTTCATACGCATTCGGCGCTGCCGGTGCTGACGATGAAATCAGCATGGCGGAAAATATCGCGGCCTGGCGTGGCTTGCGATTGCGGCCACGAATGTTGCGTGACGTCACGGCGATCGACACCCGCGTCACTTTATTGGGACATCAATTGCCGACGCCGATCATGGTCGCGCCGACCGGCCGCCACAAATTGTTCCATCCGCTTGGCGAACGCGCGACGGCGCGTGGCGTGGCCGCAGCCGGCGCCGTTTACGTGATGGCGTCGCACTCGAATATTCTGATTGAAGACGTCGCCGAAGAGCGACGCGACGCGCCGCAATGGTTTCAGCTTTATTACTGGCCCGAACGTACGGAAGTCGAAGCCTTGATCGATCGTATCGTCGAAGCCGGCTTCTCGGCGCTGGTGTTGACCGTCGATGCGCCGGTCGGTGGATGGTCGCCGCGTGCCGCGCGCGATCAGCATGAGCCGACGCCAGAGATTCTCAATATCAATATGCCGGGTCGGCCGATGGCGCGAACGTTCTATCACCCCGATTTCGTCGGCAAGGTGTTCTATCCGGCGACCTGGCGCGAACTGGAGTGGCTGGTGAAGCGTTCGCCAATTCCGGTATTGGTCAAGGGCGTGCTGCGCGGCGACGACGCGCTGGCCTGCGCCGAGCATGGGGCACGCGCGGTTATCGTGTCCAATCATGGCGGTCGACATCTCGATACGACGGTGACGACGGCGGCTGCCCTCAGCGAAGTCGTGCAGGCTGTCGGCAACACGGCGGAAGTCTATGTCGATGGCGGCATCAGGCGCGGCACCGACATTCTCAAAGCTCTGGCCTTGGGTGCCCGCGCGGTGTTGGTGGGCCGCCCGGTTATCTGGGGTCTGGCGGTCAATGGCGCCGACGGCGTCACATCGGTGCTCGACCATCTGCATGTCGAGCTGGTCCGCGCGATGCAGCTTAGCGGCACCGCCAGACTTAGCGACGCAACGCCGGATCTGTTGGCGTCCTAATCGGCGCCCTCGCGTGACCGGGATGACTTGTCGCGCGTGGCAAGTCCCGACCGGGACAAGACCAAACGCCCCCCGCTGTCGAAAGCGGCCGCGACAGACTGTGCTTTGTTCGCCAGCAGGAAGTTGCCCAGGCTGCGTTGAGTCGTTTCGGGCATATCGAGATAGGCGCGGATTAATTCGACAATACCGGGTTCGCGCGTCCAGTAGTAAAGCTCCAGCATTCGGCTTGGGTCGGTATCGTTGTCGATCATGTTTCTGACGACGTCCCAGGCCGGCTTGATTTCCCGGTTCGGTTTATCGCGGGATGTCTCGGTGTGGCGATAAGCTTCGCTGATGGCGGCCCGTTTCGCGCCGCCGATTCGTTTCAGCTCACCGTTTCGTTTGGTGGGTTCGCTGTGCTTGAGATTACGGTGCATGGCGGACCCGCCGAACCGGCTGTTTATTCGCTTCAAAGGGACGCCAACAAGATCGTTCATAGAAGCGTGCAAGGCGCGATCCGGCGCGGCTTGTGGCGGTTGTCAATTTTCACTCTCCCCCGTCGCTTGGCTTAGTACCCCAATCGTGTCGAAGCATCGTGTTGCCTGAGACGTTACGGTGGCGGCTCTCTTGGCTGCTTTTGCCGTCGTCTTCACGTAGATAGATTAGAGGCTAACAATCATTTGCTGCAATGCTCTCATGGCGCCAGCGGTTTTATTTTTATGTGCGTTTTTTGGGACGCAAGCCAGAATAGGAATTAAGAAACCGGGCGGTCTGTCTGCTTGCTATTTTTGGCGCAATATCGCGCCGCTGTAGGCGCTGAATGTTTCGATAGCGAGTTAATAACTGTATTGGCTCCGGCATAAATGAGGTCGGCTCGGTTTTCGTGGTCGTTGTGAGGTTGGCGGACGGACTTTGGCGATGCTGGCCGGGGTTTTCGACCGGTTAGGACACGGTCAAACCTGTTATGGGGCTGAATTTGAACGATTGGGCGCCGGGCCACCCCAATTCCCGGTTTCGTTTGATTTCAGTCACCGGATGCGGTGAAGTGAAACGAAATATCGATATTCTTTCCCGGAGACAGACGATGCTCAAGACGATCGCGGCCTTTGACCGCATTGGCGAGGAAAATGCCTTCGCAGTGCTGGCCCGCGCCAATGCGCTGGCCGCCCAAGGCCGCGATATTATCAATCTGGGCATTGGCCAGCCCGATTTCCGCACGCCGGACTTCATCGTCGAGGCGGCGATCAAGGCATTGCGCGACGGTCATCACGGCTATACGCCGGCCAACGGCATTCCGGCATTGCGCGAGGCTGTCGCGGCCGATTTGCATAAGCGCTATGCGGTCGAGGTTTCGCCGGACAACGTGATGATCATGCCCGGTGGCAAGCCGACCATGTTCATGTCGATCCTGATGTTCGGCGAGCCCGGCGCGGAAATCATGTATCCCGACCCGGGCTTTCCGATCTATCGCTCGATGATAGAGTTCACTGGGGCGACGCCGATCCCGGTGCCGATTCGTGAGGAAAACGGTTTTGCCTTCTCCGCGGACGAGACCCTTAAGCTGATCACGCCGAAGACGCGGCTCATCATTGTCAACTCGCCGGCCAACCCGACCGGCGGCGTCACGCCGAAATCGGAAGTCGACAAGCTGGTGGCCGGTCTCGCGCAATGGCCGGATGTCGCCATCATGTCGGACGAAATCTACGATCACATGGTCTATGACGGCGAGAAGCATGTCTGTCTGCTGGCTTATCCCGAGATCCGCGATCGGCTCATCCTGCTGAATGGCTGGTCGAAGACCTATGCGATGACCGGCTGGCGGCTCGGCTACGCGGTCTGGCCCGGCAAGCTCTACGACTACGCCCGCAAGCTGGCGGTCAATCTGCATTCCTGCGTCAACGCCTCGGCGCAATATGCCGGGCTTGCCGCGCTCACCGGTCCGCAGGATGAAGTGTGGAAAATGATCGCCGAGTTCGATCGTCGCCGCAAAGTCGTGGTCGATGGCCTGAACAAACTGCCGAACGTGTCGTGCGCGACGCCGAAGGGGGCGTTCTATGCTTTCCCCAACATCAAGAACACCGGCTGGAAAGCCAAGGAACTGGCCGCGGCGCTGCTCGACGAAACCGGCGTCGCTATTATCGGCGGTCCGGATTTCGGCATTCTCGGCGAAGGCTATGTGCGTTTGTCTTACGCCAACTCGACCGAGAATATCCTGAAGGCGCTTGGGCGGATGGACGAGTTCCTGAGCAAGCGAAAGGCGGCTTAAGTCTGTCTTAGCGTTCCGGGTCGCCGGACGGTTTTCCCGCCGTCGATGGTGGGGGCGCAGTCGTCGCGGCATTCGTCGCCTTCTGCGTAATGCGCACGTCGCGGACCGGGAAGGGAATCTCGATGCCTTCGGCGTTGAAGGCGTCCCATAGCGCCAGCATGACTGGCGCGCGGACGTTGATAATGCCGTTGGCCGGATCGGCGATCCAGTAACGCAGGCTGAAGTTGAGCGAGGAGTCGCCGAATTCCTCGAAATAGCAGACCGGCGCGGGATCGTTAATCACGCGCGGGACCGATTTGGCCGCCGCGACGGCAACCTTCTGAACATGGTGCGGGTTGCTGTCATAGCTGACGCCGAAGGTCGCTTTCAGCATCATCTTGTAATTCGAGTAGGACCAGTTGACGACCTGCTGGGTGACGAAGTCCTCGTTCGGAATCAGGATCTCACGGCCGTCCCGCGTATCGACCGAGGTATAGCGGGCGCCCATGTTGGTGACCCAGCCGAACTGATCGCCGACCGAAATCACGTCGCCCGGTTTGATCGATTTGTCGGCCAGCAGGATGATGCCGCTGACGAGGTTCGACACGATCTTTTGCAGACCGAAGCCGAGCCCGACGCCGACCGCGCCCGAGAAGAAGGCCAGTGCCGACAGGTCGATGCCGACGGTCGACAGCACGATCAGGATCGCGAAGCAGATCAGCAGCAGCCGCATCAGCTTGCCGATCAGAACCTGGATCGACGGCGTCAGATCGGAATAGCCCCGGATGCGGCGGTCGAAGAAATCGCCGACCGCGTTGGCGGCCCACAAGGTGACCAGCAGCAGCACCGAGGTCTTGATGACAAGCAGCGGCGTGATGCGCAGGCCGCCCAGTACGACCGCGACCGAATCGAGCGCTTCCATCGTCGGCTGCAGCAGACCGAGGATGCTGAGCGCCGCGATGGTCCACGCCGACAAGGCCACCATGCGGTGAACGAAGCGATTGCGGATCAGTCCGGCCAGCACGGCGATGACGACCCAGGCGGTGGCAAGGCTCGAAGCGACGCCGAGAAAATACGATCGGCTTGGCCAGGTGAGCGACAGCATGGCGCTGTGAATCACCACGACGACAGCGACAAAAATCAGCGTCCCGACATTGTCCAGAATTTGCCGTGTCAGCAGGCGCAGGAAGATCGGCCAGCCCATGGTCAGTGTGACCAGATCGATGCGGCGGCGCAGGACGGTAGCCGCCAGCGTGCCGAAGATTCCGGCCAGCGCCATGACGGCGACCTGGACGAGAAACCAGATCGAATTGAACTCGCTGACATAACTTTTCAGAGAGTCAAAGAGCGTAACGGCCAGTTGATGAAAGTCTTCCATGCGCTTTCTCTCAAGCGGATGCTGCCGGGACCCCTTGTGCGATCCCCGGGAAACCGTCTTCAATCCAGACCCATATCAAACGGGGCCGGCATCCGGCATCCGGCAAGAAACGCGCTACGGGAAACACCAAGGGGTTATACACATGTACGATCGGGGATTGTCGGAAGAACAGCGGATGATGCGGCAAAGTTGCCGCGACTTTGTCGATGACGTGGTTTTGCCCTTCGTCAAACGGAATTGGCAGCAGGAATGGTCGATGACCCCGGAAGACCGGCTGCCGCGGGCCATTCTGGAGGGCGCCGACAAGATCGGCATTCGCACGCTGGGTGTGCCGGAAGAATATGGCGGCGTTGAGTTGGAAAAGGGCACGGAGGTCAAGACCTTCGCGGTGATTTCAGGCGAGATCGCCCGTGGCGATTCCGGCCTGGCCGACAAGCTGGTGCAGAACTGGAAAGTGTCGGTTCTGTTGCGCCAGTTCGCGCCCAAGCACTTGCAGGAAAAGTGGTTTCCACGGCTGGTGGCCGAGCCGGATTTCCTGCTGGCGCATTGTCTGACCGAACCGCGCGGCGCGTCCGACCGCTGGCTGCCGTACAATGTGCCGGAGGCGGCGATGCAGACCAGGGCGGTCAAGACCGACGGCGGCTGGATCATCAATGGCCGCAAGCAGTTCATTTCGAACGGCTACGACGCCTCGCTTTATGTCGTCTACGCCAATACCAATACCAAAGTCGGTATGTTGCAGGGCACCTCGTCGTTCCTGGTGCCGCGCGAGACCGAGGGTTTTTCGGTCGCGCGCTGCAACGAGACGCTCGGCTGCCGTTACATGAACAACGGCGAAGTCGTGTTCGAGGACATGTTCGTGCCGGACGACCATTTGCTGGTGCAGGACAACGCGATGGGATCGGCCGGTATTTATTTCCGGCCGGGCAAGATCATTCAGGCCGCCAAGAACCTCGGCGTCGGCGTGCGCGCCTTCGAAGTGACCGCGGATTACGCCCAGAACTACGTTCAGGGCGGCCGCATATTGATCAAGCATCAGGCGGTGGCCTTGCGGCTTGCTGACATGGCGACGCGCATCGAGGCGGTGCGGGCGTTGCTCGATCGTGCCGCGCAGGCGGTCGACGACGAGGACGCCGAAGCCGAGACCTTGTGCAACATGGTCAAGCTGTTCGCGTCCGAGGAAATCATGAAGGTCGCCCAGCACGCCATCGAACTGCACGGCGGCAACGGCATGATGCTCGACTTTGGCGTCGAAAAGCTGCTGCGCGACGCTGCGATTTTCCTGCACATGGATGCGACGGTCGACATTTCGAAGATGAAGATCGTCAAGAACATGTTCCCGCATACGGCGGGTAAATATGCCGGGCCGGAGTGATCTGGATTCTCTGGCTGTTGGCGACGTCATGGCCGGGCTTGTCCCGGCCATTTCGTTCCGGGGTGCGCTCAGGCTTTCGTCCGGCTATTTCATCGTCAGCCGGAAGCCGATCAGCACGATGGCCAATCCGATGACCTGCGCCAGGCTCGGCACGATACCGAGCGCGAGATAGCCGATCAGCACGCCGAAGCCGGGGACCAGTGCCGGGAAGGTTGCCGAACGGCCGGCGCCCAACAGGGTGACGGCGCGCGCGAACAGAAAGATCGGCAATACGCCGGCAATGATGCCTTGCGCCGCGACTTGCAACAGGTTCTCGGCCCATCCCATTCGCATCATGTTGCCGACACCGATGAAGATGAAATAGAGCGGCGCATAGACCAGCACCGACAAGGCGCCGACCGCGGCGACCACGCGGGTGCCTGATATATGCCACTGCCGCAATAGAATGCCGAAGCAGGCCCAGAACGCGCCCGCGCTGAAAAACAGCAAGTCGCCGCCGATGCCGTGGCTGCCGATTGTCGTCAGCGACTCGTAGCCAAACACCAAAAGCCCGGCCGTGATCGCGACGCCGCCGGCGACGCGGGAGAGCGACAGCCGTTCATGCAGGATGACGGCGGCCAGCACGATGCCGACCAGAGCGGCGGTTGCCGGCTGGATGGTTGTGCCATGGCCGAGCGGCACCAGGATGAAACCGGTATAGGCGATCAGGGCCTGGGGTGGTCCCGACAATATGGTCACGATTGCGCCGCGGCCCCAGCCGATGCCGCCGAGGTCGCGAATGCCGGCGCGCAGCACCATCGGCATCAGCAACAGACCGGACCATAAAAAGCGGTGTAGCGCGAGATCAGATGGTGAAAATCCGGCGGTGATGCCGTGCTTGGCGGCGACGAATCCGGTGGCCCATGCCAACGCCGCGAGCGTCCCACACAGGGTTCCGACCAGAACGTTGGAAAACCGCGCAACCTTCGGCTGATGGGGATCGTCCAAGGCGGCTTCCTCTTCGGATCCGGTTCGGATCGCATTGTGGGCCACTTTAATGCGTGGCGTGTAGGTGACTTGGACCCCGCTGATACTCTAGGATCGCCGCCTGCGTCCAACGAAGAAACCGCAACACTCTTATCACTGGGATGGATAGCTCATGGCGAAGCCGCGTAAAGTCATCATTACCTGTGCCGTTACCGGCGCGATTCATACTCCTTCAATGTCGCCCCATCTGCCCATCACCGCCCAGGAGATCGCCGATGCCGCCATTGGCGCGGCCGAGGCCGGCGCCGCGGTCGTCCATCTGCATGCCCGTAACCCGCAGGACGGCCGGCCGGATCAAACGCCGGAGGCGTTCCTGCCTTTCGTGAAGGTCATCAAGCAACGCTCCAATGTGGTGATCAACCTCACCTCCGGCGGTTCGCCGACCATGATGGTTGAAGAGCGCGTGCGCCCGGCCGAGGTGCTCAAGCCGGAAGTCGCTTCGCTCAACATGGGGACCATGAACTTCGGCCTTTACCCGATGATCCCGCGCTACAAGGGCAAGTTCAAATACGACTGGGAAGAGCCCTATCTCGAGAATTCGAAGAAGGGCATGTTCAAGAACACGCTCGCCGACATCGAGTTCATTCTCACGACCTGCGCCGAAAACGGCACCCGCTTTGAAGTCGAGTGCTATGACATCGGGCATCTCTACACGCTCAAGCACTTCCTGGATCGCGGCCTGATCAAGAAGCCGCTGTTCATCCAGTCGGTGTTCGGCATCCTCGGCGGCATCGGCACGCACCCGGAAGACATCATCATGATGAAGCGGACGGCCGACCGGCTGTTCGGCGAGGATTATCACTGGTCGGTGCTCGGCGCCGGTGGCGCGCAGATGCGGGTCGCGGCCCAGGCTCTGGCGATGGGCGGCAATGTCCGCGTCGGTCTCGAAGACTCGCTGTGGATCGGTGCCGGCAAGCTGGCCGAAAGCAATGCCCAGCAGGTGACCCAGGTCCGCAAGATCATCGAAGGTCTTGGCCTTGAGGTGGCCTCGCCTGACGACGCGCGCGAGATCCTCTCGCTCAAGGGCGGCGACAAGGTCGCGTTCTGATTCTGACCGACGTCCCGGATGCGCGCTCCGGCGCGCATCCGGTGCTGACCTGCCACCGCAGCCCGGATCGGGGCTCGCTGGATTGCCTTTGGCGGATTTTTCATTGCCCTGACTGCGTCGAGGCCTTCCTATAGCCATAGGAGGATTCGATACACGGTCATGGCCTCGCTCGATCACGTCAGTCTTGCAATTCTGCTCGGCAGCCTGCTGGTGCTTGCCGGTATTTTGTCGAGCCTGGTCGCCTTGCGCTTCGGCGCGCCTTTGCTGCTGGTGTTCTTGATCGTCGGTATGCTGGCCGGCGAGGGCGGGCCCGGCGGCCTTAAATTCGACGACGTCGGTACGGCCTACACCGTCGGCTCGATCGCCCTGGCGCTGATCCTGTTCGACGGCGGTCTGCGCACGCGGTTCGTCACCATCCGCAGCGTGCTGGCGCCGGCGGTGATGCTGGCGACCGTCGGCGTTGTCCTCACCACGTTCCTGCTGGCGCCGGTCGCCAAATATGTCCTCGACCTCGGCTGGATTCAGGCGCTGCTGATCGGCGCGGTGGTGGCTTCGACCGATGCCGCGGCAGTGTTCCTGCTGATCAATGCCGGCGGCCTGCGCCTGCGGCCGCGGGTCCGCGCGACGCTCGAAGTCGAATCCGGCACCAACGATCCCTTCGCCGTGTTTCTCGCCTTGCTGTTGGTCGAGATTCTCGCGGTCGGCGGCCAGAGTTGGTCGCATGCCGCGGTCACCTTGTTTCGCGACACGGTGCTCGGCTGCGCCATCGGCTATGGCGGCGGCCGGGTGATTACGCTGGTGCTCAACAAAGTCGGTCTGGCGCAGGGGCTGCACGCGCCTTTCGTGGCGGTGAGCGCGCTGGTCGTCTTTGCCTTCGCCAACGCGGTCCATTCGTCGGGCTTTCTGGCGGTCTATCTGGCCGGCCTGGTGGTCGGCAACCGGCAGACCCGCGCGCACAATTCGGTCGTGGTCTTCCTCGACGCCGTCACCTGGCTGGCGCAGATCGTGATGTTCGTGCTGCTCGGTCTGCTGGTCTGGCCGCAGCGTCTCGAAAGCAGTTTGATCGGGGCGGTTGTCGTGGCCCTGATGCTGATGCTGGTGGCGCGTCCGGCCGCGGTATTCCTGTGCCTTTGGCCGTTCAATTATCAATGGCGCGAAAAGTTGTTCATCTCCTGGGTCGGTCTGCGCGGCGCGGTCGCCATTTTCCTGGCCTCGATTCCGCTGCTGGTCGGGTTGCCGAGCGCGTACCTTTATTTTGATGTCGCCTTCGTCGTGGTTCTGATGTCGCTCTTGGTCCAAGGCTGGACCGTGGCGTTGTCGGCGCGCAAGCTTGACATGTCATTTGCCCGCAGCGATCCGCTGCCGCGCCGGGTCGAACTCGATTTGCCCGGCCAGATGGCGCGCGAGATCGTCGGTTATCCAGTGCCGGCCAATAGTCCCTTCCTCAAGCGCGGATTGATCCCGAATTGGGCCCGGCCGACCTTGGTGATCCGCAAGGAGGAAATCCTGACGCCGGCCGAAGCCGAGCCGGTGCGCGAGGGCGATTACGTTTATCTGCTGGCGCCGCCGGAAAAGGCGCAGGCGCTGGACCGCTTTTTCGTGAACATGCCGCCGCCGCGCGAGCCCGACCCGGAACTGCTCGGCGATTTCTTCGTGGCCGGCACGGCGCCGCTCGGAGCGCTGGCCGAGATCTACGGGCTTCAGGTCGCCGCCGATCACGCCGAGGTGGCGCTGGCCGATTACTTCACTGAAAGTCTGGGGCGCGCCACCAAGGCTGGCGACATTGTCGGGCTCGGACCGATCGCGCTCCTGGCGCACAAGGTCGAAGGCGGCAAGGTGACGACCGTCGGCTTGCGGTTGGCCGAGCCGGAAGCGGCGACGACCTTACCCGGCCGCGTCAAGGCGTTGTGGAAGCGTATCCAGAAGTGGATCGGCTGACGCCGGTCTAGTGGGCTTGCGCCGGGCGGCTCAGCATGGCCCGGTTCAGCGCGAAAGCGCCGCCGAACAGCACCGCGCACCAGAACAGGTCGCCGAGCACCGTCTTGTCGAGGAATGGCAGGCCGGCGATGTAGCAGGCGATCAGGCCCGCGCCGGTGTGCGGATACATGGTGCCGAAGGCCCAGACCGCGAAATTGGTGACGGCGAAGAACACCAGCGAACTCGCCAGCATCGCAACGATCACCGGGATTGCGCCGCGCCAGCGCCGCGACGCCATGCCGAGGAAAGCCGGCAGGGTGACGGCCAGGCAGATCGCCAGGGTGATCTTCCAGTCATCGCCGGGCAGCATCAGATCGCTCAGCAGCACGGCGACGACCGGCACGATGATGGATAGCGCCGGGAGCCGCAACATCCGTCCGGCAAACAGTGCGCTGGCCGCGAAGGGCCAGACGCCCGGTGTATGCGGCACCAGCCGGACGATCACATCGAAGCCGATCAGGAACACCACCAGCGCCAGATCGAGCCAGAGTTTGGACGACGGGGCGGCGTGGTGCGGCTGAGCGGGCATCGGTGCGAGTTCCTTGCGAAGGGTGCTTTTATTTAGACTAACACGTCTGCCCGGGTCTGTTCCACCCATTCGGCGAGGATCTTAACCAGGGCGTCCAGGCCTTCGGTCAGCGCCGCCGGGCCCGGTTGCAGGATCAAAGTCGATTTGACCTCGTGTAGATGGCCCGTAACGACGGCCGGAATCCGGTCAAATCCGGGCCGGGCGGCGAAACGGGTTGGACTGAATTTCTTGCCGCACCACGAGCCGATGACGATATCCGGGCGGGCTGCGATGACCGCTTCCGGTGTCACGATCCGGTCCCTGGCGTTCTTGCGGGCGGCGAGGTCCGGGAACACATCGATGCCGCCGGCCGCCTCGACCAGTTCGGAGACCCAGCCGAGGCCCGAGATCATCGGCGAGTCCCATTCCTCGAAGTAGACGCGCGGGCGGCGCGGCAATCCTGCGGTCCGGTTCCGCGCGGTGTCGATCCGCGCGGACAGGCTTCGCGCCAGCGCCTCAGCCTTGTCGGCGGCGTCGACCAGCGCGCCCAGCGTGCGGATCATGTCGAGGATGCCGGCGATGTCGCGCTGGTTGAAGGCGTGGACGGCGATATTGGCGCGGATCAGGTCAGCGACGATGTCGGCTTGCAGGTCGGAAAAGGTCAGCACCAGATCCGGTTCGAGCGCCAATATTTTCGGAACGTCGGCGGAGATGAAAGCCGAGACCCGCGGCTTCTCCCGGCGTACCTGCGGCGGACGCACGGCGTAACCGGACACGCCGACAATGCGGGCATCCTCGCCGAGAAGGTATAATGTTTCGACCGTTTCCTCGGTCAGGCAGACGATGCGTTGCGGCGGGAACATGCTTTCTCCGTCATGCCCGGCCTTGCGCCGGGCATCCACGTCTTGACCAGCTTTCAGCATCGAAGACGCGGATCGCCGGGGCAAGCCCGGCGACGACGATTTTAGTTTACCAATTCGGCGCCGCCCGTTGCCGTCACTTGACCGCCCTCGACGCGCATCACGCGTGACGCGATACGTCTTACTTCGTTGGGGTCGTGACTGACATAGATCATCGGTACTTTGGCCTCGTCGCGAAGCCGCACGAGATAAGGCAGGATGTCGTCCTTGCGGCCGGAATCGAGTGACGCCAGCGGTTCGTCGAGCAGCAGCAGGCGTGGCTTCATCAGCAGGGCGCGTCCTACCGCGACGCGCTGGCGTTCGCCGCCCGACAGTTTGCCGGGCCGGCGGTCGAGCAGATGGCCGATATCGAGCAGCGCCACGGCCTGTGCGAAGGCGGCCGGGTCTGCGGGATGGCCGCCCATCCAGCGGCCGTAATCGAGATTGTGCCGGATCGACAAATGCGGAAACAGCCGGCCTTCCTGAAAGACATAACCGATGCGTCGCCGCCAGACCGCGAGGTCGATGCCGGCGTTCTTGTCGAACAGGACCGTATCGTCGAGCACGATGCGGCCACGGTCCGGCTTCATCAGGCCGGCGATCATGTTGATGATGCTGGTCTTGCCGGCGCCGGACGGTCCGAACAAAACGGTGCACCCGCCTTCGCTGACAAAGGGTGCATTGAGCGTGAAACCGCCGAGTTTCTTTTCAACTTCGACCACGAGCATCGGTTACACCCCGTGGAGCCGCGCACCGGCGCGCCGGGCGAAAAATTCAGATGCCATCAACGCGGCGACTGAAATGATGACGGCGACGATGACCAGATCAAGAGCCGCTGCATCGCCGCCCGGCACTTGCGTGAGGGTATAGATCGCCGCCGAAATGGTCTGGGTCTCGCCGGGAATGTTCGATACGAAAGTAATGGTGGCGCCGAATTCGCCAAGCGCCCGGGCAAAGGCCAGCATCATGCCGGCGATGATCCCCGGCAGCGCCAGCGGCAGAGTGATGGTGGTGAACAGCCAGAACCGGTTGGCGCCAAGCGTGCTGGCTGCGTCTTCGAGCCGGCGATCGATGGCTTCAAGAGACAGCCGGATGGCCCGCACCATCAAGGGAAAGGCCATGATGCCGCAGGCCAGCGCCGCTCCCGTCCAGCGAAACGAAAACACGATACCAAGGTGATCGGCGAGAAAGGCACCGATCGGCGCACGCCGGCCGAAAGTGATCAGCAGCAGATAGCCGGTGACGACCGGCGGCAATACCAGCGGCAGATGCACGATGGCATCGAGCAGCGATTTGCCCCAGAAATTCTTTCGCGCCAGCAGATACGCGACCGCGGTGCCGAAAGGCAATGCGACCAGCGTCGCGACGCTGGCAATGCGCAGCGACAGCCGGACCGCGACCCAGTCTTCAGGCGTGAGATTAAACACCAGCCGTCTCCGTCGCCCCGTTGTCGCCCGGCGCGTATGCGCCGGGCTTCGGAGGGCAACGACCCCTGATTTCGTGATTGTTATTCGCCGGCGCCAGCCTGACGTGCGTGTCCGGATGGCCCGTTGCGGGTAGCAACAATGTCAATAACATATTGTGTTACGACACCGGCTTGATCAAATAGCTGAAGCCGTATTTCTCGAAAATGGTCTTGGCGGCTGTCGACCGCAAGAATCCGAGATAGCGGCCGGCGTCGGCGTTTTTGCTGTCAGCGGTCGCGGCCACCGGATAGGTCACCGGCGGGTGGGAGTTTTCGGGGAAGACGCCGGCGATTTTCACTTTCGGTTCGATCTTGGCGTCGGTCTCGTAGACGATGCCGACCGGCGTTTCGCCGCGCGCGACGAAGGCCAGTGTGGCGCGGACATTCTCGGCCATCGCCAGCTTCGGCTCGGCTGCTTTCCAACTGCCGAGCTTTTCCAGCGCCGCCTTGGCATAAAGACCGGCGGGGACGGCCTTGACGTCGGCGACCGCGATGCGGCCGTCGCCGGCCAATTTGGCGATGTCGAAGCCTTCCTTGATATCGATTTTGTCGATCTTGGAATCTTTCGCGGCGATCAGGACCAGCCGGTTGCCGAGCAGATTGACGCGGCTGTCCGGCTTCACCAGCTTGTGGGCAATGGCGTAATCCATCCACTTCAGGTCGGCGGATATGAAGATGTCGGCCGGTGCGCCCTGTTCGAGTTGCTTGGCGAGTGCCGACGTCGCGGCATAGCTCGCGATGACCTTGACGCCTGTGGCTTTGGTGAAGGCGGCGTTAGCGTCGTCGAGCGCATTGCGCATCGAGGCGGCCGCAAAGACGGTGAGGCTGGCAACGGGCTTGTCCTGCGCGGCGGCCGGTTGCGCGAGCGCGCTGGCGGCGACCAGGGCCAAAGCGGCGACAAAGGATTTTTTCAAGGTATGCATGGACATAGGCGGTTCTCCCTGAGGCGCCAAATAAGGCGCCGGGCTGGCGTCAAATCGTGATGAGTTACGATCTATCGTCGGAACCGCCGTTCCGGCATCTTGCGGCGCACGCACAGTGGGCCGCAGGTCGTGGTCGGACCATAGCAACGAAGCCGCCGCGCCGTAAAGACCGCCGGGTCGGAAATTCGGTCGCGGGCCGGAGATATGAATTTTATCCGGATTTTATGCCGGTCTTAGGTCGCGGTTAAATGTCGCGACGCCAGATTGGCCGCCGTCGCCGCCGCATCTCCGCGGCGTGAGTTGTTGGGGCCCTCGTCATGTCGATTAACGACGTTTCGTTGGATACGGCGCCGTCATTGGACGGGCCGCATCCGATGGTGCTTGCTGCCGGAGAATTGCCGTCCGACAGCGGAACATTCGAATTGTCGACCTGGCGGATCATGCTGGCCGGATGGCGGGCATCGCCGGCATGGCATTCCGTCACGCCTGGCCTGTTGCTCGAGATCGTCGAACTCGTCGTTGTCGGCCTGGTGTTCGGCCATTTCGTCTACAACATGCTTTTGAGCCTCGAAGCGGCGCCCAATCTCGTCACCGTTCTGCTGGTGTTGTCGGAGATGCTGGCGATCGGCCTGATCGTCGCGCACCGGCGTTCGGGCACGATCTCGACACGGCCGACCGACTGGCTGTTGGCCTTTGCGGGAATGATCGCGCCGCTGCTGGTCGTGCCCGTGACCAAGGACGCGATCGCACCGGTGCTCTTGTGCGCGGGGCTGATGCTGTGCGGACTGTGCGTCCAGATTTCAGCGAAGGTGATGCTGGGCCGCAGCTTCGGCATCGTCGCGGCCAACCGTGGCGTCAAGGTGCTCGGGCCTTATCGCTTCGTGCGCCATCCGATGTATGCCGGCTATGTCATCACCCATGTCGGCTTCCTGATGGGCATGCCGTCCTGGCGTAACGCCACGGTCTACGCCTGCGGACTTGCCATCCAGATCGCCCGCCTGTTGCGCGAGGAACGCATCCTGTTGTGGGACCCGGCCTATCGCGATTATGCGGCCCGTGTCCGTTACCGGTTGCTTCCCGGTATTTTCTGAATTCTCGACACGGCGGGCCGCATTCGGGCCTTGGTGTAATCGGGTCTTCCAACGACCGCCTTTGATGGTATGAAGGCCATCCAGGGAGGATCGGGCGATGCGTGACGAGGCGCCGGTCGAAGGCGAATTCGATTATATCATCGTCGGCGCGGGTTCGGCCGGCTGCGTACTGGCCAACCGGTTGTCGGCCGATCCGGACAAGCGGGTTCTGCTGCTGGAAGCCGGCGGCCGCGACAACTGGATCTGGTTTCACATCCCGGTCGGTTATTTATTCGCCATCGGTAACCCGCGTGCCGACTGGATGTTCAAGACCGAGGCCGAGCCGGGCCTCAACGGCCGCAGCCTGAATTATCCGCGCGGCAAAGTGATCGGCGGCTGCTCCGCCATCAACGGCATGATCTATATGCTGGGGCAGGCCACCGATTACGATCAGTGGCGGCAGCTCGGTTTGCCCGGTTGGTCGTGGGACGATGTGCGTCCGTTCTTTCGCAAGCATGTCGACCATTTCATGGGCCGCGACAGCGACCATGGCGCGGGCGGCGAATGGCGGGTCGAACAGCCGCGCTTGTCGTGGGAAATTCTGGATGCGTTCCGCGAGGCCGCGATTCAATACGGCATTCCGGCAGTGGCCGATTTCAATACCGGCGACAACGAGGGCATCGCCTATTTTCATGTGAACCAGAAGCTCGGCCGGCGCTGGTCGGCGGCGCGCGGTTTTCTCAAGCCGGTGCTGCATCGCAAGAATCTTCAGCTCGAAACGGGCTGCCTGACCGAAGCCGTTACGTTCACCGACCGGCGCGCGACCGGTGTGCGTTGGCAGCAGAATGGCGTCAGGCGCTCGGCGCGATGCCGCGGCGAGGTGATTCTGGCCGCCGGCGCGATCGGTTCGCCACAGCTTCTGATGTTGTCCGGCGTCGGTCCGGCGGCGCATTTGTCCGAGCATGGCATTACGACATTGCTCGACAAGCCGGGTGTCGGACAGAACCTGCACGACCATCTGCAATTGCGCACGATCTTCAAGGTGTCTGGCGTCAGAACGCTGAACGCGATGAATGCCTCGCTGCTCGGCAAGCTGGAAATGGGATTGGATTATGCGTTCCGCCGGCGCGGACCGATGACGATGGCGCCGTCGCAACTGGGCGCCTTCACCCGGTCCGATCCAAGTCAGGACCGCGCCAATATCCAGTATCATGTCCAGCCTTTGTCGCTCGGCAAGTTCGGCGAGCCGTTGCATTCCTTTCCCGCCTTCACCGCCAGCGTCGCCAATATCAGGCCGACGTCGCGGGGTAGCCTGACCCTTAAATCGGCCGATCCGCGGCAGGCGCCGGCGATTGCGCCGAATTATCTGGCAACGCCGGAAGATCGGCGTGTCGCGGCCGATTCCATCCGTGTCACGCGCCGGATCGTATCGCAGCCGGCGTTGCGGAAATACGCGCCGGATGAATTCCTGCCGGGCGGCTCCGTGCGCGATGATGACGAGGCGGCGCTTGAAAAGGCCGCCGGCGACATCGGCACCACGATCTTTCATCCGGTTGGGACCGCCCGCATGGGGCGCGAGGATGATGCTGGTGCGGTGGTCGATGCGCGATTGCGGGTGATAGGCATTCAGGGCTTGCGTGTGATAGATGCTTCGGTGATGCCGTCGATTACGTCAGGCAACACCAATTCGCCGACCATGATGATCGCCGAAAAGGGCGCGGCGATGACGACTGAAGACAGCAAGCGCCGCTAGGAGCGGCCGGGAAAGATAGAGCGATATGAATCTGGTCGAACGCGTCAAAGCCCTTCTGCAAACGCCGAAGGAAGAGTGGCCGAAAATCGAAGCCGAAACGGAAGACCTCGGTTCGCTGTTCTGGGGTTATGCCGCGCCACTCGCGCTGATCCCGCCGGCCGCCAGCTTTATCGGCATGGTGTTCACCGGTTATGTCGGTCTGCGTGTCGATCCGGCGTTGGGACTGATCCGGTCGCTTATCGTTTATCTGCTGTCGCTTGCCAGCATTCCGGTGATGGCGTTTATCCTCAATGGCATGGCGGCCACGTTTGGCGGGCGGAAGAATTTTACCAATGCGATGAAAGTGGCGATCTTCGCGCCGACGGCTTTCTGGGTCGCCGGCGTTTTCGCCGTGCAGCCGCCGCTGGCGTTTCTGTCGCTGCTGGGACTGTACAGCTTTTGTCTGCTCTTCACCGGCATCGCCGCCTTGATGAAGCCGCCGGCCGCCAAGGTTCTCACTTATACGATTGCAGTTTCGGCCTGCATGATTGTGTTGTGGGCGGTGATTGTCGGTGGAACCTTGCTGACCTTCGGTTTCAAGGGCCCGGTTTAAGGCAGGGCCTTCAGATAGCGCACTGGCCGGCCAGGCCCGATGGCTTGTGCCGCGGCAATGATGGCGTTCGAGTCGATGCCATAATGACGATACAGATCGGCCAGAGAGCCGGTCTGGCCGAAATGCTCGACGCCGAGCGCACGCGTGCGATGACCTTCGACCGCACCCAGCCAGGCCAGCGTTGCCGGATGACCGTCGACGACGGTAACGATGCCGCAATCCGCCGGTGCTTCGGCCAGCAGCCGTTCGACATGCGAGCGGGCATGAACCAGGCCGCGCTCGCGGGCGCGTTGCGCGGCGGTCCAGCCGGCATTGAGCCGGTCGGCCGATGTAACGGCGAGCAGGCCGATGTCGCGACGATCTTCCGCCATCAGGCCGACGGCGGCAATCGCTTCCGGCGCGATGGCGCCGGTATAGGCGACGGTGACGCGCGCGTTCGGGCCCGGCTTGCGCAGCCAGTATCCGCCGTCGACAATGTCATTGCGCAGCTCCGGCGTCATGTCGCGGGCGATTTGTTCGATGGGTCGTGTCGACAGCCGCAGATAGACCGAGCCGCCAGTGTCGTCACGCAACCAGTTGGTCTGCGAAGCGGTGCCGTCGCCGCTCTTTTGCATGTAGTTGAACGACCAGTTCATGATCGCCGATAATTCGTCGACGAAAGCCGGTTCGAACGTGGCAAGCCCATCCTGCGCCATGCCGATCAGCGGCTCGGCGATTGATTGGTGCGCGCCGCCTTCACCGGCCAATGTGATGCCGGACGGTGTTGCCGCGACCATGAAGCGGGCATCCTGATAACAGGCATAATTGAGCGCATCGAGGCCGCGCGCGATGAAAGGATCGTAGAGCGTGCCGATCGGCAATAGGCGTTCGCCATTGATCGAATGCGACAGGCCGAGCGCCGACAACAGAATGAACAGGTTCATCTCGGCGATGCCGAGTTCGATGTGCTGGCCTTGCGGCGAGAATTCCCAGTTGAAGGTCGAGGGAATGTGCTCGCTCTTGAAGGTGTCGGTCATCGCCTGGCGTGCGAACAGGCCGCGCCGGTTGACCCAGGGGCCGAGATTGGTCGAGACCGTGACGTCGGGCGACGTCGTGACGATGCGTTTGGCAAAATCGCTGTCACCGCGGCCGATCTCGTTGAGAATCGCGCCGAAGCCGGTTTGCGTCGCCATCACCGGCTGGATCTTGATCGGGATATCGGCCGGGACATCGATGGTTGGCGCATTCAGCCTGCGGTTCTTGTCGGCGGCGAAAGGCACTGCGTCGAGGAAAGCCTGCACCTTCTCGGGTTCGGCGATGGCCTCGAACTTGTCCCATTCGTGGCCGGGCCGCACGCCCATCGCCTTCTGGAACGTCTCCATTTGCGCCGGCGTCATCATGCCGGCATGGTTGTCCTTGTGCCCGGCCATCGGCAGGCCGAACCCCTTCACCGTGTAACAGATGAAGCAGGTCGGCTTGTCGGTGGTGACGCCGTGAAAAGCTTCCAAGACGGCCGGCAGGTCGTGGCCGCCGAGATTGTTCATCAGCGCGGCCAGTTCATCGTCATTGCGGGATGCGATCAGCTTCGACACGTCGCCCTGATCGCCGATCTCGTCATTCAGCCGCTTGCGCCAGGCGGCGCCGCCGGCGAACACCAGCGCCGAATAAAGCTGGTTCGGGCAGGTATCGATCCAGGCCTTGAGCTTGTCGCCGCCGAGTTCCTGAAATGCGGCTTGTTGCAGCGAACCGTATTTGACGATGACGACATCCCAGCCGAAATTCTTGAACAGCTGCTCGTAACGCTCCCACAGGCCCTCGCGCACGACGGCATCGAGGCTCTGTCGGTTGTAGTCGATGATCCACCAGCAATTACGCAGGTTCTGCTTCCAGCCATCGAGCAAGGCTTCGAAAATATTGCCTTCGTCGAGTTCGGCGTCGCCGACCAGCGCGACCATGCGACCTTCGGGCCGGTCCTTGGCCCAGCCGTGGGCGTGCACGTAGTCCTGCACCAAGGATGAGAACAAGGTCTGTGCCACGCCCAGACCGACCGAGCCGGTCGAGAAGTCGACGTCGTCGGTATCCTTGGTCCGCGACGGATAACTCTGCGCGCCCTTGTAGCCGCGGAAGTTCTGCAGCTTCTGCTGCTGCTGCTTCCCAAGCAGATATTGAATGGCGTGAAAAATCGGCGACGCGTGTGGCTTGACCGCGACGCGGTCCTGCGGCCGCAGCACGTCGAAATATAAAGCCGTCATGATGGTAGCGAGCGAAGCCGATGACGCCTGATGACCGCCGACCTTCAGGCCGTCGGTGTTCTCGCGCAGGTGATTGGCGTTGTGGATGGTCCAGCTGGCCAGCCACAACACTTTGCGTTCAAGCGCGGACAGTGAAGCGAGTTCGTCGGCTGTGATTTTCGCGGGCTTTTGCATGCCTTGAATATGGGCTTTCTGCGTTGGCGATACTTGCCAAATCGGCTTAGAATTTGCGGGCTAATTAGCCGCTTCTGCCAAAATAAAAGATAAAACAGGTGATTTATGCCAACGCCGATCCTCGACGCCATGGACCTGAAAATACTGCGCAATTTGCAGTCCGATGGACGAATGAGTTTGGCCGATCTCGCCGCCAAGGTCGGGCTATCGCCGTCGCCCTGTCTGCGGCGGGTGCGGCTCCTGGAGAAGGCCGGGGTGATCACCCGTTATGTCGCGGTGCTCGATCAGGTCGCGGTCGGGCTGCCGGTCAGCGTTTTCGTATCGGTCAAGCTGGAAAAGCAGAAAGAGGACCTGCTCGATCGCTTCGCCAAGACCATCGCGCGCTGGCCGGAAGTGCTGGAATGTTATCTGATGACCGGGCCGCGCGATTACTGGCTGAGGGTGGTGGTGCCCGATCTGGCCGCTTACGAGCGTTTCCTGAAAACCAAGCTGACGCGATTGGAAGGCATCGCGTCGATCGAGTCAAGTTTCGCGCTGGAGCAGGTGAAATATACCAACGTGTTGCCGGTTGAATGATCCGGCAGGCCGCGCCGTTCATTCCTGCTTGAGCGGGAATGAACGGAGCGGAATGTCGATGGGATCAGCTCACCTGGACCTTGATCGCGCCGAGCTGATCGATGCGGGCATCGATGACGTCGCCGGGCTTGATCGGGCCGACGCCTTCGGGGGTGCCGGTCATCAGCAGGTCGCCGGGCATCAAGGTGTAATAGGCCGAAGCGAACACGATCAGGTCGGCGATCCCGATGATCAGGTCGTTGGTGTTGGCCTTCTGCCGGGTCTCGCCGTTGACGGTCAATTCGAAGGCGAGGTTGTCCGGGTTCTTCACCTCGTCGGCGGTGACCATATACGGGCCCATCACCGAATAAGTGTCGATCGACTTGCGCAAGGAGCGCTCTTCCGGGCCGCGCACCGTGATGTCGAGGCCGATGCAATAGCCGGCGATATGCTTCATCGCGTCTTCGCGGGAGACCTTGTTCGCCTTGGTGCCGATGATAGCGACGAGTTCGATCTCGTGATCGGTACGGCGGTCGGGGTGGCGGACGACGATGCCCTGGCTGGCGCCGATCAGCGAGCTGGTCGCCTTGAGGAACAAACCGACGCGCTGGATCTCGGCGATCTGGTTCTGGTGATGCAGTTCGGGATCGGTCTGCGCTTCAATCAGGTGCTTTTTGTAGTTCACCGGAGCGGCGACGATCTTGCCCGGATTGGCGACCGGCGACAGCAGCTTACAATCGGCGAGCGCCAGCGAGCTGGCGCCGGCGCTCAGCTTCTCGACGGCGGCGCGCACTTCCGGCAGATGGGCAATCAACAGATCGTGGGTGGGCAGCGGGTAGTGGGCGGCAGGCAGGACATCGAGCGCGGCGGTGACATCCTTGACGCGATCACCTTCGACCAGGCCGAGGCGATTATCGTTGAAGCGACAGAGTTTCATGAAGAACCTTCAGGTTGATGCGCAGCGGATTTTCCTGACCGCCGGATCGCATATTTTATCGTTGAAGGCTAGTTGTCGCCCGGCAGGCGCGGCGGTTCGTCCAGAACGGTTTTGCAGGCCGGCGGCAGATCGGCGAGCGTGATCTGACGCGGCGGCTTGGCGTTCGGGTCGCGCGGCTTGATCTTCGGATGCAGCACCCGATCGGAGAACCAGTAATCGAGCGCCTTGCCGCAACCGGCGTCGTTCGGCACCGGCGGCTGCTTGCGGCAGCTCGGCGAGTCGGGCGGGCATCTCAGCCGCACATGGATGTGGTCGTTGTGCCCATACCAGGGGCGCAGTTTGTCCATCCAGGCCGGATGCTTGTCGCCTTGCATCCGGCAGATTTCCTTCTTGATCGCGGCGTTGACCAATACCCGCTCGACTTCGGGCTGTTCGGCGGCGGTGCGGATGAAGGCGACATCGGCCTGCGGCTGCCAGGTCTGCGGATTGACGTGCAACCGGTCTTTGGAGACGAGATCGATCGCCGAGATCTTTTCGCGGTCGGCATCGCTGAGCACATGGCCCGGCATCGGCATGAACCAGATGTCGACGTCGAGGCCGATCTGGTGACTCAGATGGCCGAAGGGCAGGGGGCCGCCGCGCGGCTGCGCCATGTCGCCGATCAGCACGCCATGCCAGCCGGTGGCTCTGGCGGCGAGCGGTGCGAATTTCTCGAGAAACTGGACCAGGCTCGGATGGCCCCACATCCGGTTGCGGGATATCCGCATCACCTGCCAGGTCGGCCCAGTCTCCGGCAATGCCACGCCGCCTTGCAGGCAACCGCGTGGGTAATAGCCGATCGCCATCGCTTTGCCCAAGCTCGGCAGCTTTTCGGCGGCGAACAGCGTCTTGGCCGGCACCGGCTCGGCTTTCTCGGCGGCGTTCGAAGGCTTCGCCGTCGGCATTGGCGTCGATTGCGCCATCGCGCCGGCGTTCGGGCCGAGCGTCAGGACGACGCCGACCGCGACGTTGCGAACAAAACCGAGACCGAAGCGGGTGGAAACGCGAAAGGTCATGATCGCTCCGATTTAGCGACTTTGCGGCCGGCTGTCAGGTTAAATGCGTGTGTCATGGCCCGCTGCCGCAGGTCGTCCTGCGCGAAAAAGCCTCGGTCGGCCAAGGACTTTTACGGTTAACAGGGTCTTTACAGGATAGGCCCCGACGGGTGAAACTGGCGGTGAGGAAGTACCGGCGTATCGCTTGAGGGGGGTTGGATCATGGTTCGTGTTGTCGCTGCGATTCTCGGTCCGGGTTTTTTGCTGGCATCCAGTCTGGCGTTGGTTCCGGTTTCGACCGCCCGCGCCGACATCGTGGTCAGCGTCAGCAAATCGGAGCAGAAGCTCGCCGTCTGGGTTGACGGCAAGGAGCGTTACCGCTGGCCGGTGTCGACCGGACGACGTGGCCTTGAGACGCCGAGCGGGACCTATCATCCGATCCGCTTCGAACGGAAATGGTATTCGCGCCAGTATCACTGGTCGCCGATGCCGTACTCGATCTTCTTTCACGGCGGTTATGCGCTGCATGGCACCAATGAGCGCAGCCATCTCGGCCGCGCCGCCTCGCATGGCTGCGTGCGCATGTTGCCGGCCAATGCGGCCATCCTGTTCAATCTGGTGCGCAAGCGCGGCCGCAACGATTCCTACATTGTCGTGAGCAACGACCGGCTGCCGGCGTTCTCGCCGACGATGTGGAAGGCCGTGCCCATGCCGGAACGGCGGCCGCAGCTTGAGAAGGACATCATCGTGCCGCTGCCGGGCGAGTTCAAACCGCAATTCGAGTTGCCGGGGCAAACCGTGTCCGACGCCGACGCCGCCTATCGCGCGCTGGCCGCGGCCGACGACTTCGACAGCCCGATCCTGCCGACGCGCGCGTCGGTCGCGCGCTACGAAGCCGCGCGCGATGCCGCCGCCTTGGCCGCGCCGGTGGCGCACCGCGAACCGGCGGCGCGCAAGGGTGAGCGCTTCGTGTCGGTCGGCGACGATGCGGCGGTGATGCGCGGCAGGGCTGCATGGTTGCGCAGCCTCGACCGGCAGTACGGCATCACGCGCTGATCGATAAAGCGTTGGACTTTTGATCTGGATGAAATGAGCCGTGGCACGGCTACAGTAAGCTTTTGTAGAAAAGGAGTGGCCGTGCCGCGTCTTTCGGTTGTCATGATGTCGCTTGCCGTCGCGTGCGGCGTGTTGTTCCGCGTATCGGCCGCCGATGCCGGCGTGGTCGTCACCGTCGACAAGACGGCGCAGCAATTGTCGGTGTCGGTCGACGGCTTCACGCGCTATCGCTGGCCGGTTTCCACCGCGGCCTGGGGCTATCGCACGCCGAACGGCACCTACCGGCCGCAGCGGCTGGCGCGCCAATGGTACTCGCGCAAATATCACATGTCGCCGATGCCTTATTCGGTGTTCTTCAAGGGCGGCTACGCGATCCACGGTTCGTACGAGATCTCGCATCTCGGCAGCCCGGCCTCGCATGGCTGCATCCGGCTGCACCCCGACAACGCCGCCGTGCTGTTCGAACTGGTGCAGGCGCATGTCAAAGACACCGAGATCGTCGTCACCGGCGAACGGCCGAGCCGCGCCGATGTGCGCAAGGGCCGAAAGGTCGACAGCGGACCGCCGAATTTCTTCGAGGCAATCTTCGGCGCGCCCGGTCATCGCTGACGTTTCGTCCGGGATTTCGAAAGGACTCGCAAGCCTGCATCCCGCAGGATCGATGGCTCGTGCCGCGCGATGAGGTCGGGACGCGCGGCACCGCCCCTGTTGTTTGAAGGGCGCGGGGGCGCCGGTCGTCTCGATCCGTTCTCCGAACGGAGAATGGAGCCTCGGGAGGCGCCAGGGGTTGGCGAAACCCCTTTTGGCGGGGTCCCTGGCGCGGGGCCCGCCGAGCGTGCTTGGCGAGAGCACGCGCCGGTCTGGCGCGACCGGCTGCGCCTCCCGACGCTCCACCATCCGCCGGGGCGGGATGTCTCCCCGCGCCGGGCTTTGGCCTTTCCGCCCGGCGTCATGAGCGCCAGGCGGGCGGGTCTCGGCGAGGGAAAGAATACGATCCTATAGGAATGTTGTCAATAAGGTTGCGGTCTTCGGGATGGCGAAACTTGTCGCACGGTCGAAGTTCATGCCGGCGCGGCCGACGGTCGCGGCCGACAAGGTTGCATCGCGTGGCACGCTTGCGGATTTCGCTATGCGCACCGCCGGCGTTTCTGGTGTATAGAGCGGCGCACGATAACACTTGAAACGATGACAGACAGGGAGCGAGGCCCGATGCGCACGATCGCCGTTGAAGAACATTTCACCACACCCGGCTTTCTCAACGGCGTGGGACGCGCGTTCAGCGACAGCTTCCGCAAGGCGCGCGGGCCGGCCGGCGATCAACTGTTCGCCCGGCTCGCCGATCTCGGCGACAAGCGGATCGCGGAAATGGACGCCGCCAACATCGACGTTCAACTGCTGATGATCAATTCGCCGGGCCTCGAACAGGCCGAAGACGCCGAAGCGATCCCGGCCGCGACCGAGGCCAATGACGTGCTGGCCGAGGCGATGCGCAAGCATCCGACGCGCTTTGCCGGTCTCGCCGCGCTGCCGGTCGGCACGCCGGACAAGGCGGCGCAGGAACTGGAAAAGCGGTTCGGCAAGGACGGGTTCCGCGGCGCGGTGGTCAACGGCCATAATCGCGGCCGCTATCTCGACGACAGCTTCTACTGGCCGATTCTCGAATGCGCCGAGAAGCTCGGCGCGCCGATCTATCTGCATCCGGCGGTGCCGCCGCAGGCGGTGGTGCAGGGTTCCTATGGCGGCTTCGGGCCGGGCGAAACCTTCTTCCTCGCCGGCGCCGGCTGGGGCTGGCACATCGAAACCGCGGTGCACATCATGCGCCTGATGGTGCGCGGCGTGTTCGACCGTTTCCCGAAGCTGCAATTCGTCATCGGTCACATGGGCGAGGGCCTGCCCTTCATGATGCCGCGCATCAACGCGGTCGCCACCCGTTCGCCGGGATTGGCGATGAAGCGCCCGCCGGCCGAATATCTGCGCGAGAACCTGCACTATACCTTCGGCGGCTTCAACTTCGATTCGACCTTCCAGGTGCTGCTGTCGGAAGTCGGCGCCGGCCGCATCATGTTCTCGATAGATTATCCCTACGGCTCGATGGAGGAAGCCCGCGCCTTCCTCGAAAAGATTCCGGTCAGCGCCGCCGAGCGTGAAGCCATCGCGCATGGCAATGCGGAGAAGCTGTTCGGGATTTAGCCGTTTGCGTTCGTAGCCGGCATGGCGCGGAGCGAAAGGCGGGGCAAGGGGCTGACATGCCCCGGCTTCCGCTTTGCTCCATCCGGGCCATGCTCGCTTCGCTAATCCGCGTCGCGGGCTGCGGTGCGTGTTATGATCGCGTTGCAGGACGACATCAATGCGCGTGATCCGCATCGCTTATGAATAGCCAGTCGGCGGAAACGAAAACGGAAAGAAAAGCGCGGTTGCGGCGGGCGGCGGGCGACGCCATCGAAGCCGCCATCGCGACCGGCGCCGATCCGTTCGCGCTGATGCGCGCCGCCACCGGCGAAGGCGACAACGTCTGCGTGCCTTACGTTGAGAACCATCCGCTTTTCCGGGAGAAGCGGCAGCAGTTCAAGACCGCCGAGGATCGCCGACGCGACGCGCTCGCGGCCGAGCCGGGGCCGATCGTCTGGGTGCGCCGGCAGTTCAGCAGCCGCAAACACGCGGCCTATCGGCTGGCGGATGTCGACGGCTGGCATTGGTCCAACATCAGCGGCGGCACCATGCGCCGGGCCAACCGGTACTATCTGCACGGCTACGTCTGGTGCGATGCGATGATCGCGGGGACGATCGGGCACACCTGCCAGCATGGCCCGCCACCGCATCACATCAAGGTCTGCGTCACCAAAAAGGGTAATGAGAAATTCTGGCGCGAGATCGAGGCGGCGGCGAAGGCGGGGGATGGCGATAACGCGCTGGGCCGTCCGAGGCCGTAGTCCGCATGAGCGAATGGCAATGTGAGGATTCTGCTTTATTCCCCGTTCATTCCCGCGAAAGCGGGAATCCAGTTCTTTGGCCAAAGTGCTCATGTCCCCGCTTTCGCCGGGACGAGCGGAAGATTGTAATAACGTAGGGCGGGTTAGCCGCAGGCGTAACCTGCCGCATGTGGTGATTGAATGGCGGATTACGCTCCGCTAATCCGCCCTACGGGCTACGGGCTGTGCGTGGAAAAATCCGTATCGGTAGACGCAAGACATCCAGCGTCGCCTCGTAGATGCGATTGATCGTTGGCGCGATCCAGCGGCAAACAGGCGCGTTTAACAGTATCGACCCGGTGCCGAACAGACAGGCGATTAACGCCGAGGTGATCATGTCGACCGGATAGTGGAGGCCGAGGTAAATCCGCGCCCAGGCGACCAGCACGCCGATGAGGCTGACGAGTTTGCCGAATCCCGGCGCGCCGCGCGTTGCGATCAGCGCGAAGCCGACCGTCAGAAAGAACGTAGTATGATCGCTCGGAAAGGAGTTCTCCGGCACATGGGCCACCAAAGTGTGGCCCAAGCCGATCATAAACGGGCGCGGCTCATACCATAGCAGGCCAACCATTTGGTTGGCGCCCAGAGCGCAGCCCGCGGCAACCGTGGTCGAAATCAGTCCGGCCCGCCGTTCCGGCCTACCCCAGATCCATAATGCCAGCAGCAGGACAGGAATCGCGTAAATCAATTGTTGTGCGACGAAGTCGGCCAGGTCGACGAGAAGCGGCGACGGCGACGCCGATGCATTGAGCAACAGGAAGATATGATGATTGAGAAGGAGCATGGTCATAATCCGATGCTCGCCCCTGCACCCTCTTTATAGGTCGTGGCGGGTTCGCGCAACGGCTATCGGATCGATATGGCTAACTCGGGATCGCATCATCCAAATACCAGCGACTGCACGTTCACCTTCGCCGTTGCGATAACCGCTTGCCTCGTGGGAAGCCGGCCTTGCCGAACTGCCGCATCTTCTTCTTGCCCTTTTTCTGCTTGTCCAGGAGCTTGCGGGTGGCGTCACCGCCGTGGCGCTTCGCGGTCACGTCCTTGCGCAGTGCGCGCACTGCGGACGCGGCACTATCGTCGCGCCGCGTCCGAAAGCCGTGAGTCTTAGCTCTGGTCGTCGGTGGTGGCGCCGGGGGCGTTCTTCTTGATCGAGTCGATCGCGCTGACCGCCGAGGCCTTGGCCTTGTAGCCTTCCGAGCCGAACATCGTCTCGCCGTTCGGCGCCTTGAAGCGGAAGCGGTATTCGCCGGCCTTGTCTTTATAAATCTCGAATTTGTAAGCCAAATGATCCTCCCTGCGGATTGTCATCGACAACAACGCATGAAGTTTCGCGGTTCGGGCGCGACAGGTCAAGGCAGGGAAGCGCCGAGGTCTTGGCCCGCGTTATGTGCGTGCGACGGTGCGTGACCGGAGCGGCGCGCGGTTGCCAATCACTTGCAGCGCTGCATGCGGCGGCGGCGTTTGGGTCCGCGGTCGCTGCGTATATGCCGCAGGCCGTTGTTGACCGGGATCAATAAATTTCTCCGCGCCGGGCGTAAGCGTTTGTCGACAGGGGTCGCTTTATCGGCATCAGGAGGTTCACATGCGACGCGCGACCATGACAACCGGCGCATTGGCGCTCACCGCGACGTTGGGCTTGGCGACCGCAGCATTAGCGCAGCCGGCCACGCCGCGCGGCCAGGGGCCGGGCACGGGGCCGGTCGTGGCGGCGTGCCAGACTGAGATCGAGCAAAAATGCGCCGGCAAGGAGCACGGCAATCGCGACATTCGCGCCTGCCTTGAGGCGAACCGCGCCAGCCTGTCGGCGGCTTGCAAGGCCGCGCTCGACAGCACCGGCGGCGGCCGTGGCTTGAATCGCGGCAACTGACGGCGTTGCCGTCACGCGGCAGACGCGCGCGCCGGGTTATTTCCGGTGATCGCCGCGCGGGCCGGCAGCCTGGCGTCGCGCCCGCTGGCTGTTGTCGATCAGGTCCGTCGCCGTCAACGCGAGGATGGCGGAGAAGACCAGCGCCGCCGCGATCAGCAACGTGACAATGAGGAACGGATAGCCAAGCGTATAAACCAGCACGCCATAGAGGGCGGCGAGGTTCAGGATGAAATAGTACTTGGCGTCCGGCTTGCCGCGGACGGCGTCTTTGGTGAGCCAGCCGATGAAGGGCACATGGTAGAAAGTACGCAAGGCGAGATCCATCTCGTTCCTCTGAGGTCTATGGGGTTCAAAGCGTCCCGACCGATATCGGTCGTTCGGCGCCGAGCCGCTCCTCGCGTATCCACCCTCGATGGTCCGACGTCTAGCGTCGGACACTTATGTTCCGAAATATGACGCTTCGCGTCAGACGTCGACTTTCAGCGCCGCGATGAACGCTTCCTGCGGGATGTCGACCTTGCCGAACTGCCGCATCTTCTTCTTGCCCTTTTTCTGCTTGTCGAGCAGCTTGCGCTTGCGGGTGGCGTCGCCGCCGTAGCACTTGGCGGTCACGTCCTTGCGCAGCGCGCGTACGGTTTCGCGGGCGATGATCTTGCCGCCGAGGGCCGCCTGGATCGGCACCTGGAACATGTGCGGCGGGATCAGTTCTTTCAGCTTCTCGACCATGCCGCGACCGCGCGTTTCGGCGCGCGTGCGGTGGACCAGCATCGACAGCGCGTCGACCGGCTCGTCATTGACCAGGATCGACATCTTGACGAGGTCGGATTCCTTGTAGTCGGTCAGGTGATAGTCGAACGAGGCGTAGCCTTTCGAGACTGACTTCAGCCGGTCGTAGAAATCGAACACCACTTCGTTGAGCGGCAGGTCGTATTTGACCATGGCGCGGGCGCCGACATAGGTCAGCTCCTTCTGCGTGCCGCGCCGGTCCTGGCAGAGCTTGAGCACCGAGCCGAGATACTCGTCCGGCGTCAGGATGGTGGCTTCGATCCATGGTTCCTCGATCGACAGGATCTGCATTACGTCCGGCATGTCGACCGGGTTGTGCAGTTCGATCTGGGTGCCGTTGCGCAGGTTCATCTTGTAGATGACCGAGGGCGCGGTCGCGATCAGGTCGAGATTGAATTCGCGTTCCAGCCGCTCCTGGATGATTTCCAGATGCAACAGGCCGAGGAAGCCGCAGCGGAAGCCGAAGCCGAGCGCGGCCGAGGTTTCCATTTCGAACGTGAACGAGGCGTCGTTGAGCCGCAGCTTGCCCATCGCGGCGCGCAGGTCCTCGAAGTCGGCGGCGTCGACCGGGAACAGGCCGCAGAACACGACCGGGATCGCCGGCTGGAAGCCGGGCAGCGGATCGTCGATCGGGTTGCGCTCGTCGGTGATGGTGTCGCCGACGCGCGTGTCGGCGACTTCCTTGATCGAAGCGGTCAACATGCCGATCTCGCCGGGGCCGAGTTCGTCGACGGTGGTCAGCTTCGGCAGGAACACGCCGACGCGATCGACCTCGTAATGCGACTCGATGCCGATCATCCGGATGCGCTGGCCCTTCTTCAGCGTGCCGTCGACGACACGCACCAGAACGACGACGCCGAGATAGGCGTCGTACCAGCTGTCGACCAGCAGCGCTTTCAGCGGCTTGGTGCGGTCGCCTTTCGGCGCCGGCAGCTTGGTGACGATGGCTTCCAGCACGTCGGGCACGCCGAGGCCGGTCTTGGCCGAGATCATCACCGCGTCGGAGGCGTCGAGGCCGATGACGTCCTCGATCTGTTTCTTGATCTTTTCCGGCTCGGCGGCGGGCAGGTCGACCTTGTTGAGGACCGGCACGATCTCGTGGTTGGCGTCGAGCGCGTGATAGACGTTGGCGAGCGTCTGGGCTTCGACGCCCTGGCTGGCATCGACCACCAGCAGCGAGCCCTCGCAGGCGGCGAGCGACCGGTTGACCTCATAGGCGAAGTCGACGTGGCCGGGGGTGTCCATCAGATTGAGGACGTAATCCTTGCCGTCCTTGGCGTGGTAATTCAGGCGCACGGTCTGCGCCTTGATGGTAATGCCGCGCTCCTTCTCGATATCCATGTTATCGAGAATTTGTTCCTTGCCGGCCATCTCGCGCGCGTCGAGGCCGCCGGTGAGCTGGATCAGCCGGTCGGCGAGCGTCGATTTGCCATGGTCGATATGGGCGACGATGGAGAAATTGCGGATGTTTTCGATGGGGAAAGCCGTCATGGCGGCGAGATAACATTGGCAAAGCGCGTCCACAAGCGATCTGGCGCCAATCCTGCCGTCATTCCGCCGTCGTCCCCGCGGAAGCGGGGACCGAAGCCCCTTGGCCAAAAACCGGAATCCGGCTTCCGCCGGAATGAACGGTAATTACGCCTTTTCCCTCCAGTTCCGCCGTGCGATAGGGCTGGCCATGCGCCTGCCTGCCGTTCTCTCCGCCATTGTCACATTTCCCCTCGCCGCCGCCGGCCGCCTGCGCGCGACCCTGCTCGACCCGGCGCGGGCCGACAGCACCGTCATCCTGACGCTGGCGGTCTATGCCCTGCTATGGGCGGGCTATGGCGCCATCGCCAAATCGAGCCAGGGCCTGCATTTCGACATGGTCGAGGTGATCGCCTGGTCGCGCGACCTGTCCTGGGGCTACCTCAAGCATCCGCCGCTGGCCGCCGCGCTGGTCTGGGCCTGGTTCGAGGTCTTCCCGGTCGGCGAATTCACTTATTACCTGCTGGCCATGGCGATGCCGGCGCTGGCGCTGTGGTTCGTCTGGCGGCTGTCGGCCGATTACCTGACGCCGGAAAAGCGGGTCGCCGGGCTGGCGCTGCTGATGCTGGTGCCGTTTTTCAATTTCCATGCGCTGAAATTCAACGTCAACACCGTGCTGATGCCGCTCTGGGCGATGACCACCTTCTGGTTCCTGCGCTCGGTGGATCGGCGCACGGCGGCGTCCGGCGCGCTGGCCGGGCTGGGCGCGGCCCTGTGCATGCTGGGCAAATACTGGTCGATCTTCCTGCTCGCCGGCCTGATCGTGGCGGCGCTGATCGACCGCCGCCGCGCCGCCTATTTCCGCTCGCCGGCACCCTGGGCCGCCGTCGCGGTCGGGCTGATCGCGATCGCGCCGCATCTTTACTGGCTGTGGCAGAACGACTTCGCGCCGTTCACTTATGCGCTCGCCATTCACGGCGAAAAACCGTTCGGCGGCACGGTGATCGCCGCGCTCGGTTATTTCGGCGGCTCGCTCGGCTATGTCGCGCTGCCGGTCATGCTGGCGCTGGCCTCGGGCAAGCCCGACCGGGCGACGCTCGCCGACATGCTGTGGCCGGCCGACACCGAACGCCGGCTGGCGGCGGCGGCCTTCTGGGCGCCGTTCATCCTGCCGGCGCTCGGCGCGGTCGCCTCGGGCGCGGAAATCACCTCGCTGTGGTCGATGTCGGCCTGGACGCTGCTGCCGGTGCTGCTGCTGTCGCCGCCGGCGATGACGATCCGGCCGGTCGACACCGTGCGCATCGTGCTGCTCGCCGCCATCCTGCCGCTTGTCATGCTGGCGGTCTCGCCGGTGATCGCGATCAAGACGCGGCCGGACGGGCCGCCGCCGGTCAACGCGCAGGCGCGGCTGCTGGCCCAGGAAGTCGAACGCATCTGGCGGTCGTCGGCGCCGGGGCCGCTCGCCTTTGTCGGCGGCGACGGCGACATCGTGCTCGGTGTCGTCGCCTACGCGGCGGACCGGCCGCGCGCGGTGATGGCCGAGATGCCGGCGATCGACCCCGCCACGCTGAAGCGTCACGGCATGGTCTGGCTGTGCATGACCGTTGACGCGGCCTGTCGCGCCAAGGCGGTGAGCGCGGCCGGCGACGCCGCCCGCATCACGCAAACCGAAATCCGGCAGTCCGTGTGGGGCAAGACGATGCCGGCGCGCCGCTACACAATGATTGTGATCCCGCCGCGGCTCTGATTGTATGGCGTGACTCTGGGAGGAGTTTGACAGTGGGTGTCGAGACCGATCGCACGCGCGGCTTGGGCATGGGCGCGCTCCTGCGCGCGCAGGACTTTGTCGTCGACGCATTCGCGCGCTTTCCCTGGCTGGGCTGGATCGGCTGGCTGATTTTCTGCGTGGCCTCGCTGCTGCGCACCGATCCGCGCCGCTTCGGCTCGACCTTTCAGGCCTATCTCGACGCCGCGCACAGCTTCTGGGCGCACCGGCCGATCTACGACATGTCGAACCTCGGCGAATATCTGTATTGGCCGGTGTCGCTGCTGGTGCTCGGGCCCTTGCCGGCGCTGACGCCGACCGTGGCGGCGGCGATCGCCATGACGATCTCGGCTGCCGTGCTGAGCATCGCCTGCGTCGTCTTCCTGCGCGTGTTCCTGCCGGAGAAGCCGGCGCGCGAGACCTTGCAGATCGCCGGCGTGCTGCTGCTGATCAACATCCCGGCGGCCTGGTTCAATTTCAAATATGTTCAGGCGCAGGTCGGCATGACCGCCTTCATGATGCTGGCCGCCGCCGCGATTGCGCGGCAGCGCTGGTCGATGGCCTCGCTGTGGATGTTTCTCAGCGTCATCACCAAGCCGCTGTCGTTGGTGATGTTGCTGCTGTGCGGCGCGACCCAGCCGAAGATGCGGATTGGGCTCACCGTGGCGCTGATCGCGGCGCTGGTCGCGCCCTTTGCCTTCGCCGACTTTCATTATGTCGCCGGGCAATACCAGACCTGGTTCACCAAGCTCCAGCAACTCGCCTCGGTCGAGCCGGGGCAGTGGCCCTATCAGGCCGACTTCGCCACCATGCTCGATACGTTCGGCATCGACCTGCCGCATACGGCGCAGACCGCGGTGCGGCTCGCCGCCGCGCTGTTTACGCTGGCGCTGGTCTGGCGCGTCGCGCGGCTCGGCAACGCGGTCGTCTTCGCGATGGCGGTGACGCTTTTCAGCGGCTGCTACATCACGCTGTTCGGCCCGCGCAACGAGTTCCTGTCGTTCCTGGTGCTGACGCCGGCCTTGGCGGCGCTGGCGCTGACCTTGCTGACGCGCGATGGCCGCGACCAGAGGGCGTGGCTGCTGATCGCGGCGGTGCTGGTGATCGGCTTTCACGGCGCGCTCGAGGTCGACCGTGTGCTCAAACCATTCTTGACCTTCATCGTGCTCGGCTGGCTGATCCGGTTGACGGTCGAGCCGCAGCGCTGGGTGGCGTTGTTGCAGCCGGAAGGCATCTCACCGACCGTGAAGCCATAACGAAAATAGCCGGACCTTTCGGCCCGGCTATCGTCGTTTGCAGCAGGTGGCAAAACCCGCGGCGAAGTTTTAAGTGGCGTGACGCCTAGTAACGGTAGTGCTCGGCCTTGAACGGACCCTGCTGCTTGACGCCGATATAGTCGGCCTGTTCCTTGCTCAGCTCGGTGAGCTTGACGCCGATCTTGGCGAGATGCAGGCGGGCGACCTTTTCGTCGAGCGCCTTCGGCAGCACGTAGACTTCCTTCTTGTACTTGCCGTCCTTGTTGTTGGCGAAGAGTTCGATCTGCGCCAGCGTCTGGTTGGTGAAGGACGCCGACATCACGAAGGACGGATGGCCCATGGCGTTGCCGAGGTTCACCAGGCGGCCTTCCGACAGCATGATGATGCGGTGGCCGTCCGGGAAAGCGATCTCGTCGACCTGCGGCTTGATGTTGGTCCACTTCAGGTTCTTCAGCGAGGCGATCTGGATCTCGTTGTCGAAGTGGCCGATGTTGCAGACGATGGCCCGGTCCTTCATCGCCCGCATGTGCTCGAGCTTGATGATGTCCTTGTTGCCGGTGGCGGTGACGAAGATGTCGGCGACCGGCGCGGCGTCTTCCATGGTCACGACCTGATAGCCTTCCATCGCCGCCTGCAGCGCGCAGATCGGATCGATTTCGGAGACCATCACGCGGCAGCCGGCCTGGCGCAGCGACGCCGCCGAACCCTTGCCGACGTCGCCGAAGCCGGCGACCATCGCGACTTTGCCCGACATCATCACGTCGGTGCCGCGGCGGATGCCGTCGACCAGCGATTCACGGCAGCCATAGAGGTTGTCGAACTTCGACTTGGTCACCGAGTCGTTGACGTTGATGGCGGGCCACAACAGCGTGCCGGCCTTCTGCATTTCATAGAGACGATGCACGCCGGTGGTGGTCTCTTCCGACACGCCCTTGATGCTCTTGGCCATCTCGGCGAAGTAGCCCTTCGGCTTTTCTTTGAGCTGCTTCTTCAGGAGCGCGAAGAACACTTCTTCTTCTTCCGAGCCCGGCTTGTCGAGGAAGGCGGCGTCGCCGTTCTCGGCGCGCAGGCCGAGGTGGACGTACATGGTGGCGTCGCCGCCGTCATCGAGGATCATGTTCGGGAAGCCGCCGCCATGCCAGTCGAACATCTTGGCGGTGTAGTCCCAGTAGTCCTTCAGGCTCTCGCCCTTGATCGCGAAGACTGGCACGCCGGCGGCCGCGATGGCGGCGGCGGCATGGTCCTGCGTCGAATAGATGTTGCACGACACCCAGCGCACGTCGGCGCCGAGCGCGACCAGCGTCTCGATCAGCACGCCGGTCTGGATGGTCATGTGCAGCGAGCCGGCGATGCGCGCGCCCTTCAGCGGCTGCTTGGGGCCGTATTCTTCCCGCGTCGCCATCAGGCCCGGCATTTCGGTCTCGGCCAGCGAGAGTTCCTTGCGGCCGAAGTCGGCGAGCGAGATGTCCTTGACGATGTAGTCCTTGGCGGCGGTCATGGCGGTCCTATGCGAACAAGCGTGAAAATTTGGCAGGGTGGATTGTCGCCGAGCCTATAACAGGCCCGCCGCCGCCCCGCAACGCATATATAAAGATTTCTTTATGTAGTTATCGCGCCGTTAGCGCTTGCGCAGCACCCCGGCCGACTCGTCGTAGAGGAATTCCGGCCCATTTTCGGCTGTTTTGCCGGCTTTGGCCCCGTTTTTGGCCCTGGCCGGCTTTTTCGCCTTGGCGGCCTTGGGCGCTTTCGCAGCCGGTTCGGCGGCGCCGGTGACCAGGGCCATCAGGTGACGGCGGCGCCAGGCCGGGCTGGCGGTCTTGGCCTCCGGGTTTTCCTTGTCGACGCGAGCGACCAGCGTCTTCAGTTCGGCGTCCTTCAGGCCGTCGACCACCAGCGCGAAGCTTTCCTCGCCGAGCGCTTTGCGCAGCGCCCGCAGCGCGGCGAGATCGGTGCCCTTGGCCTTGATCTGTTTGACGACCAGCGCGCGGGCAGCCTTGGCGGCGTCCGCTTTGGCGTCGCCGAACAGCGCGGCATGCGCGCCGATGGCGCGCAGCACCGCGAAAGCATCAAGATCGAGCGCCATGCAGCGCCTCCCTGGTTTCGTTGGACAGGCTTTCCAGAATTCCCGCCGTGTCTTTCCATTTCTGCGAAAACGACGGCCAGCTATCGACTTTGCCAAGCGCCTCGGCGATCGCCGCGCGCTCGGGAATTTGCGTTTCGAACAAGCGGAAGTTCGGCTTGTCCTTGAGGTGTTCGTTTTCGAGCCGTTCGACGGTGTGTCTGTGCTCGTTGATCGGACGCAGCCGCGTCACCAGCACATAAGGCTTCTTCGGCTTTTCCAGCGTGGTGCGCTTGGCCATCTCGCCGGTGCGCAGATTGCTGCAAAAGGTTTGCAGGCCGTAGGTCGACAGAAAATCCGGAATCGTCGGCACGATCACCAGATTGGCCAGCCGGATGCTCATTTCCGTCAGCAGCGAAATGCCGGGCGCGCAATCGAACAGGATGTAGTCGTAGCTCTTGCGGGTCCGTTTCAACTGGTCGCGCAACAGGTCGTGCAGACGGTCGACGAACCAGTCGATGTCGGTGTGGCTCTTGCTCAGGCGATACAGCATGTCGCGCTCGACGATGCGCAGTTCCGAACTTGACGCCAAAAGCGAAATCGGCAGTTGGGCGTTGAGGTGATAGACATTGCTGACGTGGGTGCGGATGCAATCGGCGAACTCGATATCGTCCTTCTTGCGGAACAGCCGGTCGGTCAGATAGCCGTCGACGGTGTGGCCGTTCTCGATCAGCTCCTTGAGCATCTTGCTGCCGGCCAGGCAGATCGAGGCATTGGCCTGCGGATCGAGATCGATCACCAGCACTTCCGAACCTTCGGCCGCCAGCGCTTCGGCGAGCCCGATGACGGTGGCGGTCTTGCCGACGCCGCCTTTCATGTTGGCGACGGCGATGACTTTGCCTTTCATCGCGCCGCTCCGTTCATCGCGTGCAGCAGCGTCTTGCGCTGGCTTTCGGACAGTCGCGATTCCAGAAAGCCGTCGACGGTCACCGCCGAGGTCTGCTTGCGTTTGGGGTCGACCATGATCTCGCAGGCTTCGGTATCGTCGGGATCGGTCATCCGGATCAGGCCCACGCCGTGTTCCTCGCATTGCATTTCGATATCGGCCAGCCGGTTTTCCGCCTTCGAGCCTCTCGGCAGGTGCCAGACGAGATGACCGAAATGGGTAAATCGCGTCTGCGCCAAAGCCTCGTAGACCGCCGTGTCATTGGCGCCGTCCTCGGTTTTCAGTTCGAAACTATGCACCTCGATTTGCGACCCCGGCATGACTTTGAAACGCATGGCGCTGACCAGGATGAAATCGGGTCGCGCCCAGCGGCCGAGGCCGGAGCCCATGGTCGAGGTGTCCACGACGACGCAGGCGGCGTCGGGCGGCAGGTCCAAACCTTTCTGGAATTGCGATTCGAGATAGCGCCGCAGCGGCAGCATCAGCATCGCCTCCGGCCATTGCCGGACAAGGCGCGCCCGGTCCTCGATCTCGACCGGCGTGGCGGCCTTGGTGACGGGCGGCAGCAGAAACAGTTGCCCACCCTGGCCGCGCAGGCGGCCGATGCGGCCTTCCTTGAGTAGCAGATCGCGGGCGGCAAAGAAGCTGTCTTGATCGATGTCGCGCTTGAGGTCGCGGCACAGCATCATCCGCATCACGCGGTTGAGCACCGGCGTGCCATCGGCCGGCAGCAAGGCTTCCATGTGATGCGCGATTTCACCGACTTGCCGGTTCGACATTCCGCTGCAGGCCCCCCGGCGCAGTCTTCGACAACCGGAAGGGTACATGCTGGGGCGGCGCAAGCAAACAACGAATATCCGCTGCATATCCTTTGTCGTCGCGTGCCAACGTCGGGCTGGCTTTGGTGACAAAGCAAACGGCCCCGCGCATGACATTTGAGTCTTGCGCGGGGCCGGTCAGCCTTTGACGATAATGCGTCGATTGATGCGCCTAGCGATAAAGTCCCAGTTCTGGCCGTGGATCGGGTTCGAAGCCGTCCTTGTTCGGCATCGCTACCTTCGGCAGGCTCTGGGCATTCATCACGTCGGTCGGCTTGATGATCTTCGACTGTGAAAGCACGTAAGCGACGACGTCATAAACCTCGTCGTCGGTCAGCGAGCCGGGCGCGTTGAACGGCATCGCCCGTTTGACATAGTCGAACAGCGTTGTGGCATAGGGCCAGTAGCTCTCGACCGTTTTGACCGGATGCGCGCTCGCCAATGTTCCGCGCCCACCAATCAATTGCGGACCGCCGAGGCCCTTGGTCGAAATGCCCTGGAGATGATCGCCGTGGCAGGCCGAGCAGTTATTGGCATAGACCTCGGCGCCCTTTGCCGCCGTGCCCTTGCCCGGCGGCAAGCCTTTGCCCGACGGCGGAATGGCGAAGAACTTCGCCAACTCCGCCGGCGTGGCGGGCGATCCGAAGCCGTAATGCGTTGGCACCTCGGCCGATGCAGCCGAGGGGAGCGTCAGCGTGGCGATCGCCAGCGGCATCGCGATCGCGGCAGCGGCAATGCCGGCGACATAGCGGCCAAGGATCGAGGAGGGCAGGTTCGTTAGTTCTGTTTTAGACCTGGACATTGGTGACGCTCCCGTCGTTGGCGATGCCCCAGCTTTGAATCGCGTTGAGGTGATAGGTCGAATTGGCCCCGCGCAGGGCGACGAGTTGATGCAAGGTCGGCTGGATATAGCCGGTCTCGTCGGTGCACCGGCTTTGCAGCACCGCGTTCTTGCCGTCCCACATCCAGGGATAGCTGAAGCGGACGGTGCACATCGGCTCGGGCGTGGAGTCGATGCGGGCCGGATACCAGGTCTTGCCGCCATCGGTTGAAACGTCGACCGACTGGATGCGGCCATGGCCCGACCAGGCAAAGCCCGTGACGTTGTAGAAGCCGGGGCCGGGCAGTTTCATGTCGCCGGACGGGAAGGTGATGACCGACTTGGCGTCCATGGTGAGCGTGAACTGCCGGGCTTTGCCATTGGGCAACAGGTCGGTGTACTTCGATGTCTCCTCGCGGGTCATGAACGGCTTGTCGCTGACTTCGAGCCGACGCAGCCATTTGATCTGGGTGTTGCCTTCGTATCCCGGCAGCAGCAGGCGCAGCGGATAGCCTTGCTCCGGCCGGATCGCTTCGCCGTTCTGGCCGTAGGCCAGCATCGCGTCCGACAGCATCTTCTCCATCGGAATGCTGCGGGTCATGACCGCGCTGTCGGCGCCTTCGGCGAGAACCCAGGCGCTGCCTTCTTTCAGGCCGACTTCGCGGGCGATCGTCGAGAACAAAACGCCGGTCCATTCCGACGTGCTGAGCAGTCCATGCGTGCCCTGCACGGTCTTCATCGTCGGCTTGGTCCACTCCGTCAGCGTATTGCCCGAGCATTCGATGAAATGCCGGCGTGTCACCGAGGGAAAGCGCTTGATGTCGGCCATCGTCAACTTGAGCGGCTTGTCGACCATGCCGTGGACGTAGAGCATGTGCTTGGCCGGATCGATGGTCGGCGTGCCGTTATGATCGCGCACGAAATGCAGGCCGGAAGCGGTGAGGTTACCGAGCATCTTGTCGAGCGGCGTCAGGCTCCACGAGGTGTAGTCGGTCGGGTTGGGATAGAGCACCCGCGTTTCGCTTTCGAACTGCGAGCGCAATCCGTAGCCGCCGTTCACGCCAATCGCCTCGCCCTGAACCTTGGTGGGATCGGCCGGGACGTCGAAATGCCGGGCGCCGGCTGGCGCCTGCGATGCCGATTTGTCCTGGGCGATAGCGCCGCCGCTGGCCGCTGCGGCAGCGATGGCGGTGGAACCGGCGGCAAACAAAAAGCCGCGGCGGTTGGTGATCGAGGGGAACATCCCCTCCTTGCAGTCGCAATCGGCTTCGGCAGCTTTGGTTTGGGCAGCGCGCTCGGCCATATGCCGTTGTTCGGTGGCGATCATGCCATCGATCATGCGCTGCGTTTTCTCGTCGGTGACGAGATTAGGTTCGGCCTTCTTCAAGGCGTCCTCCTTCGCGTTCGCACCCCCGAGGGCTAACGCTAACGGAGTCGATTTTGTGCCGGTACAGACCGATATGATTGGCCGATATGCGCTTATCGGTCGCAGCCGGTAATGATCATGTAATACGGATGCGCAACGGCGCGGTGGTCAGCTTGCGATGCTGAATTCAACGTTGCGCGTGCAGTGCAATAAGTCGCGTGGCTTATTCTTCTTCGCCGAAGCGATCGGACACCAGGGCGCAGAGATCGTCGACCGCTCTGGCGGCGTCCTTGCCGGTCGCCTTGATCGCAATGGTCGAACCGATGCCGGCAGCCAGCATCATCAGGCCCATGATCGAGGTGCCGCCGACGGTTTCGCCGCGGTGCGAGACGATGATGGCGGCGTCATATTGTTCGGCGTGTTGCACGAATTTCGCCGAAGCGCGGGCGTGCAGACCCTTTTTGTTGACGATCTCGACTTCGCGGGCGACCGGCACACCGTGCGGGTCGGGGGCATTGCCGTCGGCTCGGCTCGGTCCCGTCATTTGCCGTTCAGGACCCGGCTGGCGATCGTACAATATTTGCGGCCGGCTTCCTGGGCAGCGGCGACGGCGTCTTCCAGCGGACAGGTTTCGCGGACTTTGGCGAGTTTGATCAGCATCGGCAGATTGATGCCGGCGAGAACCTCGACTTTGGGCTGGCTCATCACCGAAATGGCGAGGTTGGACGGCGTGCCGCCGAACATATCGGTGAGAATCGCGACGCCTTCGCCGCTATCCACGCGCTTGACCGCGTCGAGGATATTCTTGCGACATTGTTCAACGTCGTCGTCGGGGCCAATGGTAATTGCCTCGATCTGGCGCTGGGGTCCTACCACGTGCTCCAGAGCGGAGCGGAATTCGACGGCGAGCCGTCCGTGGGTCACTAAAACGAGGCCGATCATCCCGAACTCCTCGCGGGCGCACTGTTGCACCGCACGAATGGGGGGCCATTGAGGCCCATTAGAAGCCCCGTTGCAAGGGGCTTCCTCGCTATATAGGCGTTCTGTTGCACTGCGGAAAGAAGGGGCCAAAGGGGCGCTCTATTGTCCGTTTTCGGCGGGCTCAATCCTAAGCCCGGTATCGTTAATTTTTCGGCCCGGGCATCAACGAGGGCGCGGCGTAGCGCAGTTGCCCCCCCGGGGTCAATCGTCCGGCCGGGCTGTTCCATCCGTTGTGCTTAACCGGGCGAGGATCGCCGGCAGCGCGTCGGCGTCGGCCGCGACCGGCAGCCGAGCCAGTCGGATTCCGCAAAGTTCAACGATTCCAGATTGTTGCGTGGGCAGCCGGGCGGCATCGGCCGCCGCCAGATCGACCACCAGATCGACCACGCCGACCGGCTCGAATTTCGACACGCGAATCCCGAGGCCGCGGACCTCGATCAGTCCGGCCAGCGACGGTGCCGGCCGCACCAGCAGCCGGCCGTGGCAGGCTTCGAGCAAGGCGCGATCGTCGGCGACAAGACGCGCGAACGGGATGCTGCCTTGCGCCGCCGCCTGGATCAGATCGAAGCACAGCCGCGATTTGCCGGCGCCGGATGGGCCGCGAATCAGGACGGCCTTGGCGCCGACCAGAACGGCGGAAGCGTGGACGGTGGGGTGAGCGTGCGTCATTGGCGAGACTTTAGAACCGGAGCTGATCGATCCCAAGACTGTTGATCGCAAGACTGTTGATCGCAAGAAAGCTGATCTTGAGACTGTACATTCATTGCCCGGTGCTGTGGACCCAGCGCGCCCGAGAGCACTTGCATCGCGATCCGGGCGTCCGTTCTTCGGCGGGGATAGCGTCGCGGGCGGCTCGGAATGTCGGATGAGGCGATCAAGTACTATTGGCGATAACGTTGTTGCCAACGGTGGTGATTATAACGATATCGCATAATGGGACGGACCGATGCCTGTCGCGTATCTGAAACCGCGCCTTTTGAATCGTATGTTGCGAATGGCGATTACGCCGCGTGAATTGGTTGGCGGTGCCGTCTCCGTTGTATGGCTATGCCGTATAAATAAATATGCGGCTTGTCGCTAAAAGCCCTTGGCGCCGCTGGCGAATACAAACGAACACTCCTAGTGTCGCACGGCTAATCAATCTGTCCAGGAGGGCTTTGTGAGGATTTATAAATTCGCGATCGCGTTGGCGATCGTGGGGGTGCTGGCTGGTCCGTTTAATGCATCGAAGGTCTATGCGTTCGCGCCGCCGCCTCCTTCGGTCACGGTGACGACGTCGGGGGCTGCGACCGGCGCATGGATCACCGGTGGCTTCATCGGCGCCGTGGCCGTGATCTGCGTTTACGACATCTATCTCAAGCTCACCGGCGTGAAGAACTGGGATGGCTCGATGAAGGCTGTCGCTCACCCGCGTGCGCACTGATCGATTTCGTTGTCTGGTTTCGAGAGGCCGCCTTGTTGAGGCGGCCTCTTTTTTGTGAGCAGGCCGTGTTCACACCGCCGGCAGCCGCACGATGAAGCGGGCGCCGATCACTCGCGGTTCGCCGTCGCCGGTCTCGTCGTCGGTGCGGTCGGCCGGCGCGGTCCGGTTCTCGACCCAGATTCGGCCGCCATGCGCTTCGACGATCTGTTGCGAGATCGACAGGCCGAGGCCGGAATTCTGGCCGAAGCCCTGATGCGGCCGGTCGGTGTAGAAGCGCTGGAAGATCTTGTCGAGCGCGTCCGGCGCGATGCCCGGACCGTCGTCATCGACGACGATTTCGATCTGATCCTTCAGCTTGCGGCAGGTGATACGCACGCTGCCGCCTTCCTGCGAGAACGAGCGCGCGTTGTCGATCAGGTTCGAGACCACCTGACCGAGGCGCGAATCGTGGCCGGGCACCTTGAATTGCGCCGGGTTGCCGCCTTCGAAGGTGAGCGTGACGCTGACGCCGTCCTTGTGAATTTCATTGGCGGCGGCGACCAGCGCGCCGAGCAATTGCGCGAGATCGACCGGTGCGGCTTCCTGGCGCTGCAATTCGGCGTCGAGCCGGCTGGCGTCGGAGATGTCGGTGATCAGCCGGTCGAGCCGCTTGACGTCGTGCTCGATGACGTCGAGCAGGCGCTTGCGGTTGGCGTCGGTCTTGGCCATCGGCAGCGTCTCGACCGCCGAGCGCAGCGAGGTCAGCGGGTTCTTCAGTTCGTGCGAGACGTCGGCGGCGAAGCTCTCGATCGCCTCGATGCGGGTATAAAGCGCGTTGGTCATGTCGCGTAGTGCGCCGGACAGATGGCCGATTTCGTCGCCGCGCCGGGTAAAATCCGGAATCTCGACGCGGGTGCGGATCCGCCGGCGCACGCGCTCGGCGCCTTCGGCCAGCCGGCGCACCGGACCGCCGATGGTGCCGGCGAGCAGCATCGACAGCACCACCATCACCGCCGCCGCGATCAGGAAGACCTTGAAGATGGCGAGGCGCTCGGCCTCGACCATGTCGTCGATGTCGGCGCCCTGCGTCGACAGCATCAGCACGCCACGCACCGCGCGGAAACGCTGCACCGGCACCGCCACTGAAACGATGACTTCGCCGCGGTCGTTGGCCCGCACCATGCTGGCGTGGATGCCATTGAGCGCGCTGACCACTTCCGGATAACCCTTGCCGTTCTCGGGGCCGAGTTCGCGATAGAGCGGCAGGTCGCCGCGACCGAGCCAGAGTCTGATGGCGATAAAGGCGCGCTCCATCAGGCCGGGCTTTTCCGCGGTCGGCGACGGCAGATCGAAGCGCAAGACGTCACCGCGGCCGTAGAGGTTGCGGCTGTCGAGAATCAGAACGCCGTCGCGGTCGTAGATGCGGGCGCGGGTCTTGGTCGGCGACACGAGGCGGCGCAGCACCGGCGCGACCCGCTCCGGGTTGATCGGGAATTCGATGCCGGACAAGGAGTCGTCGGGCGGGCCGTAGCTTTCGCCGGCTTGCAACTCCAGCAGGCGGTCGGGATCGATGGTGACGGCGTCGCTCTCGACGGTCGCGGAAGCGGCGATCGCGCCGGCGATGATCTCGCTCTGCACCAGCAGGCTCTGCACGCGGGCATCGATCAGGCCGGCGCGGAACTGCGACAGATACAGAATGCCGATCACCAGCGCGGCGAGGCCGGTGAGGTTGAGGAAGACAATGCGTCGGGTCAGGCTGGAAAAGCTGAGCGTGACGAAGAACGACCAGGCCGACCGCGCCATTCGCCGGAACACGCCGAAATAGCGCCGCGTCACGCGCGGCGGCGTGCCGGCAGCGGCGCCGGCCGCCGCTTTCGACTTGGTGTCGCGCGCCTGATTTTCGGCCGTCTTGTCGAGCACGTCGTTTGATCCAGCAGGAATGAAAATGCGACGGTCTATGACCCGTTCGTCCCGGCGACAGCGGGAACCCAGTTCGTCATCATTCTCGGCCCTGGCTTCCCGCTTGCGCGGGAAGGAACGGAATTGGCGCTATTCCTTGAACCGATAACCGACGCCGTATAGCGTCTCGATCATCTCGAAGTCGTCGTCGACCACCTTGAACTTCTTGCGCAGCCGTTTGATGTGGCTGTCGATGGTGCGGTCGTCGACATAGACCTGATCGTCATAGGCCGCGTCCATCAGCGCATTGCGGCTCTTGACCACGCCGGGCCGGGTGGCGAGCGCCTGCAGGATCAGAAATTCGGTGACGGTCAGCGTCACCTGCTCGCCCTTCCAGGTGCAGGTGTGGCGTTCCGGGTCCATGCGCAGCTGGCCGCGCTCGAGCACCTTGGCGGCGCCATCGGCTTCCTTCGGCACCAGCGTCGGGTCCTTCGGCGCGGCGCGGCGCAACACCGCCTTGACGCGCTCGACCAGCAGACGCTGGGAGAATGGTTTGCGGATGAAGTCGTCGGCGCCCATCTTGAGCCCGAACATCTCGTCGATTTCCTCGTCCTTGGAGGTGAGGAATATCACCGGCATGTCCGACTTCTGGCGCAGACGGCGCAGCGTCTCCATGCCGTCCATCCGGGGCATCTTGATGTCGAGGATGGCGAGATCCGGCGGCGAGGTCTTGAAACCGTCGAGCGCCGAGGCGCCGTCGGTGTAGGTCATAATACGATAGCCCTCGGACTCCAGTGCCATCGACACGGAGGTGAGGATATTGCGGTCATCGTCCACGAGCGCGATGGTTGGCATGAAAGCCCCTTCTGGCCTGACGTCCCGCCGGTGTCCCGTTTCCGACTTCGGCTCAGTGTGGCATGCGCGCCGAGGCGAAGGTCGAAAACAAGGGGGCACCAGCTATTATCAATGTCTTGTGCGGCACTGGATGCGAAGTTCCGTCCAGCGCTTGTATTCCCTGGAGAGGAACTTCAAATCCGCCCCACTTGCTTTGAAGCCTGAAAACGGGGTCTGAAATGTGGCCTCTTTGCAACAACTATGTGATTCGGCCGCGAATTCAAGGCTAATGGCGTCGGTTAGGCCCGGATTGGCCCGATCGATCGCCGAAACAGGATCAGCACACGACCATGACCGAAAAGCCAGCCGAAGGTCCTTTGCCCGGGGCAATGCCGGGCCGGATTCCTGAAAACGCGCCGCAACCGGCGGATTTCCGTCCCGCCGATCTGGCCAGGACGCTGCTGCGGGCAACCCGGACGGCGACTTTGGCGACCCTCGACCGCCACGGCGGCTATCCTTTCGCTTCGCTGACCAATGTCGCCACCGATGCCGACGGGTCGCCGCTGATTTTGGTGTCGAAGCTCGCCACCCACACCGCCAATCTGGAGCAGGATGGCCGCGCCTCGGTGCTGCTGGCGGAGACCGGCAAAGGTCCGGGCAAGGGCGACGCGCTGGCCCATCCCCGGCTGACGGTGCTCGGGACATTCAAGCCGGTTGCCCGCGACAGTGCCGAGGACGGCCGCGTCCGCCGGCGGTTTCTGGCGCGCCACCCGAAGGCCGAGTTGTATGCCGGCTTTGCCGATTTCGCCTTCTGGCGCATGGCGGTGGTGTCCGCGCATCTCAACGGCGGTTTTGCCCGCGCCGCCGACCTGACCGCCGCCGATGTGCTGACCGATGTGTCCGACGCCGCCGATCTGCTGGCGGCGGAAGAGGGCGCGGTCGCGCATATGAATGGCGATCACGCCGAAGCGTGCCGGCTATATGCGACCCGGCTGCTCGGCGCCGCCGACGCCGACTGGACCTGCACCGGTCTCGATCCGGACGGTCTCGACCTGCAAGCGGGCCAGACCGCGCTGCGGCTGCCATTTCCGCAGCGCGTCACCGGGCCGGGCGAGTTGCGCGCGGTGCTGAAACAGTTGGCCGCGCAGGCGCGCGCTGTCTGATTGATAAAACATCAGCCGGGTTTCCGGACGTCAAAATAACAGTGACGCGGGACCCGTTACGCCGGCGCGACGTTAACTTACCGAGGCAAAGCAATGCTTTGCTCCGGTTATGCATGGCATTTGATCTTGGCATTCACAAAGTTGATGACTATGGTCGCGCGCCTTGGCCCGGGCGCCTATACTAAGGTCTAAGCGCGGGCTAGGTTTTAAAGCTTAGCCCGGTTGGGCCGGGGGTTAAGCGAAATTCAAATCGATCGGGGCCGAATGGCTTGGCGATGGGCGCCGTGGGAAACGGTCCATCTGTTTGGGAGAACGAGCGTGCAAGAGACAGGTGTGCGGAACAGTGCCTTCGGTGCTGACAAATTCGGCTTGAGCGATCTGGCGGCGGTTCACTGGAACCTGACGGCGCCGACGCTGTACGAACATTCGATCAAGGCCGGCGAAGCCACCGTGGTCGAAGGCGGCGCGCTGTCGGCTTTCACCGGACATCACACCGGCCGCTCGCCGAAGGACAAGCACACCGTCGACGACGATCTGACGCATGACGTGTTGTGGTGGGACGGCAACCGCAAGCAGACCAAGGACCAGTTCGCCACAATGCTCGGCGACTTCCGCGCGCATGTGAAGGGCAAGACCCTGTTCGCGCAGGATCTCTACGGTGGCGCCGATCCGCAGTACCGCATCAAGGTTCGCGTTTTCACCGAATATGCCTGGCACTCGCTGTTCATCCGTCAGCTTCTGATCCGCCCGGAACTGGCCGAACTGGCGAGCTTCGTTCCCGAACTCACCATCATCGACCTGCCGTCGTTCAAGCCCGATCCGAAGCGCCACGGCGGCCGTGAAGGCTCCGACACCCAGGTCGCGATCGACTTCACCAACAAGATCGTTCTGATCTGCGGCAGCTCTTACGCTGGCGAAATGAAGAAGTCGGTGTTCACCACGCTCAATTTCTATCTGCCGGCGCAGAACGTCGTGCCGATGCACTGTTCGGCCAACGTCTCGAAGGACGGCAGCGAGAGCGCCCTGTTCTTCGGTCTGTCCGGCACCGGCAAGACCACGCTGTCGGCCGACCCGAACCGCGTTCTCATCGGCGACGATGAAACCGGCTGGGGTCCGAACGGCATCTTCAATTTCGAAGGCGGCTGCTACGCCAAGACCATCAAGCTCAGCCAGGAAGCCGAGCCGATGATCTGGGACGCCACCAACCGCTTCGGCGCGGTGCTCGAGAACGTTACCTTCGATCCCTATACCCGCGTGCCGAACTACGACGACGATTCCAAGACCGAGAACACCCGTTCGGCCTATCCGCTCGACTTCATTCCGAACGCCTCGCGCAGCGGCTGCGCCAGTCATCCGAAGAACATTATCTTCCTGACCGCCGACGCTTACGGCGTGATGCCGCCGGTCGCCAAGCTCACCCCGACGCAGGCGATGTATCACTTCCTGTCCGGTTACACCGCCAAGGTCGCCGGCACCGAGAAGGGTCTGGTCGGCGTGCAGCCTGAATTCTCGACCTGCTTCGGTTCGCCGTTCCTGCCGCGTCATCCGTCGGTCTATGCCAATCTGCTGCAGGACTACATCCAGAAGCACAATGTCGACGTCTGGCTGGTCAACTCCGGCTGGACCGGCGGCATTTATGGCGAAGGCCGCCGCATGCCGATCAAGGCGACGCGCACGCTGGTCACCGCGGCGCTCAACGGTTCGCTGAAGACCGCCGACTTCCGCACCGATCCCTACTTCGGTTTCGCGGTGCCGACCTCGGTGCCGGGCGTCGAGCCGCATCTGCTCTATCCGTCGAAGACCTGGAAGGACAAGGCCGCGTTCGACAAGACCGCGCGCGAACTGGTCGCGATGTTCCAGAAGAACTTCACCAAGTACGAAGATCACGTCACGCCGGAAATCCGCGCGGCCGCGCCGCAGGTGAAGCTGGCGGCGGAGTAAGATCTTCGCTTCATCGGAAACGGAAAAGGCGGCCCACAGGGGCCGCCTTTTTTGTTGGCTGATGTTTCTTTGCCTGATGACGTGCGCGAGCGAGCGCCCCGCTAGAATTCCTTCCAGTCGGTGTCGACCGCGGTGGCGAGCGCGGTCTGCATACGCCGGGCCGGTCCGCCGCCGTGGCTTTGTTTCAATTGTGGCTCGGCGCGCGGCGTCGATCGCGGCGCTGCGGGTGTCGCTCGCGCTGACATCGTCGATGTCTGGACCGGCGCGGTCCTCTCCGGTCTGGCCGACATGGCGCGCCGGCCATCCTGCTCGACGCGGAAATAGGCGACCTGTTCGTCCATCGCCTTGGCCTGATTTTCCAGCGCCTTGGCGGTCGCGGCGTTTTCCTCGACCAACGCCGAGTTCTGCTGGGTCACATTGTCCATCTGGCTCAGCGCGCGATTGATCTGCTCGATGCCGCTGGCCTGTTCGCCGCTGGCATTGGCGATATCGGAGACGACGGCGGCGACGTTCTTGATCGATTCAACGATCTCGTCGAGTGAACTGCCGGCGCGGTTGACCAGCTCGACGCCGTCCTTGACCTGGCCGTTCGAGTTGGTGATCAGGTCCTTGATGTCTTTGGCGGCCTGCGACGAGCGCTGCGCCAGACTGCGCACTTCGGACGCGACGACGGCAAAGCCGCGGCCGGCCTCGCCGGCGCGTGCCGCCTCGACCGCGGCGTTGAGCGCCAGCAGGTTGGTTTGCCGGGCGATCTCGTCGATGACGCCGATGATGTCGGAAATCCGCCGCGACGATTCCTCGATCCTGGACATCGCGGTGACCGCCTCGGCAACGACCTGACCGCCACGGTTGGCAACGTCGCGGGTCGCGCCGGCCGACTGGCTGGCGTGCTGCGCGTTCTCGGCGTTCTTGCGGACGATCGACGACAGTTCTTCCATCGCCGCCGAGGTCTCTTCGAGGCTCGCGGCCTGCTCCTCGGTGCGCTGCGACAGGCTGGTGGTGCTGGTCGAGATTTCGACCGAGGCATTGGTGACCTCGCGGCCGGAGGCCCTGATCTCGCCGATGGTGGCGCCGATCCGCTCTGCGGTTTGTAGCAAGGCGCGGGTGATCGTGCCGATCTCGTCGTGGCGGTCATGCCCCTGGACGTCGATCGTCATGTTGCCGGTGGCCATTTCGGCCATCGCGTCGTTGAGCCGGCTCAACGGCGTGGTAATGCCTTTCTGGATGGCAATGATGAACAGACCGGCGCCGATCAGGACAGCGACGGCGAACAAGGCCATGCTGAAGCGCATCGAGGCATCGGCTTCGCTTGCGGCGGCTGCCGACAAAGCCGTTGCGCTGGCGAGCAGCCGGTCCTTGGCCTGGCCGAGCAATTCGGTCGGCGCACGGTCGATGCCGGCGACGGCGGCATCGCCGGCCGCGCTGTCGAAGTTGTGATTTTTAAAGGCCTCGAGCCCGCGCCGATAGGCTTCGCCCATGGTTTTGTGGGCGTCGAGAAACTTGACGACCAGTTGCTTGCTTTCGGGCTCGCTGATATTGCGACTGAGTTTATCGGCCTGTGCGCGAACTTCCGCTTCGCGCTTTTCGAAGTTGCCCCAATATTTCTCCAGGGCTTCCGGCTTCTTGCCGCGCAGCAGCGTGTCCTTCCACTCCTGCACCTGTTTCTTGAAGGTCGCTTCCATGGTGACGACGGCGACCGCGTTGCGTTGGCTGTTCGCGACATCGGTCTCGAAACTGTTGAGGCTGTTGTTCGATGACCAGAAGCCGTAGGCGACCGCGCCAAGCATCAGCGCGGTGCTGACGCCGAAAATCAGCAACAGCTTGCCGCGCAGGTTGAGCAAACCGAATTTGGCGGTTGGGGTCGTCACCAGGGACATCGATACTCTTTCTCTATCGGCATTTGCGCGGAGTCGCGCAGACGCTGTGTGAATTTCCAGGCTGTGTCGGAATTCGGCCGGCGCAGGCCGGGTTGCCCGGTTAATTCCCGAAGCCAACCCGTATTTTGCCACCTGCGGGTGAAATTAAACGTTCACGCAGCCGGCAATAAATATTGATAAAAATTATTGTTATTTTAACGAGAACCCTGCGGCGGGCGGTATCGGGTGCCGCAAGCGGGGGCCGGCACGATCCCGCATTTAAACCCGCATACAAAAAAGGCGGCCCCACGGGGGCCGCCTGTCATTGATGTCGGACCTAATCGCCTCTTATTGCGCGTCAGCGGATTGCGCCAGCTCGCGACCGAGGCGGTTGAAGCGCGCCTTCTGTTCGGCATTGAGCGAGCCGTAGAAGCTGTCGAGCGCCGGCTTGACGGTGTCGGCGGCTTCGATCATCGCCTTCAATCGTGTTTCGATCGCCTGCATCCGGCCCGGTGGCGTCAACGGCGTTTCGCTCGGGCAGGCGGCTTGCAGGATGCCGACCGCTTTCACCGTCGCATTGGCCAGGTTGTCGAGTTCGCCTTCCTGGCGCTTGTTCGGATGCAGCGCGTCGTCGATCTGTTCGATTGGCAAGTTGGTCAGGCCGGGCTTGGCCTCACCGCATTTCCGGGCGTCGTCCGGCAACGCCGCGCGCGCTTCCGGATTGGTGATGGCTTTGCTGGGGCCGATCCGGTTGAAGCGCTCTTTCTGTTCATCGCTGAGCGAGTCGTAGAACTTCTCCAACTCGGGCCGGACGGTCTGCACCGCTTCCAGCGTGGCATTGAGCCGCGCTGTCATTCCCGCCAGCCGTCCGGTCGGCGTCAGCGGGAAAGCATTCTCCAACGGACAGGTCGCCCTGAACACGCTGGCGGCTTTGCTGCCGGCGCGTTTGACGCCGTCGAGCAATGCGATCTGGTCGCGGTTCAGGCCGACCTTGTTTTCGATCTCGGAGATCGGCCAGGCGGTGATGCCGTCGCCCGGTTGCCGGCACAGGCTGGAGACAGCCTTATAGGTCGGAGCGTCGGTGGCGTCGCGCGGGATCGAGCCGACATATTCTTCAGGCTGGCCGACTTCACCGAAGAACACGCCGTCGAACATGTCGTCATAGGCGGCGTACCAGTAGTCGTCGTCATAGCCATCGGGCCAGAAGGCATAATCGAAGATATCGGAATAGGCATAAGGGTAGAACACCGGCCCGAACCAGGCGACGAAGTTGGCGCGATGACCGGAACGCCAGGCGCGGCGCGGCGCGACATGCGCGGCGCGGGCCGTGGTGCTCGCGGTCCCCGTTGCCGCGAAGGGCGCGGCGAAGCGTCCCTGTCGCGCGGCCTGCGCCGAGACGCGGGCCTGACCGTTACGGCGCGGACCGCGATTGAGGCGTGCGGCGGTTGCGCGATTGCCGGTGCGAGCAGCCGTCGTGGCTGCCGCAATCGGGCTCGTCTGGCTGCTACGCGCTGCCGCGGACGGCGCGCTGTTCGCGCGCTGCACGGCGCGTTGCTGCCGGTCGCGTTCGATTTCGCGGCGACGCGCGGCGCGTTGCCGGGGCGGCAGGCGTCGAAGCGCGCGATCTTCACGCGCACGCTGCAATCGTTCCTGTCGCCGCGCCTGCGCCGGACTGACGGCGGAAGGCGTCGCCGCGCGCTGCGGACTGGCTGTCGGTTTGGCGGCTGTGCTTGTTTTGGGCGTGACGGTGCGCGGCGTCGGCGCTCTGCGTTCGGCGCGGTTGACGCGCGGCTGCGGCTGGGTGGCGTGCCGCACCGTCGGCGCTGGCCGATGTTGCGGCGCGACACGGGCGGCGGCAGGCGGTTGCCGGTGCGGCACTGGCCTTGCGGCTTGCGGATGCGGGGCCGGTCGCGCGGCCGGAGCCGGGCGCGCTACCGGGGCGGGTCGCGGTGGCGCCGCCGGTCGGGCCACGGGGGCCGGCCGTGCCGGCGGCGCGGGCTTCGCGGCGGGCGCGGCTTTTTTCTTGGCGGCTGCCGCGGCTTTCGCGGCGGCTTCCTGCGGTGTCTCGGCGTAGCTGGTCAGCGGCACTGCCGCCAACAGGATCGTCGCAACGCTCAGCATTCCGAAAAGTTTTTTCATGATCCAAATCGACTCCGTCCTCGGAAATTAGTTCCGTCTGTTAATTGATTAAACGCGCGAGGCGTCGCTATCCGACGCCGGCGCGGGCCGCGATCATCTGTTTGTGATGAAAGATGAACGGTTAGTCATTTTCAAGCGTTGGACCCGCGACGCTATGCCACAAACAGGATCGCCGGACGTCATCGCGTGCCGCCGGGTTCCTGTCGGCTCGCGTTGTCGTCAAACGGCGACCGTTGCGGTTGCAATACCGGCTGCGCGGCGTGTCCTTCAAGCTGCGCGGCTTGTCGATTTGTTGGGCTCGTCTGCTTGCCTGTTTATTCGTGCCGGTCAGTGGCGCGGCAACCAGGCGGTCGCGGCGGCGACCGCCGATGGCGCGAACAACGGCTATTGCTGTTGCCGTGCCTTGGCCTGATCCTCCAGCTCTTCGATCTTGCGCAGGATAACATGGCGTTCGGCCTCGTCCTGAGTTTCCGCGAGTTTGAAACGCAGTTCGCGAATCTTGTCGGCTTTAATGAAGTGTTCGCTCGCCTGATCCATGGGAGGCATCGTCGTCTCCATCGTGTGGCTGGGTTGATCGATCGTTGTGGCGTTTCCGCTTTGCCCCTCAAGGCCAGGGCAGCGGCTTGTCTGGGGCGGTTATTTATAGGCGTAGACGGTCGGGATCTTCTTGTGCTTGGCGATCTCCTTGGCCGAATGAAGTGCCGCCGTGAATGACAGTTCGCTCATGGCCATCGATGGGCCGTGCGGCACCGTAATGATCAATCCGAGTCCGTCCTGTGTCTTGCCGGCTTCGTCGCCGAAGATCACCAGGACAAATGGTGTGTCTGCGGGGATCTCGGATCGTGACGAGATTTGTTTCACGGGTGTCTTCGTTGCACACTCCTCACGTTGTCGCTTTTAGAATGACGACGTCGAGGCGAAGCTCATTGATGTGCATCAAGAGTGTGGCGGGCGGCACAAAGTCGTCAGGCGATTTTGATTTGTGACGGTTCGATGAAACAAAAATGAATTGCAAACCGCGTCAATGATCGGCGCAATGCGCAACGGTGCGATGTCGTCGCGATATAAAGTAAAACGCCGCCGGGCGACATGCGCGGCGGCGTTTGTTATTGAACAGGACTGCAGGTCAGCGTTGTTGCAGGCGCGCCAGCAATTCGGCGGTCGGATAAGCGTCGGCCGGCATATTAAATTTAAGCTGCGCCTGCCGCACCGCGCCGCGCGTGCCGGCACCGACCTTGCCGTCGACATCGCCGACGCCTTTGTAGCCAGCCTTGATCAACAACCGTTGCAACTCCTTGATCTGGTCGGCTGATAGCACCGGAATATCCTTGCCGGCATGACTGACGGCGGGCGCGCCGGCGAGCCGCGTCGCGTAATAGGCGACGGTGGTCGAATAAACATAAGCCGAGTTCCAGCCGAGGAAGGCCTTGAAATTCGGATAAGCGAGGAAGGCCGGTCCACGCCGGCCCATTGGCAGGATCAAGGAGGCCGGCAGGTCGGCCGAAGCCAGCGGGCCGTGCGCGCCTTTCACACCCCATTTCTGCCATTGCGACACCGGGTGCTGGATCGCGTTGTCGGCTTCCTGCCACGGCATGTCGCGCGGTACCGTGACTTCCTGAATCCAGGGCTGGCCGCGTTGCCAGCCGAGGCTGACCAGAAACGCCGCGCCCGACGCCAGTGTGTCCGGCACGCTGTGGATCAGATCGCGGCGGCCGTCGCCGTCGAAGTCGACGGCGTTCTTGAGATAGTCGGAGGCCGTGAATTGCAGGCCGCCAAATTCGCCGGCCCAGTCGCCGATCATGTCCGCCGGCCGCTGATCGCCGCGCTGAATGATGCGCAGCGCGTCGAACAACTGGGTGCGGAAGAAATCCGGACGGCGGCAATCGTAAGCCAGCGTCGCGATGGCGCTGAGGATCTTGTAGTTGCCGAAGTTGGCGCCGAAGTCGCTCTCCAGTCCCCAGAAGGCCGTGATGACCTGGGCCGGCACGCCGTATTTCTGCTCGATCCGCGCGAACAGTTCGGCGTGCTGTTTGATTTTCTTTTGACCGATCGGAATGCGGCCGCCGCCGGTCATGCGGTCGGAGAATTGCAGGAAGGTTTGCGAGAACACCGCCTGGCCGTGGTCGCGCTTGATGATCGCCGGATCGAAGGTCATCGACGGCGAGGCTTCGGCGATGACGCGCGCCGAGATGCCTTGCGCCAGAGCTTCTTTCTTGAAGGCTTCGAGCCAACGGTCATAACTGCCGGTGTTGCGGCAGGTCGCGGCGAGCGCCGGCGTGGCCGACAGCGCGACCAATGCGAGCGCAGTCCATTTCAAAGCGGTTTTCAGCATCGGCGATACTCTCTCAATCGGTTGATCGGCATGGTCAGTACCTGACAGCCGCGCACGGTCAGGACGCGAACGGTGACATTTCCGGGCGGCGCGAGCGGTTGGATGGCCGTGCGCGCCAATGGCGGGACGTTGCTGCTTTTCGCTCGTGGCGCCGAGCGGCGATGCGGCGCCGGCCGCGGCATCGGCGTGACGATTGTCGTGACGGCCGGCGCGGTGTCGGCAACCGCTTTGGCGACGGCCATCGGTTTGACGGTTTCGGGGGTCGTCTTTTGGGACGAGTCTTGCGCGGTGGCTTTGGCGGCAGGAGTGGCCGGATTCTCCGTTGCGCTGGCGGCGACGGGCTGCGGCGCGGTGTCGTTCTGGCCATGCAGGCGCGTCAGCAATTCAACGGTCGGCCATGAGTCGGCCGGCAGGTTGAATGTCACCTGCATCGCCTTGATCGCCTTGCGGGTGCCAGCGCCGAGCCTTCCATCGATCTTGCCGACATCGTAGCCGCGTTTGGCGAGTTGTCCTTGCAGGTCCATCATCTGTTCGGTGGTCAATTGCTTGACGCGCTTGGCGCCCTTGTCGCTGACTGGCGGCGCGCCGCCCAGCCGCGTGGCGAAATAAGCCACCGTGGTCGAGTAGACGTAGGACGAATTCCAGTCGAGGAAGACCTTGAAGTTGTCGTAGGCGAGGAAGGCCGGGCCAAGCCGGCCCATCGGCAGGATCAGCGACGCCGGCTTGTCGTCTTGCGGCAAGGTACCATGCGCGGCGCGAACGCCCCATCGCTGCCATTGCGAGCGTGGATGCTGAATGTCGATGCCGGCTTCCTGCCACGGCATGTCGCGCGGCACGGTTACTTCCTGAAGCCACGGCTCGCCCCGTCGCCAGCCGATCGAACTGAGATAATTGGCGGCCGAGGCCAGCGTATCGGGCACGCTGTCGGTCAGGTCGATGTGGCCGTCGCCGTCGAAGTCGACGCCGTATTTGATGTAGTTCGACGGCGTGAACTGCATGCCGCCGAATTCACCGGCCCAGTTGCCGGTCATCTGATCGACGCGCCGGTCACCACGTTGAATGATGCGCAGCGCATCAAGCAACTCGGCGCGGAAATGGTCGCCGCGCCGGCAGTCATAGGCCAGCGTCGCCAGCGACGGCAGGATCTTGAACTTGCCGAACAGCGCGCCGAAGTCGCTTTCCAGGCCCCAGACCGCGGCAAGAACTTCGCGCGGCACGCCATAGGTTTTTTCGATCCGGGCAAACAGCGCCGCGTTCTCGCTGATCTTGGCGAGGCCTTTCGCCATGCGCTTGTCGCCGATCAGCAGCTTGGCGAAGTCGAGAAAGGTGCGTTGAAACACGGCCTGAGCGGAGTCGCGCTTGATCACCGAAGGGTCGAAGGTCAGTTCCGGCGCGGCGGCTTCGATGACGCGCGGCGCGATGCCTTGCGCGATCGCGTCCTGTTTGAACTGGGTCACCCAGGCGTTGAAATCGCCGGTATTCTGGCAGCGCGGCGCGGCCTGCGCCGGCCCCGCCATCGTCAGGCCGAGGATGCCGGCTGTCGCGGTCAGCACTGCTATTCGCATGGTTCCGGCCTGCCGTTCTTTCGCGTTGCGGAGACTGAATCTTCTCAACCTGGCGTCGAGGTCAAGAGGCTTGCCGCCCGGCGGCGGGGCGAGGGTCTTGTAGCGCCCATTCTTGTGCAAATGATGGTTTATCTCTAATGCCTTGGCCTTAACGGTTTTACTGGCGGCGGTCGTGGCGATGGTCACGCTCGGCGGCCGGATCGGTACGGAAGGTCGCATGCACATCCGGGTCATAGCGCGGTTCTGGCCATGCAGGTTCTAGTCATCGGCGCCGGCGTGGTCGGCCTGGCGGTGGCGCGCGCGCTGGCCCGCAACGGTCATGAGGTGGTGGTGGCCGAGGCTGAAAACGCCATCGGTACCGGCATCTCGGCGCGCAACTCCGAAGTCATCCACGGCGGCATGTATTATCCGACCGGCAGCCTGCGCGGCCGCCACTGCGTCGCCGGCCGCAGGCTGCTCTATGCGTTCTGTGCGTCGCATGGCGTGCCGCACCGCAAATGCGGTAAGCTGATCGTCGCCACCGATGCCGCCGAACTGGCCAAGATCGAGGCGATCGCGGCGCAGGGCAAGATCAACGATGTCGAAGGCCTGACGCCGATCACCGCCGACGCGGCGCGCGCCATGGAGCCGGATCTCGCCTGTGTCGGCGCGCTGTTGTCGCCCGAGACCGGCATCGTCGATGCCCATGCTTATATGCTGGCGCTGCGTGGTGACCTCGAAGACGCCGGCGGCATGATTGCCTTCAACACGCCGGTGACGGGCGCGGTCCGTAAAGACGGTCAATGGCAGGTGTCGTTCGGCGGCAGCGAGGCCGGCGACATGACCTTCGATGCCATCGCCAATTGCGCCGGCCTGGGCGCGCAGACGGTGGCGCACGCTATGCCGGATTATCCGCAGCCGCGCGTGCCGCGTCTGGTGCTGGCCAAGGGCAATTACTTCACCTTCACCGGCAAGCCGGTGTTCAAGCGGCTGATCTATCCGGTGCCGATGCCGGGTGGGCTTGGCGTGCACGTCACGCTCGATCTGGCCGGCCGCATGCGTTTCGGGCCGGATGTCGAATGGATCGAGCGCGAGCATTATGAAGTCGATCCCAGGCGCGCCGATGCCTTCTATGCGCGTATTCGCACGTATTGGCCGGCAATGCCCGATGGTGCGCTGGCGCCGGATTACTCCGGCATCCGGCCGAAGCTGACCGGGCCCGGCGAGCCGCAGGCCGATTTCATGATCGACGGTCCGGCGGATCATGGCGTGCCGGGACTGGTGCAGATGTTCGGCATTGAATCGCCCGGTCTGACCAGTTCGCTGTCGCTGGCCGAGGACGTCGCCGCGCGATTAGCGCACTGACTGCTGGTTCAGCCGCGCGCGCGGCGCTTCGGCGCGAGCATTTTTCGCCGCCGCCGGGATCGATGCGGTGATGTCGTCGCTCACCGCGACCGTTGTCATGGGGCCGATGCGGGTTTGCGCCAGCCGGTCGCGGGTGTCCTTCGGCAGGCCGGGATAGCTGGCGACCGGTGAGAACGCGCCGGTATTGTTGCTATTGATGGTGTAGACCGCGATCCCTTGCGGCGTGGCGACAATATCGCCGGGCCGCAACGTCGGATCGCGGGCGATGTCGATACGCGCCAGGCCGAAAGCGGTGCGACCGTTGCAAGTGCAGCCGGCGACGACTGCCTTGCGATAGGCGAAGGCGGCGGGCAGGTCGGCATAGCGCCGGCCATCGGCCGAGACGGCCGTGTCGATATTGCTGCCGCCGTAAAGCCGGGTTTCGGCGGCCGGGCAGAATGAGCGGCAGCTCTCGGCCGCGCTCAGCCCGGCATGGGCCTGCACCGGGAAATAATGGCCGTCGCAAGTCCGCACGCAGAAGGCCCGTTCCGGTCCGCGCGCGTCCGGCCGCAGATGGTCGAGTTCCTGCTGCGGTACGTCGCCGGTGATGCGGTTGACGAGATTGGAGAGAGGATCGGTTGCCTGCGGTCCCCGTGTCGGCAGATCGGGCGCGCCGACGGCGCGGCGGAATCCGTTGATGACGGTGTCGAAAAAGCCGGCCGACGCCGGTGGCGCGGCGGCCACGGTGATGACGGCGAGGACGATAAGTCCGGCGGTGAACCGGGCAACTGATCCGGGGCCCTGAAACGCCATAGAACGCCTACCCGACTGCCAGCGCCACGGATCATCCACGGCGCTCCAAGGCTCAACGTCGGGGCGCGTCATAAGTTGCGGCCGCGCGCGACGGAGCCAAATGGAGGTAAGCCCTTTATGGTAAACGCCCGGTTAGCGGCCTGGGGTCCGGTCGGCAAAATGGCGCGCCGCCGGATCGGGCGACGCGCCATTCAGGGTGTTTCAGCCCATCCGGTCGGGCGGCGGATCAGAAGTACCGCCACCAGATATAGACGTTACAGATCGCCACCGAGACGATCATCATCGGCGCGGCATAGAGCGTGTAGGTGACGAAGCGGAACGGCACGCCGTTGCGCTCCGAAATGCCGGCCACCGTCAGGTTGGCGGACGCGCCGATCAGGGTGCCGTTGCCGCCGAGACAGGCGCCGAGCGACAGGCACCACCACAGCGGTTGAATGTGCTCCGGTCCGCCGAAGGCCGGCGCCATGCTCTTGATCAGCGGGATCATGGTGGCGACGAAGGGGATATTGTCGACGATCGCCGAGAGGAAAGCCGACGCCCACAAGATCGCTATGCCGGCATGGGCCATGTTGCCGCCGGTCGCCGCGACCAGCTTGGTCGCCAGCAGGTTCAGCAATCCGCCGACGTCGACGCCATGCACCACCACGAACAGGCCGATGAAGAAGAAGATCGTGATCCATTCGACGTCGCCGAAGGTCTGGTGGATGTTGTGCGCGGCCTTCTCGTTATGATGCGCCCAGTTGTCGAGCATCATCAGGATGGCGGCGCCGAGCATCGCGATGGTGGCGGGCTCCAGATGCAGGTGCCGCGCCAGCACGAAGCCGACCATCACCAGCGTCAGCACGACGAGCGCCTGCTTGAGCAGCAGCCAGTCCTCGATCGATTCGCTGGCCTTCATCGCCATCACCGCGGCCTGCGATTCCGGCGTCGAGCGCAGGTCCTTGCCCCACAGCACATGGATGATCAGCGCCTGCACCAGCATCACCACGATGATGATCGGAGCCAGGTTGATCACGAAGTCGTTGAAGGTGAGCCCGACCTGCGAGCCGATCAGGATGTTCGGCGGATCGCCGATCAGCGTCGCGGTGCCGCCGATGTTGGAGGCGAAGATTTCCGCGAATAGATAAGGATAGGCCGGGACTTTTAGCGTGGTGCAGATCGCGAAAGTGACCGGCACGATCAGCAGCACCGTGGTGACGTTGTCGAGGAAGGCCGACAGTACGGCGGTGGTGATCTGCAGCACGATCAGGATGCCGGCCGGATGGGCGCGCGCGGCTTGCGCCGACCATATGGCGAGATATTGGAACATGCCGGAGCGTCGCGAGATCGACACCAGGATCATCATGCCGGTCAGAAGGCCGATGGTGTTCCAGTCGATGCCGTGTATCGCTTGATCCTGGTCGAGTACGCCGACCACGATCATGATGCCGGCGCCGACCAGCGCGACGATGGCGCGGTTGATCTTTTCCGACATGATGACGGCGTAAGTCACGGCCAGAATGCAGGTCGATACCCACATCGGATTGAGACCGAGAATGACGTGCGATACCGCGTCTGCGGTCATAGGCGAGTTCCCCCAAATTCAAGGGGCTCCGGCGATTTACGCCTGGAGCGCCCTGTACCCCCGGCCGGCAAGCTCCTGCAACGGCCGGGGCGAGTCAAGCGGTCAGCGTGGTCGCCGCATCAGATGGGCGGTGGCGATCGCGGCGGCGGCGAAGCCGGCGCAGGCGGCAACCGCGAGCGCCCAGCGCGCGCCGAAATGATCGGCGACGCGCCCGACAATAGGCGCGCCGACCGGCATACCGCCGAGCGCAATGGCGAGCAGGATCGCCATGACCCGGCCGCGCATCGCGTCGTCGGTCGACAGTTGCACCAGCGCGTTGGTCGAGGTGGTGAAGGTCTGTGCCGCGATGCCGATGACGATCAGGGCGGCGCCGAACAGAATGACATTCGGCGCCAGCGCGGCCAGCACGCAGCCGAGCCCGAACAGCGCGGCCGCCGTGAGCAGCATCTCGACGCTGGCGCGGGCGCGCCGCGCCGCCAGCAAAGCGCCGGCGACCGACCCGGTGGCCATCATCGTCGACAGCAGGCCATATTGATCGGCGCCGCCGTGAAACACTGTCACCGACATGGTGGCGATATAGATCGGAAAGTTCAGGCCGAAGGTGCCGATCACCAGCAGCATCAGCAGCAAAGCCTGGAGGTCGGGCCGCCGTCCGACGTAGCGGAAGCCTTCGGTCAAGCCGCCGGTGGCGCCGGCGGCGCGCGCCCGGACGTGCAATTCGTCGCCGCGCAGGAACAACAGCGCCGCGATGGTCGCCAGGAACGAGGCGGCGTTGATCGGAAATACCCAACCCGAGCCGACCGATGCGATCAGGACGCCGGCGACTGCCGGGCCAATCATGCGCGCCGCGTTGAAAGAGGTCGAGTTCAGCGCCACCGCGTTGGCCAGTTGCCGGTCGGCGACCAGCTCGGATACGAAAGTCTGACGCGCCGGCATGTCGAAAGCGGTGGCGCAGCCGAGCAGGAAGGCGAAGACATAGACATGCCACAGGGTCACCGCGCCGCTGAGCACCAGGACGCCGAGGCCGGCGGCGAGCAGCGCCAGCGCGGATTGGGTCATGAGCAGAAGTCTGCGGCGGTCGAAACGGTCGGCGGCATAGCCGGTGAACGGCAGCAGCAGGACCTGCGGGCCGAATTGCAGGCCGATGACGATGCCGACCGCGGTGGCGTTATGGTGCGTCAGTTCGGTCAGCACCAGCCAGTCCTGCGCGGTGCGTTGCATCCAGGTACCGATATTGGAGACGAAAGCGCCGCCCGCCCACAGCCGATAGTTATAGCCGCGCAGCGCATCGAAGGTGCCGGACGCGGGCGCGCTCAAGCGCGCGCCTGCGTATTGGCCACCGGCGCATTGCCGCCGTTGAACCGGCCGAACAGCCGCGCCGCCATCAGCCCTATCAGCAGAATGCCCAGACCGAATACGGCAACATCCGGCGTTGCCTTCAGATCGAGCGTGCCGACGCGGCAGGTCAGCACGTAACCGATCGCGAGGTTGACGAAGCCCCACAGTACATTGACCGTCGACGACGACAGCCCCTGGCCGCGCGGCTTGGCGAACGGGCTTTGAAACGGCCGGCCCATCAGGCCGCTGACCAGATGCGGCACCGCATTGCTCAGAAAGACGCCGCCGAAAAAGCAGGGTAGCAGGTGACCCCATGACATAGTCAGGCACTCCGCGCATTCAGGAGATCGACGATCTGTTGCGCCGTTCCGGTCTCGCCGAGACGCGGAAAGATGCGGCCAATGCTGTTGGCATGAGCGTCGGCATTCAGGTCGGTCATGGCGTCGACCGCGAGCGTGACGTTGAAGCCGAGTTCAAACGCCTGACGCGCGGTCGATTCGACGCCGATGCTGGTGGCGACACCGGCCAGTACGATCTGGGTCACGCCTTGCGTCTTCAGGATGTCGGCAAGTCCGGTCGCGGTGAATGCGCCCCAGCTCTTCTTTGTAACGAGATGGTCGGTCGGTTGCTGGTTCAATTGCGGAATGAGCGTGGCCCAATCGGGCGGAAAACTGCTGATGCGCGGTGATTGCTCGGTTCGGCCGGGTGCGCCGCCAGCAACGTTGACCAGCACGACCGGCAGCTTGTGGCGGCGGAAGGCGGCCGTCAGCGTGGTGGCCTTCTCGATGACCGGTTCGACCGGATGTGCGACCGGCAGCGCAACGATGCCGTTCTGCAAGTCGATGACGATGAGGGCGGTTTTCGGATCGAGCGTGGTCAATGCCATGGTCAGTCTTTCATGTGCGATGAAGATGGGAAACGGCGATGCGTCGTCACTCGACCAGCCGCTTGAGCAAGGCGATGGCCTTGGCGAGGTCCTTGCGTTCGGGCGCGGTTAGTTTGGTGACGATGGCGCGGGCCAGCCAATCCTGCCGGGCGGCGCGGCCGTCCTTGAACAGTTTCTGACAGGCCGGCGTCAGCGACAGAATTGTCTGCCGGCCGTCGTCGGGGTCGGCCGCGCCTTTGACCAGTCCGGCGGCTTCAAGCGCGGCGACGGTGGCGCCCATCGATTGCGGCCGCACGCCTTCGGCGCGGGCGAGGTTGGTAACGGTGGTTGGGCCGGCGCGGTCGAGATGCATCAGCACGGCGACTTGCGACGGCGTCAGGTCGCCGGCGCTGGCCTGTTCCCTCAGGCGGCGCTTCAACCGGCCGGCAACCGTATGCAGTTCGGCGGCAAGCGCCGCGACGTCGGCGGAAGGCGTGACCGGGGGTGGCGGGGCCATGGTGCGGGTCCGGGATATGAAGGCAAACTACTAAGGTAGACTTCATATATCGTCGCGCGATGAAACCGCAAGGGTGGGCCACATAAAAAAGCCCGCCCGGTCGCGGGACCGGGCGGGCGGCTTACGGGGAACCGGGGTTTTGTTCCGGACCGGGTTTAACCCCGGTCAGAAGTAGCGCCACCAGATGTAGAGGTTGGCGATGGCGATCGACACGATCGTCAGCGGCGCGGCGTAGAGCGTGTAAGTGAGGAAGCGGAACGGCACGCCGTTGCGCTCCGAAATGCCGGCAACCGTCAGGTTGGCGGACGCGCCGACCAGGGTGCCGTTGCCGCCGAGACAGGCGCCGAGCGACAGACACCACCACAGCGGCTGAATATGCGCCTCGCCGCCGAAGGCCGGCGCGACGCTCTTGATCAGTGGGATCATGGTGGCGACGAAGGGGATGTTGTCGACCACCGCCGACAGGATGGCCGAGGCCCACAGCACCGAGTAGCCGGTGGCCGCCAGATTGCCGCCGGTCGCCGCCACCAGCTTCTCGGCGAGAAGGTGCAGCAGCCCGCCGATCTCGACGCCGTGCACGACGATGAACAGGCCGAGGAAGAAGAAGATCGTGATCCATTCCACGTCGCCGAAGGTGGTGTGGATGTTATGCGACGCCTTCTCGGCCTGATGCGACCAGTTGTCGAGCAGCATCAGCAGTGCCGCGCCGGTCAGCGCCACGGTCGCCGGTTCGAGATGGGATTGATGTGCGAAGATGAAACCGACGATGACCATCGTCAGCACGGCCAGCGATTGTTTGAGCAGACGCCAGTCCTTGATCGCGCCGACCGGGTTCATCGCCATGATTTCGGCCTGGGCTTCCGGCACCGCCTTGAGCTTGCGGCCCCAGATTGCGTGAATCATGATCGTCTGCGCCGCCAGGACGATGAGAATGACCGGCGTCAGGTGATAGATGAAATCGTTGAAGTCGAGTCCGACCTGCGAGCCGATGATGATGTTCGGCGGATCGCCGATCAGCGTCGCGGTGCCGCCGATGTTCGAGGCCATGATCTCGGCGAACAGGAATGGATAAGCCGGCACCCGCAGCGTATTGGTGATGGCGAGCGTGACCGGCACGATCAGCAGGACGGTGGTGACGTTGTCGAGCAGCGCCGACAGTACCGCGGTGGCGACCTGCAACAGCAGCATGATGCCGGCCGGGTGGGCGCGCGCGGCGCGGGCCGACCAGATCGCGACATATTCGAACATGCCGGAGCGGCGCGCCACCGAGACCAGGATCATCATGCCGGTCAGCAGCCCGAGCGTGTTCCAGTCGACGCCCTTGATGGCCTCCTGCTGGTCGAGCACGCCGACGATGATCATGATGCCGGCGCCGGCGAGCGCGACGACGGCGCGATTGACGCGCTCCGACATGATGACGGCGTAAGTGGCGGCCAG
>WGNB01000009.1 GCA_016124795.1 Rhodopseudomonas sp. | reverse complement strand
CGGGCTTGTCTTGAACTGCGGTTGCCATTGCTACTCCGTGGCCCCGGAAACGGCGCGGGGCCGCATATCTCGCCGGGATAAGGCTTGAGATTTAAAAACGCGCCGCAAACTAACAGAAACCCGGTGCCGAGCGAAAGCGGGCCTGCGGCATAGCTCGAATACCGGGGATTTTCAGGCGGCAAGACGATTGTCACGGCCTGAAAATGGCACTTTTGAGCGGGTCTCGCCAGAGGCCGGCCAATCGCTAGCCCGACCGGCGGAACCGACCCAATCAGCCCATTCCGACCGATTTAAGGTAGTTATAGGCCTTGATGATCTCGATCAGCCGGTCTTCGGTCGAGCGGTCGCCGCCATTGGCGTCGGGGTGATGGCGTTTGACCAGATCCTTATAGCGCGTCTTGACCTGCGCCACGGTGGCCGAAACCTCCAGGCTGAGGGCCTCGAAGGCCTTGCGCTCGGCATTGCGGATCACCCGCGTCTCGACAACGGTCTTCTGCTCCTTGCCGGTTCCGTCGAACAGGCCGAACGGATCGTCGGAATTGCCGAGGCCGCTGAGGTCCGGTTTGGCCTTGCGCTTGCCGGTGCCCATTTTCCAGGTCGGACGATGACCGGTCAGCGCATCCTTCTGATAGGCGCGCACGGCGTCGTCATCCATGCCGGAAAAGAAATTATAGGACTGATTGTACTCGCGCACATGCTTGACGCAGTAATGCCAACGGCCGGTCGAGTTCGGCCCCTTGGGCGCGAAATTCGTCGCCTTTTCCTTGCAATCCGCCCATTGGCAGACCGGACCGTCGTTCTTGACGCGACGATCCTTGCTCGGTTTGACGCGAATACTATCGAAGAGGGGGGAGTCAATTTTCATGGGGCGTGATTATGCGCTTTGAACGGTTATGCCTTCAAGTCTTGACAGAGGTATGGCAACACGATTCTGGCGGTATTACGCCATCATCGGCCACCAAGGTTGACCCTTGCCCGGCCGCATCCTAGTTGGAGTGGATGCAGACCGCCGACATTATCGCGAAGAAGTTGACCGAGGCTTTCGTGCCGGAAAGCCTCAAGGTGATGGACGAATCCCACCAGCACGAAGGCCATGCCGGACATCGACCGGGCGGGCAAACTCACTTCAGGGTCTATATCGTATCTGAGGCCTTCAAAGGAAAGACCCGGATCCAACGTCATCGCATGATTAACCAGATACTTTCGGACGAATTGTCCGGCGGCGTCCATGCGCTGGCGATTCACGCGCAGGCCCCCGGCGAAGGTTGAGGCGACGGCTCGGACAGCCTGACGGCGCGTGCGGTTCCCGACAATCAGCTGACGTCGAATCCGCCGAGCGTGCTTGCACAGCGTTCCGTCAGCAGCGCGACGATCCGGTCGATGACCGGCAAACCATTCGGATAGGCTTCGAAGTCGCCGCGTAACGTCAAGGCTGCCGCCGGCAGGCGTGTCGCCATATCGATGAGTCGTCGTCGCGTTTGCGGCGCCGATAGTCCGGCATCGCGCGCCAGACGTTGCCAATGACGCGGCGCCAGCGCGGCGAAGTCCTCGGTACCGCCGATCTTCATGGCCATGCCCGCGCGCTCGCCGGGATAGATCGCGGTACACATCGTACCGTAGAGCGGCGCCAGCCGGAGGCCGCCCGCCGTGTAGACCAGCGAAAAGCTCTTGCCATGAGCGTCGTTGTTACCGACCAGGGCATTGAACAGCACGACGTCGAGCAAGCGCGGCAGATCGAGGACCGGCCGCGCGACCACGCTACGCAACAGGCCGAAGCAATCGGCCAGCGACGGTCCGCCATCCTCTTCGTATTTACGCTCCGGCGGCACCGCCAGCGCCTGACAGAAATCTTCCTGATGCAACCGGACCGGTCCGCCTTTTGTCGGGGTCTCGCGGTCGTAGCGCTCGATCAGGACGTAGTCTTCGTTGTCCGCCGTCCCGACCGCACTGGCCGCCGTACTCAAGCCGATGGCGCGTGCGAGCGCCAGGCAGAAGGCCTCGTTGTAGACGCTGCCGGCGATGTCGCGCCGCGCCGGCTTGACGATGTGCGAACTCGGCACGCCGTTCAGCGGCAGTAATATCCGACCGGCCTTGAGCAATACCGGCAACTTATCGTGCACCCCGGCCAGACATAACCTCAGATCGGCTTCGCCGGCCAGCAACGGGCGTTCCGGCAAGGTCTTGAGGATGCCGGCCAACTGAATGTCCTCGAGCGGCCAGTAATCGGTCGCGATCGGGCGTAATACCGGCGCGTCGCCGGGCGGCGTGAAGGTGACCGCGCCGGCGCATTCGCCGCCGACGCCAGCCAACAAGGCGAAATCGTTGCGCGGCGAAACGCCAAGCGCCCGCGCCACCTGATGCCGCTGCTCGTGCTCCGGCAGCAGGCCGGCAAAAAAGGCGCGTGCGGCGCGATCGTTGTAGGGCTCGACCTGCAAAGGCATCGACACCGACAGCGCGACGATGTCGTCGAGAACCAGCCAATCGGCGGCATAGACAAATACCAGCCGGCCGCCGACCTGATAGAGCCGCCCGACACGACGGTCGGACAGCCAGACATCGAGGCTAGGATCCGTCACGTTCGGCCCCCGCTCGGGCGTCGGCGGGAAGATTCAGGGTCATGCCGATGCCGAGCGTGGCCAGCACCTGCATGATCTTGCCGATCTGCGCGGTCGGCTTGCCGTTTTCCAGCTCGACGATGAAACGCACGCCGACGCCGGCGCCAAGCGCCAGAATCGGCTGGGTCACGCCGAGCGCGCGCCGGGCGTTTCGAATTTCGCGGCCCAGCGCCACGGGATCGGCGACTGCTATCTGGGTCATCTGAGGTTTCACCTCGGCAAGAACGCCGATTCGACACCCGCCAGCATATTTCCTGATCGGGAATTTTGCCCGAGGAAATGCCGCGTTTAACGACAAAATTTCCTGATCGGGACATAAAGCGACACCGAGGTTGAGGACGCCGAAATGGCTTTCCGGTGGCGATCTCGGCAGTCCGCCGAAGTGTCGGGTCAGGCGTCGAGGCCGGCAATGGCCTGCCGCAGCCGCGACAGCAGCAATAGCAGCGGCGGCTCGAGCTGGCGAACGAGGGTCGAAACCGCGGCTTCCGAGGTCACGCTGACGTTGAGGACATAGATCGGACCGCGCGCGCTGACGATCGGCGCCGCCAGGGCGACGACCTGCGGCTGCCAGGTCGCCACGCAATAGCCCTTGCGCGCGACGCTTGCCGCCGCCTCGGCGATGTCCTGTTCAATGCCTGCCCACCGCCGCAACCGTCTGGCTTTCAACTGCGCCATCAGGGCGGCGCGATCCGCTTCCGGCGCGACGGCAAGATAGGCACGGCCCAGCGACGTCAGTTCAATCGGGACGCGGTGACCCGACACCACCCGGCGCTGCGACGCCTTGGCATTGAACCGGATCGATTCGAGATAGACCATCTCGTCGCAATCGCGAACCGCGAGGCCGACATTGATCCGCAGACGCCGCGCCAGCGTCGCCATCAGCGGCGTCGCCACCCGCAGCACCGACGAGCCGGTCCGCATCGCATGACCGAGACTGAGCACCGGCGCGCCGAGCCGATAGGCGCGCTGCCGCGCGTCATATTCAAGATAACCTGTCTCGACCAGGGTCCGGGTCAGCCGGCTAACACTGGCCCGCGCCAGACCGGTACGCTCGGCGAGATCGCCGTTGCCGAGAAGCTCGGAACCGGGCCGGAACGCCCGTAAGATCGCGACACCGCGCTTAAGCGAGCGGTTCAATGGCGACTTGCCGCGCTTCTTTCGCGACGAACCTTGCCTGACCAACCTTGCCATCCCGCGCGCACTTGCTGCGGCGCACATATCCGCCAAAGCCCTCCGATACTTTACCGAATCCCGTCAATTCCACCAGGTGGAAATGATCGAGCCTGCCGCACCGCCGGCCATGCTAAGCGGGGACCGATAAAAACGGCATCCGCCACGGCTCGGCGGCGCGACGCCCGTCGCACAAAAACACTCCCATCGGTTGGAAACTTGGAGGTCACTATGACGCATCACGACACGATCGCCGGCGCGAAACCCGCCGAATGCAACGGCCGGACACCGAACCGGCGTCCCGCATCCGCGGCGCTCCACCGGTTCGCACAGGCCGCCACCGTTCTCGCCTGCATCGCATCCCTGTCCGGCGCGGCACGGGCCGATGAATTCACCAGCCAGGTCACCCGCATTGTCGTGCCGTTCTCGGCCGGCGGCGGCACCGACGTGATCTCGCGCATTCTCGCGCAGGAAATGGAAAAAACACTCGGCGGATCGGTGATCGTCGAAAACAAGCCGGGCGCCGGCACCATCATCGGCACGCAATATGTCGCCAACAGCGCTCCCGACGGCCACACCATGGTCATGGCGACCTTCGCCCACGCGGTGAACCCGAGCCTGCGCGGCAAGCTGCCGTTCGACACCGACAAGGACTTCGCCCCCGTCGCGCTGGTCGCACGTTCATTCAATATCGTCGTCGTCAGCCCGAAGTCGAACTTCAAATCGATTGCCGATCTGGTCGCCGCGGCCAAGGCCAATCCCGACAAGTTGAACTACGGCACATTCGGACCCGGCACGTCCGCGCACCTCGCCGGCGAATTGTTCAAGAGCCTCGCCAACGTCAAACTGACCGCCGTGCACTACAAGGGCGCGGCGCCGGCCATCACCGATCTGCTCGGCGGTACCATTCAAGTCATGTTCACCACCGTCGCCAGCGCGACCTCGCTGATCAAGGCCGGCCAGTTGCGCGCGCTGGCCGTCACATCGGCGGAACGGACCGCCGCCTTCCCGGACCTGCCGACCATCGCCGAAGCCGGCGTGCCCGGTTATGCCGCCGAAAGCTGGTACGGCCTGTTCGTCCCGGCCAAGACACCGGCACCAATCATCGACCGATTGAACAAGGCCGTCGACAAGGCGCTCAAAGCCAGCGCCTTCGACAAACTGGCGAGCAACGAAGGTCTGATCATGGTCGGCGGTACGCCGGCTCAACTCGGCGAATACGTCCGGGGCGAAGAAGCGCGCTGGGCCAAGGTCATCAAGGCCGCCCATATCCAGATCAAGTAACCGACACGATGGACGGCCGGTCGCCCCGGCCGTCCGACACTCTGGGCGGCCGGCCTGATGCGCCGGCCGCGCAAACTCTCAACCGCTTCAATGAGGACTGCGATGACGTCGCTCGTGGAATTTTCGCTGCAAGACTCAATCGGAATCGTGACCCTCAACCGGCCCGAGGTTCGCAACGCGATCAACGACGCGATGCGCGCCGAATTTATTGCCATTCTGGAGCGTGTCGCGGCCGACGAAGCCGTCCGCGCCGTGGTCCTGACCGGCAACGGCAAATCGTTTTGTTCGGGCGGTGACATTTCCGGGATGAAGGAACGATTGAAAGCGCCGCCCGGCAAGATCGCGGTCAACGGTTGGCGCCGGCAACATCAAACCCATCGCAGCATCGCGGCGTTGCACGGGTTGGCCAAACCGACCATCGCCGCCGTCAATGGCGCGGCTGCCGGACTGGGCTGCGACCTGGCGCTGGCCTGCGACTTCATCGTCGCGTCCGAACAAGCGGCATTCAGCATGAGCTTCGTGAAACGCGGTCTGGTTTCGGATGGCGGCGGACTGTATTTCCTGCCACGGCGGATCGGCTTGCCGCGCGCCAAGGACATGATTTTCAGCGGACGCACTGTCGATGCCAAGGAAGCGCTTTCGATCGGTCTTGCCGACCGCGTCAGCCCGGCCGACACCCTGATCGCCGATGCGGTCGCCTGGGCGCGCGACCTGAGCCAGGGCTCCGCCGTGGCCATCGCTTTCTGCAAGGAAATCCTCGACCGCAGTTTCGAATCGAGCACCGAGCAGGTTCTTGCGCTCGGCCGCGAAGCCCAGGCCATTTGTTACACGACGTCGGAGCACCACGACGCGGTCAATGCCTTCCTCAACAAGTCGAGCCGCTAAGTGACCGCGACCGTGACACCGCTCGACCGTTTGATGAAGCCGCGCAGCGTCGCCATCATTGGCGCCTCCGCCGATATCGACAAGCTGACCGGCCGCCCGCTGGCCTATCTGGAAAAGCTCGGCTACCGGGACAAGATCTATCTGGTCAATCCACGCTACCGGACGATCGGCGACCGCCCTTGCTATCCGGACGCCACATCGTTGCCGGAAGCTCCGGACGTCGCGATCGTTCTGGTCGGTGCCAGCCGCGTCATCGAGACGATCGGTCAGTTGCGCGCCATCGGCGCTGGTACGGCCATCGTGCTGGCCAGCGGCTTCGGCGAAAGCGGCGAGGAAGGCCAGCGCCAGCAGCGCGCGCTCAAGGAAGCCGCCGGGCCGATGCGGCTGCTCGGGCCGAATACCATCGGCCTGATCAATATCACCGACGGAATCGCCTTGTCGGCAAGCGCCGCGCTGGTCGGTGCCGATTTTGTCGCCGGCTCGATTGCGCTGATTTCGCAAAGCGGCGGCATCCTGGGTTCGTTATTGTCACGCGCCCAGGCACAAGGCATCGGCTTCTCCAAGCTCATCGCGACCGGCAACGAATGCGACCTCGGGGTCGCCGACTTCATCGGCTATTGCGCAAACGACGCCGCGACCAAGGTGATCGCGCTGTATCTCGAGGGCTTGCGCGATCCGGCGCATTTCGAACGCGCGGTTATCGCGGCCCGGCACGCCGGCAAGCCGGTGGTCGCGTTCAAGGTTGGGCGTTCGGAATCCGGCGCTCAATCGGCCGCCTCGCATACCGGCGCGCTGGCCGGATCGGACGCCGCCTATGACGCTCTGTTCAAGCGGCTTGGTATCATCCGGGCCGAGCGCTATTCCGACCTTCTCGACATGCCGATGGCGCTGAGTTGCGCGCCGGCCTTGGCCGGTCGCCGTCTCGCCGTCGTCACCTCGACCGGCGGCGCCGCCAGTCTGCTTGCCGACGCCGCCGGTGTCGCCGGCTTCGCCATGCCCGCGCCGGATGCGGCGACCGCGGCGCGCCTGAAAGCGCTCGACATCGCCGGCGCAACGCTCGACCGCAATCCCATCGACGTCACGCTGGCGGGCGTGAAGTCGGACTACTTCCGCACCATCATCGACAGCCTGATCGACAGTCCGAGCTACGACGCTATCGCCGTCGTGCTTGGCTCTTCGGCTTTGAACAATCCGGAAACCGTCGGCCGCCCCTTGCGCGAAGGCGCGGCGCGCAGCGCCAAGCCGGTGATGGGTTTTGTCAGCCCCGACGCGCCCGATCTCGTTCGGCGGCTCAATATGGCCGGCGTACCGACCTTCGCATCGCCGGAAGGTTGCCTGGTGGCGCTGGACGCCCTGTGGCGCAGCGCGCAAGGCAGCCTGCCGGAAGCGATGGCCGCGCCGGCCCTTCCGGCGGTCGGTGCCGACATTCAGGCGCTGCTGCGGCCCGGCCCCCTCAACGAAGCGGAAAGCAAAGCCCTGTTCGCGACATTCGGAGTGCCGGTGACACGGGAAGTTGCCGCGCCGACCGCCGAGGCGGCCGAAACGGCGGCTACAGGTTTTGCCGGTAACGTGGTCGTCAAGGTTCTGTCGCGCGACGTGTTGCACAAGTCGGAAGCCGGCGGCGTGGCGGTGAATGTCGCGCCGGGCGATGTCGCCGACACCTGCGCGAAAATGGCAACGACCTTCACCCAGGCAACCGGCAAGTCACCGGAAGGCTTCCTCGTACAGGAGCTTGTCGCCGGCGGCGTCGAACTCATTCTGGGCCTCAAGCGCGACCCGCAACTCGGCCCTGCCATTCTGCTGGGCGCCGGCGGCATCGCCGCCGAACTGTTCAAGGATACGACCTTGCGGCTCGCGCCGGTGTCGCCCGGCGAGGCCCGGGCGATGATCGACGAATTGAAATCCGCCCCGCTGCTGAAGGGCTATCGCGGACGCCCGGTTGCCGATCAGGCCGCGCTGGTCGACGCCATCGTCGCCTTCTCGACCATGGCGCTCGCGCTCGGCGACCGGCTTGTGGAAGCGGAGATCAACCCGCTCTTCGTCCTGCCGGAAGGACGCGGCGTGGTCGCCGCCGACGGGGTCGTCATTATCGCCACGCCATGACCGCGACCCCACGCGCCGGGATCAAGCCTTGGCCGCCCCGGCTTTCGGCAATGGTTGAATCCGCAGCGCGGTGATGCGATTGCGCGCCCGGCGCAGCACCCGGAAGCGGAAGCCATGGAAGGTGAAGCTCTGCCCGATTTCCGGGATCGCCCGCGCTTCATGGATGACCAGACCGGCGATGGTGGTCGCCTCCTCGTCCGGCAAATTCCAGTCCATGACGCGGTTGAGATCGCGGATCGGCACCGCGCCATCGACATTCACCGAACCATCCGGCTGCCGGCGCACGCCGGGCATGGCGACATCGTGCTCGTCGGTGATGTCGCCGACGATTTCTTCGAGGATGTCTTCAAGTGTAACGAGGCCTTCGACCTCGCCGTATTCGTCGACCACCAGCGAGAACGGCGTCTTGCGGCGGCGGAAAGCCTTGAGCTGATCGGAGACCAGCCGGGTATCGGGCACGAACCAGGGCGGTGTCATCAGCGCGCCGATGTCGACCTTGGCAGCGTCGCCGTCGACCGCGTGCAGCGCGCGCAACAGGTCCTTGACGTGCAGGACGCCGATGATGTTTTCCGGATTGCCGCGCCACAGCGGAATCCGCGTCACCGGCGAGGCGATGACCGCGTTGACGATCTCTTCGGCTTTATCGTCGGCGTTGAGCGTGATCATGTTGGTGCGATGGATCATCACGTCCGACAGCACCAGTTCCCGCAGATCGAGCACGCCGCCGAACATGTTGCGATCGGCGGTCTCGACGCCGCCCTCGCGATGCAACAGGTCGACCGCGCCGCGCAGTTCCTCATGCGCCGACAACACCTGCTGATCGACGCCGACATTGATGCCGATGAGCTTCAGGAGCCAGCGCACCAACAGTTCGATCATCATCAGCACCGGGCCAAGCACCTTGACGATGATCAGCATCGGCCGCGCGACCAGAAGCGCGATGCGGTCGGGCGCGTTGAAGGCCGCCGTCTTCGGCATGATTTCCGAAAACACCACGACGACCAGCGTCATCGCCACCGTCGCATAGGCAATGCCGGCATTGCCGAACCAGGCCAGCATGATGCCGGTGGCGAGCGCCGAGGCGGCGATATTGACCGCGTTGTTGCCGAGCAGCAGCGCGCCAATCAGGCGCTCGCGCTGGGTCAGCAGACGATTGACCAGCGCCGCGCGCTTGTTGCCCTGCTTTTCAAGCCGGGCCATGCTGGCGCGCGACGAAGCGGTCAAAGCCGTCTCGCTGCCGGCGAAGAATGCCGACAGCAGCAAACACACCAGAACGATAACAAGAGAGAGCCAGTCGTTTGCGGTCATACGTTCGGTTCTTTATGAGGCAAGCTTCTCGGCCAGAAAGCCGCGCACCTCGGCCGGATCGACATCGTTGGCGACAAACGCCTCGCCGACGCCACGCGCCAGAATAAAGGTGAGCTTGCCGCGTTTGACCTTCTTGTCCTGCGCGATCAGCTCCATCAGGCGATCGGCGTCCGGCACCCCGCCGGGCACATCCTGAACCCGGGTCGGCAAACCGACACTGGCAAGATGCGCGCGAACCCGGCCGGCGGTGTTGTCGCCGACCAATCCCTTGCGCGCGGAAAACTCGAAGGCCAGCGTGCAGCCGAGCGACACCGCCTCGCCGTGCAGCAAGCGTTGCGAATAGCCAGCGCCGGCTTCGAAAGCGTGACCGAACGTATGGCCAAGATTGAGCAACGCACGCTCACCGGTTTCGCGCTCGTCGCGCGACACCACGCCGGCCTTGTTACGACAACAGACCGCGATCGCCTGTTCGCGCGCCAGACTGGCCGCGCCGCCGGCGAAGACATCCTGCCAATTGTTTTCCAGCCAGGCGAAAAACGGCGCGTCGCCGAGCAACCCATATTTGGCCACCTCGGCATAGCCGGCGCGGAACTCGCGCGGCGACAGCGTATCGAGCATCGCGGTATCGGCGATCACCAGAATCGGCTGATGGAAAGCGCCGACGAGATTCTTGCCCTGACGCGAATTGATGCCGGTCTTGCCGCCCACGGACGAGTCGACCTGCGCCAATAGCGACGTCGGCACCTGGACGAAATCGAGACCGCGCCGCACGCTGGCCGAGGCAAATCCGGCAAGGTCGCCGATGACGCCGCCGCCGAGCGCGATCACCAGATCGCCGCGCTCGATGCGCGCGGCGATGATGGCCTCGCAGACCGCTTCATAGGTCGCATAGTTCTTCGAACCTTCGCCGGGCGCGACCGCGAAACTCGTGTTGACGATGCCGCTGTCAGCCAGGATCGCGTCGACCGTGGCCAGATGATGCCGGGCAACGTTCTCGTCGGTGATGACGATGGTCTTGGCGCCCGGCCGCAACGTCTTGATCCGCGCGCCCAGCGAGGCAATGGCGCCACGGCCGATGAGGATGTCATAAGTCCGCTCCGCCAGCGCCACCGCGACGGTGATCGGCGCGGCGGTTCCGGCGGGCTTGTCTGCAAGCACGGTGGTGGACGCGGTCATCTAGTCATTCTCCTCAGCGACGATCGCGCCGGTTTGCGCGATGTGCCGCGCCAAAGCGGCAACAATATCGTCGACAATCGTTTCGTGCGGCTCGTCGCGCGACTGAACGGTGACATCGGCCAAGGCGTAGACCGGTTCGCGCAACGGCAAAAGTTCTTTCATCCGGTCGACCAGCGGCCGCTCGCCGCGCCGCTTGGTCCGCTTTACCAGCACGTCGAGCTCGGCCTTGAGCCAGACCGAAATGCCCTTGATGTGAATCAGGTCCCGCGTGCGCGGGTCCATCACGGCGCCACCGCCAGTCGCCAGCACCTGCGGCCCGTGATCGAGCAGGCGGGCGATCACGCGGGCCTCGCCGGCGCGGAAATACGGCTCGCCATGCCGGGAAAAAATATCGGCAATGGTCATGCCGGCGGCGGTCTCGATCTCGCTGTCGGCATCGACGAACGGTAGCCCGAGCCGTCCCGCCAGCCGGCGGCCGATCGACGACTTCCCGGCACCCATCATGCCGACCAGAACCACCGACCGCGCGCCGAGCGCGCGCAGAATCGACGCGATCCGGGCCTGCTCGTCGACGTTTTCCGCGGTCTTCGGGATGGTGGCGTTAACCATGTCGGGGTTTCCAAATCGGCATAACGGTTCCATATACCAGCAATCGTGACAACCGCGATGGGTCAGACCCACGCCTAGGTGCCAATCCGGGCTTGTCAGCGGTTAAGGAACATGGTCGTACTCGCGAAGCTCAGAACACCGTCCGCGGGCACCGGCCGAAATTTACCATGTGGCTGCACTTTAATGCCGGATATTGAGCGCTAGGTCGTTAATGCCAAGTCTGTTCAGATTCCTCTTTATTGTCGGAATGATCGCCGGTGCGATCTATGTCGGCGTGTTTTCGCTGGCCACCTTCGTCAAGTATCAACCGCGCGAAATGGTGGTAACGGTACCGGCCAGCAAGTTCGTCAAACCGCCGCGGTAACGCGCGAGGGCCAAGACCATGGCCAAACGGCCGCAACCGACCGACGATGCCCTGGTCGAATTGTTCCTCGACATGCAGGCCGCCGAACGTGGCGCCGGCGAGAATACCCTGGCCGCCTATCGCAATGACCTGGCCGACCTCGCCGCTCATCTGCGCGCCGCCGGCACGTCGGTCGCCAAGGCGAATACCGACGATCTGCGCGGCTTTCTCAAAGGCCTGGCCGAACGCGGCTTTGCCGCCTCGTCGCTGGCGCGGCGCTTGTCGGCAACCCGCCAGCTCTATCGCTTCCTTTATGCGGAAGGAAAGCGCGGCGACGATCCGGCTGCGGTGCTGGAGGGCCCCAAGCGCGCCTTGACCTTGCCGAAGGTCCTGTCGATCGCCGAGGTCGATGGCCTGCTGGCGCAGGCGCGCGCCAATGCCGAGAACGCGACATTGCCGAAACCGGTGCGGCTGCGTCATGCCCGGCTGCTGTGCCTGCTGGAGGTCGTCTATGCCACCGGCCTGCGGGTATCGGAGTTGATGGCATTGCCGGCGTCCGCCGCGCGGTCCGACCAGCGGATGCTGGCGGTTCGCGGCAAGGGCAACAAGGAACGGCTGGTGCCGCTCAATGGCGCGGCCAAGCGCGCGATGGCGGAATATCTCGCGCTGCGCGCCGAGGCCGGACACGCCAAGGAAAAGTGGCTGTTCCCATCCTTCGGCGAACAGGGGCACCTGACCCGCCAGCATTTCGCCCGCGAACTGAAAAGCCTCGGTCAGGCCTGTGGCATCGCGCCGGCGTGCCTCAGCCCGCATGTCCTGCGCCACGCCTTCGCCAGCCATCTGTTGCACAATGGCGCCGACCTGCGGGTCGTGCAGACCTTGCTCGGCCACGCCGATATCTCGACGACGCAGATTTATACCCATGTTCTCGAGGAACGGCTCAAGACGCTGGTGCGCGACCTGCATCCGTTGAATGACGGCGAGCGCGGGTAAACCGTCACCCTGAGGTGCGAGGCCGAAGGCCGAGCCTCGAAGGGCGACGGCCCATCCGTGCCCGTCTATCCTTCGAGGCTCACGTGCTCCGCACGTTCGCACCTCAGGATGACGGATCCACCATTGCGGGGCGCGACTAGCCTCGTAAGACCTATGCCGCCGTCTTCGCCTTCATGAAGTAATTGGCGTTCTTGCCAAGCACCAGTTTGCGGATCAGCGCACGCGCGGCGACGCTCTTGCGCAAGGGATCGACCACCGCCTTGGCGGAGCGGAACAACACCAGCTTGATCTTGTCGAGCGCCGGATTGTGTCCCGGCGCGCGCTGCGGCCATCCGATCCGGCGCAGCAGCGAATTGACCACGAAGACGTCGTTCTTGGCCATGACGGCCCGCGTCTTCCAGGTCACCGCCATCGAGATCGAGAACTGGGAACCGGTGCGCACCCAATGCGGCCAGAGATAGGGCACGAACACGCCATCGCCGGCTTTAAGCGCGTAACAGGTCGATTTCGATTCGTAATCCTCGCTGTAGCGGACGTTGCGATGCTTGGTCAGCGAATTCTCGATGGCGTCGTCCGACACCACCGAGCCGTCGCGGTTGTCGCAAATGGTGAAGAACTTGTCGCCGTGGATATGGACGAAGATATTATCCTCGGCATCGACATGAAACGGCGTCGTCGAGTCCGGCGACGACACGAACATGAAGCCGCGAATATCCTCAAAGCCCGCGTCTTGCAGGCTGGCATGACCGTTCGCACGCGCCACCGCGAGCAGAGCCTCTTCGATCACGGCGCGATAGGCCGGATGCTGTTCGACACGCTTGAGCACCATCCAGGCGCCACAGGTCTCGATCCGGCGGATCACGTCAGCCGGATCGAGATCGATGAACTGGACTTCGCTCGGGTCCTGACCGATCGCTGCTTTGCCGGAACTGTATTCAATCGAATCGACGGGCAGTTCGCGCACGAGATCGACGATGCGCGGCAAAGTGAACAACGGATTGTCGGCGAGACGGTGCCTGAGCGTGAAGGGCTGAAGCGGAAAAGCGCTGGCGAAGGCGGCTTGATCGGCCGGTTCCACCAAGGCGCTGGATGTCATGGCGTTAGATGTCATGGCGACGGGTGTCACGGCGACTGACGTCATGGCTTTTGTCCTTTCAGCGAACGCATATGATGAAATGCGGAACGGGCGGCGCCCCGCAACAAACGGCGCGCGCCGATCAGCGCGGCGAAAGTCGCCATCGCGAACCATCCTGGTTCGACCGGCAGCAGCAGATCGGCGACGCTCAAACGCCCGCGCCAGACGTGATCGATCATCGGATGCCCGCTGACCGCTGTTGAATCGACGTCATCGATGTTGGTAGCGGCGCAGAAATGACGGGTGACATCGAGCGTCAACTGCACGCCGGGCGAGTTCTTCGCCAGGGATTCGTCGTAGGCGATCTTGAAAAAGTAGCCGCGCCGCGCATGGCGCAACAAAATGCCAGCCGCGACGACCTTCTGGCCGACCGACAAAGTCGCGACTTCCGCCGCGCCGGCGGTCGTCATCTCGGTCACCGCCGTTTTGATGAATTGCGTGTCCCCCGGCTTGTTGGCCAAGGCGGTACCTTTGTGGCCCTTCCAGCCCGCGGCTTCGAGCTTGAGGAAGGCGGCCAGCGCCGCCCCGGTCTCGAAACCGGGCGCGGCAATCCTGAATCGAACCTCGCCGGCGTCTGCCAGGCGATGGCGCTGGCGGCGCAGTTCCTTGATCTTCTTCGCGCCAAGCGGTGCGATGGCGGCGTCGCCAGTCTGCGTGGCGTCAAGGCAGGCGCGTTGATGGCGGTCGAACGTGTAGGGACCTGTCTTCAACGAGACGATGGCGCGGCGCATGGCGTCGGCCGCCGGGCCCGTATCGGCGACATGCGGCAGCAACACCGCCATGGCGCCGGCGGCTCTCGCCGCGATCATCAAGCCCCGCGCCGCCTCATCGGCTTTGTCCCGATCGAGCAAAGGCGTCGTCAGTGGCGAATAGGCCTGCCAGGCGACAAACACCGGGATCGGCAGGCGCAAGGCATGCCAGGCCGAGACCACCGGCAACAGACCGATCAGACGATGACGCGCCGGGCCGTCCCAGGCGAGCAACACCCGCGCGCCGGTTTTGCCCTCGGCATGGCCGGCGACGGCGCGCGCCCAGGCCGGATGATAAAAGCCGTTCGGCTCGATGGCGCGACCGACGAGATCCGCCCAGGCGCCTTGCGGCACGCTCAACAGATCGACGATTTCCGCCGCGATCGGCCGCGCCGTCACGGTGGATTGATCCGAAGAGCCAGCCAGACGTCCCTGCCAGCCGGTCCAGTGATCGATAATCGACATTACGCCCCGCGCATCCGAAACGGACATTCGACATTCAATGGGGCTCAGACTGGCGAAATGCCGTTAAGACCGGGAAAAAGCCACGGCCGACTGTCGCCTCGAGGGAAAATACGGTTAAAAACGCACTATCGGTTTGGCTCGAACTTGCCTAAATCCTGACGGAACTCGCCGATAAGCCTCGGCTCGCTTGACTCAACGGCCTTCCGGGGGCCAGTTGCGCGCTTCAATCCGTTCCGCCCATCGCTCATTTAGAGACAACGATCAACGCTATGCGCAGCTATCTCGATTTCGAAAAGCCGGTGGCCGAACTGGAAGCCAAGGTTGAGGAACTGCGCGCGATGAGCGAGACCGATAATGCGGTCTCGGTGACCGAGGAAATCGGCCGGCTCGAGAGCAAGGCCGGGCTGGCGCTGAAGGAACTCTACGGCGAACTGACGCCCTGGCAGAAAACCCAGGTGGCGCGCCACCCGCAGCGTCCGCATTGCCTGGACTATGTCGCGGGTCTGCTGACCGAATTCGTGCCACTGGCCGGCGACCGGAAATTCGGCGATGACGAAGCGATTGTTGGCGGTTTTGGTCGGTTTCGCGGCGAGAGCATTTGCATTCTGGGCCACGAAAAGGGTTCCGATACCGAAAGCCGACTGAAACATAATTTCGGCATGGCCAAGCCCGAGGGCTACCGCAAAGCCGTGCGGCTGATGGAAATGGCCGAACGCTTCGGCATTCCGGTCGTCAGTCTGGTCGACACCGCCGGCGCCTATCCGGGCATCGGCGCCGAGGAGCGCGGTCAGGCCGAAGCCATCGCCCGTTCGACCGATGTCTGCCTCGGGCTCGGCGTGCCCAATGTGGCGGTCATCCTCGGCGAGGGCGGTTCCGGCGGGGCCATCGCGCTGGCGACCGCCAACCGGGTCCTGATGCTGGAACACGCGATTTACAGCGTGATCTCGCCGGAAGGCGCGGCTTCGATCCTGTGGCGCGATACCACCAAGGCCCAGGAAGCGGCCACCAACATGAAGATCACCGCCCAGGACATGATGCGCTTCGGCGTCATCGACTCCATCATCGCCGAACCGACCGGCGGCGCCCACCGCGACCCCAAGGCCGCGATCGCCTCCACGGCGGAGGCCATCGCCGGCGCGCTGACCGAACTTAAATCGCTCGACAGCAGTGCCTTGCGCAAAGTTCGGCGCGAGAAATTCCTTAACATGGGCCGGGTCCAGACCCGGATTGCCAGCTAAGCCGACACGCGATCAATCGCCCTTTCATGTCGCCGGCCTGCCAACCCGCGTCAAAACCGGGCCAGGAAAGACCGCCGCAGGACGGTTGCCAGAGACCGCTTGCCCGCATTTAGGTTTGCTTTACCATGCACTTAGGGCTAGCTAAGGGGCCCTTGGTCCGCCTTGCGAATGCCACATCTTATGGATAACGGTGTCTCAATGAGCGTCCGCCCTTCGGGGAGTACTGCGTTTTGAGGCGAGGCATATCCCGCACCCTTCTGGCGTCCGCGGCCATTGCCGCGGCGATCGCGCTTGCCGGTTGCAATCCCGGCGACATGTCGCCGTCGGGTCGCTCGCAAGCGCCGCTGTCGGAAAAGACGCTGGCCGAAATCGCTTCCAAGAACATGGACAAGGATTCGCCGATACTGGCCCGCATCTTCAAGGAAGAGGCGGAACTGGAGATCTGGAAAAAGGACCGCAACGGCGAATACGCGCTGTTGAAGACCTATCCGATCTGCCGCTGGTCGGGCGATCTCGGCCCCAAGAAGAAGGAAGGCGACCGCCAGGCGCCGGAAGGCTTCTACACGATCACGCCCGGCCAGATGAATCCGGCCTCGAATTATTACCTCGCCTTCAACACCGGCTTCCCAAATGCCTATGACCGCGCCTGGGGCTATACCGGCTCGGAATTGATGGTGCATGGCGATTGCTCGTCGCGTGGCTGCTACGCCATGACCGATCAGCAAATCCAGGAAATTTACGCACTGGCGCGCGAGTCGTTTTACGGCGGCCAAAAAGCCTTCCAACTGGAAGCCTTCCCGTTCCGCATGACCGCCCTCAACATGGCCCGGCATCGCAACAACCCGAACTTCGCGTTCTGGAAGATGCTCAAGGAAGGCTACGACAACTTCGAGGCCACCCATCAAGAGCCGAAGGTCGCCGTCTGCGAAAAGCGTTACGTGTTCGATGCGGCGCCGCCCGACAATGCCTCGCGTCCTTTGTCGTTCAACGCCCGTGGCAAGTGCCCGGTCTACCAACTCGACAAGACCATCGCCGATGTCGTGCTCGACCGCCGGCACAAGGAGCAGGTCCAGCTGGCGCAATATATCGCCGAGGGCGTCGCGACCGTGCCATCGCGCAAAGGCATCGACGGCGGCATGAACCCGGCCTTCGCCGAGAAAATCACGGTCCAGCAGGGCTATGACGCGAAAGGTCACGCGATCCAGGTGGCGACCGCGCCGGGCGCGCTGCCGCGCAATGACGACACGCCCGCGCCGGTGACGATGGTGTCGGTGCCGCAGGACCCGGCGCAGGCCGCCAATGCCCCGGTCGAAATGGCCCATGTCCCGATGCCGGAACCAGCGCCGGAGCCCAAGATTGGACAGGCCCCGCCACAGCCAAAGCCGACCTCGATTGCCGGGCTGATCGGCAACATTTTTGCGGCCGCGCCGACGCCGGCTGAAGCCGCGGAACCGACCGCCATCGCCGAACCGCCGGCTCATCAGCAAACCGCGAATGGCCACCCGGTCAAATTACATGCCGGGCATGGCAAGACCGAATTGGCGGCCAAGGCGAAACATCCGGCAAACAACCGCGTCGCGCATAATACAGCCAAACCGACCGCGAAGCCGGAGACGACCTCACAAGCTGCCGCGCAAGCCAGCGACGAAGGCTCAACGGCCAGCGGTCCGCAACTTCGCACCGCCTATTCGGCGCCGGCGCCTAGCAATCGCGATAACACGCTGCGCGGCGCTCAACCGGTCGTGCCGGTCGGGTCTTTCGACAGCCGCTGGACCGGTCTGCGCTGACCGTGGCGCGGCGACCGGCTTCGCCTGACGCATCTCCCGAGACCGATGCCGTGACGGCGGCGTGCTACGTCTATGTCCTCGGCAGCCGCGACAGGACCCGCAGCCTGACTTATGTCGGCTGGACCAACGACATCCCGCGACGGCTCGCGCAGCACAATAGCGGCAAGGGCGCGCGCTCGACGCGCGGCCGCGCCTGGGTCCTGCTGCATTCCGAGTGCTTCGCCACCAAGGCCGAAGCCATGAGCCGGGAATGGCATCTCAAGCGAGAACGCGCATTTCGTCGGCAACTGGCGCTGCAATTGAAATAGCGCCGGCCGGTTCGAAAAAATAAGGGCTTGTTGATTGGACAGGGGCCGGCCGTCGGCCTAAATCAGCCGCCGGACCGGCGCCAGACCGGTCAACCTCGTCCCAAGGAGCGTGTCATCAATTACGCAGCCCCCCTTTCCGCCGACGCCAGGGCCCTCGACCATCTGCCGCGCGAAAATTTCGGCACCTGGGAGTTCCCCGTCCTGCACGTTCGTGGCGGCACCTCGACCGGCCTGGTGATCTGGGACCGCGTCGCGCCGAAACAACTCGAACTGCGCGAGGAACTGTTACGCCATCTGATGGGCCTGCCGCTGACCGGCACTTCCTCCGACGCCAAGCAGATCACCGGTCTCGGGCGCGGCTACGCCACCAGCAACAAGGTGTTCTTCGCCGACATGTCGAAGACCGCCGACGGCGCGCCGATGATCGTCTCGACGCTGGCGCAACTCGCGGCCGGCAAATCGCAGATCGACTGGAGCGTCAACTGCGGCAACATGTCGGCGGCGTTGGCTTTCTGGGCGATCGATCAGCGGTTCCTGCCGCGCGAACTCAACGGCCACGGCGAAGTCGAGATCTTCAACACCAACACAAAAGCCAACATGACGGCGCGGGTCACGCTCGACGGCGACGGCTTTGCCTTCACCTCAATCCCCGGCGTCGACGGCGAATTTCCCGGTTGCGACCTGTTCATGGCCAATCCGGTTGGCGCCAAGACCGGCAAGGCGCTGCCGACCGGTTCGGTAGCCGATCGCTTCGGCGATTATACGGTGTCCTGCGTCGACGTCGCGGTGCCGATGGTGATCGCGCGCGCGTCCGAATTCGGCAAAACCGGCACCGAGTCGGTCAAGGACCTGCGCAACGACGAGGCGTTTTTCTCGGCTTTGAAAAAGCTCTGGATCGAAGCCGGCTTGAAAATGGGTCTCAAGAACAAGAGCGGCAAGCCAATGACCGCCGACGAGATCGCCAACAGCGAAACTATTCCGAAAGTCTGCATCGTCGGCCCGCCGACCAATGGCGGCAATATCTCGACCCGCTATTTCACGCCGCAGGAAGGCCACGCGTCAATGGCGGTGACCGGCGGTTGCTGTCTGGCCGCCGCCTGTCTGATGCCTGGCAGCGTCGCCTATGAAGTGGCTCAGGGCCTGCCGGCGCTGACCGCCACGTCGTCCGAAGTGGAAGTCGGCATAGAGAACCCGGCCGGCATCCTGTCGGCGACCATCGAAGGCACACTGAGCAATTCGGAGACCAAAATCACCCGCGCCGCCTATAAACGCTCGGCGCAGATTCTGGCGCGCGGCTATGTACCGGTCTATCGCGCCTCGCCGGCGCTGAAGCAGGCGCTCGCCGAATCGGCGGCATCTTTGCAGCAGGACTGACAAGGGCCAGCAATCGATCAGGCGGCCGCATTCATTGCAAGATCATTTCAAGACGAAGAAGGGACCGCTGACGCGGTCCCTTCGCCGTTTGATGTCCAAGGCCGTCGCCGACAGCTACTGGAGCCCGGCGGCGCCGAGATCCTTGCCGCGCTGGACCATGCCGTCCCACTGCGCGCTGTGAGCCTTGTGCGACGGCATCGACGTCGCCATCGCGTAAGCGTCCGACCAGTTCTGCGGCGGCTTCGGGTTGGTATAGACGTTGCGCTCAGCCTGGGTCAGGCCCTCGAACTGAACGTCCGAAGCCAAGGCCGGCGCGGCGAAAGAAGCGACGAGAGCGGTGGCGGCGATGAGCTTGGTAACGGTCTTCATTGTGCGATCTCCGTGATCGGTTGGTTTGAAAGGCTGTAACGGGGGAAGCTACGAAGCCCGAACGCGGCCGGATGCCGGCGTCATGGTCACGGCTGTGTGAAGAAAATGGCGTCGCCGATCACCGACTGCGGCGCGGGACGGCCGCGCCACACCTGCGACCTTGAGTGGCAGGACCAACAGAAGCCACGCGGCGCAGGGCCGCGCGACAAAGCTTGGAAAAGGACGGAACAGTCCGGCAATAAGCCTTATAGAGTGGGCGTTTCCGCGCCAAACTATGCACAAGCTGGTTTGACCGAGGGCCGCCAACTCGTAATAGTAATGGTTGGATTCTCACGTTTACTCACCATCGGCATCCACCATCGAGCCGCACCCCATACCGCCCCATGTGTGTTTGCCCTGTCGGACGCGCGCTTTCGCGTCCCCCGGTGAATAATAGGTTCAATCAATATGTCCTCGACCCCGTCCGCCGCTTTGGAACTGGCCACCGCTGCTTCGCTCCCGGAGGCTGAGCCGGTCCAGTCGACCGAGCTAGTGACCGCTGCAGCGCCCGTGACCGGCGAAATCATGGCGGCGCGAGCCCCGATCGGGATGGCAGCGCTGGCAACTGCCGGCACCGGCGTGGTTGTCGCTCTCGGTGGCGCGGTATGGGCCGTGCAAGCCGACGTGGCCTATCCGATTGCGATCATGGCGGGCTATTGCACGCTGGCGGCGACTTTGTGTGCGACTGTTGCGCTGCGGCAAACTCCGGAACAGCCCGTCACCGCCTCGGTGGTATTGCCGACCGAACCGACGGTCACCCGCGGGCCGACGACGCATTTCGAGGCCTGGCGGCTGGTCAACAAGTTCAGCGTATCAGACGCCGCGCGCCTGTGGTGCGATCTCGAACCGGGTTCAAACGTAACGCAGGAAACCATCGCCTGGGCGCGCGTGTTGCTCGACGCAATCAGCCGCGGCGAATTGCCGATGGTCGAGAAACCCGGCGCGCGCAAGGAAGCAATCGAGCAAGAGCGCAACAATCCGACCTGGCACACCGAGATGACGCGCGAGGCTTTAACCGCCTGGGCGAAGTCGCACGACTTCAATCCGCGTTTCCTGCAGTCCTGATTTCGCGATCAATCAGTTCGGCAACGTCGTCTTTGCCGATGCGGTAATGGCGCGCGACAAGGCCACGATCTCGTTTTCGAGCTCTGCCTGCCGGTTGGTCAATTCCAGATAACGCTTCGTCGACGCGCCATCGGTCGCCCAGGCGCCGGACTGGCGCGCCTCGGGCGGCGCCAGCGCCATATCGGCGATGAGCTCCTCGATCACCGCGTCGAGTTCGTCGCGCTCGCGGGTCAGTTCGGACAGTACGGTTAAATCGTCAGGCTTCTTGGCCATGGCGTTCGTCCTGATGATGGGCTTAAGCCGGAACGATCTCTTTGCCGATCGGCCACAAGGCAATCCCCGCCAGCTTCAAATGCGCCCAGGCGAAGGGAATGCCGATAATCGTCACCGCCAGCAGCACCGCGGTAATCAGGTGACCGAGTGCCAGCCACCAGCCGGCGAGCACGAACCAGATAATATTGCCTAGCAGACCGAACGGCCCGGTACCGATATCTTCGCGGCCGAGATAATCGGCGCGCGACACGGCCTTCTGCCCGAACGGCAACAGCGTGTAGACCGCGATGTTCAGCGACGCCTTGGCCCAGGGCAAGCCGACGATCGTGATCGCCATGATGACGGCGGCGATCACCCAGCCGACCGCCATCCAGACGCCGCCGCATACGATCCATAGCACATTGAGCAAGAGCGCAATCGGCGACATAGCCCTACTCTCCTGACGCGCTACGGCTCAATTAAGCGAAACGGCCGTGGCAATGCTTGTATTTCTTGCCCGAACCGCAGGGGCAGACTTCGTTACGGCCGACTTTGCCCCAGGTGGTCGGATCGTTCGGATTGCGGTTTTCCGGCGCGACGACAGCGCCGCCGCCGGCCGATACCGAGGTCGCGGCCAAAGGCGCGGCCGCGCCGGGCTGTGCCAGTTCATCTTCGCCGGTGAGCGGATCGACGTGATGCGCCTGCATGAACGGCAACTGTTCGTTTTCGTCGACCGGCGGTGGCACGATCTCGACGCGCATCAACTGGCCGGTGACCACTTCGCGCAGATTGGCGATCATGGCCTCGAACAGGCTGAAGGCTTCGGCCTTGTATTCATTGAGCGGGTCGCGCTGGCCGTAACCGCGCAAACCGATCACCTGCCGCAGGTGCTCGAGCATGACCAGATGCTCGCGCCACAGATGATCCAGCGATTGCAACAGGATCGACTTCTCGACATAGCGCATGACGTCGGGGCCCCATTTGGCCACCTTGCCCGCCATCCACTCGTCGGCACGGCGTTCGATACGCTCGCGCACTTCCTCGTCGGCAATGCCCTCTTCCTTGGCCCAGTCCTGAACCGGCAGCGCCAGCGTCAAAACCTCACGCAAGGCCTCGTCCAGACCGGCCACGTCCCATTGTTCGGGATAGGCGTTCGGCGGAATGTGCTTGGCGACCATCTCGTCGATCATCGCATGGCGCATATCGGCCACGGTTTCGTCGACCGATTCGTCGCGCATCAGGTCGAGACGCTGCTCGAAGATCACCTTGCGCTGATCGTTCATCACGTCGTCGTACTTGAGCAAATTCTTGCGGATATCGAAGTTACGCGCTTCGACCTTCTGCTGCGCCTTTTCCAGCGCCTTGTTGATCCAGGGATGAACGATCGCCTCGTTCTCCTTCAGACCCAGCTTGGTCAACATGCCATCGAGCTTGTCGGACCCGAAGATGCGCATCAGATCGTCTTCGAGCGACAGGAAGAACTTCGAGTGACCCGGATCGCCCTGACGGCCGGAACGGCCGCGCAACTGGTTGTCGATACGACGGCTTTCGTGACGTTCGGTGCCGAGCACATACATGCCGCCGGCGGCCAAAGCCTTGTCCTTCAGGCGCGCCACCTGACGACGGATCTCGTCGGCACGCGGCGACTTATCGCGCTCGGCCCAGTCCTCAATGTCGGTGATTTCCTGCCGGATACGCATATCCGCGCTGCCGCCGAGCTGAATGTCGGTGCCGCGGCCGGCCATGTTGGTCGCGATCGTCACCGCACCCGGCACACCGGCCTGACTGACGATGAAGGCTTCCTGTTCGTGATAACGCGCGTTCAGAATGGCGAAGACCTTGGTCTTCGACGCGCCGTCGTCACCGGAATACAAAGCGGCAAAGGCGTTCGGATCGGAGAAGTCGTGCGACTGCCAGCCGGCCTGCCGCAGCATGTCGGCAAGCTGTTCGGACTTCTCGATCGAGGTGGTGCCGACCAGCACCGGCTGACCGCGCTTCTTGCAGTCCTCGATCAGCGAGATAATCGAACGGTATTTCTCGATCGTGGTGCGATAGACCTCATCGTCGTCGTCGATACGCGCCAAGGGCTTGTTGGTCGGCACTTCGAGAACTTCGAGATTATAGATGTCCATGAACTCGTCGGCTTCGGTCAAAGCCGTGCCGGTCATGCCCGACAGCTTGTCGTACATGCGGAAATAGTTCTGGAAGGTGATCGAGGCCAGCGTCTGGTTTTCCGGCTGAATCGGCTGGTGTTCCTTGGCTTCGAGCGCCTGGTGGAGACCTTCCGAATAGCGCCGGCCCGGCATCATGCGTCCGGTGAACTCGTCGATGATGACGACTTCGCCGTTGCGCACGATGTAGTCCTTGTCGCGCTGGAACAGCTTGTGGGCGCGCAGCGCCTGATTGATGTGATGGACGACCGAGACGTTCTCGACGTCGTAAAGCGACTCGCCCTTCAACTCATCGGCGTCGCGCAGCCGCTGCTCAAGCTTCTCCATGCCGGCTTCGGTCAGCGTCACGGTACGCTGCTTTTCGTCGATTTCGTAATCGCCCTTGTCGAGCGCCGGAATATAGCTGTCGATTGTATTGTAGAATTCGGAGCGGTCGTCGAGCGGGCCGGAAATGATCAGCGGCGTGCGCGCTTCGTCGATCAGAATCGAGTCGACCTCGTCGACGATGGCGTAGGCATGGTCGCGCTGAACCATGTCTTCCAGCCGGAATTTCATATTGTCGCGCAGATAGTCGAAGCCGAGTTCGTTGTTGGTCGCGTAAGTGACGTCGCAGGCATAGGCTTTCTGGCGTTCGGCATCGTCAAGACCGTGCACGATGTTGCCGACGGTCAGCCCGAGGAACCGGTAGATCTGGCCCATCCATTCGGCGTCGCGCTTGGCGAGATAGTCGTTAACGGTCACGACATGGACGCCGCGTCCGGCCAGCGCGTTAAGATAGACCGCCAGGGTCGCGACCAGCGTCTTGCCTTCGCCGGTCTTCATTTCGGCGATCTTGCCGTCGTGCAGGATCATGCCGCCGATCAACTGGACGTCGAAATGGCGCTGGCCGATGGCGCGCTTGGCGCCCTCGCGAACGGTGGCGAAGGCCGGCACCAGAATGTCATCGAGCGTCTTGCCCTCGGCGAGCTGCTTCTTGAATTCGGCGGTCCGCGCCCGCAAAGCCTCGTCGGTCAGGGCCGAAACCTCCGGCTCGAGCGCGTTAATCGCGTCAACCCGGGGCAGATAGGCCTTGATCGCCCTCTCATTCGAGGAACCGAACAGCTTGCGTAAGAAGCCTTCGAACATCAGGGGAGCTCCTAGTCGTGTGCTGGGCGGCTTTTAACACGCCTCAGCGGCCGGATCAGCTTCCGGCGCTCCGGAAATGCGGCTCTTTTTGGGCAATTTTGACGCGGACCGGGCACGTAGAGCCTGCCCGGTCGAGGTTGGACTTGAGATAGGAGGGGGTCGGATTATTGTCAATTGGGAGCGGCCAAAGGCCGTGCTCGAATTGCGACCAGCCGCCGCCGGCCGGTCCGGCCAGTGCGCCATTGCAAAGCCACGATTGTTGGGCGACAAGTGCCCGGTTCGCGCATCGAGCGAACCACACCCCTTTCCAAGGACAGCATGATGACGATCCCGTTCCAGGCCGGCCGCCCGGCCATGCCACGACACAGCCGGCCCTTTGCTGGCCTCTTCATTGCGACCCTGGCCCTGCTGATCGTGTCGGCCGCGCCGCTGCGGGCGCAGGACGCCAAGGGCGACCCCATCCTGGCCACCGTCGACGGAACGCCTATTCACCAGAGCGACCTGGCGATTGCCGAACAGGAAGCCGGTCAACTGCCGCCGATGTCGGCCGACGCCAAGAAGGACTACCTGGTCCAGTTCATGGCCGACATGATTCTGGTCACCAAGGCGGCCGAAGCCAAAAAGATCGGCGACAGCGCCGAGTTCAAGCGCAAGCTCGAGTTCGCCCGCAAGAAGCTGATGATGGAAGACCTGCTGACGTCGGTGGCCAAGGACGCCCAGACCGAAGCAGCCATGCACAAGGTTTATGACGAGGCGGTGACCAAGGTGCCGGACGAACAGGAAGTCCGCGCCCGCCACATCCTGTTCCGCGCCGCCGCCGGCGACGAGAAGGCCAGCAAGGCCGCCGAGGACAAGGCCAAGGCAGTCGAAGCACGCCTCGCCAAGGGCGAGGACTTCGCCAAGATCGCCAATGAGTTGACCGAAGATCCGTCGGGCAAGACCAATGGCGGCGATCTCGGTTATTTCACCAAGGAACAGATGGTGCCGGAATTCGCCAACGTCGCCTTCGCTCTGGACAAGGGCAAGGTCTCGGCGCCGGTCAAATCCCAGTTCGGCTGGCATGTCATCAAGGTCGAAGACAAGCGGGTCAAGCCGAAGCCGACCTACGACCAGGTCAAGCCGCAGCTCGAGCAGTTCGTGGTGCGCAAGGCGCAGGCCGAACTGGTGCAGAAGCTGCGCGCCGACGCCAAGATCGTGAAGAACTACAAGGTCGAAGAGCCGAAGGCCGAAGCCCCGGCCGGCAAGGCGGCGGAACCCGCCAAGAAATAATCACCTTACCCAGGTTCGATGATTTCTCGATGGCCGGCGCAAGAACAAGTCTTGTGCCGGCCATTTCGTTTATGTACCCCAAATTACGCCCGCACATGCGGGTTAACCCATCATTGGATGCCGCGCCGATGAGCACCGCCGTTTCCCCCCTCGCCCCGACCAAAATTCCCGTTATGCCGGCCATCGCCGGTGTGCGCATGGCGACCGCAGAGGCCGGCATCCGCTACAAGAACCGCACCGATGTACTCTTGGCGCTGTTCGATGCCGGCACCACGGTCGCCGGCGTATTCACGACCTCGAAGTGCCCGTCGGCGCCAGTCGAGTGGTGCCGCGCCAATCTCAAATCCGGCAAAGCGCGGGCGCTGGTCGTCAATTCCGGCAACGCCAATGCTTTCACCGGCAAAACCGGACGGACTGCGACCAAGCTCACCGCCGATATCACCGCCAAGGCGGTCGGCTGCAAGGCGAACGAAATCTTCCTCGCCTCCACCGGCGTGATCGGCGAGCCGCTCGATGCCACGAAATTCGGCCCCGTGATGGCCGGCCTGAAAGAGCGCGTGACCGGCGCTTTTTTCCCCGAGGCCGCCAGGGCGATCATGACCACCGACACCTTCCCCAAGGTCGCGACCGCGACGGCGAAGATCGGCAAGGCCAAGGTGACGATCTGCGGCATCGCCAAGGGCGCCGGCATGATCGCGCCGGATATGGCGACCATGCTGTCCTTCGTCTTCACCGACGCCGCGATCTCGGCGCCGGCGCTGCAGGCGCTGCTCAAGGACGGCGTCGGCTCGACCTTCAACGCCGTGACCATTGACGGCGATACCTCGACCTCCGACACGCTGATGATGTTCGCGACCGGTCAGGCGAAGGACTGCCCGAAGATCGCCCGCGCCGCCGATCCGAAACTCAAGGCTTACAGGAAAGCGCTCCACGACGTGCTCGCCGATCTCGCCGAGCAGGTGGCGCGCGACGGCGAAGGCGCCCGCAAGCTCGTCGAAATCGTGGTCGAAGGTGCGGCGTCCGATAAGTCGGCGCGCAAGATCGCGATGTCGATCGCCAATTCACCGCTGGTGAAGACCGCGATCGCCGGCGAAGACGCCAACTGGGGCCGCGTCGTCATGGCGGTCGGCAAGGCCGGGGAACCCGCCGATCGCGACAAATTGTCGATCTGGTTCGGCGGCATTCGCGTCGCCCACAAAGGCGCGCGCGACCCGTCTTACGACGAAGCCAAGGTGTCCGCCGAAATGAAAAAGCCGGAGATCTTCCTCAAGGTGGCTATCGGGCTCGGCAAGGGGCGCGACCGGGTGCTGACCTGCGACCTGACCAAGGAATATATCGCCATCAACGGCGATTACCGATCTTAACCGTTCCTTGACCATCGCGATGAATGGCGTCGGCGCCAAAGCGCTTTTGAACCGGCTTTAACCGTGACGAACTATCGTGAGGGCTGAAGGGTCGTGAGCGTCAAAATTATCCTGGTTGTCGCTTGCGCCCTCATCGACGTCGACGGCCGCGTGCTGCTCGCACAACGGCCTGAAGGCAAAGCCATGGCCGGCTTGTGGGAATTCCCCGGCGGCAAGATCGAACCTGGTGAACGGCCGGAACAAAGTCTGATCCGGGAACTGAACGAGGAGCTTGGAATAACCGTTAGCGACGCTTGTCTCGCACCGCTGACTTTCGCTAGCCATGCCTACCCCGATTTTCATCTTCTGATGCCGCTCTATGTCTGCCGGCGCTGGCAGGGAACGGTTTCGGCACGGGAAGGTCAGACGCTGACCTGGGTGAGGCCAAACAAGATGCGGGACTATGCCATGCCGCCGGCCGACGAACCGCTGGTGTCACACCTGATGGCGCTGCTTTAAACCGCGCGACTTTTCGTACCTGAGCAGGAAGAATTCATGCACGGCCCGACAATGAGCACCAAAATCCGAAAATTCCTGGCCGCTCGGGACGGCACGACCGCCATTGAATATTCGCTGATCGCCGGCGGCATCGCCATCGCCCTGATCGGCGCCATCAGCACCTTCGGTTCTTCGCTGACGACATTCTGGACCAATTTCGCCGCCGCGTTGAACTGACACCGCCGGTTCAATCTTTTAACGGCATCCCGCTTTAGCCACCACAGACCGCCGCCTTTCTAATTTCCTGCCTTATCGCCTGCCGGCATTTCGCTGACGCCAAGCGCATCGGCCAGTCGATGCGCCGCCGATCCCGGCTTGAGCGGCTTTTGCTGACTGTCGTGCGGCGCCCAGCCAGTCAGCCAGACAATTTCGAAAGTGGCGCGCAACCGTCCGTCGGGATCGGCAAAACGCTCGGCATAAATTTCAAACATGCGCCGCAAGGTGGCGCGCTTGAGCGGCACGCGCCTGCGCTCGACGAGAATATTGGTCGCGCCCATCGCGCGCAGGTCCTGCATCAGCGCCAGAGGCGAATCGTAGCGTACCGTTAAGCGATCGGAATCGATCACCGGCAGGGCAAACCCGGCGCGCTGTAACAAACCGCCGAGATCGCGGACATCGGCAAATGGCGACACGCGCGGCGAGATACCGCCTTCGACTTCGCTTTCCGCTTCGGCAAAGGCCTCGCGCAATTCGTTCAGGCTTTCGCCGCCGACCATCGCCGCCAGCAACAATCCATCAGGCTTCAACGCGCGGCGAATCTGGATCAGCGCGCCTGGCAGGTCATTGACGAATTGCAAAGCCAGCGCCGACACCACCAGATCAAGCGAGCCGGCGGCGAAGGGCAAGATCTCTTCGTCGGTGACCACCCGCAGCGGTGACGGCTCCGACGAAAGGGCCTCGGGCATCGCGGCGATCAGATCCGCCATCCGGCCGTCGGTCTGCAATGCCCGACGCACCGCGCCGGTCGGCGTCCCGAGATCGACGGCCCGCTCGAACGGCCGCAGCACCACCGCGAGACGCTCGGCCATTTCGGCCGCGACCCGATCGAGCAGGAATGTCGCGGGACCGGCGGCGCGAGCGCGCGCCTGACGCTGGCGGAGAAGTCGACGGTCGAAAATCGCGGGACTGTTCATGCGCGCCACAAATAACAGTCATGGCCGGGAATGTCCCGGCCATGAAAGCCATTTGACGATCATTTGAAACGGAAAGTTTTGGACCCGAAACGCCGCCTTACAGCACCAGCAGCTTGCCGTTGGTCTTGATATTCGGATTGTCCTTGTTGTTGACGATCTTCAGGTCGTAGCCGCCGCCCGAGGCTGCCGCCTGCCACTGGCCGCCAACCAGCGGCGTGGTGCAGACATTCGGTACCGGACCCTTTTTCCACTGCACGGGACCGACGATCGACTCATACTGAGTTGACGCAATCGACTCCCGGATGGCGTCCGGTTCAAGGGCCTTCGAGCGCTTGAGCACGTCGGCCGCGACTTCGAACAAGGCATGCTTGAAGCCGAGCGGCATGGTCCAGGTCTTTTTCGTCGCCGCCGTATAGGCCGCCGCCAATTGCGCCGACGACTGCCCGGTCAGATGCGACGAGAACGGGTGATAAGGCGACCACCAGACCTCGATGCCGATATTCTTGCCGAGCGGTCCGAGCGCATTGACCGCGCCGGGAAATTCCGCCGATTTGCCGGGAGTGACGATCTTCGGCTTGAAGCCCTGTTGCGCGGCCTGTGTCCAGAAGCTGGCAAAGGTGGGCGGCGGCAGCACCGACGTGACGATTTCGACGCCGGCCGCTTTGAACGCGGTAATCTGCGACGTGAAGTTTTCCGCGAACGGATCGAAGCTGCCGGTGTTGACGACCTTATAGCCGCGCTTTTCCAGCACGGGTGGCATGCCGTGGCCCTTGTCACTGAAGGCGTTGCCATCGGAGTCGTTCGGCCACAGGCAGCCGACGATTTTATTGGTCGGCAGCTCGTCATACATATTGATGAAGGTCGAGATCAGCGCTTCGGCACCCCAGAAGAAGTGATAAGTCCACTTGAACCCCTTGGCGGGATTGCCCTTGCGGCCGAAGAAATAAGGTTGCCACGGCGCGTCGGTCGATACGCAGGGCACTTCGTTGATCTCGCAAACATCCGCGACCGGGTTAACGGTATCGGGCGTATGCGCCGTCACCATCAGGTCGACCTTGCTCGCATTGACCAGTTCGTTCGCGACTTCCGAAGCGCGGTTCGAATTGGACTGACTGTCCTTGACGATCACGTCAACCGGATGGATCTGCCCGCCGATCGTGATGCCGCCGGCAACCGCTTTCTTGAATGCGGCCAAAGTGAAAGCGTCGGTTTCGGCGAAAATCGCCAAGGGGCCGGTAGTCGGCGTCACCAGACCGATCTTGATCGGCCGGCCTTGCGCCCTCAGCACCGCGGGCGACATGACCGCAAAGGCCGCCGCCGCCGCGCCGGTCTTGAGCACCTGCCGGCGACTGGCACCGGCATCGCCCGCTTCCCGCGCGGCATTTGTTTGGATTCCAATCATATTTGTTTGAACACCAACCATTTCGTCCTCCCGTTTTTAGTTGCTAATTTATTGCGTAGCGACCCGCTCCCTGGCAAGGGTCACGCCGCGTCCGGCAGCGAATTGTTTATAAGGTTGAGCGCGGCCTCTCGCCGCGATAGCCTGCTGCAATGCCAGAGACCGCAAGCTCCGGAACGTTTCTCGGGCCTATTGCCCGCGCGACTGCCGCGCTGCAGCGCGGCGGAAAATTTATTCTCGATATCGCGCTGCCGCCGCTCTGCCCGTCCTGCCGCGAACCGCTCGGTTCAGGCACCGGTCTATGCGCCGCCTGCTGGTCGCGCTTATCGCCGATCGAACAGCCTTATTGCCCGCGGCTTGGCATTCCCTTCGTCTACGATCCCGGCCCGGGCATCATCTCGATGGAGGCCATCGCGCACCCACCGGCCTTTGGGCGGGCGCGCGCCGCGGTGCGCTACGATGAGATAGCGCGCAAGCTGGTGCTGTCGTTCAAATACGCCGACCGGCTTGATCTCGCGCCGATGATGGGCGCCTGGATGGCCCGAGCCGGACAAGAGCTACTGGAAGGCGCCGACGCCTTGCTGCCGGTGCCGTTGCATTGGCGCAGACTGTGGTCACGCCGCTTCAATCAGGCGGCTTCGCTGGCCGGCGCGATTTCCAGCCATTGCGGCGTTCCGGTCTGGCCAGACGTGCTCGCCCGCGTGCGCGCTACGCCCCAGCAGGTGGGCCTGTCCAAGGTGGAACGGGCCGACAATGTTCAGGGAGCGTTCCGGGTCCCGGCAAACCAGAAGGCCAGGGTCAAGGGCCGCCGGCTGGTGCTGATCGACGACGTCCTGACCTCGGGGGCGACAGTCGACACCTGCACCCGCGCCCTCCTCCGGGCCGGCGCCGCCAATGTCGACGTGCTGGTTTTCGCCCGGGTTGTCGCACCCCTGGGTCGCCCCATATAAGCTGGGTGTCCGGGATACTTTCCGACGGTAATTTGTGAGCGATGTCGCCAATGCCCCCGATTGAGATCTACACGACCCGCTGGTGCCCCTATTGCAGCATGGCGAAAGCCTTGCTGAACAAGAAAGGCGTCAAATTCACCGAATTCGACGTTTCCGGCCGGGCCGAGCGACAGGCCATGACCGAGCGCGCCCACGGCCGCACCAGCGTGCCGCAGATTTTCATCGGTTCGGTTCACGTCGGCGGCAGCGACGACCTCCATGCCCTTGACCACGCCGGCAAGCTCGACGCCCTGCTCGCCGGCGAAGGCCAGCCGTCATGAGCGGCACCCCGGCGACCTTCAAGGCGGCGATGATTCAGATGCGGTCGGGGGTCGACCCGGCCGCCAATCTGGCCGACGCCATCCGCCTGATCGGCGAAGCCAAGGCCGCCGGCGCCGATTATGTGCAGACCCCCGAGATGACCAACATCATGGAGGTCAAGCGCGATCGGCTGTTCGCGACCATCAAGGAAGAGGACGTCGACCCGACGCTGACGGCGCTGCGCGGACTGGCGCGCAAGCTCGGCATCCATATTCATGCTGGCTCGCTGGCGATCAAGGTCGCGCCCGAGAAGGCCGCCAACCGCGGCTTTCTGATCGACCCCAAAGGCGAGATCGCGGCGCGCTACGACAAGATCCATATGTTCGATGTCGACCTCGGCAATGGCGAAAGCTATCGCGAGTCGAACAGCTACCGGCCGGGCGACATCGCCATCACCGACGACCTGCCCTGGGGCCGTCTCGGGCTCACCATCTGTTACGACCTGCGCTTTCCAGCGCTCTACCGCGCGCTCGCCGAAGCCGGCGCCACCATGCTGGCTATTCCCTCGGCCTTCACTCAACAGACCGGCGAAGCGCATTGGCATGTGCTGATGCGCGCCCGCGCCATCGAGAATACCTGTTTCGTGATGGCGGCCGCGCAGGGCGGCAAGCACGAAAACGGCCGCTCGACATTCGGTCATTCGCTGATTGTCGATCCGTGGGGCCGCATTCTGGCCGAAGGCGGAACCGAGCCTGGCATCGTCATGGCCGAGATCGATCACGCGCTGGTCGCCGAGGCGCGCGGCCGGGTTCCATCGCTGCAACATGGCCGGCGCTTCGAGATCGTCGAACCGATGGCCGAGGCCGCGCATCTACATATGGTCCGAGGCGCGGAATGATTCGTTACGCCCTCGTTTGCGATCAAGGCCACGAGTTCGATAGCTGGTTCGCCGATTCAAACGCTTACGACAAACAGGCCAAACGCGGTCTGGTGAATTGCCCGCATTGCGGCTCAACCAAGGTCGACAAGGCCATCATGGCGCCGCGGCTGGCCGGCGCACGCAAGAACAATGCTGTCGTCGAAGCGCCGACCGCGGAAGCCGCCGCGCCTACCGCAACACCCGCAACCGCGCCGGTCGCCATGATGACGCCGCAGGAGCAGGAGTTTCGCGCCAAGCTCAAGGAACTGCGCGATCACCTCACCCAGAACGCTGACGACGTCGGCGCCAAATTTCCCGACGAGGCGCGCAAGATGCATTATGGCGAGACCGAGCATCGCTCGATCTACGGCGTCGCCTCGCTCGATGACGCCAAGGAACTGGCCGAGGAAGGCATCGCCTTCCATCCGCTGCCGATCTTGCCGGACGAGCGCAACTGACCTTCGACGATAACAGGTTTCGCCATGGCCGGCGCAAGCCCGGCCATGCCGGAAACTTCAGTGCGCCCAGATCAGGAGCAGCACGCCGGTCACGATCATCGCGATGCCGATAAGCTCGCGCGAATTGGTCGGCTGCTTGAAGATGAATTTCGAAATGCCTTGCGCGAACAGCACCTCGACCAGCGCGAGCGTGCGCACGGCGGCGGCGGTCGTGATGGCAAAGCCGAGATACCAGAATTGCGACGCCAGAGCGCCCATGAAGCCGGCGAACAAGGCCTGTCGCCAGTCCTTGAAAATCGCCTTCAGCACCGCCGGATCGCGCAACGCCAGATAGACCGACAACAAAATCGACTGCGCCACCAGCCCCACGGCCAGCGTGAAAGTCGCCGCCAGCACGAAATTGTCGAGATGCAGGCTCAGGATCGCGCCGCGATAGCCAATCGCGGACAGGCCAAAAGCCCCGCCGGACACCAGCCCAAGCAAGGTCGGTCGCCAACCGCCGCTTTGTGCCACACCGGGCTTGAGCGACATGACCACGACGCCGGCGGTCGCAATCACGATCGCCAGCGCCAGCAAAGGCGTAACCTTGTCGCCGAGCAGCAGGAAGCCGAAGATGGCGACCTGCACCGGCTCGGTCTTGGTATAGGCAATGGTGACGACAAAGGAACGGTCGTTCATCGCCGCCAGCATCAACGCGGTGGCGGCGATCTGCACCAGAAAGCCGACGCTGACCCAGCCCCAATATTCCAGCGGCGGATGCGGCAAGCCGGCATGACTAACCAGCATGACGGCGGCCAGCGACAGCAGGGCAAAAGGAAAGCCGAACAGGAAGCGGACATGGGTCGCGCCGACGGTGCCGAGGATCGGCGTCAACTGACGCTGCATGGCATTACGCGCGGTTTGCGCGGCGGCGGCGATGATCGTGAAGACGGCCCAGAGCATTGTAGTAAATCTGCTTCAACTGACGGGATGAATTATATCGGCCTGAACCCGTCGACCCGAGGCGCGCGCAACGCGAGCCTCGAAGGGCGACGGCCAATATCTTGAGGAAGTCGGCCATTCATCCTTCGAGGCTCGCGCCATTGCGCTCGCACCTCAGGATGACGGAAATAGCTTTATGCCGCCGTCGGCTTGAGTTCCGCCGCCTCGGAGAACTCCTTGACCGTGCCATTCTCGTTATCGATCAAAAGAAACAGATCGAAGTAGCGAATGGTCGGTGCCCCGCCTGTGCGCTTGATCACCGATTGCCGCCAGACTTCGTTATGGGCGCGCTGCGCCGCCTCGACCGACGGCCAGATATAGACACCGGCGCCGGTTTTGCCATTCAGTTCGAGAAGGAAATGCTTGCGCACCAGTTCGGTATTGGCCTGCCATTTCGGAATGACATGGCGGGCATCCTCGGCGATCTGTTCGCGCGTCCAGCCCTTCGGTGAATTGAATTCGACCAGTTCGAGGATCATCCGGTGTCCCTTCGATGAATTGTCAGGCGCGCGAGGCAACCAGCATGTAATTGACGTCCATGTCGGACGACAATTGCCAGCGGTCAGCGAGCGGATTGTAGATCACGCCGCGCTCGGCGACGACATCGAGACCCGCGCGCTCGAATGCGGTCTCAAGCTCGGTCGGCGTCACGAACTTGTCCCACTGGTGGGTGCCGCGCGGCAGCCAGCGCAACACATATTCGGCGCCGACGATAGCGAGCGCGAAACTCTTGAGCGTGCGGTTGAGCGTCGCCGCGATCATCAGACCGCCGGGCCTGACCATCGTGGCGCAGGTGGCGACGAAGGCTTTGACGTCGACGACGTGTTCAACGACTTCCATCGCCAGCACGATGTCGAATGTCTCGCCGGCCTCCGCCAGGGTCTCGGCGGTGGTGGCGCGGTAGTCGATCTCCAGCCCGGAATCCTCGGCATGAGCGCGGGCAATGGCGATATTTTTTTCGGCCGGATCGGCCCCGACCATCGCGGCGCCGAGCCGCGCCAGGGGCTCCGACAGAATACCGCCGCCGCAGCCGATATCGAGCATGCGCAGGCCCTTGAGGCTGTCGAGTTTCTTCGGGTCGCGGTCGAAATGCGCCGCCGCCTGATCCCGGATATAGCCCAGCCGGACCGGGTTGAACTTGTGCAGCGATGCCATTGGACCGCGAGGGTCCCACCAGGTGGCGGCCAGGCGGTCGAATCGGTCGACTTCGGCGGTATCGACGCTGGCGGACCGGGGTTTGACGTTCACCATTCGGAATTCTTCTCTGAAACGGCCTGACGGCGAAAAGTTGCAGGGGCGGCACCCCATGGGTATGTATAGCCCCCTTTTGCCGTCTCCGGGAACGTCCAGCTTCTAAAAAGTCAGGTTCATAAGAGCTATGCCTCGCCTCGTTATGAAATTCGGCGGAACGTCGGTCGCCGATCTCGACCGCATTCGCAATGTCGCCCGCCATGTCAAACGCGAGGTCGATGCCGGCTACGATGTCGCCGTCGTCGTCTCGGCGATGTCGGGCGTGACCAATCAACTGGTCGCCTGGTGCCGGGACGCCTCGGCCCTGCACGACGCCCGCGAATACGACGCCGTCGTCGCGACCGGCGAACAGGTCACCGCCGGCTTGCTGGCCATCGTGCTGGAAGGCATGGGCATCAACGCCCGCTCCTGGCAGGGCTGGCAATTGCCGATCCTGACCGACAACGCCCATGGTTCGGCCCGCATCAAGGACGTCAACGGCGCCGAACTGATCAAGCGCTTCGACGAGCTCAAGCAGGTCGCGGTGATCGCCGGCTTCCAGGGCAAGCACGAGGCCACCGGCCGCATTACCACGCTCGGCCGCGGCGGCTCCGACACGTCGGCGGTGGCGATTGCTGCCGCCATCGGCGCCGAACGCTGCGACATCTACACAGACGTCGACGGCGTCTACACCACCGATCCGCGTGTGGTGCCCAAGGCGCAGCGGCTCGAAAAGGTCGCCTTCGAGGAAATGCTCGAAATGGCCTCACTCGGCGCCAAGGTCATGCAGGTGCGCTCGATCGAGCTCGGCATGCTGCACAATGTCCGTATTTTCGTACGGTCGAGCTTCGTCAAACCCGAAGACATTGACCCGCATCAAACGCCTCCGGGCACGCTTATCTGCGACGAGAGTGAAATCATGGAACAGCAAACCGTCACCGGCATCGCCTTCTCCAAGGACGAGGCGCAGATCTCGATCCGCAACGTGCAGGACAAGCCGGGTGTCGCCGCCGCCATCTTCGGTCCGCTGGCCGACGCCAGCATCAATGTCGATATGATCGTGCAGAACGTCTCCGCCGACGGCCGCACCACCGACCTGACCTTCACGGTGCCGTCGGCCGATTACGAGCGCGCCCGCGTCACCATCGAGAAAGCCAAGGCGGCGATCGGCTTTGAGCGGATGGACGGCGCGACCGACGTTGCCAAGGTTTCGGTCATCGGTATCGGGATGCGCAGCCATGCCGGCGTCGCGGCCTCCGCCTTCAAGGCGCTGTCGGAGCAGAAGATCAATATTCTCGCGATCACCACATCGGAGATTAAATTTTCCGTCCTGATCCATGCCGCGCAGACCGATCAAGCTGTTCGTACGCTGCACACGCTCTACGGGCTGGATAAAGCCTGATCGGCATCCGGCCGGGATCGCTGCCGTTCGGTGCGAATCTCGGGGTCGCCGATCGTAAGAACGCTGGCCGGCGAAAGCCGGCTTCCGGGCCGGGCGCGCCCGAATAGCCCGCCGAAATGCGCCGACGGGAGCAATCGCTTGCCCCTGGGCACCCCCATTGGCTATAGCCTGGGGACTGGGCGGCTTCGGGATAATCCGGGGCCCTGAAGCCGCACTTCGTGCATAATCGGGCCGTAAACGAGGCTACAGTCCCGATTCCGGGCGACGGCGCATGTATCCAGAAGGCTGTTTCAGCTTTCCGGGCCGGCTCATGCGGTAATGAAGGACCTCAATATGCGTGGCGCGCTTGGCGGTCCGCGCGTGCTGCTACGACGGCTTCGCGAGGTGATGGCGGAGCCGGTCAGCGCGCAGGACCGTCTCGACAAGGTGGTCGTTCTGATCGCCGCCAACATGGTGGCGGAGGTTTGCTCTGTCTACGTGTTGCGCGTGGACGGAACCCTTGAGCTATACGCCACCGAAGGCCTCAAGCCGGAAGCCGTCCATAACACGGTCATGAAATCGGACGAAGGCCTGGTCGGTTTGGTCGCGACCGAGGCGACCAAGATCAACCTGTCGGCAGCGCAGAACCATCCGGCGTTCTCGTTCAGGCCAGAGACCGGCGAAGAAATCTATCACTCATTCCTGGGCGTTCCGATCCTGCGCGCCGGCAACACGCTCGGGGTGTTGACGGTGCAAAACCGGGCGCGGCGAACTTACACAGAAGAAGAAGAAGAAGCGCTGCAAACCACGGCGATGGTGCTCGCCGAGATGATCGCCTCGGGCGAACTCTCCTCGATCGCCAAGCCCGGCGCCGAGCCGGCCGCCCGTCACGCGATGCATCTGCAAGGCGCCGCGCTGTCCGACGGCATCGCGCTCGGCCATGTCGTGCTGCACGAGCCGCGCGTCGTCATCACCAATGTGATCGCCGACGACGTCCAGGGCGAAACCAAGCGGCTCGATGCCGCGATCGCCACCTTGCGCTCCGACCTCGACCGGCTGGTCGAACACCGCGACGTCATCGAGGGCGGCGAACACCGCGACGTGCTCGAAGCCTATCGGATGTTCTCCTACGACCAGGGATGGCTGCACAAGATCCGCGAAGCCGTCATGACCGGCCTGACCGCCGAAGCCGGCGTCGAGCGCGTCCAGTCCGACACCCGCGCCCGGATGCTGCGCGCCTCCGACCCTTATCTGCGCGACCGGCTGCACGACCTCGACGACCTCGCCAACCGACTGATGCGCGTGTTGATGGGCCAGGACCACGCCCCCGGCCGCGAGCAACTGCCTGACAACGCCGTTGTGGTGGCGCGGTCAATGGGACCGGCGGCGCTGCTCGACTACGACCGCAAGAAATTGCGCGGCCTGGTGCTTGAAGAAGGCGGCCCGACCTCCCACGTTGCTATCGTTGCGCGGGCACTCGGCATTCCGACCGTCGGCGAAATCGAAAATGCTACCGGCCTGGTCGAACAAGGCGACGGCGTCATCGTCGACGGCTCCACCGGCCACATCCATTTGCGGCCGCCGCAGGACATCGAGGTCGCCTATGGCGAGCGCGTCAAACTGCGCGCGCGTCGGCAGGCGCAATACCGCGCGCTGCGCGACCGGCCTTGCGTGACCAAAGACGGCCACTCGATCGCGTTGATGATCAACGCGGGCCTGACCATCGACCTGCCGCATATGAACGAAACCGGCGCCGCCGGCATCGGCCTGTTTCGAACCGAATTGCAGTTCATGGTCGCGCCCAAACTGCCGCGCACCGGCGAGCAATCGGCGCTGTATCAAACCGTACTCGACGCCGCCGGCAAGAAGCCGGTGACCTTCCGCACGCTCGATATCGGCGGCGACAAGGTGCTGCCGTACATGCGCAATTTCGAGGAAGAGAACCCGGCGCTGGGCTGGCGCGCGGTTCGCCTCGGCCTCGACCGGCCGGGCCTGTTGCGCAGCCAGGTGCGCGCGCTGCTGCGCGCGGCCGGCGGCCGCGAATTGCGCGTGATGTTTCCGATGATCGCGACGGTCGAGGAATACGATAACGCCAAGGCGCTGGTCGAACTCGAACTGACCCATTTGCGCCGGCACGGCCACTTGCTGCCGGAGCGGGTGCAGATCGGCACCATGCTGGAAGTCCCATCGCTGCTGTTCCAGCTCGACGAATTGTTGGAACGGGTCGACTTCCTGTCGGTCGGCTCCAACGACCTGATGCAGTTCCTCTATGCCGCCGACCGTGGCAACAACCGCGTCTCGAACCGCTTCGATACCTTGTCGGCCCCGGTTCTGCGCGCGCTGAAAGATGTCGTCGACAAGGCCACCGAACACGGCAAACCGGTCGCGCTGTGCGGCGAACTGGCGTCGCAACCGATCGGCGCGCTGGCGCTGACCATTCTCGGCTACCGCACCCTGTCGCTGTCGCCGTCGTCGGTCGGTCCGGTCAAGGCGATGCTGCTCGATCTCGACGTGGCCGCCGGCGCCGAGGTGCTGTTGCCGGCCCTGGCGAGGCCGATCGGCAGCGTCTCGATCCGGCATAAACTGGAAGACTTCGCCGCCGCGCAAGGACTGCAATTGTAACTTGTCGCGTCCGGCTTTATGCCAGGCCTCCGCGCATCATTAGGGAATCCACTTTGGTTGCTCTGCCAGAACATCGGCTCGACGCATTGCTGTCGCGCCACGCCATGATCGAGCGCGAACTCGGCAGCGGACTGTCGACCGACGATTACGTCAAGCTGTCGCGCGAGTTTTCCGAACTCGGCCCGGTCGTCGACACCATCAAGAACTACCGGGCGGCGCGTGCTGAAATCGTCGATCTCGACGCAATGATCGACGACAACGCGACCGACGCCGAAATGCGCAAGATGGCGGAAGCGGAAAAGCCGGCGCTCGAGGAAAAGTGCGAACAGCTCGAACGCAAAATCCGCATCGCGCTGATCCCGAAAGACGCGATGGACGACCACGACGCCATCCTCGAAATCCGCGCCGGCACCGGCGGCGACGAAGCCGCCTTGTTCGCCGGCGACCTGTTCCGCATGTATGAGCGTTACGCCGCCAAACAGGGCTGGAAGATCGAGGTCATCTCGATGAGCGAAGGCGCCAAGGGCGGCCTCAAGGAAGTCATCGCCGGCGTCCATGGGCGCGGTGTTTTCGCCAAACTGAAATTCGAATCGGGCGTTCATCGCGTGCAGCGCGTGCCCGACACCGAAACGCAAGGCCGCATTCATACATCGGCAGCGACGGTCGCGGTGCTGCCGGAAGTCGAAGACGTCGATATCCAGATCAAGGAAGACGATCTGAAGATCGACACCATGCGCGCGCAGGGCGCCGGCGGCCAGCACGTCAACAAGACCGAATCGGCGATCCGGATCACGCATATTCCGACCGGCACGATCGTCTTCGTCCAGGAGGAGCGCTCGCAGCACAAGAACAAGGCCAAGGCGCTCGCCTATCTGCGCACCAAGCTCTACGACACCCAACGCTCCAAGCTCGATTCCGAACGCGCCGCCGAACGGCGCGGCCAGATCGGATCGGGCGACCGTTCCGAACGCATCCGAACTTATAATTTCCCGCAAGGCCGCGTCACCGATCATCGTATCAACCTGACGCTCTATAAGTTGCCGCAGGTGATGGAAGGCGACGTCGACGAATTGATCGACGCGCTGATCACCGAGCATCAGGCGGAACTGCTGGCCGCGGAAGGCGCGACCTGATGACCATGCTGGCGGCGGGGCAAACCATCGCCCAGGCGCGCCGCGTGCTCGGCGATAATTTTCGACAAGCCGGCATCGACGAAGCGGAGACCGACGCCCGTCTGTTGATCGCGCACGCGTTGAACCTCGACCGTAGCGGCCTGATCGTTCAAGGCCAGCGCGCGCTCACTGCGGACGAGGCCGAAGCCATCAATGGGCTTGCCGCGCGCCGACTGGTGCGCGAGCCGGTGTCGCGCATCTTCGGCGTCAAGGAATTCTGGAGTCTGCCGTTACGGGTGACCGACGCCGTGCTGGTGCCTCGGCCGGATACCGAAACGGTTGTGGAGGAAGCGCTCGACTGGATCGATCGCCGCGGCTTGCGTGCGGCGCAACTCCGCATTCTCGATATCGGCACCGGATCGGGCGCGATTATCCTGGCCTTGTTGAGCGAATTGCCCCATGCACGCGGTATCGCCATCGACGTCAGTCAGGCCGCGCTCGATGTCGCGCGGGATAACGCGGAACGTCTTGGTATGTTGGCGCGTTGTGATTTCATCGCGTGCAACATTACCGCTCCGGTCCACGATGCGATCCATGGTCCCTTCGACCTGATCGTTTCGAACCCGCCTTATATCGCGCATGACGATATCGCCACGCTCGATCCGGAAGTGCGTCACTACGATCCGGTACTGGCGCTCGATGGCGGCATCGCCGGCCTCGATATTTACCGATCGATTGCCGGCAAGGCCCGCGATCTGCTGGCACCGGCCGGCCGGCTGATCGTCGAACTCGGCGCCGGACAAGAGGCCGATGTCGGCACCTTGATGTTGGCATCAGGGTTAACCGTAGGTCCCGCGCGCCGCGATCTGGCGGGTATCGCGCGCGCGCTCAGCGCGGCCGTTGCGCCGGAAATGCCCTAGAAAAGGGGCGATCCGCGGCTCACAAGGCTGAATAGTAAATCTCGCGGTCCGGCCACGACGGCAAAAAAACCGCTTGGAATATGAAGCAGAACCGACTAGCTTCCAGCCACGGAATCGACCCGTGACGGTCGCACTGCCAGAAACCCCGGAGCAAGATGCTCTGCGAGGCGGCGCCGCAAAGCCGATTAAAGGCCGTAATGCCTATAAAATACGACGGCCTGGTAAATATGGCGGCCTGTTAGATATGGCGGATCACGAAAGCCGGCAGCAGCAATACGGCACCCAAACACGTCAGCTAAGGGTTGAACGTTTTGCCAGCCAGGCGCACCGCGTATTTAAAATGTAAGAGACGCGATTGAACAGGAAGTTGGCAGCGCCGCGGGCTAAGACCGTCGCCTTTAAGCCAGCGCGTTGGGGCCGCCCCGACCGTCGCGGCAAGGCTGTCGCAACCCGGCCAGCAACGTGAGCCGTCGCAGTTACAAGTGCGGATGAATAACGAGTGGGGAGCGCTTGACGGAATACGGTGGTGGTAAACGCGATCCTGAATAAGGCGCGTCGTTTGGCTGGGCATCGCGCGAATGATGCAACCGGCGAAGAGGGGCCGGCTGTTTCTTGATCCAGTGGATTACAAGGCTGGCAAGGTCAAAGCTCGGCGAATGCCGACAGTGCCGACAACATCGATGTGCCAATCGATTTTGCCATGACCATTCGACGGGACGGCGCCGATACGAACGCAGCAACGCCGGCTTGAAGACACCGACTTGACGACTCTGGCTTACAATTGCGGGCCTTGAGATATCGAAATGGCGGCACTGAACTGACGAAGCGGACTTGGCGGGACTGACGACATAAAACGCGCACCATGAAGTGCGGACTTGAAATCAAGCGGCCGGCGGAATGAACCGCGGCGAAACGAAACAGAGCAAAAGGTTGGCGGACAGGAAGAACATGAGAAACGGTCAGAAGCGTATGCGGGGACGCAGCAACAACAATAACAACAACAATAATAACAATAACAATCACCGCAAAAGCCAGAACCCCCTCACGCGCGTTTACGAGTCGAACGGTCCCGACGTAAAAATTCGCGGCACCGCTTCCCACATCGCCGAAAAATACATGCAGCTCGCGCGCGACAGCCAGAGCTCCGGCGATCCAGTTGCCGCCGAGAACTACTTCCAGCACGCCGAACATTATTTCCGCCTGATCGCCACCGCTCAGGAACAGCTCCGCCAGCAGAACCCGTATTATAACAATCCGGCACCGACGCCGGGCGCGCCGACCGGCGCCGCCGACGACAATTACGATGATAACGACGACGATGCGCAGCCCTTCGCCGCCCAGCCCGACCCGGCCTTCCAGCCGCAACCGGCACAAGGGCAGCCTTATCTGCCGCGCGACGCCCAGCCGTTTCCGCCGCGCGACCAACCGCAGCACAATCGCCCGCAGCATGGCCGTCAGCAGCACCAGCCGCAGATGACCGCCCCCGATGGCGCGCCCGATCATGGCGGCTTGCCGGCCTTCATCACCGGCGGCGGCCAGCAGCCATCGCTGCCGATGGGCGATCCGAACGGCAATTCAGGCGGCGTAAATGGTCATGAACAAGGCGATCGCCCCGACCGCTTCGGCCGTCGTCGGCGTCGTCATCGCAATCCCGCCGGCTTCCGCGCCGACGGCAACGGCCAGGCGCCGGGCGAGGACGTCGGCAACAGCGGTGGCGAGGAATCGCAGCCGCAACCGCAGCCGGAATAAGAAAAGCGGAAGCGACGAACGCGGACCGCGTCAGGTCCGCGCTGTCGGCGCCAGCGCCGGTTCGAGCGCCGGCACCAGCAGGCGCTTGGCGCGGCGGCGCGCCGGGAGGGCGCGATAGACCTGCTTGGTCGCCTCGACCAGGTAAACGCCGGCAAATGGCGCCGCCAAAGTAAGGCCAGTGCGCTCCCAGGCCGCTGCCGACCGCAGAAACCAGCCACGTTCCACCGGCGGCACGAACAGCGCCTCGCTCCAGCCGGTCGGCGTGAACCAGGTCTCACGCAGGAGCTGGTTGATCTGCGACCGCGAATAGGGCCGTCCGTGGCCAAACGGCGTCGTATCCATGCGGGCCCACAGGCCGCGGCGGTTCGGCACCACCGCCAGCAGCCGCCCACCCGACGCCAGCACCCGCCAGACCTCGCGCAGTAGCCCCGCCGGGTCATTGGTCATTTCGAGCCCGTGGACCAGCAGCACGCGATCGACCGCGCCATCGGTCAACGGCAATTCGTTTTCGTCGACCAGAGCCGACAGCGCCGGCCGCGCCGTCGGCCATTTCAGCACGCCCTGGCTCGCGGGCATGAAGGCGAGGCAACGCTCGGCCTCCTCGCGAAACAAACCGAGATAAGGCGTTGCATAGCCGATCCCGAGCACACGTTGGCCATTGGTATCGCGCCACAGCGAGCGGACGCCCCGGCTGACGAATCGCCGGGCGACCTTGCCCAGGCGCTGGCCGTAAAAATTGCGCAGGTCCACGACATCGATCGACATGGCCTAGCACTAGCACAGAATCGGCGCGGCAATTGGCGACATATCTTCGGCTTGTGCCGGGGCGTCATGCGACATAATTGTGCGTCGTGTTAGGGTAAAAATCGTTCACGTCCGCCGAAAAGGAACTCCCCGCCATGGCCGCGCAGACCCGCCTGTTTCCCTGCCGATCCGACAATTACGGGGTGCTGCTGCATGACCCGGAAACCGGCGCGACCGCCGCCATCGACGCGCCGGAGGCGGCCGCCGTCGAAAAGGCACTGGCCCAGACCGGCTGGAAGCTGACCGATATTCTGGTCACCCATCATCATGCCGACCACACCGACGGCATCATGGCGCTCAAGGACAAGTACAAGTGCCGCGTGGTCGCGCCGGCCGCCGAAGCCGCGAAAATTCCCGGCGTCGATGAAACGGTTCAGGAAGGCAGCAAGGTCAAGGTCGGCAACCTGACCGGCAATGTGATTGAAACGCCCGGCCACACCCTCGGCCATATCGCCTATTGGTTCCACGCTGACAATCTCGCCTTCGTCGGCGACACGCTGTTCTCGATCGGCTGCGGCCGCGTCATCGAGGGCACGATGGACCAGATGTGGACTTCACTGAAGAAGCTGCGCGACCTGCCGAACGAGACGCTGATCTATTGCGGCCACGAATATACCGCCGCCAACATCAAGTTCGCGTTGTCGGTCGACAAGGACAACGCCGTGCTGGTGGCGCGCGAGGCGCAAGCCCGCCAGCAGCTGGCCGCCGGCGAACCGACGATCCCGACCACCATCGGCGACGAGAAGCTGGCCAATCCCTTCCTGCGCGCCGACGTCGCCGATCTCGCTTGCGACATCGGCATGGCCGGCAAACCGGCCAATGAAGTGTTCGCGGAAATCCGCGAGCGCAAGAACAAGTTTTAAGTGCGAGCCGCTATGACGCGATCGACCGCCGCCGACATCATCAGGAAGCTTGACCTGAAGCCGCATCCGGAAGGCGGACACTATCGCGAGACCTTCCGCGACAGTCATACCGTCGACGGCCGCGCGGCTTCGACCGCGATCCTGTTCCTGCTGGCGCGCGGCGAGCGCTCGCACTGGCATCGCGTCGACGCCGTCGAAATCTGGCACTATCACGCCGGCGCGCCGCTCAAGCTCGAAATCGTCGACGGTTCGAAAGAAGAAATCATCCGGCTCGGCGCCGATATCCATAACGATGAAATTCCGCAGGTGACAGTGCCGGCGCGCGCCTGGCAGGCGGCCGAATCCCTGGGCGACTGGACCCTGGTCGGCTGCACCGTCGCACCCGGCTTCACGTTCGACGGTTTCGAACTGGCGCCACGCGACTGGCAGCCGAACAAGTAACCGACGCCATCAAGACGGCTTCCGGCGCAGCATGTCTTTCGCCGCCAGCAGCCCGCCGCCGGCGATCATCAGCGCGGCCACCGCCAGCACGGCGCGCGCCTCGGCGACGCCGGCGAGCACCAGAAACAACGTCGACAAGACCGGCGCCGTGTAAGAACCGACGCCGAGCAAACGGATGTCGCCACGCTTGACGCCGACGTCCCAGGCATAAAACGCGATGCCGACCGGCCCGATGCCGAGCGCCAGAACCGCCAGCCACTCTCCGGCATTGTCCGGCCATACCGTCGTCTCCACGGCCAGATGGCACAAGGCCGCCAGCGCCGCCGTCGCCAGACAGAACCCCGCGACCGCCGCCGTCGGCACGCCAGCAAAGCGCCGCGACAATACCGAATAACCGGCCCAGACGAAGGCCGCGCAAAATGCCGCGCTATACCCGGCGGCAAAATTCAAGGTTGGCGCCAGCCCCTTGCCGAGGAACAACATCACCGTCCCGGCAAGGCCGAGAAGAGCGCCGGCGACCGAGTGCCAATGCAGCCGCTCACCGGGGAGCAGGCCGGAGAACAACACAATCAAGAGCGGCCAGAGATAATTGACCAGACCGGCTTCGGCGGGCGGCGCCAGCCGCAGCGCCAGAAAATACAGCGCGTGATAGCCGAACAGGCCGCCAATGCCGAGCGCCCAAACACGCAATGGCTGCCGCAGCGTATGCCACGTCTTCGTCCGCCACACCCAGACCGCGCCGATCGCGCCACCGACGGCAAAAGTCATGGCCGCCAGTTGAAATGGCGGCACCGTCCCGGATGCCACCGTCAGCAGCGCCAGCAGCGACCACATCAGGATCGCGGAAAAGCCGATGGCAGTGGCGCGCAGCGTCGACATGGGATCCGCCGAATAATAAACTTGGCGCATAACCGATCCGCCGCTTTAGCGCAACGACAGGCTGGAAGCCGAACAGCCAAACGCGCTAAAGAACGCGACAACATATCACGACGCTGATGAGAGGAACGTCCATGTCGCTTACGCTGGCTCAGGCGCGCGAACAACTCGCGCGCGCCAACCGCATCGTCGCTCAGGAAGGCGTGCTCGACGCTTTCGGTCACGTCACCATGCGCCACCCGACCGACCCTAACCGTTATCTGATGTCCTATTCACGCGCCCCCGAACTGGTGCAGGCCGAGGACATTCACGAATTCACCCTCGACTCCGAGATCGTGCGGCCGATCGACGAACGGCTCTATGGCGAGCGCGTCATCCACGGCGAAATCTACAAGGCGCGGCCCGACGTCAACGCGGTCTGCCATCACCACGCCACCTCGATCCTGCCGTTCTGCATTTCGGGGATGACCTTGAAGCCGGTCTATCACCTCGGCGCGACCCTGGGCGCGCAGGTGCCGTTCTGGGACAGCCGCGACGATTTCGGCGACACCACGCTGATCGTCGCCAAGCCCGAAGAAGGCGCGTCGCTCGCCCGCGCGCTCGGACCAAACTGGATCGTGCTGATGCGCCGCCACGGCGCAACCGTCGCCGGCGTCACGCTCGAGGAACTGATGTTCCGCACCATCTACACCGCCCGCAACGCCGCGATGCAGATCCAGGCCCATATCCTCGGCAATGTCTCACCGCTGACCGAAGCCGAAACCGAGCTTGCCGGCGAGTTCAATTTGCGGCCGATGCCGGTGGCGCGCGCCTGCGAATATTGGTCCGTCCGGCTCGACAAGGCCGAAGGCAACTGGCGACCGCCGGCCGCCAAACGTACGGCCGCGGCCCCGACCCGCACCAAATCGGCGGCCAAATCCGCAACCAGGACAAAGGCCAAAAACCTCGTAAAAACAAAACGGTCTACCCCGACATCGCACCGTCGCGGGACAACCAAAAATGGACGGCGGAAAGGCTGAAACGCTGCTGGTGGCCCAATGGGTTTGTGGCTAGGTTTTCGGTGTTATCATTTGGTCACCGGATCAAAACGAGCGACTGCCCGCGACACGTGGAACCCTGCCGGGCTTTTGCGGTGAGCAAAAGATGCGGATCAGCGGGCGGTCGAAGGCAGACCGGTTTGGGGCAAGCCGGTATTGGATAAGCCGGCATTGGGGTTGTGCGCGTTATGGGTTGGGCGATTCCCACCTTGCTTCGCGATAAGACGGCGACGTCCGCATGGACGGCGCCGCTTTTCGTTATTGGCCTGTTTTTCAGCGCGCCAGCCACAACGGCATGGGCCTCTTGCGACCAGACCGGCTCGACCGTCAGTTGTACGGGCACCACCGTCGAATACGATGCCGGCTCGCAGAGCGGCATCACGATTACCGTGCAATCGGGCGCGACGATTAAAGGCTACGATCCGAACAAGGCTTTCAAGCTGACCAATCCGAGCGGCGTCAGCGGCGACACCATTGTCAACAACGGCACCATCGATGGCCTGATCGCGATCCTCAGCGCCGGCAGCGGCATCGACCGTTTCACCAATAACGGCATCCTCGAAATCACCGACCCGAATACCGCACTCGATACCCTGTCGATGGCCGGCACCCGTTTCATTCAGACCGCCAGCGGCTGGTTCATGGCCCGCGTCGATGCCAACGGCTTCAACGACAGCATCCTGGCATATAACGCGACGCTGGCCGGTCACTTCGTCGCTGTCATCCAACCGGGTCTCTACACCACGCCGATGACCTACACTGGCGTCGTCTCGACGTTTAACGGCATCACCGGCTCGTTCGACAGCGTCACCTCGTCGTCGCCGTTTTTCACCGCCGTGCTGACGCCGTCCGGCGGCAACAATCTCGATCTGACCATCACCCGCGTCGCCTTCAACGGGGTGCCGAACGAAACGCCGAACCAGCGCACGATCGGTAACATCCTCGAGAACGTTTACAATGCGGGAACACCGACGGGGAACGCCGAAACCTTCTTCAGCAATCTGTTCGCCGCGACCTCGATCACCGCGCTCGACCAGCTCTCCGGCGTCGCCACCACGGCGGCTCAGGATGCTTCATTCTCCGCCGGTGCGATGTTCGGCAATGCAATGATGCAACAGGGCCTGTCCTGGTTGAATGGCACTGGCGGCAGCAGCGTCTCGACCGGCGGCGGCGCACTGGGCTATGCCGGCGAACCCGACAACAAGTCGACGAAAAAGCCGGGCTACGATGCTTTTGCCGCGATGGGCCGAGCCCAACCGACGGATCGCTGGCGCGCCTGGGGCGCCGGCTTCGGCGGCGGACGAACCACCGACGGTCAGGCATCCAACGGCACGGCGGACCAATCGACGAATGCCTTCGGTGGCGCTTTCGGCTTCGATCATCAGATCAACGCCGACTTTCTGATCGGCATGGCGGTCGGCGGCAGCCAGTCGCATTTTTCGGTCGACAGCCTGTCATCGAGCGGCCACGCCGATGCCGCTCATATCGGCCTCTACACCATGCACACGTTTGGCGCCGGCTATATCGCCGCGACGCTGAACTACGCCCGCGTCGACACGACATCCGAGCGCACCTTGACCGGCATCGGTACGACCGAATACGCCAAAGGACGATTTGCCAGCGACCAGCTTGGCGGACGTCTCGAACTCGGCTGGAAGCACGCCCTGCCGGGCTACACCGTGACGCCGTTCATGGCGATCGAACCTGCGGCGCTCTGGCAGCAGGCCTATACCGAGACATCAACCACGAGTAACGGCACGCCCGGCGTGTTCGGCCTGAGCTATCGGGCCAATACCGTCACATCGCTGCCGACGTTCCTCGGCGCCCAATTCGACACCCGCTATCAATTGATCAACGGCCAGAGCCTGACGCCTTACCTGCGCGCGTCATGGAAGCATGAATTCAAGCCCGACCGGGGCATTGAGGCGACCTTCGTCACGCTGCCGACCGCGAGTTTCTCCGTCGACGGCACGCCAGTCGTCAGCGACGCCGCCCGCATCGAAGCCGGCGGCACGCTGGCCTTCAATCGGCAAGCCGCGTTGTTCGCCAACGTCAACAGCGACGTGTCCGGCCGCAGCCGCAGCCTCGCCGGCATGGCCGGCGCGCGCGTCACCTGGTGACGATCACGCCAGTGCGTCGGCGACCGCCTTGCCGCAGGTCACCGTATCGGCCGGACCTTTGAGATCGCGGGTGCGCAATTTGTCCTGCGCCAGCACGGTTTCAATCGCCTTGACGATAGCCTTGGCGGCTTCCGGTTCGCCGAGATGCTCCAGCATCATCGCGCCCGACCAGATTTGCCCGATCGGATTGGCAATCCCCTGACCGTAAATATCCGGTGCCGATCCGTGAACCGGCTCGAACACCGACGGGAAATTGCGTTCCGGATTGATATTGCCCGACGGCGCAATACCGATGGTGCCGGTACAAGCCGGACCAAGATCGGACAGGATATCGCCGAACAGATTCGACGCCACCACGACATTGAACTTGTCCGGGTTCATCACGAAGTGCGCGGTCAGGATGTCGATGTGGAACTGGTTCCACTTCACATCCGGATAGTTCTTCGCCATTTCCTTCACGCGCTCGTCCCAATACGGCATCGTAATCGCGATGCCGTTCGACTTGGTGGCCGAGGTCAGATGCTTCTTCGGCGTCGACCGGGCCAGCTCGAACGCGAACTTCAACACGCGATCGACGCCGGTGCGGCTCATCACCGTTTCCTGCACCACGACTTCACGCTCGGTGCCGGCGAACATCTTGCCGCCAATGGCGGAATACTCACCTTCGGTGTTTTCGCGCACGACCCAGAAGTCGATGTCGCCCGGCTTGCGGCCGGCCAGCGGCGACGGCACGCCCGGCATCAACCGGACGGGACGCAAGTTGACGTATTGATCGAACTCGCGACGAAACAGGATCAGCGAGCCCCACAGCGAGATGTGGTCCGGCACGCGATCGGGCATGCCGACCGCTCCGAAAAAGATCGCGTCATGTTTGCCGATCTGATCCTTCCAGTCTTCCGGCATCATGCGACCGTGCTTTTCGTAATAATCGCAGGACGCAAAATCGAAGTCGTCCAGCTCGAGTTTGAAGCCGAACTTCTTGGCCGCTGCCTCCAGAACCCGCACGCCTTCGGGGACGACTTCCTTGCCAATGCCATCGCCGGGAACAACGGCAATGCGGTGAACGCGATTGGTGGTCATGAGATGCCTTCGATTGGATGAGAACGCTGCGACATTCTCCGCTCGTTCCCGCCAAAGCGGGAGCCCAGTCCTTCATTCCTGATGCCGGGGCAGCGATTGCGCGGAGACGGACGGCTTCAGCTTAGGTGAAATACTGCCCGCCATTGGCGGTGAGCGTCGCGCCGGTGATCAGGCCGGCGTCGTCAGCGGCGAGGAACACCACGCAGCGCGCGATCTCCTCCGGCTCGCCGAGACGGCCGATCGGGATCTGCGGCAGGATCGACTTTTCCAGCACGTCCTTCGGCACCGCCTGCACCATTTCGGTGTTGATATAGCCGGGACAGATCGCGTTGACCGTGATGCCGGCCTTGGCCGATTCCTGCGCCAGCGCCTTGGTGAAGCCGAGTTCGCCGGCCTTGGCGGCGGAATAATTGGTCTGGCCCATCTGGCCTTTCTGGCCGTTGATCGACGAGATGTTGACGATGCGGCCGAACTTGCGCGCGCGCATGCCCTCGATCACCTGACGGCACATATTGAACAGCGAGCCGAGATTGGTGTTGATCACCGCGCTCCACTGCTCCGGCTTCATCCGGTGCAGCATAGCATCCTTGGTGATGCCGGCATTGTTGACCAGCACATCGATCGGCCCCAGCTCGGCCTCGACCTGTTTGATGCCTTCGCCGCAGGCCTCGAAGGACGACACGTCCCATTTAAATACGGGAATACCGGTTTCGGCCTTGAAGGCCTGCGCTGCTTCGTCGTTGCCGGCATAGCTCGCCGCCACTTTGTAGCCCTTCTCCTTCAGGGCTTTCGAAATCGCGGCACCGATCCCACGGGTTCCGCCGGTGACCAAAGCAACGCGCGCCATTTCATCCCTCCCAGGATATCGCTTAGGCGAAAAAGTACATGGCCGGGACGAGCCCGGCCATGACTTTTATCAACACTGCATCGTCGGTTCGGTCAACGGTTTCACGGCGATTTCATTCGTTTTTGAATGTTGCGCCGCACTCTCATTGACCGCCGAAGTCACCGACATTCCGCGCCCGTTGCGCGGCGCCTGTTTATTAGCGTTCCACGCACATGGCGATGCCCATGCCGCCACCGATACAAAGTGTCGCAAGGCCCTTCTTGGCGTTACGCTTCTGCATTTCATACAGCAGCGTGGTCAGAACGCGCGCACCCGACGCACCGATCGGGTGACCGATGGCGATGGCACCGCCGTTGACGTTGACCTTGTCGGTGTTCCAGCCGAGGTCCTTGTTGACCGCGCAGGCCTGGGCCGCGAAAGCCTCGTTGGCTTCGACCAGATCGAGGTCCTCGTGCTTCCAGCCGGCCTTCTTGAGCGCGGCGCGCGACGCCGGGATCGGGCCGGTGCCCATAATCGACGGATCGACGCCGGCCTGCGCCCAGGACACGATGCGGGCGAGCGGGGTCTTGCCAAGCTTGGCGGCTTCCGACGCCTTCATCAGCACCACGGCCGCGGCGCCGTCATTGATGCCGGAGGCCGAGGCCGCAGTCACGGTGCCTTCCTTGTCGAAGGCCGGACGCAGCTTGGCGATGCTGTCGACGGTGACGCCGGCCTTGGGATATTCGTCGGTATCGACCACGGTGTCGCCCTTGCGGCCCTTGATCGTGACCGGCGCGATTTCGTCCTTGAACTTGCCGGCCTTCATCGCGGCTTCCGCCTTGTTCTGCGACTTGACCGCGAACTCGTCCTGCATCTGGCGGGTGATCTGGAACTGCTTGGCGACGTTCTCGGCGGTGTTACCCATGTGATAGCCGTTGAACGCATCCCAAAGGCCGTCCTTGATCATGGTGTCGATCATGTCAAAGTTGCCCATCTTGACGCCACTGCGCAAATGCTGGGCGTGCGGCGCCATGCTCATCGATTCCTGGCCGCCGGCGACGACGATCTCGCTGTCGCCGTTCATGATCGCCTGATAACCGAGGGCGACCGACCGCAGACCGGAGCCGCACAACATATTGACGCCCCAGGCCGGGCTTTCGATCGGGATGCCAGCGGCGATCGAGGCCTGCCGGGCCGGGTTCTGGCCCTGACCGGCGGTCAGAATCTGACCCATGATGACTTCGCTGACCCGATCCCCCTCAACGCCGGCGCGCTCGAGCGCGGCCATAATCGCGACTTTTCCCAGCTCATGGGCCGGGAGGTTCGCAAAAGCCCCGTTGAAGGAGCCGACCGGCGTGCGGGCGGCGCTGACTATGACGACATCGTCTTTCATCGAAAAACTCCTTTGGCGGTCAATTTCAGGGGCAAGGGGCCGTTATGGCGCTGCCGCATCCTCGGCAGGCCAAGGCGGCCTGTCAACAATGGGACCCTCGCGGATGCGGTTGAGAATTGGCCCTTTTCTTCGCTTTCCGCAAGGGATGCCGCACTGCCCGCGAAGTTTACCGCGCCGCCACAAAACGGTGGCCCAGCGCGTCATAATCCGGCTATGCTCATGGCTGGGCAGAGGAAACGAGTGATCACATGGCAGATGAAAAAGAGCCGGTCACCATTAAAAAGTACGCCAACCGGCGACTCTATAATACCGGCACCAGCACTTACGTAACGCTCGAAGACCTCGCGGTCATGGTCAAGAACGGCGAGGATTTTGTCGTATTCGATGCCAAATCCGGCGAGGACATCACCCGCTCGGTCCTGGCGCAGATCATCTTTGAACAGGAAAACAAGGAAGGGCAGAGTCTGCTGCCAATCACGTTCCTGCGGCAGTTGATCCGCTTCTATGGCGACAGCATGCAGATGATGGTGCCGCGCTTCCTCGAGCAATCGATGTCGTCGCTGACCAGCCAGCAAGGCAAATTCCGCGAGCAGATCACTCAGGCCTTCGGCGGCGTCGGCGGTTTCGGCCCGATGGAAGACCATGTGCGCCGCAACATGGAAATGTTCGAAAAGACCTTCGCCATGTTCGCCCCGCCTTTCGCCCGCGGCGCAAAGGCCAGCAGCGAAAGTCCGGCAGCCGACAAGCCGTCCGGTTCGACGTCATCCTCCGGCTCCGCCGGCGAGATGGACGAACTCAAGCGCCAGCTCGACGAGATGCAGAAGCGGCTGGATAAGCTCGGCGGCAAGGCCTAAGCGCGCTGCGGCGCCAGCCAGCGCCGCAACCGGACATATCCATCAAGAAACTGGATTCCGATCCTGTTCGGCAGAACGAGATCGGAGTCTAGACGCAGGTCGCGGTCTTCGGCGCATTCGCCAGCCACGGCCGATCGGCGCTGGCCAGTCCGGTCAACGCGCCTTGCAGATAATCGCAGCCCCAGTCGCGCAGCATCGCGGCCGCCGCCTCGTCCTGCACCCATTCGGCCACGGTCTTGAGCCCGAGCCGGCGCGACAGGTCGACCATCGTCTGCACGAAGGCGCGGTCGTCGCTCGATTCCATCATGTTCTGAACGAAAGCGCCGTCGATCTTGACGATGTCGACGCCGAGCTTGCGCAAATTGCGGAACGAGGTGTAGCCGGCGCCGAAATCGTCGATGGCGATCCGGCAACCGAGATCCTTGACCCGGGAAACGAAACCGCAGGCGTCGTCGAGGTCCTGGATCGCGGCGGTTTCGGTGATCTCGATGATCAGCCGTTCAGCGGCGCTGGAATTCGCCCGCAGCAGCGCACCCAGACCGTCCCACCAGTCCGGATCAACGGCGGAACCGGGCGACACATTCACGCTCGCGTTCAAATTCGGCGCGGCGCCGAGTTCGCCGATCACCAGTTCAAGAACGCGATAATCCAGCATCCGCATCAGCCCGACCCGCTCGGCGACCGCGACGATCTCCCGGGCCTGGGCGACGCTGCCATCCGTGCGGGCGACCCGCATCAGGCATTCGTAAAAGGCAACATCGCGACTTTTCGCATTGGCGACCGGTTCGAAAGCCAGCGCGATCCGGCGATCGTTGAGCGCGGCGACGATCTCATCGGTGGCGCGCAAAGATTCCCGGCGCAGCGCGTCGCGCTCCGGATTCGGACGATAGGCGACGAACGAACCGTGTCGCTTGTGCCGGGCCGCGTTCAGGGCGTCCTGGGCGCGACTGAGGACTTCCGACAAGCTGCGGGCATGACGCGGCGCGATCACGCCGCCAATCGTTACGGTCACGGCGACAAGACCGGCCGGCGTCTTGATCGGTTCGTCGCGCACGCCGGCCAGCAACCGCTCGGCGGCAACCGACAATTCGTCGGGCGTGCAACTGGTCAGCACCACGCCGAATTTGTTGCCGGAGTAGCGCCCGAAATGATCCTTGCCGCGCAGCCGCGCATGGATGCGCCGACCGACCTGGGCGATCACGTCCTCGGTGACGTCAAAGCCATAGGCTTCGTTCAGCCGACCCAGATGATCAATCGCGACCAGGAGAAAGCCGCTCGAACCGCGAAAGCGAATGGTCTCGTCGAGCGTCGCGCCCAGCACCTCGATCAGCGACGCCCGGTTCAATTGCCCGGTCATCGGATCGAATTTGGCGCGCTGGATCAATTCGAGTTCGCGGGCATGGCGCTCGTCGATGGCGCGCACAACCCCGTGGGCGCGCAGCGGCTTGCCGTCGGGTCCGGCGAACCAGCGGCCGGTATCCTCGACCCAGGTGACGGCCGCATCGCCGTCGCCGTGCCTGAAGGCATATTGAACCTGGTAGGGAACGCCCCGGCCGACATCGTGCTGGCTGGTGCCGTGAATGACGTCGGCACGGCTCTGGCCGCCTTGCGGATCGACCCGGCGCGCAAAGGCGACGCCAGTGGTCAGATCGCCGAGATCGGCAAGGCCAAGCACCGCGGCCGCGTTATCGCTCCACGACAAGGCGTCGCTGTCGAGCCGCCATTCATAGGCGGCCTCGCCAACCGATTGAAGGATTTCAGCCGTGTCCGGCATGCTGGCCAATTGATCGAATTGGGTCACGCTGATCCCTTCTTGTCCCAAATTGGGACCGCCGCACCACGGCCGGCACAGGCGGTTCGGTAGTTGTGTGTGGGAAACTACCGTCAACCCCTAAACAATTTGAAAAACCGGTTATTAATGGAAGTTAACCACGACCGACCGGCATCGGCACGGTGCTTGCCATTCGAAGATAGGGCAAGGCTCCTCTTGTCCCGAATTGAGACAGCCTTATGCGAGTCGAGGCGATCAAACAAGCAAGCGACCAGGACCGTCAGCACGGAACGCCAAGCCGTGCGACGACCGACGCAACGGAATCGCCGGTCGAAAGCCGGGCTCTGACGGTGATCGCGTCGACCGCGACACCGGAACCGCGCGCAGTGGCGCGTCAGGCCAATTTTCTGGCCCATCTGATCGCGACCAAGGACCAGGCGCCGCAGACCCGCGCGCGCCGCCGCGCCGAACCGGATGTCGCGATCGCCGCCTATCGCAGCACGGCCGCGCTGCTGCGCGCGTAAGCCGCCCTGTCCGACCGCGACACCTGCGGCCACATCGCCAGTCACGACCCGACCCAGTCGAATGCCCGCGCCAGAAAGGCATGACCTGCCCGGCGCTGCCATTCGCCATGCGCCATGACGACGCGCTCGCAGGGCCAGCTCAGAATCTTGTCGCGCGCCGCACGCGTTTCAGCGCGGCGGACGAAGGACAACCGCCACTCACGCGGGGCACCGGGATTATGCACCGTGATGCCGTCAAGCAAGGCCAGCGGACGCTGCCACCAGCGCCAATGTGTGTGCAGAAACTCGTCGGTGAAATTCTCGATCAGGTCGGCAACGATGACGGTCCGCGACGGGCGATGATAAAACACCACCTCATCCATGAAGGGCGAGCCGCGAAACCAGGCCTGATCGAGATCGCTCCGCCACGCCTCCGGCGACTGATCGATCAACGGCACGCCAAATGTCAGATCGCGGCGCTTTCTGATCGTCGAAGCCGGTCCCCACAGCGTCGCCTGCGGATAGCGCGCCTTCCAGTCCTGCAAATAGAGATGATGAATCTTGTTGGGACTGACGAGATGAGCGACGCGCCCGATACCGTCGACCGCCTCGATCAGCGAAGGCGACAGCTTGACAGGCGACCAGACCCAAAGATCGCCATTGCCCAGACGCACGATGACGCCACGGGTGGGGTAGGGAAAACCGTAAAAGCTGACCAACTCGCCTTCGGCCAGCCAGATCGCATCGTCGATTTGCTCAAGGCCGCTTTGCTCAAGTACCATGGGTGTCGAACATACACCCATTTTACGGCACCAATTTGATCGACGACCGGCCGTGACGGCCGATCGCCTTTGACGTGCGGTCCTAGTAACCCAGCGCCATGCCGTCCTTGCGGCCTTCCGAACCGCCGATCAGCACGCCACGATCCCAATCGATCTTGATCGTCTGTCCGCCGCCCCAGGGCAGCTCCGCCATTACCACGGTATGGCCACGCGCCTTCAGGCCGTCGATGGTGGCCTGCGGGGTGCCGTGCTCGACCACCGTCTGCTCGCCCTCGAAGAAGAAGCGCGGGCTGTCGATCGCCTGCTGCACGTCCATGCCGTAATCGAGCATGTTGTTGATGATCTGGACATGTCCCATCGGCTGATAGGAGCCGCCCATGACGCCGAAGCTCATGTCGCAACGGCCGTCGCGCATCGTCATGCCGGGGATGATGGTGTGCATCGGCCGCTTGTTCGGACCGAAAGTGTTGGGGTGGTCGGCCTCGAGCGTGAAGCAGCCGCCGCGATTGGTCAGCATGATACCGGTCTTCTCGGTGCAGATGCCGACGCCGAAAGCGGAATAGAGCGAATTGATGAACGACACCGCCATCCGGTCGCGGTCGACGACGGTAAGATAGACCGTGTCGCTGTTCGGCGTCGGCGCTTTCGGCAAGGCCGAGCGCTTGTTCATGTCGATCAGGCCGGCGAGCTTTTTGGCAAAGCCCTTGTCGAGCAGGTCGGCGACCGGGGTGCGCATGTGCAAGGCGTCGGCGATGTGCGTATCGCGCATCGCATAGCCGAGGCGCGCGGCCTCCGACACCAGATGGAAGCGCTCGGGGCCGAGCGGGTCGAGCGACTTGACGTCGAAGTTCTCGAGAATGTTGAGCATCACCAGCGCGACCAGGCCTTGCCCGTTCGGCGGAATCTCGACCAGATCGAGGCCCTTGTAGTTGGTCGAAATCGGCGTCACCGCGTCGCCGCGATGGCGGGCGAAGTCGTCGGCGTTCAGGAACGAGCCGCGCGCGGCGACCGTCGCGGCCATGTCCTCGCCGATCTCGCCTTCATAGAACGCGCGCGGCCCCTTGGCGGCGATGGTCTTGAGGGTCTGGGCCAGCGCCGGCAGGCGAATGACGTCGCCTTCCTTCGGCGCGGCGCCGTTGAACAGGTAATGCTTGGCGGCGCCGGGGTCGGCTTTCAGCTTGCCGGCATAGCGGGCCCAGTCCCAGGCGATGCGCGAGGCAACGGGAAAGCCATGCTCGGCATATTTGATCGCCGGCTGCAGTGCGCGTTCGAGCCCGAGCCGGCCATGCTGTTCGAGGATCGCCCCCCAGGCATCGATCGCGCCCGGCACGGTGACGGCATGGATCGACATGCCGATCTCGGTCATTCCCTGACCGCGCAGCGCCGCATCGGACGCGGCGGCGCCGGCCCGGCCCGAGCCGTTATAGCCCCAGACCGGCTTGCCCGGCTGCGACACCAGCGAATAACAATCGCCGCCGATGCCGGTCATATGCGGCTCGACCACGCACAAGGTCGCGCAGGCCGCCACCGCGGCGTCGGCGGCGGTGCCACCGGCGCGCAGCGTATCGATCGCGGCCAGCGTGGCCAGAGGATGCGAAGTGGCGGCCATGCCTTCGCTGGCGATCACCGGCGAACGGCCGGGCAGTTGGAAGTCGCGACTCATCGGAAGAATTCCCACGCAAAAAGTGTCCGGCCACGGCCGGCCCGACGGGGCGCGGCGCGGTTCGGACGATGTCGGAAGATCGGGATCACAGGCGCGGCAGTCCGCCTTCGACCGTCAGGTCGCGCTGGGCCGAGCGCAAGGTGATGGCAAAGCCGCCGATCACGTCGACGAAACTCACAACCATCATCAGGAAAAACGTGGCGGAGGCCGCCTGCCGGATCAGCAGGAATTCGACCAGCATGGCGAGGAACAGCACCAGCGACAGCGCGTGGTCGACCACGGTGCGAATGCCGATCCGGGTCGCCTTCATCATCTCGCCGAGCAGCAGGAAGATCGACAGCACCAGCAAGAGGTCGCCGGCCGACATCGTCCAGTCCTGGCCCGAGACCATGCGGACATGCGTCAACGCAGCCGTCCAGTCGAAACCGGGCTGCATGAACGCCAGAACGTTGTAGATCGCGAACGGAACCAGCAGCAGGGGAAAGCCGAGAATGAACATATCTGGCTCTCTCCCCCGCGGGTCGTTACGGCCTTAGGCCTCGGACTTCACCTTCAGAACCTGACGGCCTTTGTACATGCCGGTCTTCAGGTCGATGTGGTGCGGGCGGCGCAGTTCGCCGGAATCCTTGTCTTCGATATAGGTCGGCCGCTTCAGCGCATCGGCCGAACGGCGCATGCCGCGGCGCGACGGCGAGGTTTTTCTTTTCGGCACAGCCATGGAAAGCAACTCCTGGAGAGGCTCGGAAATTCGTTTGAAGCG
>WGNB01000076.1 GCA_016124795.1 Rhodopseudomonas sp. | reverse complement strand
TCGCCGACGTCGGTCGGTTCGATGCCGAGAATGCGGTTGCCGGCCTTCTGGAAGTTCGAGATCAGCGTGCCGTCGTTCGAGCCGATATCGACCACCAGGTCCTTGTCGGTAAGGCCGAGCAGCGCCGAACTTTCGCGCTGCAATTCGGCGAAGTTGTCGCGCAGCAGTTTGGTGGTGCCCGACGTATAGGGATATTCCGGCGGAAAGATAATGACCGGGTCGACGGCGAGGCCGAGCTGCACCAGATCGCATTCGCGGCAATGCAGCAGGTCGGTCGGAAACCACGGCTGCTGGCGCGGCACTTCGCCGATCGGCACCATCTGGTTGACCGGCGGCATGTAGCCGAGCGACAGGACGTGATCGAGTTTCTCCGAGCCGCAGATCTGGCACTGCTCGACCGGGACGCTGCCGCCGGTGCCGGCGCCAATCGCGATTTTGGTGGGACGCAAGGGGAAGTCTCCATTCCTTTTGTTCGTCATTCCGGGGCGCGAGCGTCAGCGAGCGAACCCGGAATCCAGAAACATCGCAAGGCCTGCCTGGCCTTCTGGATTCCGGGTTCGCGGCCGTGCGGCCGCGCCCCGGAATGACTTAAAAACTAATTCTTCGGCGCCAGATCGGCGTTGTTCCAGTACCAGTCGAGCGTGGTCTTAAGTCCGGCATCCAGCGACACCGCCGGCTTATAGCCGAGTGCCGCCAATTTCGAAATGTCCGGGCAGCGGCGCGGCGTGCCGCCGGCCTGAAGCTTGCCGGGCACCAGTTCGATGGCCCGGCCGGCGCAGGCCGCCACCTTGCGCGCCACGTCGGCGATCGAAACCTCTTCGGCGGTGCCGACATGATAGATGTTGAGATGCTCGCCTTTGGCCCGCATCGCCATCACGCCGGCGACCAGATCGTCGATGTAACAGAACGAGCGCGTCTCCGCCCCGGTGCCCTGAATGTCGAAGCGCAGCGTGCCGTCCGGCTGGGCCGCCTTGAGCTTGGCCAGCCGCAGCGCGAATTGCGGCACAACGTGCTCCCAGCCCATGTCCGGACCATAAACATTGTGCGGCCGGAAGATCAGCACGCGCTCGAAATACTTGCGGCCGAAATTGATCGCCATCAGTTCGCTGATCAGCTTGCCGCCGCCATAGGAATAGCGCGGATTGAGCACGTCCGGCACCGACAGCGGCGCGTCTTCGGCAGTCGGGACATGCGGCGGTGTTTGATAGACCTCCGACGACGACGCCAGAATGAGATTGCCGACCTTGTGCTTGCGGCAGGCGTCGATGACGTTGACCATGCCGCGCACGCCGACGTCGAGAACGAGGTCGGGCTGGCTGTAGAAAAATTCGGTGCCGTTGACGAAGGCGAGGTGATGAACTTCGTCCATCCCTTGCGTGGCCTTGTCGACGGTGGCGGCGTCGCGAATGTCGCCGCCTACGAATTCGATGTCGTTTTCGACTTCGGTTAGCCGGCGCGGCCGGCCGCGCGAATTGTCGTCGAGCACGCGCACGCGCGCGCCGGATTTGACCAGCGCCTTGACCAGGCCGGAGCCGATAAACCCGCTGCCGCCGGTGACCAGAACTTTAGCGCCGCTCATACTTTCTTCTCCTGCGCGGTTTCAGCCGCGATATCGATCCATTGTCCCAGGCCGTGCGATCGCTGCGCGGCGTCGATCAGTTGTTGCACGCGATAGCCCGCGGTGAAACCGGGCGCGACGTTGGGCTTATAGCGTGGCGCGCCGTCGATGGCGTCCAAAAATGACGTGGCCAGCCGGGCCACCGGCGCGATCCGGCCGTCCGGATAGCGCGCGTCGGTCGGGTCGGCGGCGTCGATCCGCTCGAAACCGCCCGGCCGCCGGGCGTGGCTGAGCACGAAGCCGCGCATGTAATCGGGGCCGGGATTGTCCAGCACCAGCGTGCCGTCCTCGCCGAAGAACGCGATGCGGTGGCCGGGGCCTTTATAGGAGGCGCAGCTCATTGCCAGGCTGATCTGCGGTCCGGCGGCATATTGCAGCGCCATCGTCACGGTGGTTTGCAGGCCGGCGTCATCGGGCAGGCCGGCGATCCGCGCCTGCAAGCCGGTCAGCGGGCCGCCGAACCATTCGAGATAATGGAAACAGTGCGAGATGAAATTGCCGAGCACGCCGCCGCCGCTGTCGCCGCCGGCGGTCTTCCAGTTCCGGACCCGGTGCTGGACCGCGTAGTTCTCGACCTGCCAGTCGACGGTGACGTGGCGCAGCGCGCCGATGGCGCCGGCCTCCAGCATCGCCTTGGCGCGCAGCCACGGCGCGATCTGATGGAAGTTGAAATCGATGCCGGTCGGCAGGCCGCTTCGCGCGGCGGTGTCGCGCATGGCGCGGGCGGCGGCGAGGTCGCCGGCCATCGGCTTTTCGGCGAAAACCGGTTTGCCGGCGTCGAGGGCGGCTAGCGCGATGTCGGCTTGCAGGCGCGGCAGGGTCGCGATCGCCACCGCGTCGATGTCGGGGTTCGCGACCACCGTGCGCCAGTCGCCGGTCGCCGTCGGGATGCCGGCGTCGTCGGCCAGTTGACGGGTGCGCGCGGCGTCGCTGCCGGCCAGCGCGACGACCTGACAGCGCGGGTCGGCGCGAAAGGCCGGCAACAGAACCGTGCGGCCGTAATTGCTGCCGATAATGCCGAGCCGGATCACGCGCGCCGCCTTGTTATGGGCTGTCTGGTAATAAGTCATCGGTCCGGGCGCGGGCCGTCGGGACCGGCGAAACCGACGTCGAGAAAAGACCGGCTAGGCATATGGCTCACGGCCTTGGCTCGTCAAGGCGCGTCCGGTTCGGCAGGCGTGCGGCCGGCTCAGGTTTGCGCCGGCTTTTCGCCGTGGCTGAAAACGAAGGCACGAAACCATTTCATGAACGGCGGCGCGAAGGCGATGCTGTCGACCAGATTATAGGCCGGCAGCAGCCAGCGCAGCGCGCCGGAAGCGATGTAGCGATATTTCATGCCGGAATGATATTCCACGCCGGTCTTGAAGCCGGCGGCGCGGAACGGCCGGGCGATGTTCCAGGCCAGCACTGGCCGTTCGTTTTCGGTGACCCCGACCGAACTGTAGAACGGCGACGAACGGTCGCGGTACAGATACATGAAGGGGTTCATCCGGTTCGGGTCGAAGGCGACGTATTTGCCGCCGGGCTTGAGGCAGCGCTTCACTTCCGCCGCGCAGCGCGACAGTTCCGGCAGATGATGCAGCACGCCGCTCAGCAGCACGCCGTCGAAACTCGCATCCTCGAACGGCAGGTTTTCGATGTCGCCTTCGACGAATTCGATGTCGGGAAATTTCTCGCGGGCGATGTCGAGCAGCTTCGGGCTGAGATCGACGCCGACGCAACGATAGCCGCGCCGTTGCAGGGCATTGGTGAAGACGCCGGAACCGCAGCCGAGGTCGACGACGCGCGCGCCCGGCGGCAAGCCGGTCAGCCGGACGAAGATGTCGATCAGCCGTTCGTTGGTTTCCGGTGCGAAGACATCATAAGCGTTGGATGCGCCATGGCTGTCGAAGAACGAAATTTCGCTGGTCTTGTTCTGGGTTGGCGCAGACGTCATCGGTTGGCTTGGCTTTCGCTCGCCGCGGCAGGCGGTTCGAGATGGCGGGAAGTGAAAACGATCCTGCGGAAATCGCCGGGGACGGTCAAGTGATTACCGGCCATGCGGATCGTCGCGGGTCGTTTGCCGGCCGGCGCGGCTTGGTGATATGGGAGGCCCATGCTCGAGGCTGACACGCCATCGCGAAGTTATCATGTCATCGGCAAGTTGGTCGCGCTGGCCCTGGCCGTCGGCGTCATCGGCCTGCCGGTCAATACCGGCGTCGGCTATGTCTTGCTGGTCGCCGCGACCGTGGTGGTTCTCAGCGGACGGCTGCGCTTTCAAGGCCGCGCCTGGATCGCCGCGCTGGCCATCGCCGTCGTTGCCATCGCCGGTCAAGTCTGGCTGGCGCCGCCGCGCATCGACGAAGGTCATAACGTCTTTCTGCCAGGCGGGCCGAACCCTGTGCTCGAACGCGGCCTGCCGCCCGATGTCTATCGCCAGCTCAAGCACGACTTCGATCTGCAATATCCGGCGGCCAAACATTGCGCGCCGCAGGCTGACGGCTGCTGGCTGGGGCGCGGCTTTCCCGACCGCGTCTATGCCTTCTCCGCCGACGGCATCCTGCATCCGTCCGACATGTCGCGGTCGGTAACGGCCATCGACTTTTCCGATCCGGTCTGGCTCGGCCTCGGCTTCACCAACGAAGCGCAATATAACTGGTATCCGGTCAGCGATATTCAGCGCGCCCGCCGCGACGGCCGGGTCTGGATGGCGCTGCATCGCTGGCATCTCACCATGCCGTGGTTCGAGATGATCCGTCTGCCGGCGGCTTATGTCGGTGGACAATTGTGCTGGCGCGGCGACATCATGTGGGAAGGCGCGGATCAGCGTTTCTCGCTTCAGCATGGCGACGGTTGTCGCGCTGTCACGCCCGCCGATGCCGGACGGCGCGTGGCCGGTCTTGCCATCAAGCCGGATACGCTGGCGATGCGGCTGGAGCCGCCGTTCAAGGTGCGGTTGCTGCAATGGGCGCAAGGCGGGCTGATGGTGGCGGGCCTTGTCGGACTGATGGTCGTGCTGGTGCGGGTCGAACCGCGCCGCTTGATCCTGCCGGCGGTTCTGCTCGGTCTGTCGGTGCTGATGATCGGTCTGGCCGATGCGAGTTTTCTCGGCGGCCTGCGTCCGCTCGACGGCGGCGACGACGGCCTGTTCTATGACGGCGTCGCCCGCGCGATGTTGCAGCAATTGCTGGCCGGCGACTGGACCGGTTTTCTGATCGGCGGCGAGCCGGTTTATTATTATGGCGGCCCCGGCCTGCGTTATGCGCTGGCGTTGCAGCACATCGTGTTCGGCGAAACTTTCCTCGGTTACTTGTCGCTGGTTCTGGCGATGCCGTTCGTGGTCTACGGCCTGTTGCGGCGGTTCCTGCTGCCGCCCTGGCCGATCGTTCTCGTGCTCGGCTTCATCGCGGTGCCGGTCGGCGAGTTCTTCGGCACGACCTTCATCGACTATTTCAAATGGGCGAGCCGCGGTTACGCCGATCCGGCTTCCTATATCGTGTTCCTCGCCGGCCTTCTGGTGCTGGTCGGCGACAAGCACGACGGTCCGGGCAACCGGTTCCTGCCGGCGCTCGGTGGCGGCTTGCTGATGGCGCTGGCCTTATGGTTCCGGCCGATCGTCGCGCCGGCCGCGGCGGTGTTTCTGGGCGGCGCCGGCCTTGCCGCGCTCTATCAATGGCAATGGCGGCGGCTGTTCGGCCTATGCATAGGCTTCGCGCCGGTATTCCTGATGGCCTTGCACAACTGGGTGTTCGGTCATGCGCTGGTTCTGTTCAGCGCCAATGACGCGCATCCGCTGGTGCTGGTGATGCCGCCTTCGGCCTATCCGGCGATGTTGCATGAACTCGCGCATCTCGATTTCACCGGCCCGGCATTGTCGCGCTGGCTGTCCAACATGCTGGCCTGGCTGACCGGCAATTCCGAAACGCCGTGGCAGGGGGCGGCCGGTTACGCGCGGTTCATTCTCATTCCACTGCATGCGCTGGCGGTGGCGATCGTTGTCTATGTCGCGGTGCGCCGCCGCCGCTTCGATCCGAAGTTCGATCCCTGGCTGCGCCTGATCGCCGGGGCGGCGCTGGCGCAACACGCCATCGTGCTGTTCTACACCGCCGCCACCGCGCGCTATCATTTCCTGACCTGGTTTTTGACACTGCTGGTCGTCCTGGTCTTTATGCAGCAGATTGGATTCGAATGGTTCGGCCGGCGTTACCCGGCGCTGGCGGACCGGATTCTCCGTCATCCCTGGTCGATGCGTTTGGGCCTCGGCCTGTCCTGGTTAAAGAGAGCTACCGCATGAGCGAACATCCCGTCGGCTTCGCCAATGGTCTGACCAATTACGGCGACCGCGATTTCTCGCTTTATCTGCGGCGGTCCTTCGCCAAATCGATGGGCTATTCCAGCGCCATGTTGGAAAAGCCGGTGGTCGGCATCGCTTATACCGGTTCGGGCTTCAACAACTGCCATCGCCACTTCCCGGAATTGCTGGAAGCGGTGAAGCGCGGCGTGCTGGCGGCCGGTGCTTTGCCGGTCGAGTTTCCGACAATTTCATTGGGTGAAGTTTTTCTCAATCCGACCAGTCTCAAGTTTCGCAACCTGATGTCGATCGACACCGAGGAAATGGTGCGCGCCCAGCCGATGGATTCGGTGGTGCTGATGGGCGGTTGCGACAAGACCTTGCCGGCGCAGTTGATGGGCGCGGTCTCGGCCGGTCGGCCGGCGGTGATGCTGGTTGGCGGACCGATGATGACCGGGCGCCATCATGGCGAACGTCTCGGCGCCTGCACCGATTGCCGCCGCTTCTGGGCGAGCTATCGCGCCGGCAAGATCGACGACCGTGAGATCAACGAAGTCGAAGGCAAGCTCGCCACCACCGCCGGCACCTGCGCGGTGATGGGCACGGCTTCGACCATGGCCTGCATCGTCGAGGCGCTCGGCATGGTGCTGCCGGGCACCGCCGCGATCCCCGCCGTGCATGCCGACCGTCTGCGCGCGGCGGAAGCCACCGGTGCGCTCGCCGTGCGGCTGATCGGCTCCAAGCTGACGCCCGACACGTTGATCAACGAGAAGTCGGTCGAGAATGCATTGCGGGTGCTGCTCGCCATCGGCGGCTCGACCAATGCCATCATTCATCTGACCGCGATCGCCGGACGCGCCGGTGTGCCGGTGTCGCTCGAACGGCTCAATGTTCTGTCCGATACCACGCCGGTGCTGGTCAACCTCAAGCCGGTCGGCAACGGTTACATGGAAGACTTCTATGCCGGCGGCGGCATGGGCGCGCTGATGCGCGAACTGAAGGACCTGTTGCATCTCGATGCCATGACGGTGACCGGCGAGACGCTCGGCCAGCGGCTCGATATCGATTGCGGCGACTGGGTCGACCGTACGGTGATCGCGGCGCGCGGCGAACCGCTCGAACCGGTCGGCGGGCTGGTGTCGCTGTTCGGCAACCTCGCGCCCGGCGGCGCGATCCTCAAGCGTTCGGCGGCGGACGCCAACCTGTTCGAGATCGAGGGCCGGGCGGTGGTGTTTACATCGCTCGCCGATCTCGCCGCCCGCATCGACGATCCCGATCTCGACGTCGAGGCCAACGACATTCTGGTTCTTCAGAATGCCGGGCCGCATTCGGTTTCGGCGATGCCGGAAGCCGGTTACTTGCCGATCCCGAAGAAGCTGGCGTCGAAGGGCGTCAAGGACATGGTGCGCGTCTCCGACGCGCGCATGAGCGGCACGGCCTTCGGTACCATCGTCTTGCACGTCACGCCGGATTCGGCGTCCGGCGGTCCGCTTGGCCTGGTGCACAACGGCGACCGCATCAAGCTGTCGGTCAAGGACCGCCGCATCGATCTTCTGGTCGATGAGGTGGAACTTCAGAAGCGTCAGGCGGTGCGCGAAAAGCCGCCGGCGGTTCCGGAACGCGGTTATGCCAGGCTTTATGCCCGTGAAATTCTCGGCGCCGATCAGGGCTGCGACTTCGCGTTCCTCAAGCCATAGTTCCGGATCGCGATATTTATTGCGATGGCCGCGGCTCGCGGCCATCGTCTTTATTCGAGTTTGTTATAATCGGTCGTCCTGTGCGGCCGTTATCAACGCGTGACCGTTATAAGCGGCACGGACACAGCCCTCTTATTTTACCTTTCGACGATTATTTACGGCTTCGTAGGGCTAATCGGCAATTAATCGTCATCGGTCGTCGTTGTTAACGCGATCAATAGTTAAGTGCCCTAACGTCCAGTCACTCCTTTTCGCCGGTGGTTGCGATCGCTTTGCCGGCACTCGAAGTGGTGTAATGGTTCGGACGATCAAATCGCTGGGTCACTATCGAGGCTGGCGCCGCATCCTGACGGCCGGCGCGATGAGCTTTGTCGCGACGCTGGCCGCGGTCCTGATCGTCGACCTCATCCTCGTCCCCATCTCCGCTTTGTCGATCGTTCTGGCGGCCGCCGTCGGCGGCCTGGTCGGCTTTTGTTGGGTTGGCACCGTGTCGGCGGTGCGGACGGTGCAGGCGATCGGTGCGCTGAATACGCGGCGCGAGGTCGCGCTCGACAGCATGATCCAGGGCCTCTGCGTCTTCGATTCGCAATACCGGCTGGTGGTCTGGAACGAACCCTACCGGGTCATGTATGGCCTCGACGCCCGTGGCCTCAAGCGCGGCGCCAGCCTGCGCGATCTCCTGATCGCGCGACAGGCCGCCGGCACTTTCGCCGGCGATGTCGACGACTACATCGCGGCGCTGAAGGACAAGATCGGTTACAACAACACCTTTGCCGTCGATATCGAATTGCCCGACGGTCGCACCATCGCGGTGATCGATACGCCGACGCCGGATGGCGGCTGGATCGCGACGCACGAGGATATCACCGAACGCAAGCGCGCCGAACGTGAACTCGACCATACCCGCGCCTTCCTCGACACCATCATCGAGAACGTGCCGTCGCCGATCATGGTCAAGGGTATTCCCGATCTGAAGTATCTGCTGGTCAATCGCGCCGCCGAGGATTATCTCGGCATCGACCGGCGCGACGTGCTCGGCAAGACGAGCGCCCGCGTGTTCAATGCGGAAACCGCCGAGATGATCGATGTAGCGGACCGCCAACTGATCGCCGCCGGCGGCAGCATGTTCCGCGACGAACATGCGGTCGTCACACCCGGCAATGGTTTGCGGATCGTGACCTCGGCGCGGTTGCAGGTGGTCGGCACCGACAACAAGCCGCAATATCTCATCACGGTTATTCGCGACGTCACCGAGCGCAAGCGTCACGAACAGCGCATCGCCCATCTGGCGCATCACGACCAGCTCACCGAACTGCCGAACCGCGCGGCTTTCAACGAATGCATCGCCGCCACCGTCGACATGGCCAACGCCCAGGGCGACAGCTTCGCGGTGCTGTCGGTCGACCTCGACCGCTTCAAGGCGGTCAACGACGTGTTCGGCCACAAGGTCGGCGACGCGCTGTTGCACGAGGTCGCGCGCCGGATGGAAGCGGTTTGTCAGGGCGCGTTCCTTGCCCGCATCGGCGGCGACGAATTCTCGATCATCACGTCGGTCGGGCCGCAGCCGAGTTCGGCCGAAGCCATGGCCGAGCGTCTGTCGCGCATCTTCGAGAACGACATCGTCATCGACAGCCATTCGATGCGCATGGGCGTCACCATTGGCGTCGCGGTGTTCCCCGAGGACGGCGCCGATGCTTCGGTGCTGGTCGCCAATGCCGATGCCGCGCTGTTCCGCGCCAAGTCCGAAGCGCGCGGTTCGATCCGCTTCTTTGACATGTCGATGGATACGCAATTGCGCGAGCGGCGCGCGTTGCAGCAGGACCTGCGCAAGGCGATCGAGAACAATGAACTCGAACTGCATTACCAGCCGCAGGCCAATATCGACGGCACCGTGACCGGTTTCGAGGCGCTGGCGCGCTGGCATCATCCGCGTCGCGGTCTGGTGCCGCCGACCGACTTCATTCCGCTGGCCGAGGAAAGCGGCATCATCGGCGCGCTCGGCGAATGGGTGCTGCGGACCGCCTGTCGCGAGGCGGCGACCTGGCCGAAGCCGTTGACCATTGCCGTCAATTTGTCGCCGGTGCAGTTCCAGCATGGCGACCTGTCGACGTTGGTGCATCAGGTCCTGCTCGAGACCGGTCTGCCGCCGGCGCGGCTGGAGCTGGAGATTACCGAGGGTGTGCTGATCGGCGATTTCGCCCGGGCGGTCTCCATTCTGCGTCGCCTGAAAAATCTCGGCGTGCGCATCGCCATGGACGATTTCGGCACCGGCTATTCGTCGCTGTCCTATTTGCAGGCGTTCCCGTTCGACAAGATCAAGATCGACCGCGCCTTCGTCATCAATCTCGGCCATAGCCAGCAGTCGGCGACGATCATCCGCGCCGTCATCGCGCTATCGCGCGGGCTCGACGTGCCGGTGATCGCCGAAGGGGTGGAGACCGAGGAACAGCGCCGGTTCCTGGCCGGTGAGAACTGCGCCGGCTATCAGGGCTATCTGATCGGGCGGCCGAAGCCGATTGCCGATTATGCCGAGACCGTCGGCCGGACGGTGATCGATCTGGCGAGCCGGGCTCGTATCGCCTGAGGCGGCGGTTTTCGGCCCGACAGCGCCGGGCCGTTCAACCCATCACATAAGCCAGCAGGATCGCCAGCCCGCCGATCGCCAGCGTGGCATGAACGCCGATCAGGCCGCCGACCGGCCGGCGTTGCAGCCGGTGGCGCAGCAGGACCGCGATGCCGACAAGCGCCGCCACGGCCAACAGCACCGCCGCGACCGTGCCGAACGAGCCGGTGCCGTCGTCAAGGCCGCGCGGCGGCCCTTGCAGGGCGAGCAACAGGCCGCCAAGCCCGGCAAGCCCCAGAACCCCGTGCAGCAGGCCGGCGGCCCACGGCGCGGTGCCGGCCTGACGCAGATGGCCGACCGCCAGCAGCGAGCCCAGCAGGCCGGCGCAGATCAGGGCAATGAAGGCTGAGTTGAGCATGAGCGGAAAGTGGTGCTGCCGGAGTGGATTGAACACTCGACCTCCTCATTACCGATGAGGTGCTCTACCACTGAGCTACGGCAGCATTTGATCGCCCGGCGTCCCCGTTTGGGGCGCGCTTTGCGGAACGCGACGCGGCGGAAACTGCCACAACGCCCCCCACAGATGCAAGGCAAGTCCTGAATTTTACGTGAACTTGTAAAGCCTTCGGTCGGACGCCTAAATAGCGTCATGACCGGCAGCGATTCAAGCGGCGAAAATCCCGCGAACCCGAAGAAATCCGTGCAACCCGGCAGCCGCGAAGCGCGGCTGGCCGCTGCGCTACGGGAAAATCTGCGCCGGCGCAAGGTCCAAGAAAGAGGACGGGAAAAGGGCGGGGAATCGGGCGGCGAGCGGGTCGCCGCGTCGGCGGACGGGCCGCAGCCGGCCGAAGGCGCCGCGATGGACCGGCAAAACGGCGAAATTGCTTAGGAAGCCCGGTCTTTTACCGGCTTTGGCCGGAAAAAATGCGCGGGCCGGGTGGGGAAAACCCCTGAACCCGACTTCCGCCGCAATCGCGCGGCGATAACTCATAACCGTCCGGCCAGATTTGGCTTTGCAGGCGGGGGCCGGCCGGTCCATAGACGGGCACGGATTTTTCTTCATCGGTCGCGGGTTCGGATACCGCGACAAGCGGGCGGGGCGAGTATGGACCGGATACGCATCGTTGGCGGACAACGGCTGAACGGCGCGATTCCGATTTCGGGCGCGAAAAACGCCACGCTGCCGTTGATGATCGCCAGCCTGCTGACCGCCGACACGCTGATTCTCGACAACGTGCCGAACCTGGCCGACGTCAATCAGTTGCAGCGCATCCTCGGCAATCACGGCGTCGACATCATGATCGCCGGCAAGCGCGCCAATGGCGAACAGGTCGCCGGCCGGACGCTGCACATTTCGGCAAAGAATATCGTCGATACCACCGCGCCCTACGAACTGGTCTCGACCATGCGGGCGAGCTTCTGGGTGATCGCGCCTTTGGTGGCGCGGATGGGCGAAGCCAAGGTCTCGATGCCGGGCGGCTGCGCCATCGGCACCCGGCCGGTCGATCTCCTGATCATGGCGCTGGAAAAGCTCGGCGCCGAGATCGAGATCGAAGGCGGTTATGTCATCGCCCGCGCCAAAAACGGCCTGCGCGGCGGCGAGATCAAGTTTCCCAAGGTGACGGTCAGCGGCACGCATACCGCGCTGATGGCCGCCGTGCTGGCCCGCGGCACCACCGTGATCGAGAACGCCGCCCGCGAGCCGGAAATCGGCGACGTCGCCGACTGCCTCAACAAGATGGGCGCCAAGGTCTCCGGCATCGGCACCTCGCGGCTGGTGGTCGAGGGCGTCGCCTCGCTCCACGGCGCGCGCCACACCGTGCTGCCCGACCGGATCGAGACCGGCACTTACGCGATGGCGGTCGCCATGACCGGCGGCGACGTCCTGTTGCAGAACACCCGGCCGGAACTGTTGCAGGCCGCGCTCGACGTGCTGGTCGAGACCGGCACCACGGTGACGCCGACCAACGAGGGCATCCGGATCGCGCGCAACGGTTCGGCGCTCAAACCGGTCGATGTCACCACCGCGCCGTTCCCCGGTTTCCCGACCGACCTGCAGGCGCAATTGATGGCGCTGATGACCAAGGCTTCCGGCACCTCGCACATCACCGAAACGATCTTCGAGAATCGTTTCATGCATGTGCAGGAACTGGCCCGGCTCGGCGCGCGGATCTCGCTCGACGGCATGAAGGCCACCATCGAGGGCGTCGCCAAGCTGAAAGGCGCGCCGGTGATGGCGACCGACCTGCGCGCTTCCGTGTCGCTGGTGATCGCGGCGCTCGCCGCCGAAGGCGAGACCATGGTCAACCGCGTTTATCATCTCGATCGCGGCTTCGAAAAACTCGAAGAGAAGCTGTCGGCCTGCGGCGCGGTGATCGAGCGTATCAGCGGCTGAGCGAAGCCGCGCGATGCCCGTCATCGCGCCGGCCCGCAGACGCCGTCCGCCGGCTTATACGTCGGCGAGATGACTGTGGGCGTGCTTTTCGATGACGCGCGACGGGCTGCCGCCACGATGGTTGATGCCGGTCGGCAGCCAGGTGCACACCTGCGACGGATCATCCCATATAGTTTGGACCGCGCTCGGCACGAAGAACTCCGAGAAGATCATGTCGCCGTTAGTGCCGCCCTGCACCCAATGCGGCTCCAGATCGTCGTAGTAGACGATGTCGCCGGGCTTGACTGCCATCACCTGATCCTTGCCGGCATAACAGGTGCCCTGTCCGGTGAGGAAGTACATGAAGTGGGCGCCGCCGTTGTGGTGATGCCGCGGGCATTCGGTGCGCGGCGGATAGATGATCATCTCGCCGCGGATCGCGCGGGTGCCGAACATCTTCGGCGTGACGAGATAGATGCGCTTGCGGGCGTCGTGCTCGGATTGCAGCAAGGGTTCGTTTTGCCAGTCGACGATGCGGAACGGCGGCGGCGCGGTGTCGATGGTCGGATCGAGCCGGGCCGCGTCCGGCACCCGCGCGAGCAGCAGGGTCGCGCCGGCGTCGCTCGCCAGTCGTCCTGAAAAGCCGGGCGGCAGCAGGCCGATATGGCTCGCCGTCAACGCCATCCGGTCGCCGTCGGCGCGCAGGGTCGCGCTGCCGTCGATCATCTGAAACCAGCCGAGTTCACCGGGTGAAATCGACAGAACGATTTCGCCACCGCTCGGAATCGTCAGGCGATCGAGGTCGAACAGGATGCTCGGGATGCGCTGTCTGTTTAGCAGCGGCTGACGGGTAACGCCATCGGCCGTCACGATGGGCGCGATTGTGCTTTCGTTGAAATGGATCGCCATTGTCCCGCCTCCCTGCGGCGTGGCGGCGGTTTTTATGGGTCACGATAGTCCGCTCGCCTGCGGCGATCCTGCGGCAAATCGAAAACAATTGCCAGATGGCGGCCTGTGTCGGCGGCGCCGGATCGCGCTTGTTATTTAGAATTTCTGGCTCATGCGGTTTGCGGTAGATTGTCGCCATGAATCCCACCAATCCCACCGCCGTATTTTGTGCTTTGGCATCGGCCGCCTTGTTCGGCCTGTCGACACCCGCCGCCAAGCGATTGCTGGGGTCGGTCGATCCGGTCGTGCTCGCCGGGCTGTTCTACTGCGGCGCGGGCTTCGGCGTGTTTCTGCTGCGGCGGTTGAAGTCGGTTCTGCGAAGTTCGGCCTCGCGCGAGACGCCGCTGCAGCGCGCCGATTGGCCGTGGCTTGCCGGGGCCGTCGCCGCTGGCGGGATTGCCGGGCCCGTCCTGCTGATGGCCGGGCTGGCCCGAACCGAGGCGGCCACGGCGTCGCTGTTCCTCACTCTGGAGGGCGCGGCGACGGCGCTGCTGGCGTGGTTCGTCTTTCACGAGAATTTCGATCTCCGGATCGCGCTCGGTATGGCTTGTCTCGTCGCCGGCGCCGTGATCCTTGGCTGGTCCGGCGCGCCGACGCTGGGCAGCGCCATCGGGCCGTTGTTGATCGTCGGCGCCTGCCTGATGTGGGGCCTCGATAATAATCTGACGCGTAAGGTGTCGCTGTCCGATCCGTTGCAGATCGTCGAGATCAAGGGTCTCGTCGCCGGGCCGATCAATCTGGCGCTGGGCTTGTGGGCGGGCGGTTCGTTGCCGTCGCTGCCGTCTTCGTTGACCGGCATGGCGGTCGGCTTTGTCGGCTATGGCTTGAGCCTGGCGTTGTTTGTCATCGCGTTGCGCCATCTCGGCACCGCGCGCACCGGCGCCTATTTCTCGACCGCGCCGTTTCTCGGCGCTTTCGCGGCGATTGTCGTGCTCGGCGAGCCGGTGACGGTTCAGTTGCTGGCGGCGGGCGCGGTGATGGCCATTGGCGTCTGGCTGCATCTGACCGAACATCATGAGCATGAACACTGGCACGAGCCGATGGCGCACGCGCATCCGCATGTGCACGACCTGCATCATCAGCACGCGCATGACGGGCCGGTGACCGAGCCGCATAGCCATTTTCACCGTCACGGGCCGATGAAACACACGCATCCCCATGTGCCGGACATGCATCACACGCATCGGCATTGAGGCGAGCGCGCGTGCCGGGTGGAAGGCGCGCGGAAGTGGACGTGTCACTGTCATTCCGGGGCTGGCCGAAGGCCAGAACCCGGAATCCGGATACGCCCTCATGTGCCACCTGGTTCTTGTCTCTCGTTTTCATGCGCATCTGGATTCCGGGTTCGCGCTTTCAGCGCGCCCCGGAATGACAACTGGCTAGGCCACGCGCGGCCCCGCGAAAGTCTCTTGACAACATTCCTATTTAGGACTATAAGCAATTCATCCCGTCCCGTTACCGAGGGGCGTTTGATCAGCGTCGTCAGACGCGGGGCGGGGAGCGGTGGCCGATGAGGGTGTCGGAGATGCGACGCAACAACCTCATCGGCGGTCCAAGCCGCATCGTCCCGG
>WGNB01000039.1 GCA_016124795.1 Rhodopseudomonas sp. | reverse complement strand
CTCGTGTATTTCTACCGCAGCGTGCGTATAATGCGCCGTCGATTCGAGCCGTCATCGGAGGCACCATGCGGTGGAATTCGTTTATTGGCGTCGGCGCTATTTCTCTTTTCATGTCGGGTCCGTGGCTGATCGGATTGTCGGAGCTGCCAATGGCGGCGCTTTCAATGGCGGCGCACGCGGCGGAAACGCCGGCGCCGCTGTCGCCGGCGGCGTTAGCGGCGGCGATGGCCGACTATCGGTTGAAGCTCGCCGAATACCAAAAGCTGCACGGCGCTTATGCGACCGAGGCTGACCGTTACTGGACTTCCGTCGCCGACAAGCGGCGTGCGCGTAATTTGAAACGCCGCCGCCATCAGACGATCGAACTGGCCGATTATGTACTGACGCAGCCGCCGGTCTATAGCGGACCGCCGGAGCCGGTGAATCCGGCAGCGGCGGTGGAAGCCGTGGCGCCGAAGCCAAGGAAAGTCGTGCCGGTGGTGGCCGATTTTCTGCGCGAGGCCGTGGGGCAATTCAAGTTTCGTCCTGAATTGCCGGCCAATGAACTGGAGTTCAAAACCGCTTACGCGAAGGTCGCCCAGGCTGCCGGCCTGAGCAAGGTACAGGCGGTGAGAATCTACGGCTTCGAGGCGGGAGGAAACGGCCAATACGACGTTCAGGCCGGGCTCGAATATCCGCGGCCGGATGCTCACGCCACCACGACGGCGCTTGGTTATAATCAATTGCTCTCGACCAATTCGGTGGAGCTGCTCGCCGAACACGGCGACAGTTTCATCGCGCTCCTGAAACGCAAGGCGGCGTCGAGTTCGCCGGCGCGGCGGCAAGTCCTGGCCGCCAAGATCGCCCTGCTGCAACGCATGATCAAGGTCAGCCGTTCGGTGCCTGACGAATGGCGGGAGCACGAGAAACTCGGCAATGAGCCGAAAGGACTCGGTATCCACGCGCTCAATCTCGATATCGATGTCGGTCCGTTGTTGCAGACGCAAAAGCTGATGGATTCGGTGGTGTTTGCCCGGCGTAAGGGCGTCCGTCAGACATTGACGGCGGCCGAACTGGAAATGATGAACCTGACCGGCGACGGCAATGGCTTCGACATGGTGTCGATGCCGGACGCCATGCGCGACAAGGTCCCGACCGCGAACTTCTTCCAGCCGAGCGGCTATGCGGCCAATCCCGTGGCAATCAGGAACAACACGGTCGCCCGTTTGATCGCCGCGACCGACGTCAAAATGGACAAGGAGATTACGTTGCCGGGCGCCAAAGCGCTGGCGGCCCAGTTTCCGTAAGTCTTGCGCCCCGATTTCTCCGATTGCGCGACCATCGCAACCGTAATAACTTAAGGTTGTATTTATATGGCGCGCAACCCTGACCCGCTCCGGTTGCGCGCCTGCGCATCCGGGGGCGATCGTGGGACGCAAGATCATTTTGCTATCCGACGGTACCGGCAATTCGTCGGCCAAGGTCTGGCGCACGAATGTCTGGCGGGTCTTCGAGTGCCTCGACCTGTCCGGCTCCAACCAGATCGCGTTTTACGATGACGGTGTCGGCACCTCGTCGTTCAAGCCCGCCGCGATCCTCGGTGGCGCTTTCGGCTTCGGCCTGAAGCGCAACGTCGTCGACATTTACAAATTTGCCTGCCGCAACTGGCGCAATACCGACGATGAAATCTTCGGTTTCGGTTTCAGTCGCGGGGCCTTCACGATGCGAATCGTGATCGGGTTGATCGCCGAACAGGGGCTTGTGCGGGCGACCTCCGAACTGGAACTGGACCGCAAGGCCAAAGCCGCCTATCGCGATTTCAGGCGGCGGAATTTCCATACGATCTGGCGGTTCCCCGAGGCCGCCGCGCGTTGGCTGCGCGACGCGGTGTTGCGGTCGCATTATTCCCGGGACGACAATTTTCACGGCGCCACGATCCGGTTTGTCGGCGTGTGGGATACGGTCGCCGCCTATGGCACGCCGGTTGAGGAAATGACGCGCGGCATCAGCCAGTGGCTGTTTCCGTTGCTGCTGCCCGATTTAAAACTCGACCGCCGCGTTGTTCGTGCCTGTCACGCGCTGTCGGTCGATGACGAACGCACGACTTTTCATCCAACCTTGTGGGACGAACGCGATGAAGAGCCGCTCGTGCCGCGCGCGGACGGTCGGAAATATCTGGCCGACGAACGGATCAGCCAGGTCTGGTTCGCCGGCGTGCATGCCAATGTGGGCGGCGGCTATCCCGACGACTCGCTGGCGCAGATCCCGCTCATCTGGATCATGTCCGAGGCCTCCGCCGCCGGACTGACTTTCAAGTCGCATCCCGACGCCAGTCCGCAAACCCTGGGACATTCACAGACCGCGGAAGACAAGGATGGCCGCATCTACGATCCGCGTTCGGGGCTCGGCGGCTATTATCGGTATGGGCCGCGCGATCTGACCGTGCTCGGCCAGGACTTCCTGTCGCGAAGGGGCGGCGCGGCGGTTCCCCGAATTCATGAAAGCGTGCTGGCGCGGGTCAAGAATTACGCCCACGTTTATGCGCCGAAGGGGCTGCCCGAACATTATGAAATCGTCACGCCCTCCGGTGAGGTGCTGCCGGTTACGGGCAATCCCTATGAAGCGCCGGATCAGGCGCGGGCGCGAGCCAATACCCAGGAGAAAGTCTGGAATACGGTCTGGCTGAAGCGCATCGTTTATTTTCTGACGGTGGCCGCGTCGATCGATCTTGTCGCTTTCCCCTTGCAAAAGGCGCTGCCAGCAAACGCCGAATACGAAACCAAATTACGCTGGGTGTCGGATTCCGTTCGGCTGGCCGGATCGTTTTTGCCCAATGCGGCCGATACCTGGCTGAACGGTTATGCCCGCAATCCAAGCGCCTTCCTGGCGGCGGTCGGTCTGGTTTCCGGATTTACAATGTGGGGCGGGTGGCTTGGCGCCCGCATTCAGAACCGAATGGGGATCTGCTGGTTCCGGTCGGTGAATGGAATGCTCACAGCGGTCGACAGGCCACGCGATATTATCTATCGGCTGCGGACCAGCGACGGCTACAAAGCGTTTCACAACGCCGTGAAAAAATATGTCGCGCCGGCCTTGTTCGCGATCTGCTTTGTCTATTTCGGCGTTTCGCTCCTCAACCACTTTCTCTATGTCGTCCAGGACGATGCCGGCTGGGTATGTCGGGACGTTCGGGACAAGGACGCGCCGACGATCGAGGTCGGTCAGACCGTCAAGGTGCGCATTGATCGTGCCGACAGGCTGCCGGTATTTCGAACCAATGCGCTCTGTCAGAACATGCGTGTCACGCTCATGCGCGGCGGACGCTATCTGATCAAATTCAACATTATCGAGCCGTTCATGGACGGCAATATCGAGGCTTCGATGGGTTTCTACACAGGAGACCCGCCGAACCTGTGGCAACGGATCGTCGCCGCAGCGGCTTTGCCAAATCGCCGAGAGTTGTTGCGCCCATGGTTTCGGGTGGTTGCCAGGATCGGCAGTGCCGGCGGCGAAGAGACTTTTCTCGACCCCGATCCCGATCCGTCGGCGACGCCGATCGAGGAAGTCATCAGGGCCAAACGTGACGGGCAATTGTTTCTGTTCGTCAACGATGTGGTGATCGGCATCCCCGGTCTGTACAGCCTGTTTTACGACAATAACCTCGGCGCGGCCGAGGTCACCATCACGCGGCGGCGCTAAGGCCGCCGCGTGAGATAGCTCCGACCAGGCGTCGGGGCTGTCGCCGCACTTATAGCCGGCCCATCAAGACCAGGATCAGCAGCACGACCACGACCAGGCCGAGACCGCCGCCGCCGTAATAGCCGGTGCCGTAGAACGGCCCGCCGCCGATTCCGCTGAACCCGCCGAGCAGGGCGATAACCAGAATAATAAGAATAATGGTGCCGATAGACATAGGCGCGATCTCCCTGCGCTACGCATGGCGATGATGTCGATCGTTCGCCGTGCTGTGTTGCCTCGCCAAACGCAATGGCGTGTCTGTCAACGGAACTGCGGAGATTAAGTTCCCTTGCGGTGTCGCGTGTCGTCGATCGATGTCGTCTCGATGTCGTGGCGGGCCAGCGACAAAAAAGCCCCCGGCGCGAACCGGGGGCTTTTCATTTCACGTTGTCGCCTGGATTAGCGCCGCGCGGTTCGGTCGATGAGCGGCGTGATACGACGTATCGCGACGCGGCGGTTCTCGCGCGACGGGCCATCGGTCGGGACCTTGAGATATTCCTCGCCGTAGCCTTGCGTCACCAGATTTTCCGGCGGCACATTGAATTCCTCGGTCAGCGCGACCGCGACGGATTCGGCGCGCCGATCGGATAGCGACAGGTTGTCCTCGACCGTCCCGACCGCATCGGTATGGCCCTCGATCAGGAAGACTTCACGCGGGTTCTTGGCGATGGCGTCGTTGATGGCGTCGGCGATCTCGGCGAGTTGATCGATCTGGCTCGGCGAAAGCTGCCATGAACCGGAATCGAAGTTCACGTCGAGATCGACCCGCGGCATGTACTGCCGCAGCGGCTCGCTATAGCGCACCTGGTCGAGCGTGTAGCGACGGTCGAGCCGTTCGATCGGCGGCGCGTCCAGGATGTCGTAGATCCGGGCGCGGTCGGCGCGGCCGGCATCGATGATGTAACGGTCGCGCGGCCCGCGATAGCGCGGCGGCGGCACGTCGACGAAGTAATCGTCGGGCCGCGCGCCGGCGAAGCGGTTGTCGATAATCACGACTTCACGGCCGTCGCGGTCGCGGCGCACGCGGCGCAGCAGATGGCCGTCGCGGTCGGTGGTGCTGATGATCGCGACGCCGGCGGCGCGCAGCACGATGCTGACGATGTCGTCGCCCCGATGCTCGACCTTGACGTCGCGGGCGCCGACCGCGAAGCGCGCCGCTTCATTGTGCGAAATGGTGCTGCGGTTGCCGTCGCGGACAATCGTGCGATTGCCTTCCTGGATGACCGTGCGGTTGCCCTCGCGGATCTCGCGGCGTTCCTTGCGGACCTCGGCGAGGCCGCCGCTCGGTCGTTGGCCGTTGCGCTGAATAAACTGGTTGGCGCTCTGGGTCTTGGTCGGCGGTGGCGGAGGGGGCGCGACGGCGCGCGTCGGCGTGGCGCCGCCGGGCGGTGGCGCGACGGGCTTGGCTTGGGCGGTTGGCGGCGGCGGCGGCGCGGCCGGTCTGACCTGGGCCGCCGGCGGATGTATCGGCGCCGCGGGCGGCTGATGTTGGACGGCCGGCGGGCGCGGCGGCTGAGCCGTCGGCGGATGTGGCGGCTGAGCGGCCGGCGGACGCGGCGGCTGGGCCGCAGGCGGGTGCGGCGGTTGCGCGGCCGGTGGGCGCGGTGGTGCGGCGGGGCGCACGGCCGGAGGATGCGGTGGCGCGGCCGGTTTGGCGGCGGGCGGATGCGGCGGCGGGGCGGCCGGTTTGGCGGCCGGCGGCGGCGCATGCTTTTTCTGTTCTTCGCGCTTCTTCTGCTCTTCCGGCGAGACGGGCGCGGCCTGCGCGAACATCTGCGCGGTCACGCGCGCGGTCGTGGCGGGCCTCTGCAAACTCGCGGCCGGTGCCGTCGCGGCGAAGGCTGCCGGGCCGGCAGCGACGGCTGCGGTCAGCGCGCTGCAAGCCAGCAGAATGGTCTTAAGCGATGTCATGTTTGGGAGTCTCCGAAAGGGGGCGCACAAAATTCAAAAGGTCGATTTTATCGATTCGCGTCGAACGACCGCCAATGAATGAGCGGATTGCGGCAAGCCCGTGTTCGTGTGGGGCTTTAGCAACGGCTGCCGTCAACGTCAGTGACACTCTGGAGTTCCGCGCCTGAACTGCGTCTGAATGGATTGCGGCCAAAATGCCGCTTCATGGAATCGGAACGGCAAGACGGTCGCAAATCGGAGGCTGCTGCCCCGAAAGATATTCGGATACCGGAAATTTCAGAAAAATTTCAGAAAAATACAAGCCATATCAGCTACTTAGCGAATAGCTGCGCTTGTGACGGGCATACCGCTTTTGTAAAATGAGCGGCATCATTTCGCTCCAGCCTGTTGCTGAGCTCGCCGCGCCGCCCACGGCACGGACTAGAAAACCGCAGCGTCGGAGGTTGGGTCTTGAGCTCTACCATTCCAGGTGTGCCATCCGTCCGTGCATCGTCAGCGGCGATCTGGCCGGCCGATATCCGCGCTGGCGAGATGCATACGGCGGTCTACGCCCCGCTGACCGTGGACCGGATTCTGGCGAGTCCCGAACTTGATCGTTGCATTCGCCGCCAGGCGCGTTCGCTTCTGATGGCTCACGAGGCGAGCCCGCGCACCGCTTCGCCGTTTGCCACCCAGCAGCGCTGGCTGATGTCGCATGCCGCGCTCGCATTGTATCTGCGCAATGAGATCGTGGCGCCGGGCAGCGGCCTGCTCGGCGAACGGTTCATTGAAAAAGTCGTTGGCTTGGGTCTGGCGAGCCGCAACACCGCATCGGCCTTTCTCAAGGAGATGCTGAAATACGGCATCGTGCGCCATGTCGCCGGCAGCGAAGGCAAGCGCTATCGGCCGTTCGAGCCTGCTCCGGCGACGCTGGCGGCGTTTGCCAACTGGCTCGCGCTCCATCTGACCACGCTCGACGGACTCGACGGCGGTAATCGCGCGGCATCCTTCGTTGCCACGCCGGATTTTCTCGGCGCGGTTCAGCCGCGCGTTGCAGACGGCCTTCTGGCCTCGCGTGTGGTGCGCGAGCCGGACGGGACTTTTTCGCTGTTTACCTGGGTCGATGATGGCGGACTGGTGATGGACCGTTTGATCGCGGGCTGCGCCGAGGGGAGCGCCGGGCTGCCGCGGATTCCGACCGCAATCAGATCGATTTCCAGTCTGGCCAAGGGGCTCAACCTGTCGCGGACCCAGCTCAGCCGCAAGGTTGCGGTGGCTGAGGCGATGGGCAGCCTCGGTTGGTCCGGTGTGCGGGGAAAATCGTCGTTGTGGTTGTCGGCGGCTTTTCAGCGCGAATATCACGCGGCGCAGGCGATCAAGCTCGCAATCATCGACGCCGCCTTCGTCGCCTGTCGTCTGGCGGCTTGATCCCGCGCGGTTCGCCCGCGGCTGTCTGTCCTGCGGCGGAAATTGGCGGGGGCCCGACGGTGTCCCGCCGAGCCCCCTTACAACTATCAGCCGGCCTATAAGCCGGGTTTTGTATGGCACACCGCTCGCGCGGCATACGTGACGGCCATTCCTCTGGCACGCCGGTTGCCCGGCGCGTCAAGCAACCTACCCGAATGACTGGCCCGGACGGACCTGAGGCGTAAAGCCTCTGCGTCATTCCTATTCGGTTTTGCTCCCGGTGGGGTTTGCCGTGCCGCTGTCATTGCTGACAAGCGCGGTGGGCTCTTACCCCACCGTTTCACCCTTACCGTTGGCCTGTACGCAACGCGGCCAAGGCGGTCTGTTTTCTGTGGCACTTTCCCTGAGGCCGACGTCGCTTTCGCGACGCCATCCCCGCCGGACGTTATCCGGCACCGTTCGTCCATGGAGCCCGGACTTTCCTCCCCGACACCCTTTCGAGCCTAGTCGGGACGGCCGTCCGGCCGACTGACGCGAATAGGTGTGGGGGCGGACGAGGGTGGCGTCAAGCCGGCGTTGGCGTGGGTGGTCGGCGGTGAATGGGGCGGCCCTCGCGCCAGCCATAAAATCCGGACCGGCGATATCCGGGCTAGTTTGCCAGCCCAAGAGGATGGATCAAACGATTGAATATTGATTCATCATTATAGCGATGCCAGTGGCCGTTGCGTGATCCGTCGCTTCTTTTTGCGATTGGCCGGCCCGGTCGCCGCGCCTTGCCGTTCTGGCAAAAAAAAGCCCGGACCGGCCTGAAAAAGGCCGGTCCGGGCATGTGCCTTTGGAGGGGCAAGTGGAGCGTGTCTGGGAGGAAGTAGACACGCTGGGAACCAAGGAAACTCGAATTCAGTCCGCTAAAGGGTCCTCAAATAAGGCCCCAATTAGGCGCGCCGGAAACCATCGATTCGGCGCGTATTCTGTGTGGGATCGGGGCGACGCCGGGCTAAAGTGCCGGCGCTGCAGACCCCGATCAGGCCCAGGCGCGGCCCTGGCGGCTCGACCGAAGATTGGCGATCAGCCGCTTCACCAGCGCCGGCAGTTCGGCCAGCGTCTCGCGCATGACTTCGGCGCGGTCGGCGCGCGCTTTGCGCACAACGGCTTCGATGCCAGCGGGGGTGATGGAGGCGGTAGCCCAAAGATTTTCGGTGTTCATGACAATCTCCAAACGATGGGGGGCTGTTTGGCGTCGTTCCCCATGCGTTGATTGCATAGTATTATCTTTCTCTCGAATGATAATACTCTATATATGCGATACATATGTGAACGAATGGAACGAATGAGGTCGCCATGGATGCCACTTCAGACCTGCGGGTTTTTGTCCGGGTGATGGATCGTGGAAATTTCTCTCTTGCGGCCAGTGACTTAGGCATAACGCCCTCGGCGGTCTCGAAACTGGTGTCGCGGCTGGAGGACCGGCTCGGAGTTCGGCTTCTGGAGCGCAGCACCCGCCGGCTGGCGCTGACCCCCGAAGGCGAGACGTTTTTATTGCGGGCCCGACGGATTGTCGCCGACATCGAGGAAGCTGAGGCCGAAGTCGCCCAGGCGCGGGGCGCGCCGCGCGGCAAATTGCGGATCAATTCCGGCACGGCCTTCGGTTTGCACCAGTTGGCGCCGTCGCTGGCGGAATTTCTGGCGCGTTACCCGGAAATCGACATCGATCTGTCGATTACCGACCGTCTGGTCGATCTGATCGAGGAACAGTCCGATATCGCCGTGCGTTCCGGGCATATCCCGGATGGTCCCTTTATCCAGCGCAAAGTTGCAGACCTTCAGCGCGTGATCTGTGCGGCGCCCGCATACCTGGAACGGCGCGGCGTTCCCCAGGTCGCCGCCGATCTGAAGGACCATGATTGCATCGTGGTCGCCGGACCGGGTCTCAATCGCTGGCCGTTCAAGGGGCGCGGCGGCATCGATGTTGTCGAGGTCCGCCCGCGGGTCACCACGGACGATGCCGAGGCGGCGCTCCGTCTGGCGATCGAGGGGGCCGGCATCATCCGCCTGTCGGACGTGATCGTCGGCGCGCCGTTGCGCGACGGCAAATTACTGGCGCTGCTGACCGACACGCATCATGTCGAGCCGTTTCCGTTGTCCGCGCTTTATCCGGCGGGCCGCAACCGGCTGCCCCGGGTCGCGGTTTTCCTCGACTATATCCAGGAACGGTTCGGTCACGCGCCGTGGCGTCTGCCGGAAGGCTCGCCGCTGTAGCCGGGTTCTCGGCTCGGGCGCGCGGCGTCAGGCGCGTCTGACCAGCGGCATCGGACGGGTTTCGATCAGCGCGCGCAACGTCAATAAGGTCGAAGCATCGGCGATGCCGTCGACCCGCAATGGCCGGAAATGGCGCTGAAAGGCGGCTACGACATCGCGCGTATTGTCGTCGAAAAAGCCGGTGTCGGCGATGCCGTAGCCATAATCGCGCAGGCTGCGCTGCATCTTGCCGACATATTCGTTTCTGTCGCCGGGCTGCAAGGTCATGCCCTCGAGATTAAGCGGCGCGGCGCGCACCCAATGACCGACACCGGACTCGCTCAACAGTTCCCACGGGAATTTCTCGCCCGGATCCTGCTTGCGGGCTGGCGCGACGTCGGAATGGCCGAGAATGCGTTCGGAATTAAATGGGCCGCGCCGCGTCAGGATCGACTTGCACAGCGCGATGACGGCAGCGGTCTGCCGCAGCGGAAAGTCGGTATAGCCGAATTCATGACCGGGATTCACGATCTCGATGCCGATCGAGCGCGAATTGATGTCGGTCTCGCCGGCCCAGGACGAAACGCCGGCATGCCAGGCGCGCATCGCCTCCGGCACGCATTGCACGATCCGGCCGTTCTCGAAAACGACATAATGCGCCGAGACCTTGCTTTCGCGAATGCAGAGTCGATCAAGTGCGGCCTCACCGGTCCGCATACCGGTGTAGTGCAGCACGATCATGTCGGGTTCGCCGCCAATCCGTTCGTCGAAATTCGGCGACGGCGTGATGTCCGCAATGATGAAAGAATCCGGCGCGAAGACAGACATAAGCCGGGCCAATTCCGATCGTCGTTAAAGCCGAAGGTCGGCGGGACGGCATCATTCATCTGTGCCGATTGGAAAATCAACCGGCGTATTTTGGAGATGCGACGATATCAGCCATGCCGACAATCCATGTGCATAAAAATACCTCTTCCGATTGCAGAGGCGCGCAACTTCGGTCTTGCCGCCCGATCTGTCGGGCCCAAGCCGGCATCTAAACAAATCCTTAAGTTTAAGAGGGGCTTAATGTCGGCGGATGTGGTGCTGATTTGCCTCCGCGCCGGTGTCGTAACAGGCTACCGGCAAAGGCGCGGATAACCGATATCCGAACGCTGATGGTACCCGACCACTCTTTATCTTTGCGCAGGACTGCGATCTGGCCTCAAGGTGAGTACGACATCGAACCAGCATCCGGTGCTTCCGCCGAACGCGCGCGCCATGCCGTTGAACGGCGTGGGCCAGCGGGCGGTCGTGCGCGCATCAAGGGCCGGCACCGTGGCTGCGGCATGGTTCGGCGGTCGTCCGGGAGCTTGCCGATGAGCGCCGGCTATGACGCCCTCGCGTCGCTCGCCGATGGCACGGACCGGCACATTCCGGTACTCGGGCGGCCGGCGATCGAGCAACTCGCCGTTCATGATGGCGGCGTCTACATCGACGGCACGTTCGGCGCCGGCGGCTATAGCCGCGCCATCCTGGCCGCGGGCGACACCCGTGTCATCGGCATCGACCGCGACCGGACCGCGATTGCCGGTGGCGCCGATCTGGTTGAGGCCGCGCAGGGCCGGTTGACGCTGGTCGAGGACCGCTTCGCCAATCTCGATCAGGTGGCGCGCGATTTCGGTCATGACGCCGTCGACGGTGTCGTGCTCGACGTCGGCGTGTCGTCGATGCAGCTCGATCAGCCCGAGCGCGGCTTTTCGTTCCGCTTCGATGGCCCGCTCGATATGCGCATGAGCAAGGACGGTCCGAGCGCCGCCGATGTCGTCGCCGTGGCGAACGAACGCGATCTCGCCAACATCATTTTCCAGCTCGGCGAAGAACGTCATTCGCGCGGCGTGGCGCGCGCCATCGTCAAGGCCCGCGCCGAAGCGCCGATCGTTACGACGGCGGGGCTCGCTAAAATCGTCGGCGCGGTGGTGCGCGCCAAGCCGAATGAGATTCACCCGGCGACCCGCACCTTTCAGGCCTTGCGGATTTTCGTCAACGACGAACTCGGCGAACTGGTCGCGGCTCTGGCGGCGGCCGAACGTATCCTGAAAGCCGGCGGCCGACTGGTGGTGGTGTCGTTCCATTCGCTCGAAGACCGCATCGTCAAATCGTTTCTGGTATCGCGCGGGGCGGCGCGCGCCGGTTCGCGCCATCTGCCGCAGGTCGAGCAGGCGCAGGCGAGTTTCGTGACATTGACCAAGCGGCCGATCGTCGCCGATGACGCGGAGAACGCCCATAACCCGCGCGCCCGTTCCGCCAAACTGCGCGCCGCCGCGCGTACCGACGCGCCGGCGCACGATGACGATCTCGCCGATCTGCTGCCAAGCCTGCCGTCGCTCGACGACGTGATGACGGGGAGGCGATAGACCATGCGCCTGCTCAACATTCTGGTGATCGCGGCGCTGATTTTGGCGGCGTCGTTTGTCTACAAGATCAAGTTCGATTCGACCTTGCAGGCCGAGCGCGTCGCCAAGCTGCATAACGAATTGCGGCGCGAACGCGATGCCGTCGCGCGGCTGCGCGCCGAATGGGCCAAGCTCGATACACCGGTCCGCATTCAGGGGCTGGCCGAACGTCATTTGAAACTGACGCCCGTGCAATCGACGCAATTCGACAATCTCGACTCGCTGCCGCCGCGCCCGGCGCCGGTCGCGCCGCCGCCGCCGGCCGAAGACCCGATTGCTGAAATGTTGACGCCGGCACCGCCGGAAACGACCGGTAGCGTTCCGGAGGTTGGCCGATGAGCATGATGTCCAACGCCATGCGCACCAAGCAGTCCGAATCGCGCTGGCAGGCGACGCTGCGCTCATTGCTTTACGGCAAGGATGTCGATCGCGCCGTCAAGGCCAAGGCTCGGCTCGGGTTGGCCATTGTCGCCTTCGTTGCGATTTACGGCATCATTGCGGTGCGGCTGGTGATGTTCGCGATGGCCAGCGACGGGCATGGCGCGCGCCGCGGCGTGACCCAGGACGCGGTGGCGACGTCGCGGCCCGATATCCTCGATCGCCATGGCATGATTATCGCCACCGACGTCAAGACGCCGTCGCTGTTTGCCGAACCGCGCAAGCTTATCGACGTCGACGAGGCGGTGGAATTGCTGACGGCGGTGATGCCGGACCTCGACGCCAAGGAAGTGCGTGAGCGGCTGTCGTCGAACCGCGGCTTCGTCTGGCTCAAGCGGGAAATCACACCGGCGCAGCAGCGGGAAATTCATCGGCTCGGCATTCCCGGGGTCGGCTTCCTGACCGAGAATAAACGGGTCTATCCGAATGGCCCCGTGGTCAGTCATGAGATCGGCCACGTCAACGTCGACAACCAGGGTATTGCCGGTATTGAGAAATGGCTGGATGGTCAGGGTCTGGCGGCGCTGCATATGGCGGGCCTGGCCACCGACCGCCTCCAGCGGCCGGTCGATCTGGCGCTCGATCTGCGCGTCCAGTTCGCGTTGCGCGACGAACTGGTTAAGGCGCGCGAGAAGTTCCAGGCCAAGGCGTCGTCCGGATTGGTGCTCAACGTCAACACCGGCGAGATCGTCGCTTTGGTGTCGGAGCCCGATTACGATCCGAACGATCCGCGCACCGCCAACGATCCGAGCCGCATCAACCGGATGACCACCGGCGTCTACGAGATGGGATCGACTTTCAAGGTGCTGACCGTTGCGATGGCGCTCGATAACGGCATCGCGACGCTGGCGTCGAAGTTCGACACCCGTCAGCCGCTGCACTTCGGTCGCTTCGCGATCCACGATTACGAACCGATGCATCGCTTCCTGTCGGTGCCCGAGATCTTTACCTACTCGTCGAATATCGGCGCGGCGCGCATGGCGCTGGCGGTCGGCGTTCCCGGCCATCAGGCGTTCCTGCGCAAGATGGGGCAGCTCGATCGTTTGCGCACCGAACTGCCGGAAAGCGCCGAACCGATCGTTCCGAAGCGCTGGGGCGATATCAACACCGCGACCATCTCCTTCGGCCACGGCCTGTCGGTGGCACCGTTGCAGGCGGTGATGGGCATTGCCGCCACCGTCAATGGCGGCTTGCTGATTCCGCCGACCTTCCTCAAGCGCGATCGCGCCGACGCCCTGAAACTGGCGAAGCAGGTGCTGAAGCCCGAGACCAGCAAGGAAGTGCGTTATCTGATGCGGCTGAATGCCGAGATCGGCTCGGGCAAGCAGGCCAACGTCAAGGGCTATTATGTCGGCGGCAAGACCGGCACTGCCGAAAAGGTCGTCAACGGCCGCTATTCGAAGCACAAACTATTGACCGATTTCATGGCCATCCTGCCGGCGGACAATCCGAAGTATCTGATGTTGATCATGCTCGACGAGCCGCAGCCGACGCCGGAAACCCACGGTTTTGCCACCGCCGGCTGGAATGCCGCGCCGACGGCGGCCAAGGTGATCGCCCGGGTCGCGCCGTTGCTCGATATCGCGCCGCGCTTCGATCTGCCCAAGGCCGACCAGTTGCTGCTGGCGAGCAACAAGGTGACCCGGTGACATTAGCCGATCTCCTGCCTGAAGCCGCCGTCGATGCGCGGCTGGCCGCTGTTCCGGTGGCCGGTGTGACCGCCGACAGCCGCAAGGTCGCGCCCGGTTTTGTCTTTGTCGCCATTCCCGGCACCAAAGCCGATGGCGCGCAATTCGCCGTTCAGGCGGCAAGCGCCGGCGCGGCCGCGATTGTCGGCGAGCATCGGCCGGCCGGATTGCCGGACAACGTCGTTTTCGTTCAGGTCGCTAACGCGCGGCGCGCGCTGGCGCTGGCGGCGGCGGCGTTCTATCCGCGCCAGCCGGCGACCATCGCCGCCGTCACCGGCACCAGCGGCAAGACGTCGGTCGCCGCCTTCACCCGCGAGATCTGGACCGCGCTCGGCGAACCGGCCGCCAGTCTCGGCACCGTCGGCGTAGTGTCGCCGAAAGGCGAGATTTACGGTTCGCTGACCACCCCAGATCCGGTCGACCTGCATCGTACGCTCGACGGGCTGGCCGGCGAAGGCGTGACCCATCTGGCGCTGGAGGCGTCGTCGCATGGTCTCGATCAGCATCGGCTTGACGGTGTGAAGATCGCGGCCGGCGCGTTTACCAATCTGTCGCGCGACCATCTCGATTATCATCCGACCCTCGAGGCTTATCTGGCCGCCAAGCTGCGGCTGTTCACCGACCTGATCGCGCCCGGCGGCACGGCAGTGATCAATGTCGACGATTGTTATGCCGGTCAGGTGGTGGCGGCGGCGAAGCAGCGTGGCCTGAAGGTGATGAGCGTCGGCGAAAAGGCCGATGGCATTCGGCTGGTCGGCGGCGCGATCGACGGTTTCGCGCAAGTCGTTGAACTCGCCTATGGCGGTCATGTTTATAAAGTGAAGCTGCCGTTGGTCGGCGGCTTTCAGGTCCAGAACGCGGCGGTCGCCGCCGGTCTGGCGATTGCGACCGGGTCCGACCCGGCCCGGGTTTTTGCCGCGATCGAGCATCTTACCGGCGCCAAGGGCCGTCTCGAATTCGCCGGCAGCTATCGCGGTGCGCCGATCTTCATCGACTATGCCCATAAGCCGGACGCGCTGGCCAAGGCGCTCGCCGCTTTGCGGCCTTATGCCAGCCGTCGGTTGATCGTGGTGTTCGGCGCCGGCGGCGACCGCGACACTGGCAAGCGTCCGCTCATGGGCCGGATCGCCCATGACAATGCCGATCTGGTAATTGTCACCGACGACAACCCGCGCAGCGAAGTTCCGGCGGCGATCCGCGCCGAGATTCTGGCGGCCGCGCCGGGCGCCCGTGAAGTCGGCGACCGCGCGCAAGCAATCCGCGCCGGCATTGCCGAATTGCAGGCCGGCGATGTGCTGTTGATCGCCGGCAAGGGTCATGAGACCGGTCAGATCGTCGCCGGCAAGGTGCTGCCGTTTTCCGATCACGAGGCGGTGGCGGCGGCCTTGCAGGACGCGCAGGGATGAGTGAAGAGCTGTCTTTCGGGACGACGCCTGCGGCGTGTCGCGAAATGAGAGTAGTGATAAAAGGCGTGTCATGACCTATCTCTGGACCCTCTCCGACATGGCTGCCGCGATGCGCGCCGAAATAGCCGGCGCGCCGCCGGCGGGCGTCACCGGCATTTCGATCGACAGCCGCGGGCTGGCGCCGGGCGAAGCCTTCTTCGCCATCCAGGGCGACAACCGCGATGGCCATGATTTCGTCGAAGGCGCGCTGAAAGCTGGCGCCGGCGTCGCGGTGGTGGCGCGTGCGCAACGCGACCGCATGCCGGCCGACGCGCCGCTCTTGCTGGTTGACGACGTGCTGGAAGCCTTGCGCGATCTGGCCCGCGCGGCGCGGGCGCGGCTTGCCGGCAAGGTCGTCGCCGTCACCGGCTCGGTCGGCAAGACCGGCACCAAGGAAGCATTACGGCTGGCATTGTCGGCCGATGGCGAAACCCATGCCTCGGCGGCATCCTATAACAATCACTGGGGCGTACCCTTGTCGCTGGCGCGCTGTCCGGCGACCGCGCAATACGCCGTCTTCGAAATCGGCATGAACCATGCCGGCGAAATCACCCCGCTCGTTCAGATGGTCCGGCCGCATGTCGCGATCATCACGACGATCGAGCCGGTGCATTTGGAATATTTCGGCTCGCTTGAGAAAATCGCCGACGCCAAGGCCGAGATTTTCTTAGGGCTCGAGCCGGGCGGCGCGGCGGTGCTCAACGGCGACAATGGTCAGTATGGCCGGCTGAAAGCCGCCGCCGAAGCCGCCGGGGTGGGCCGGATCGTGACCTTCGGCGAAGCCGACAAGGCCGAAGCCCGGCTGCTGCGTTATTCGATGCAACCCGATTCCTCGACGGTGCAGGCGCGCATTCTCGGCGAGGACGTGACTTATAAACTCGGCGCGCCGGGCAAGCACGTCATCCTGAACTCGCTCGGCGTGCTGGCGGCGGTCGCGCTTTCCGGCGCCGATCTGGCGCTGGCAGCGCTGGCGCTCGGCCAGTTGCGGGCGCCGGTCGGCCGTGGCGCGCGCGCATCGCTGACCTTGCCGAAGGGCAGCGCCTTGCTGATCGATGAAAGTTATAATGCCAATCCGGCCTCGATGGCGGCGGCGATCGCGTTGCTCGGCCAGGCCGAAGTCGGCCGGCAGGGCCGGCGAATCGCGGTGCTTGGCGATATGCTGGAACTGGGCGGCGAGGGCGAGCGGTTGCATGCCGCTTTGGCCGGACCGCTCGAGGCCGCCAAGGTCGATCTGGTATATTGTTCTGGACCGCTGATGCATTCGCTGTGGCAGGCTCTTCCCTCCGGCCGCCGGGGCGGCTATGCCGGAACGGCGGCGGAACTGGAGCCGAGCGTGCTCGACGCCATCCGCGATGGCGACGCGGTGATGGTCAAAGGCTCGTTGGGGTCGAAAATGGGTCCGATCGTCAAGGCGTTGCAGCGGCTCTACTCGCTCGGGCCGACGCCCGAGCCGGCGTGACTTCATTAAAGTCGACCTGACGGACGTCCAACTCGAATATGCGGCAAGGTTTCACCCGATGTTTTATTGGCTGACCGAGCTTTCCGACAAAGTCTCGTTCTTTAACGTATTTCGCTACATCACCTTCCGCACCGGCGGCGCCATCTTCACCGCGCTGCTGTTCGTGTCGCTGTTCGGCAGTTCGATGATCGACATGCTGCGCCTGAAGCAGGGCCGCGGCCAGCCGATCCGGACCGACGGCCCGCAATCGCATCTGGCCAAGAAGGGCACGCCGACGATGGGCGGCCTGATGATCCTGTCGGGCATTCTGGTGTCGACCTTGCTGTGGGCCAACCCGACCAACCCTTATGTCTGGGTCGTGCTTGGCGTCACGCTGCTGTTCGGCCTGATCGGCTTCTATGACGATTATCTCAAGGTCACCAAGCAGACCCATGCCGGCTTTTCCGGACGCACCCGTTTGGTGGCGGAAGCCGCGGTCGCGTTGATCGCCTGCATGGCGCTCGCCCATCTCGGCAAGGGGCCGATCGCGACCTCGCTGGTGTTTCCTTTCGTCAAGGAACTGGTGGTCAATCTCGGCTGGGCCTTCGTGATCTTCGGCGCTTTCGTCATTGTCGGCGCCGGCAACGCGGTCAACCTCACCGACGGCCTCGACGGGCTGGCGATCGTGCCGGTGCTGATCGCGGCCGGCAGCTTCGGTCTGATCTCCTACGTCGTCGGCAACGCGCTGTTCGCCGAATATCTGCAAATTCATTACGTCGCCGGCACCGGCGAACTGGCCGTGCTGTGCGGCGCGGTGATCGGCGCGTCGCTCGGCTTCTTGTGGTTCAACGCGCCGCCGGCCTCGATCTTCATGGGCGACACCGGTTCGCTGGCGCTCGGCGGCATGCTCGGCGCCATCGCGGTGGCGATCAAGCATGAGATCGTGCTCGGCATCGTCGGCGGGCTGTTCGTGCTGGAAGCGGTGTCGGTGATCGTGCAGGTGATGTCGTTCAAGCTAACCGGCAAGCGCGTGTTCCGGATGGCGCCGATCCATCATCACTATGAGCAGAAGGGCTGGACCGAACCGCAAATCGTGATCCGGTTCTGGATCATCGCGGTGGTGCTGGCGCTGGCCGGTCTGGCGAGCCTGAAGCTGCGATGAACTTTATGCGGTTCGCATGATCCCCATTACCACCTTCGCCGGACAGAAGGTCGCCGTTTTCGGCCTCGGCCATTCCGGTCTGTTGTCGGCGCAGGCCTTGCTGGCCGGCGGCGCCGAAGTCGTTGCCTTTGACGACACGCCGGCCAAAGTCGAGCAGGCCAGCGCCGCCGGCATCGCGACACAGGATCTGCGCGAAGTCGACTGGTCGCAGATCGCCGCTCTGGTGCTCGCGCCGGGCGTGCCGCTGACGCACCCCAAGCCGCACTGGACCGTTGAGCTGGCGCATCGGGCCGATGTCGAGATCATCGGCGATATCGAACTGTTCTGTCGCGAACGTGCGGCCGCTTTCGAGACGTCGGGGATTTCCTGTCCGCTGGTGGCCATCACCGGCACCAATGGCAAATCGACCACCACCGCGCTGACCACGCATCTGATCAATGCCGCCGGCGGCGATGCCCAGATGGGCGGCAATATCGGCGTGCCGGTGCTGGCGCTGGAGCCTTTTGCGCCCGGCCGGTCTTATGTGCTGGAAGTGTCATCTTATCAGATCGACCTTGCGCCCTCCTTGAGCGCGACCGTTGGCATTCTGCTCAACGTCACCGAGGATCATCTCGACCGGCATGGCACCATGGAGAACTATGCCGCCGTGAAAGCCTTGCTGGTCGAGCAGGTCGAACGTGGCGGCACGGCGGTGATCGGCGTTGACGATCAATATACCCGTGCGACCGCCGATCGTATCGAGCGCGCCGGCCGCAAGCTGGTGCGGGTCTCGGTCGTCGGGCCGTTGCGCGATGGCTATTATGCCGACGGCGACCGGATTGTGCGCGGTGTCGCCGATAAAGCTTATCCGGCGGTGGAACTTGTCGGCATCGGCGCCTTGCGCGGCGCGCATAATGCCCAGAATGCCGCCTGCGCGGTGGCCGCCTGCGTCGCGCTCGGGCTTGAATTGCCGGCGATTCAGAAAGGGCTGGCGAGTTTTCCCGGGCTGGCGCACCGGATGCAGCCGATCGGTCGCAAGAAGACCGCGAGCGGCGGCATTCTCTACGTCAACGATTCCAAGGCGACCAATGCCGATAGCGCCGCCAAGGCGCTCGGCAGTTTCCACGATATTTTCTGGATCGCCGGCGGCAAGCCAAAGACCGGCGGCATCGAAAGCCTGACCGAATTCTGGCCGCGCATCCGCAAGGCTTATCTGATTGGCGAGGCCGCCGCCGAATTCGCGAAGACGCTCGACGGCGAAGTCGCTTACGAAATCTCGGGCGTGCTCGCCGAAGCGGTGACCGCTGCGACCCGGGACGCCGAGGCGTCCGGCATCGCCGAACCGGTCGTGCTGCTGTCGCCGGCCTGTGCGTCTTTCGACCAGTACCCGAATTTCGAAGTGCGTGGCAAAGCCTTCACCGATCTGGTCAAAGCCCTGCCGGGGGTCGCCTCGCTTTAGCGCGGTGGGAAAGTCGCCGCCGCGGTGGCGCGTTAATCCTTCGTAAACCGTGACGGTTCAGCTTGGTCCAAAGGACACACGGCTGATGATCTCACGCGCGCAACGCACGCCGCTCGGCGAATGGTGGTGGACGGTCGACCGGCTGACGCTGGCGGCGATTGGCGCGCTGATGCTCGCCGGTGTCGTGCTGTCGCTGGCGGCGTCGCCGCCGGTCGCGGGCCGGCTCGGGCTCGATCCGTTTTACTTCGTCAACCGCCATATCATGTTCCTGTTTCCGACCGTCGCGCTTCTGCTCGGTGTGTCGTTCCTGACGCCGAAGCAGATCCGCCGCGTGTCGCTGGTGGTCTTTGTCATCAGCCTGATCATGGTGGCGGCCACGCCGTTTTTCGGTCAGGAGATCAAGGGCGCCAAGCGCTGGCTGGTGCTGTTCGGCGTTAACATTCAGCCGTCCGAGTTCCTGAAGCCGTCATTTGTCATTCTGGTTGCCTGGCTGTTCGGTGAATCGGCCAAGCGGCCTGAAATGCCGGCCAACGCCATGTCGCTGGTGCTGCTCCTGACGGTGGTGGTGCTGCTGGTGATCCAGCCCGACTTCGGTCAGACCATGCTGATCGTGCTGGTCTGGAGCGCGCTGTTTTTCATGGCCGGGATGCGGGTGATCTGGATGTTCGGCATTGCCGGTGTCGCCGGCGTCGGCCTGATGGTGGCTTATTATACGGTGCCGCACGTCGCGGTCCGTATTCAGCGTTTCATGAACCCGGCTTCCGGCGACACCTTCAACATAGATATCGCGACCGAGAGCTTCATGCGCGGCGGCTGGTTCGGTCGCGGTCCGGGCGAGGGCACCGTCAAGCGGTTGCTGCCGGAAAGCCATACCGACTTCGTGTTTTCGGTGGCTGCGGAGGAGTTCGGCGTCGCGCTGTGTCTGGCGCTGGTGGCGCTTTACGCCTTTATCGTCATCCGCGCGCTGCTGCGCGCCATGAACAACGACGACTCGTTCACGCGCTTCGCCGCCGCCGGTCTGACCATGCTGTTTGCCGTGCAGTCGGCGATCAACATGGCGGTCAACCTGCACCTGATGCCTGCCAAGGGCATGACGCTGCCGTTCATTTCCTATGGCGGCTCGTCGATGATTTCGCTCGCTTACACCATGGGCATGTTGCTGGCGCTGACCCGCGAAACGCCGAGCGGCGCGGTGCTGGCGACGCCGGAGTTCGAAGACGACGCCGACGATTTGGCGCCGGCCGGCGGCCGGGTTTGAGGCTGAGCGGCAATCCATCTATTCTGCGTCATGGCCGGGCTTGTCCCGGCCATCTTCGTTTTGCTGACCAGAGGCGACAAGGACGCGGATGTCCGGCATAAGGCCGGGCATGACGTGGAGAGATCATGCCCCCGAGTAACGATAAGAACCCCGTTCTGCTATGCGCCGGCGGTACCGGCGGTCATCTGTTTCCGGCCGAGGCGCTGGCCGTGGTCCTGTCCCGGCGTGGCGTCGCCGTGGAACTGGCGACCGACGCACGCGCCGCGCATTTCGAATTTCCGGCCCGCGCCGTTCATCTGATTCCGAGCGCGACGGTTCGCGGGCGCGATCCGGTGTCGCTGGCGCGCACCGCCGGGCTGCTGGCCTATGGCACCGCCAAGGCGTGGCGCATGGTCGGCCGGGTTCGGCCGCGCGCGGTTGTCGGTTTCGGCGGCTATCCGACGGTGCCGCCTTTGTTGGCGGCAAGCTGGCGTGGCGTGCCGACGGTGCTGCATGAACAGAACAGCGTCATGGGGCGGGCCAATCGCTTGCTGGCGCCGCGTGTCACCGCCATCGCCACGGGCTTCCGGGTGCTGACCCATGTCGACGACCGCGTCCAGGCCAAGGTCGCCTTTACCGGCAACCCGGTGCGGCCTTTGGTGATCGAGGCGGCCAAGGTGCCTTATTCAGTGCCGGATGCTGATGGTTCGCTGCGTCTGCTGGTGTTCGGCGGCAGCCAGGGCGCGCGGGTGATGTCGGAAATCGTGCCGAAGGCGGTCGCCTTGCTGAGCGCGGAGTTGCGGGCGCGGCTGCACATCATTCAGCAGGCGCGGCCGGAGGATATCGACGCGGTCGCCGCCGATTATCATCGCCTCGGCGTCGCCATTGGCTGCGCGGCCTTCTTCAACGACCTGCCGGTGCGGATGGCGGCGGCTCACCTGATCGTCTCCCGCTCGGGCGCCTCGACGGTGGCCGAACTGTCGGCGATTGGCCGGCCGGCTGTCCTGGTGCCCTTGCCCAATGCGCTCGATCAGGACCAGCTGGCCAATGCCGGGGTGCTGCAGGATGCCGGTGGCGCGATCCGGATCGTGCAGCGCGATTTTACGCCCGAACGGCTGGCCGGCGAAATCGCGGCTTTGGCCGCCGATCCGGCCCGGTTGGCGCGCATGGCCGAGGCTGCCAAGGGGGCGGGGACCATCGACGCCGCCGAGCGGCTGGCGGATCTGGTGATGAAAACCGCCGGGATTTGACTTCCCTTCCACCTCTCCCATAGGGAGAGGTCGGACCGCGGAGCGGTCCGGGCAAGGGACTAAAGCCGCTTGATGGCTCCTCGCCCGGTTCGCTGTCGTTCGTCGACCTTTCTCCGGCCGGAGAAATGGCGAAACCGAACCCGCCATACGCAAATGAGCTAACGACTGAGGGCGACTCCATGAAACTGCCGCATGAACTTGGACCGATCCATTTTGTCGGCATCGGCGGCATCGGCATGAGCGGCATTGCCGAGGTGCTGGTCAATCTCGGTTACACCGTGATCGGCTCCGACGTCTCGGATTCCGCCAACGTCAAGCGGCTGCGCGATCTCGGCATCAAGGTGGCGATCGGCCATCGCGCCGAGAATATCGACGGCGCCGATGTCGTCGTGGTGTCGTCGGCGATCAAGCGTGACAATCCGGAACTGGTCGCGGCCCGCGCCAAGCGCCTGCCGGTGGTGCGGCGCGCCGAAATGCTGGCCGAACTGATGCGCCTCAAGAGCTGCGTCGCCATCGCCGGAACCCACGGCAAGACCACCACCACGTCGATGGTGGCGGCGCTGCTCGACGCCGGCGGACTCGATCCGACGGTCATCAATGGCGGCATCATCAATGCCTATGGCACCAATGCCCGCCTTGGCGGCGGCGACTGGATGGTGGTCGAGGCCGACGAATCCGACGGTACCTTCCTGAAATTGCCGGCCGATGTCGCGATCGTCACCAATGTCGATCCCGAGCATCTCGATCATTTCCATACGTTCGAGGCGGTGCAGGAAGCCTTCATCGATTTCATCGAGAACATCCCGTTCTACGGCTTCGCGGTGATGTGCACCGATCATCCGGTGGTGCAGAAGCTGGTCGGCAAGCTCGAAGACCGCCGCATTCTCACGTACGGCGAAAACCCGCAGGCCGACGTCCGGCTGGTCGAACTCGACCACGACAACGGGTCGTCGCATTTCGCGGTGCAGTTCCGCGACCGCGAGGGCAAGACCACGCATACCATCGACAAGCTGACCATGCCGATGCCGGGCCGTCACAACGCACTCAACGCCACCGCGGCGATTGCGGTCGCGCATGAACTGGGCATCAAGGACGACATGATCCGCAATGCGCTCGGTGCATTCGGCGGCGTCAAGCGGCGCTTCACCAAGGTCGGAACCTGGAACGGCGCGACCATCATCGACGACTACGGCCATCATCCGGTCGAGATCGCCGCCGTGCTGCGCGCCGCGCGCGAGAGCACCAATGGCAAGGTGATCGCGGTGGTCCAGCCGCATCGCTACACCCGGTTGCAGTCTTTGTTCGAGCAGTTCTGCGGCTGCTTCAACGACGCCGATGTCGTGGTGGTGGCGCCGGTCTATCCGGCCGGCGAACAGCCGATCGAAGGCGTCGACCGCGACGCGCTGGTGCAGGGCCTGCGCGCGCATGGTCACCGTCAGGCGATGCCGCTCGAAGGTCCCGAGAAGCTGGCCGGCATGATCAGGGATCTGGCCAAGCCCGGCGATTATGTCATTTGTCTGGGCGCCGGTTCAATTTCGCAATGGGCCTATGCCTTGCCGGCGGAGTTGGCGGCGCTAGGGTAATGGCCATGATTGCCAATCGTGATCCCCTGATCCGGATGATCGCCATGCCGGCCGACGCCAATCCGGCCGGCGATATTTTCGGTGGCTGGCTGATGGCGCATATGGATTTGGCCGCCGCGACCCTGGCGACGCGCCGCGCCCGCAACCGGGTGGTGACGGCGTCGGTCGAAGCGATGAGCTTCCTGCTACCGGTGGTGGTCGGCGATGAAGTCAGTTTCTACGGCACGATCCTGTCGATCGGGCGCACGTCGCTGAAGGTGCGCATCGAGGCCTGGCGTCGCCGCCGCGAGGAAGAGCAGGAATTCAAGGTCACCGAGGCGACCTTTACGCTCGTCGCCCTGGGGCCGGACCGCCGGCCGGCCGTGGTCGCGCCGGACAATCCGGGCGGTGGTTGAGAGTGAAGCGCCCATGAGTTTCCCCGATATCGTTGCCGATCTTAAAGCCGCGATGCCCGATCTGCGCGGCCGTGTGCTGGCCAACCAGCCGCTTGGACCGTTCACCTGGTTTCGCGTCGGCGGACCGGCGCAGGTGCTGTTCACGCCGGAAAGCGAAAGCGATCTGGCTTATTTCCTCGCGCATCTGCCGGCGGACTTGCCGCTGACCGTCATTGGCGTCGGCTCCAATCTGATCGTGCGCGACGGCGGCGTGCCCGGCGTGACCATTCGGCTTGGCCGCGGCTTTAACGAGATCGCGACCGATGGCGACACGGTGACGGCCGGCACCGCCGCGCTCGACAAGCGCGTCGCCGAAGCCGCCGCCGCCGCCGGCATTGGCGGTCTTGAATTCTATTTCGGCATTCCCGGTTCGATCGGCGGCGCCTTGCGGATGAATGCCGGCGCCAATGGCGGCGAGACCAAGGATGTATTGGTCGAGGCCGTCGGCGTGACGCGCGCCGGCGCGGTCGTTCGCCTGAGCAATGCCGAGATGAATTTCGCCTATCGCAAGAGCGGCGCCGATCCGTCGATCATCTTTACGTCGGCGGTGTTTCGCGGTCGTCTGACCGATGCGGACGCGATCCGCGCGCGCATGGCCGAGGTACAGAACCATCGTGAGACCGCGCAGCCGATCCGCGAGAAGACCGGCGGCTCGACCTTCAAGAACCCGCCCGGTCAGAGCGCGTGGAAGGTCATCGATGCCGCCGGCTGTCGTGGCCTGATCGTCGGCGACGCGCAGGTGTCGGAGATGCACTGCAACTTCTTGATCAATCGCGGCAATGCGACGGCGCAGGATATCGAAACCCTGGGCGAAACCGTACGCGCCCGCGTCAAGGCTCATTCCGGCACCGAGCTGGATTGGGAAATCAAGCGTATCGGCAATCCGTAACAGGCCTATGGCCGCGTGGTTCGCGGTTATAGGCTTTTGCCGTTACATCGCGTGTGAACAAGAAGAAGTCACGATCAGCCGGGACAAACCCGGCGATGACGGGAGGACAAAGACATGGCGAATTCCGATCCGATTCTGATTGTCGGCGGCGGGCTTGGCGGATTGACGGCGGCGCTGGCGCTCGGTCGTCAGGGCCGGCGGGTGCGGGTGCTGGAGCAGACGCCTGAACTCGGCGCCATCGGTTATGGCATTCAGCTCGGCCCCAACGTCTTTCCGATGTTCGCCCGGCTGGGTCTCGTCGATGCGCTGCTCAAGCAATCGATCCTGCCGCGCGCCTGCGTGATGTTCGATGCGCTGACCGGCGCGGAAGTCACCCACATTCCCAACGATCCGGTGCTGCGCGGCCGTTTCGGCTATCCTTACGTTGTCATTCACCGCGTCGATCTGCACAAGATCCTGCTCGATGCCTGCCGCGCCACCGACACCATTGCGCTTGAGCCCTCCACCTCGGTGACCGGTTACGCCGAACGCGACAGCGGCGTGACCGTAACCACCGAAGACGGCCGCCATATCGCGGGCAGCGCCTTGATTGGCGCCGATGGTCTGCGCTCGATCGTGCGCGCCCGCATTGTCGGCGATAGCGAGCCGCAACCGATCGGCTATGTCGCGCATCGCACGATTGTGCCGATGGCCGAGGTGCCGGCGGGTGTGCAACGCGACGTCTCGGCGCTGTGGATCGGGCCGGGCTTCCACATGGTGCATTATCCGCTGCGCGACAACACGCTGTTCAATATCGTCGCTGTGTTCCGCACCGATACCTATGGCGACAAGGGCGACAGCGCCTTCAATACGGCGGAAGTCGAACGCACCTACACCACGGCCCATCCGGTGATGAAAGCGCTGCTCGACAAGATGGACCTGACCCGCCGTTGGGTGATCGCCGACCGCGACCCGGTGCGGCACTGGAGCAGCGGTCGCGTTACCATGCTGGGCGATGCCGCCCATCCGGCCTTGCAGACTTTCGCGCAGGGCGCCTGCATGGCGATCGAGGATGGCGTCTGTCTGGCCGCCTTGCTCGAACAGGCCGGGGGTGATTTCGTCGCCGCCTTCAAGCGCTTCGAGGGCGCGCGCGTCGTGCGCACCGCGCGCGTCGTGCTGGATGGCCGCAGGTTGTGGCAGGGCTATCACGCCGAAGGGGTCGACCGCGATGTCTGGTTGCAGGCGTTCGGCGAGCGCAGCGAACAGGACACCCTGAATTGCCTGTCCTGGCTCTATGACGGAATTCAGCTGCCGGCGTGAATGGTAAATCCCGCCAAATTGCGCTAGCACCGCCCGGTTATCGGACCCGGCCGAGGCCGGTTGGAGGGATTTTCCATGAAGCACGTCGCGGTACTGATGGGTGGCTGGTCGGCCGAGCGTGAGGTCTCGCTGTGGTCGGGCAAGGCTTGCGCCGACGCCGCCGAGCGCGCCGGCTACCGCGTCACCCGCGTCGATGTCGGCCGCGACATTGCCACCGTCCTCACCGACCTGAAGCCGGATTGCGCGCTCAACGTGCTGCATGGCCGGCCCGGCGAAGACGGCACCTTGCAGGGCTTGCTGGAAATTATCGGCATTCCTTACAGCCATTCCGGCGTCATGGCGTCGTCGGTGGCGATTCAGAAGGACATTGCCAAGACCGTGTTGAAGGCCGCCGGCGTACCGATGCCGGGTGGCATGGTGGTGAGCCGGCTCGAGGCCGCCAAGCAGCATTTGTTGCCGCGCCCTTATGTCATCAAGCCGGTGGCCGAAGGCTCCAGCGTCGGCGTTTTCATCGTGCGCGAGGACCATGCTCATCCGCCGCAGGAATTGACCAGCGCCGACTGGAAGCTCGGCGACCGCGTGCTGGTCGAGCCTTACATCCCCGGCAAGGAGCTGACCTGCGCGGTGTTGGGCGACAGGGCGCTCGGCGTTATCGAGATTGTCGCCAATACCAAGTTCTATGACTACGAAGCCAAATATGCGCCGGGCGGTTCGACGCATCTGTTGCCGGCGCCGGTGTCGCCGGAGGTCTATGCGGAATGTCAGCGGCTGGCGGTGCTGGCGCATCGCGCGCTCGGCTGCCGCGGCGTTTCTCGCGCCGACTTCCGTTATGATGACAGCCAGCCGGGGCTCTCGGGTTTGGCGTGTCTGGAGGTCAACACCCAGCCCGGCATGGCGGCGACGTCGCTTGTGCCTGAACTGGCGGTCCATGCCGGCATGACCTTCGAGCAACTGGTCAGTTGGATGATCGAGGATGCGTCGCTCGGACGATAAAGCGCGTTAGCGCCGCGCATGGCGCGCAAGCTTGTCGGTGACAGGTTGTCGTCGTTGGGAGTTCGTCCGGCATGAGCGACATCGTCACTGTCGTCCGACGTCGATAAGCGATCGCTTCGCTTTCAATTCACGCCATGACGTGATCGTCGCACCGGTTGCGCCGTCAACGACGTTGGCATCGACGTCGGCATCGGCTTACGCGCGAGCGCTGTGGCTTGCGCTTTGCCTTGCGCTTTGCCCTGCGACTTTTGACCTGGCTTGCGCAGGTCGCGCGCTGTCGCGTCGCGACCGAAAAGTCACGGTTTGTTTAAGTTACCGGAACCTCACGGTAATTCTGAAAACTTTACCGATCATTTACCAAAAAGCCCGAAGACTAGGCATTGGCGGCGTCTTGTGCGCATCGCGGCCAAAAAGGCCGTGCGTAATCGACGCTCCCAAGAGTTGCCGGCCTTGGGGAGGAAGCGATCCCCCGTAAGGCAGGGTTCCATCCGGGGTTTGCGCGGCCGACGCGCCGGCCCGAGTTAGTCGCCCGTCGGGGCTAGAGAGTAAAGAACAGTCGCGATGGATCGCCGAGGCCACCTCGCCCAATCGTTGAATGCCCAGACCGACCGGACGGCGCCCGCCGCGCCGCGGCAGCGTTCGCGTGGCGGTTCGGCCTGGAGCTTTCGCGCCGGTCGTTGGCAGCGCCAGGCGCGCCGCTGGTTCTTGCTGCTTGTCGATATCGAGGTACCGCGCGGTCTCGGTTCGGCCACCGCCGCCATGCTGCTGCTGGCCAGCGTCTGCTACGGCGTGGTCAAGGGCGATCATGGGCCGGAGATCGCCGCCAATTTCGGCGACCTGTGCGATGCTGCAGCTAATGCCGCTGGCTTCGGTATTTCCGAAGTCGCGCTCGCCGGTCAGCATGAAGTCAGCCGCGATGAAATTCTTGGCCTCGCCGGTATTACCGCGCGTTCGTCGCTCTTGTTTCTCGACGCCGCCGATGCGCGGGCGCGGCTGCTGACCAATCCCTGGATCGAACAGGCAACCGTGCTCAAGCTTTATCCGGGCCGGTTGCGCATAGAGATCAAGGAACGCAAGGCCTTCGCCTTGTGGCAAAAGGATGCCCGCATCTCGCTGATCGCGGACGACGGCACCATTCTGGAACCTTATGTGCCGGCCGGCTTCGCGGCGCTGCCGCTGGTGGTTGGCATCGGCGCCGAACACGAAGCGCCCGGCCTGTTGGCGCTGGTGGCGCATTATCCCGCGCTGGTCCCGCAGATCGAGGCGTCGGTCCTGGTGGCGCAGCGGCGCTGGAACCTGCACCTCAAGAATGGTGTCGAGGTTCTGCTGCCGGAAAACGACCCCGAGCGTGCGTTGCAGATTCTGGCCGACCTCGACCGCGACAAGAAACTGCTGTCGCGCGACATCGCGCGGGTCGATTTGCGGATAAGCGACCGCGTCGTCGTCCGGCTGTCGGACGCCGCCGCTGCCGCGCGCGACGCCGCCCTCAAGGCTGCCGATAGCGCCGCGAAGAAGAAGCCGAAGAAGGGAGGCGAAGCATGACCGTGCTGCGCTTCGGTCTGACGCCCAAAATGAAGCCGGTATCGCCGCGCCGCGCGGCGATCGTCGCCGGTCTCGATATCGGCACCAGCAAGATTGTCTGCATTATCGCCCGGCTCGAGCCGCAGGCGCCGCAGGATGTGCTGCGGCGACGCAGCCACGGCGTGCGCGTGCTCGGCTTTGCCCATACCGCCGCGAGCGGCGTCAAGGCCGGCTCGGTGGTCGATCTGGTCGAGGCCGAGGAGGTCGTCCGCCAGGCGATCGACACCGCCGAAAGCATGGCCGGCGTTCAACTTGAATCGGTCGTGGTGTCGCTGTCCGGCGGCCGGCTCGGCAGCGAGCGCTTCATCGCCGATATCGATCTGAAGGGCGCCGCCGTCGCCGATGGCGATATCGCCCGGGTGCTGGCCGCGGCCAGCCGTTATTCGGTGCGCGACGGTCGCGCCGTGCTGCATTCCCTGCCGATCGGCTATGCGCTCGATGCGGCCAAGGGCATTCGCGAGCCGCGCGGCATGGTCGGGCATAAATTCGGCGTCGACATGCACATGGTGACCGCCGATGTGGCGACCGTGCGCAACCTGATGCTGACGGTCGAGCGCAGCCATCTCGAGGTCGAGGCGATGGTGGCCTCGCCTTATGTCGCCGGGCTGGCCTGTCTGGCCGACGACGAGGCCGATCTGGGCTCGGCCTGCATCGATCTGGGCTCCGGCACCACCTCGATCGCGGTCTTTTCCGGCGGCCGTTTCGTCCATGCCGACGGCTTTGCGGTCGGCGGACACAACATAACGATGGACATCGCGCGTGGGCTGAGTACTCGAATCTCGGCCGCCGAGCGAATCAAAGCGATTTATGGCAGTGTTTTGACCGGCGGCTCGGATGAGCGGGACATGATCACGGTGCCTTCCGTAGGCGACGACGACCGTGAGCCGCCGCAGTTCATTTCGCGTGCCCAGTTAGTGCGGATTATCAAGCCGCGTGCCGAGGAGATTCTCGAATTGGCGCGTGACCGGTTGGCGGGTTCGCCCTTCGCGGCCGAACCGCGTGCGCGTGTGGTTTTAACGGGTGGTGGGAGTCAGTTGCCGGGTCTGGCCGATCTGGCGACTCGTATTTTGCGTCGGCCGGTCCGAATCGGGCGTCCGCTCGGTCTGGCCGGTCTGCCGGAGGCGGCCAAGGGGCCGGCCTTCGCGGTGGCGGCGGGCCTCTTGGTCTACCCGCAGGCCGCGCATCTGGAGCACTTCGAGCCGCGACGGACGCGGCAACTGATGACGGGAACGGGCGGTTACATGTCACGAGTCGGGCGATGGTTGCGAGAAAGCTTCTGAGCCCGGAACGGCGGTTAGGACTGAACAGCGAAGCAGCCGGTGGCAGACCGGGACTATTCGGCAGCGTGAAATCGCGGAAACGCAATCTGGCTGCCCGTGCAATCGAGAGGCAAACATGACGATCAATCTGCAGATCCCCGATATTCGCGAGATGAAACCGCGGATCACCGTGTTCGGCGTCGGCGGCGCCGGCGGCAACGCGGTCAACAACATGATCACGGCCGGATTGCAGGGCGTCGACTTCGTGGTCGCCAACACCGATGCGCAGGCGCTGACGCTGTCCAAGGCCGAACGCATCATCCAGATGGGCACCCAGGTCACCGAGGGCCTTGGCGCCGGGTCGCAGCCCGAGGTTGGCCGCGCCGCTGCCGAGGAAGTGATCGACGAGCTGCGCGATCATCTCCAGGGCGCGCATATGGTCTTCGTCACCGCCGGCATGGGCGGCGGCACCGGCACCGGGGCCGCCCCGGTCATCGCCAAGACCGCCCGCGAACTCGGCATCCTGACCGTCGGCGTTGTCACCAAGCCGTTCCACTTCGAAGGCGCGCGCCGGATGCGCTTCGCCGAAGCCGGCATCGCCGAGCTGCAGAAGGTGGTCGACACGCTGTTGATCATCCCGAACCAGAACCTGTTCCGGGTCGCCAACGAAAAGACCACCTTCGCCGACGCCTTCGCGATGGCCGACCAGGTGCTCTATTCGGGGGTCGCCTGCATCACCGACCTGATGGTCAAGGAAGGCCTGATCAACCTCGACTTTGCCGACGTCCGCACCGTGATGCGCGAAATGGGCAAGGCGATGATGGGCACCGGCGAAGCCACCGGCGAGAAGCGGGCGCTGACCGCCGCCGAAGCCGCGATCGCCAATCCGCTGATCGACGACGCCTCGATGAAGGGCGCGCGCGGCCTGCTGATCTCGATCACCGGCGGCAAGGATCTGACGCTGTACGAAGTCGACGAGGCCGCGACCCGCATCCGCGAGGAGGTCGATCAGGACGCCAACATCATCGTCGGCGCGACCTTCGACGAGACCCTGGAAGGCATCATCCGCGTGTCGGTGGTGGCGACCGGCATCGACAATACCGGCATCATGTATCAGCAGGCGCCGGCCGAAAACGCGCTCAAGGAACTGGCCAGTAAGATGCGCAACGAGACCAAGCGCATCTCCGACCGGATCGAACGAGCGCCGGCGCAGCCGCAGACCATGGCCCATCCTCAGGCGCAACCGCAGGCGGCGCGTCCGGCGGTGGCCGAGCAGACCACCTTCGACGCCGCGCATGCCGCGATTGCCGCCGCGATCCTGCCGACCGGCCAGATCGAAGACGTGTCGATCCGGCCGATGCCGATGAAGCCGTCGCTGTTCGAACCGATGCCGGCCGAAATGCATCAGCCGGAACCGCCGATGCCGACCGCTTTCATTCCGCCGATGCCGGAACCGGTGATGCGTCAGCCGCGGATGCCGCGCATCGAGGATCTGCCATTGCCGGCGCAGAACGAAATCCGCGCCCAGCGCGGCGAATTGACCGACAACCATCCGGAAAAGCAGCGCGCGTCGCTGATGCAGCGGCTGGCGTCGGTCGGCCTTGGCAAACGCGGTGAAGACGTCGACGCCGCGCCGCCGGCGCCGCGCGCCGCCCGGCCGATACCGCAGCTCGACCGGCCTCAGGCCCGGCCGACCGCGCGTAACCCGGAAGGTCGTTACCCCGATCCGCGCCAGGCTGAGTCGCGCCAGGCCGAACTGCGTAGTGGCGATCCGGTATCTGAATACGCCCGTCGCCCGGCCCCGCAGGGTCTCGATTCGCACGGTCGTCCGGCGCCTGTGCATAATCCGAGCGAGGAAGACCAGCTCGACATTCCGGCCTTCCTGCGCCGTCAGGCGAACTAGGCCCGTCTTGCGCTCGGCGGCCAGCTCCTGTCAGGAGCTGGCCGCCCGGCCATCCGACCTTGCCTTTTTTTGATTTAAGTTATTGATATTATAGCGTTTTATGAGACTGGTGGCGCCTTGGTGGAGCCCTATACCGCCGACCTCTGACCGCCGCGCGACGCCGGCCGCGATCCCGGCAAAGTTCCGGCAAATGCGGCGGAAAAGAGTAACAGTCGGTAAGAATCCGTGTCTTGGTGGATTCCGCCAGATGGGCCTAAGTTCTGCCTATGCAAAGAACTTTTCGGTTCTTGCCGGCCCGCGCTGATGGTTACGCGGGTTTGACTTGAAGGCAGAATTGCGGCCCTTACCAGGGCCAAGATGAGATTGTTCCTCGGGGAAAGGAACGGTCTTTTCGGAAACGGGGTCGATGAAGGGCATCAAGCAAACGACGCTTCGCGACGAAGTCGCCGTATCCGGCGTCGGCGTCCATTCGGGTGCTCCGGCGACTCTGACCTTGAGTCCGGCCGCTGACGATGCCGGCATCATTTTCCGGCGGGTTTCCGCCGAAGGCGCGGTCGAGCGCGAAATCCGCGCCGACGTGCGCGCCGTCACCGCCACCGATCTGGCCACCGTGCTCGGCGATGCCTCCGGCCCGATTTGCTCGACCGCCGAACATCTTCTGGCCGCGCTGCGCGGCCTCAACGTCGATAACGTCACCGTCGAAATCGATGGGCCGGAAGTGCCGATCATGGACGGCAGCGCGATGGCGTTTGTCGATGCGCTTGATCAGGCCGGTCTGACCGCGCGCGCTTTGCCGCGCCGCTACATCGAAGTGCTCAAGCCGGTGCGCGTCGCCAAGGGCGAGGCTTTCGGCGAGCTGCGGCCTTACGAACACGGTTTCCGGGTCGAGGCCGAAATCTCTTTCGATCATCCGCTGATCGGCAAGCAGGCGATGGCGCTCGATATCGAGCCGAACAGCTTCCGCCGCGAGATCGCGCGGTCGCGCACCTTCGGCTTCATGAAGGATGTGTCGAAGCTTTGGGCCGCCGGTTTCGCGCTCGGCGCATCGCTGGAGAATACGGTGGTGATCAGCGAGGACCGGGTGCTCAATCCGGAAGGCCTGCGCTTTGCCGACGAATTCGTTCGCCACAAGGTGCTCGACGCCATCGGCGATCTGGCGCTGGCCGGTCTGCCGCTGATCGCGGCCTACAAGACCGTGCGCGGTGGCCACAAGCTCAACCATTCGGTGCTGACCGCGCTGATGGCCGATCCCTCGGCCTGGCGCGTGGTTGAGGACAAGGTGCAGGAGCCGGCCCGCCGCTCGCGCGGTCATGCCGATATGGCCGCCGGCATGGCGGTCGCCGCCTTCGGACCGGACGTTTCCTGACATTCGGCGGTGATGCCGGTCATCCGTGGATCGGGCCTCTTGCGGGGGCCAATCCGCCTTGGGTCCGTCACAGGTCTTAACGCTTCGCCTTAATCCGGGCTGAATGTCAGCCTAATCGCTTGGTGGACCCGCACTTTTCCGTTTAAATCGGCGGGCTCGAAGGTCGGCTGCCAGGCCGGTCTTTATTGGATCAATGCGGACACGGATGCATGTGTTGCGGGGCATGTGTTGCGTGCGAAGGGGTATCGTGCAGAAGCAGCTTTCGCCCATGAACGTGCCGAACGACAGTGCCGCCGCCGTCGAGGCGGATCGGACGCCGTTGGCGTCGCGCACCGTCGCCCGGCGCCGTCGGTCTTTTGGCCAGACCGCCGTCTTCGGCGTCGCCGTGTTGTTGCTGGCGACCAGCCTCGGAGCCTGTTCGAGCTGGTTCAACAAGGACGACATGCCGCCGGATGAGCCGGCCGACCGGCTCTATAACGAGGGCCTCTACCTTCTCAACACCAAGAAGGACGCGACCGCGGCGGTCAAGAAATTCGAGGAAGTCGACCGCCAGCATCCTTATTCGGAATGGGCGCGCAAATCGCTCATCATGTCGGCTTATTCCTATTACACCGCTGGCTCCTACGAGGAATGCGTCACCGCGGCCAAGCGCTACATCGCGCTGCATCCCGGCAGCCCGGACGCGGCCTATGCGCAATATCTGATCGGCGCGTCCTATTTCGACGAAATCCCGGATATCACCCGCGACCAGAGCCGCACCAACAAGGCGCTGGCCGCGCTTGAGGAAGTGTCGCGCAAATATCCGACCAGCGAATATGCGATCAGCGCCAAGCAGAAGATCGAGGTCGTGCGCGACCAGCTCGCCGGCAAGGAAATGCAGATCGGCCGTTATTATCTGCAAAAGAAGGACTACACCGGCGCGATCAACCGCTTCAAGGTCGTGGTGACGCAGTATCAGACGACGCGTCACGTCGAAGAAGCGTTGGAACGACTGACCGAAGCTTACATGTCGCTCGGCATCGTCGAAGAGGCGCAGACCGCCGCCGCCGTGCTCGGCCACAATTTCCCCGACAGCAAATGGTATCAGCACGCTTATACGCTGGTGAAGAGCGGCGGCGTCGAGCCGAGCGAGAACAAGGGCTCGTGGATCTCCAAGGCCTTCAAGAAGATCGGTCTGGGCTGACCGAAGGCGGGCAAGAACTGACCGGGATTTTAAAAGGCGGCTCGGGTTGAGCCGCCTTTTTGCATTGGCTACACTTTGTTGGTCTGTCGAATGCGACGACTTTTTCAGCGGGCCATGCCGCCCGTTTTCGCACCGGCCATCGGGTTCTCGCCATGAGACCGTGAGGCCGTAAGTCCTTTTAACGCGGCCGCACAGGCGTTTCCGAGGCCCATCCGGGAAACGCGCAGGCCCGATCCCGCAAGGCCTTTGCCGCCTTGCCGAAGCGCAGCTCCGTCAGCCGGATCGCGACCGACACCGCGTCATGCGGTTCGCGCGATATTAGTCCGGGGCTGCGAGACTGGAAGGAGCCCGGCCGTGGCGCTGAACGCAATCGATTGGACCGTCATCGTTGTTTATCTGGTCGTCGTGCTGGCCATCGGCGCGGCGGTCACCGCCAAGGTGACGTCGGGACAGGAGCTGTTTCTGGCCGGCCGCAGCCTCGGCTTTGTCGCCGTTGGGCTATCGCTGTTCGCCTCGAACATCTCGTCGACCACGATCATCGGCGTTGCCGGCGCGGCCTATAAGAGCGGCATCAGCGTCGCGCATTACGAATTGATGGCGGCGTTGATCCTGGTGTTCATGGCGTTGTTCACGATTCCGGTGTTCCTGCGCGTGCGCATCACCACCATTCCGGAATATCTCGAAAAGCGCTTCGGGTCTTTCGTCTGCAAATATGTGTCGGCGCTGACGATCTTTCTGTCGATCTTCGTCGACACCGCCGGCAGCGTTTATGCCGGTGTGCTGGTGATCCAGATTCTGATGCCCGGCGTGCCGTTCCTGCCGGCCTGCATCGCGCTGGCGGCTTTCGCCGGGCTTTACACCGCCGCCGGAGGTTTGCGCGCGGTGGTCTATACCGACGTGGTGCAGGCTATTGTGCTCCTGGTCGGCACCGGCGTGATCGCTTACGAGGTCTTCGCGCGGTTCGACTTTTCCTGGGCGCAGGCGGTGGCCTCGTTGCCGGCCGACAAGCTGTCGATGGTGCGCCCGCTCGACGATCCGCAACTGCCCTGGCTCGGCGTCATCATCGGCCTGCCGGTGCTCGGCTTCTTCTATTGGGGCACCAACCAGTACATCATGCAGCGCGTGCTGGGCGCGCGCTCGCTCGGTGAGGCGCGCTGGGGCGCGATGCTGGCGGCGGCGTTGAAGCTGCTGCCCTTGTTCCTGATGGCGCTGCCGGGCGCCTTTGCCTATTCGCTGCTGCCGCATCTCGATAACGGCGATCAGGTGTTTCCGGCGATGATCGTGCATTTCCTGCCCGCCGGTCTCACCGGGCTGGTGCTGGCCGGCGTCATCGCCGCGATCATGTCGACCATCGATTCGACGCTCAATTCGGCGTCGACCTTGGTGATGTATGATTTCGTCAAGGTCGAGGAGCGCGGCTGGGAGCCGAAGCGTGTCATCTTCTATGGCCGGCTGGCGACCGCGTTCTTCATTCTGATCGCCGCCTTCTGGCCTTTGGTCATTCGCGATTTCCCCGGCCTGTTCAATTACATCCAGCAGGTGTTTTCCTACGCGGTGCCGCCGATCGCGGCGATCTTCGTGCTGGCGCTGTTCTGGCCGCGCATGACGACGGCCGGCGCGATCGCCAGCCTGGTGTTCGGCCACGGTCTCGGCGTCGTCATTCTGGCCTGGAAAATCTGGGCGCAGGGGCAGGGCATCGCCGATGGCCTGCCGCATTTCACGATTGTCGCCGGCCTCACCACCGGCCTGTGCGCGCTGGTGGCTGTCGGGGTCAGCCTGGCGGGTGCGCCGCCGCCGCCGGAACAGGTCGAAGCCCAGTTGTGGCGGCGCGGCGACGGCGGGCGCGGCGGCGCGCCATCCGGAGCAGGGGTCTGGAGCGATTTCCGCTGGCAGGCGGCGGTCATCGTCGCGCTGGTCGCCGGGCTGATCTGGGCGTTCCGTTAGCGGCAGAATTTGTTCGGGATTTCATGATGTTAATCCGTGCCGCGCGGCTTGGCCGGCGGTCCCGGCGCGATCCCCCCTTGCCAAATACCGGCGCGCTACGACATTGCCTTCGGGCGGCGGTCGCCACCGCTCCCCTGTGAGAATCGGCCATCGCAGTGTTATCTGGATGGTCCCGATTCTCGGGTGACGACGGCCCCGGGGCCGTCGCAAGAATGGCGTCAGGATAGGTTTCATGCTTTCCCGACTTTCGATCCGCGACATTGTCCTGATCGACCGGCTCGATATCGATTTCGCCGATCATCTGGCCGTGCTGACCGGCGAGACCGGCGCCGGCAAATCGATCCTGCTCGACTCCTTCGCGCTGGCTTTGGGTGGACGCGGCGACCAGACGCTGGTGCGTCAGGGTCAGGATCAGGGGCAGGTCACGGCGGTGTTCGAGGTCGGGCCGCGCCATCCGGTGCGTGCGCTGTTGAAAGCAAACGACATCGCCGCCGAGGACGATCTGATCCTGCGCCGCGTGCAATTGGCCGATGGCCGCACCCGGGCTTTCGTCAACGACCAGCCGGTCAGCGTTCAGGTTTTGAAACAACTCGGCTCGCTGCTGGTCGAAATTCACGGCCAGCATGACGATCGCGCGCTGGTCGATGCCGCGACCCATCGCCGTCTGCTCGATGCTTTCGGCGGTCTGGAAGCCGACGCGGACAAGGTCGAAAGCCTGTGGGAGGCGCGCCGCGCCACCCAGGAAGCCGCCGACGAACATCGCGCCGAGATCGAACGCGCCCAGCGTGAAGCCGAATGGCTGCGCCACGCCGTCGAGGAATTGAGCAAGCTGGCGCCGCAGCCCGGCGAGGAAACCGCGCTCGCCACACGGCGCGGCGTGATGATGCAATCGGAAAAGGTCGCCGAGGATCTGCGCGACGCCTATGACGCGATTGCCGGCGGCAAATCCGCGATCCCCGGTCTGGCGCAGATCGTGCGCCGGCTGGAACGGCGGGCGACGCAGGCGCCGGCGCTGGTCGAGCCTTCGGTCAAGGCGCTCGATGCCGCGCTCAACGCGCTCGACGAGACCCGCAACCATCTCGAAGCGGCGTTGCGCGCCGCCGATTTCGATCCGGTCGAGCTGGAGCAGAACGAGGAACGTCTGTTCGCGCTGCGCGCGGCGGCCCGCAAGTATAATGTTCAGGTCGACGATCTCGCCGCGCTGGCGCAGAAGTACAATAACGATATCGCGCTGATCGATGCCGGCGAGGAGAAGCTCAAGGCTTTGCTCGAAGCCGCCGCCAAGGCCAAGGCCGATTACGTGGCGGCTGCCAATGCGCTGTCGAAGGCGCGGCTCAAAACGGCGGCGGCGCTCGACAAGGCGGTCAATGGTGAACTGGCGCCGCTCAAGCTGGAGCGTGCGCGGTTCTCGACCGAGATCGACAGCAATCCCGACACGGCCGGCGCCAATGGCATCGACCGTGTCGAGTTCTGGGTGCAGACCAACCCGGGCACCAAGCCCGGCCCGATGATGAAGATCGCCTCGGGCGGCGAATTGGCGCGGTTCCTGCTGGCGTTGAAAGTGGTGCTGGCCGATCGCGGTTCGGCGCCGACGCTTGTGTTCGACGAAATCGATACCGGCGTCGGCGGCGCGGTGGCCGATGCCATCGGCATGCGGCTGGCGCGGCTTGGCCATAACGTGCAAGTGCTGGCGGTGACCCATGCGCCGCAGGTCGCGGCGCGTGCTTATCGGCATTACGTGATTTCGAAAGACGCGCTCGACAAGGGCGCGCGCGTGGCGACGCGCGTGGTCGAAGTCGCCGAGGACCATCGCCGCGAGGAAATCGCGCGGATGCTGGCCGGCGCCGAGATCACCAACGAGGCCCGCGCCGCCGCCGAACGCCTGATCAAACAGGCGAGCTAGTCGTCATTCCGGCGTCGGCCGGAGGCCGGAGGCCGGATTCCGGATCGCCGCTGTGCAGCGTTCGTAATGACGAGCCCTAGCTGTACGGACTTTTCGCGGCCGCCTTGTCGATGTCTGCGGCAGCCACCGCCGGCGTCGGGATGTAATGTGCCGGCTTCGGTCCGCCCGCCGCATGCCGGGCGCGGGCGCCGTCGACGGTTTCCAGTACGTCTTTCGCCGCCAGCGCCGCCTTGCGGTCGACCGGCACCGCGCCGGCCTCGTTCGGCGGCGGCATCATGCTGGCGTGGTAATAGGCCATCTTCTGCATCGCCGCGGCCGGATCGACCTGTCGGCCCGGATCGATATCGCGCGCATTGGTGTTCTTCGGCACGACCGCGACGCCATTGACCAGTTCTAGGTCGAGCCACCATTTCTTGATCAGATTGCGTTTGCCGTTGCCGGCCCAGTCGTCGAACCATGTCGCGAACGGCACCATGATCGGTTTCAGCCACATCGCATTGACGCCGAGCCAGCTGGCAACGCGGGTCAGGATGGCGCCGTCGGCGTCGACCACCTTGTTGATCGGGCAAGTCTTCATGCAGCGGCCGCAAGCCGAGCCGCGCGTGTTGGTCAGGCGATAGCGGGTGCAACGCTCGACATCCGGTTTCCAGATTTCGTAGCCGTTGAACATCACCTTGTCGCCGAAGGGGATCGCGTCGCAGGGACATTCGCGCGCGCATTTCAGGCAGCCGCTGCAAAAGGTCTGCAAGCCGAAGTCGATCGGCTGGTCGGCCTCAAGCGGAAAGTCGGTGGTCAGCACCACCGATTTGAAGCGCGGCCCGACGAACGGATTGAGCACCAGTTCGCCGATCCGCGACAGTTCGCCAAGCCCCGCCCACAGGATCAGCGGAATATGCAGGACGTCCGAGTCGGCATTGGTCTGGGCCCGCGACGAAAAGCCGAATTCGCGCAGCATCTCGCCCATGATGCCGGCGATCACCGCGCCGCGCAGATAGCCGCGCATCGACTGCGAACCGGAAATCCAGTCGTCGCCCGAGGCGCCTTCCATGGTGTCGAAACCCTGATCGATCAGCATGACGATGGCGTTGCGGTGATAAGGCTTCAGTTCGCTGCCGTCTTCCTTGTGCGAGAACCAGGCGTAACGCGGCGTTTCGCAGATGCCGGTGAGGTCCGATCCGAGCGCGTAGGACAGTGCCTTGATCGCGCGCGCATTGGCGGCCTGGTTCAGATAGCGGGCGCGATGGCGCCCCGCATCGGCCGCGGTCGCGACCGGCCCGTTCTGGAACGGCACCAGCGACCGGATCACCTGCAACATCGAGAAGGACAACGGCGTCTTGAAGGCAAAGCGCGTGCGTTCGGTCTTGGCCTTGTCGCCGAGGTCGTTATGCAGCGCGCGCTGGAAGAAGGCGGCGCGTTTGGGCACGCGCGGCACTTCGTCGTCGAGGATCAGCGTGGTCGGACGCTTGACGCGCTTGACCGTCTCCATCGGGAAGCGGCTGAGATGCGAGGCGCGTTTGCGCTGCCGGTTGCGTTCGCGGCCGGACTGCGCGCCGTTGATGCCGAGCCAATAGCGCAGGCCCTTGGCGTTCAGCGCGTCGCGATGCAGCGGCTTGTCGAGGCTCAGCACGTAGTCGGTCGAGACCACGGCGAGTGCGAAGTCGCGGCCGAGGTAGGGATTGACGATGCCGCCGTCGTCGTCACGCACGGCAAGGCCGGCGAGCACGGCCAGCCGCTCGGCGTCGAGCAGGTTCGCGGTCGCGATATGGCCGCGCGCGGCGAAGCCCATGGCGCGGATATGGCCGGCGACGCAGACCGCGATTTCGGCGGCGCGCATGTCGGCGACCGCGTCGCGCGCCGGCTGCACCCATGCGCTGGCGAGGTTGTCGGGTTCCGGCACACGCGGTCGCTCGACCATGATGACGATGGCGACTTCATGCGCCGGGTGATCGCTGGCGGCGATCCAGGCCGACGGCGGAATGGCGCAGATGCCGGTCTGGGCCGCGTCGAGAAAGGTCGCCGCGCCCTTGATGTCGGCGGCGCGCTGGACCAGGTCGTCCGGCACCGGGGCGGGTTTCCCGGCCACCGGCCCGTCGATAAAGGCGGCGAAGAGGTCCCGGTAATGCGCGGCGGCGCGCGCCAGCGGTCCGTCCTGTGCGGCGCGGGGCGGGGCTGCGGTCAGCGCGGGCCGGGCGGCCTCGCGGTTGGTCACCGAATCGTCGCGCGGCAGGGTATCGAGCGGGAACCGGCCCAGATGAAACGGACGGTCTTTCGAGGGCGCGTGGATGAACATGGCGCGGTCGCTTCCCTTGGCGGCGTTTTGATGAACGCCTTTTTTGACGTTTCTTGTGCGGGCCGGTGTCCGGCCTTGGTTCGGTCCCTGACATTCGGGTAGTTTGGCGCCGAGCGCAACCGGGCCGGCCTCTTGTTGTCATTCCGGGGCGCGCCGCAGGCGCGAACCCGGAATCCGGCGGCGTGCCCGGTAATTGCATCTGGATTCCGGATCGCCGCTACGCGGCGTCCGGAATGACGATAAGCTTGTCATTCCGGGGGCTGGCCCAAGACCGCAACACGGAATCCAGACGCGGCACTAAATTGAAATCTCAGGATATAGGTCCCTCCAGTCCGGATTTCCTTTTTCGATCAGCGCCACTTTCCAGGCACGACGCCATTTCTTGATTTCCTTTTCGCGAGCGATGGCGTTGATTGGATCGTCGTAGACCTCGAACCAGACCAGCCGGCGGATGTCGTATCTGGACGTGAACCCCGGCAGCAATTTTTCCTTATGTTGGTAGGTTCGGCGAACAAGATCGTTCGTTATGCCGAGGTACAGCGTTCCTTGCTTTCGGGTCGCAAGAAGGTAGACGTAATACATGGGACGCGACTTTATATCTGGATTCCGGGTTCGCTCGCTGGCGCAAGCTCCCCGGAATGACGAAGGATAACATGGCGAAAATCAAAACCGACAAGACCCCGGTCGAACTCCTGACGGCGCGGCAGGCCAGGACCGAGCACGCCCGGTTGCAGGTCGAGATCGCCGGCCATGACAAGCGCTACTACCAGGACGATGCGCCGGTGGTCAGCGACGCCGAATACGACGACTTGCGCAAGCGCTATAACGCGATCGAGGCGCGCTTTCCCGACCTGCGCACGCTGGAGTCGCTGTCGTTGAAAGTCGGCGCCGCGCCGGCGCGCGGTTTCGCCAAGGTCCGCCATGTCGTGCGGATGCTGTCGCTCGACAACGCCTTCGCCGAGGATGACGTGCGCGATTTCGTCGGCCGTATCCGGCGCTTTCTCAATCTGGGCGAAGACGAGAAAATCACCTTCAGCGCCGAGCCGAAGATCGACGGCCTGTCGATGTCGCTGCGTTACGAGAACGGCGAACTGGTCACCGCCGCCACCCGCGGCGATGGCGAGGAAGGTGAGGACGTCACCGCCAATATCAGGACCATCGGCGAGGTGCCGCAGAAGCTCAAAGGAAAGCACATTCCGCGCGTCACCGAAGTGCGCGGCGAGGTCTATATGACCAAGGCCGATTTCCTCAAGCTCAACGAGCGGCAGAAGGCGGCCGGCGAACAGATCTTCGCCAATCCGCGCAACTCGGCCGCCGGTTCGCTGCGCCAGAAGGACCCGAAGATCACCGCCTCGCGCCCGCTCGGCTTCTTCGCCTATGCCTGGGGCGAGATGACCGAGATGCCGGCCGACTCGCAATCCGGCATGATCAAGTGGTTCGAGCATTGCGGCTTCACCACCAATCCGCTGACCAAAATCTGTCATTCGGTCGAGGAACTGCTGGCTTTCCATCGCAAGATCGAGGAGCAGCGCGCCGGGCTCGATTACGACATCGACGGCGTCGTCTACAAAGTCGACCGGCTCGACTGGCAGGAACGCCTCGGCTTTGTGTCGCGGACGCCGCGCTGGGCGATCGCGCACAAGTTCCCGGCGGAGCGCGCCATGACCCGGCTGGAAGCCATCGACATTCAGGTCGGCCGCACCGGCACGCTGACGCCGGTGGCGCGGCTCGAGTCGGTCGGCGTCGGCGGTGTTATCGTCTCGAACGCGACGTTGCATAACGAGGATTACATCAAGGGCATCGGCGGCGATGGCGCGTCGTTGCGCGAGGGCCGCGATATCCGCATCGGCGACACCGTCATCATTCAGCGCGCCGGCGACGTCATTCCGCAGGTCGTCGATGTCGTGCTCGACAAGCGGCCGAAGGACGCCAAGCCGTACCACTTCCCGAAGAAGTGTCCCTGTCCGCTGAAGACGGATGTAGTGCGCGAGGCGACCTCGGCCGGCGAGGAGGGCGCGCGCAACCGCTGCACCGGCGAGTTCGCCTGTCCGTTCCAGAAGATCCAGCATTTGATTCAGTTCGCGTCGCGTCGCGCCTTCGATATCGAGGGGCTGGGCGAGAAGCAGATCGAGCTGTTCTTCGAGAAGGAGTGGGTCAAGGAACCCGCCGATATTTTCAAGCTGCAGGCGCGTAACGGCAAACACAAGCTCGAAGACCTCGAAGGCTATGGCGAGACCTCGGTGCGCAATCTGTTCGCCGCCATCGACGAGCGGCGCACGATTTCGCTCGAGCGTTTCATCTATGCGCTTGGCATTCGTCAGGTCGGCGAGACGACCGCTCTGGCTTTGGCGCGCGGCTATGGCTCATGGCAGGCGTTTCACGATGCCGCGCTGAAAGTGACGAAGGGCGACGCGGAGGCGATCGCCGAGATGGATGCGCTCGACCAGATCGGCGATACCGTGATCGCGGCCGTCGCCGCCTATTTCGGCGAGAGCCATAACAGGGGCATCGTCGAGCGGCTGACCAGGGAAGTGACCATCCTCGACGCCGAGAAGCCGAAGACCGATTCAAAGGTGGCCGGCAAGACCGTGGTGTTCACCGGCGCGTTGGAGAAGATGACGCGCGACGAAGCCAAGGCGACCGCCGAACGGCTCGGCGCCAAGGCCGCCGGTTCGGTGTCGAAGAAAACCGATTATCTGATCGCCGGCCCTGGCGCGGGCTCAAAACTCGCCGAGGCCCAGAAACACGGCGTTACGGTGCTGACCGAGGACGAGTGGCTGAAGCTGATTTCGTAACGGGCCACGGGCATGACAACGGCGGGCGTGCCATCATCCGGTCATTCCGGGGCGCGCGTTAGCGCGAACCCGGAATCCAGATAAGACCTCATGCGCCAACTGGCTCTTGTCTCTCGTTTTCATGCGCCGCTGGATTCCGGGTTCGTGCTTACAGCGCGCTCGGAATGACAGCTCTAGTTTCCGGTCATCCCCGCGAAGGCGGGGATCCAGTAATCCCGGCATCGCCTTATGATGAAGTCCTGCGTTTACTGGGTGCCCGCTGGAGCCTGCACCCGCGCAGGCGGGTGCGGGCATGACAGCGCGGCTGTCCGGAATGACGGCGAATTAAGCCTCTTGACAACATTCCTAATTAGGACTATAAGCACGTCATCCCGTCCCGTTACCGAGGGGCGTTTGATCAGCGTCGTCAGACGCGGGGCGGGGAGCGGTGGCCGGTCGAGGGTGTCGGAGATGCGACGCAACAACCTCATCGGCGG
>WGNB01000028.1 GCA_016124795.1 Rhodopseudomonas sp. | reverse complement strand
CGGTCCAAGCCGCATCGTCCCGGCCGCCCATCAGGCGGTCACTGGGGCGGACATGAACGTGCGCCAAGGGGCTGAAGTCTTGCCGTTGAACGAACTCGATACCAGGGTTCGGGAAACGCCAGGGCGAGGGAGTTCCCCGCCGCGTTCATCGAGGCCCCGTAGCGGTGGTTAGGTTCGCCTTCGGTAACGAAGGGGGCCTGAAATGTTGGGACCACCGGGGGCGATGCGGAGCAAACCTACAAACACCGCGCGCGGAATGCCGGGGAACCGGCGGTTTCGTGGTGACTATTGCCTGTGTACTCCGTTTACTTTCGTACACAGGGCTGCGGGGTCGTTGGGACCCCGGCGTTCCGCGCGCCCTCGTTCTTAGGGGCGAAGACGGAAGACGAGATGGGAAGACGGCTCGCCCGGGGCCGCAAACAACACGGGCGATGACGCATGTCTTGACGACACCTGAGCGCATGATCCTCGTCGTCATTCCGGGGCGCGCGAAGCGCGAACCCGGACTCCAGCCAGACATGAGGGCTTATCCGGATTCCGCGTTCGGTCCTGCGGACCGTCCCGGAATGACGGCATGATGCCTGAACGCGTAGCCTCCGAGGAGCGAAGCGGCGACGACACCCTTGTCATCGGCGTCAGGGCCTGAGATGACGGCGCAGCAATCGGAGACCGCAACGTGACAACGATCAAGATTATGAGCGCCGGCGCCGTCAAGGAAATGGTTGTCAGCCTCGGCGCCGAGTTCGAGACGGCGACCGGCATCAAGCTGGACCTGAATTTCGGCACCGTCGGTTCGATGCGGGCGCGCGTCGAGAAGGGCGAGACCGCCGACGTGATGTGCCTGTCGCAATCGGCGATCGCCACGCTCGACAAGGCCGGGCTGGTTTTGCCGGGCAGCATCACTGATCTGGCCGACACCGTGACCGGCGTGGTGATTCGCGCCGGCGCGGTCCAACCGGATATCTCGACCGTCGAGGCGTTCAAGGCCGCGCTGCTCGCCGCGCCGTCCGTCGCCTATGTCGACCCGCAGGCCGGCGGCTCGTCCGGCATCATGTTCGCCGCTCTGATCGAACGGCTCGGTATCGCCGACGCGATCAACAAGAAAGCTGTGCTCGGCAAGAACGGCCACGATGTCGCGACCTTGGTCGCCGACGGCCGCGCCGATATCGGCACCACCTTCATCAGCGAAATCCTGCCGGTGAAGGGCACGCAGGTCGTCGGCCTGCTGCCCGGCGAGTTGCACAACGCCAATACCTATACCGCCGCGCTGCATGCCGGCACCGCCGCGGCCGAGGCGGCGCGCGCCTTTGTCGCGGCGCTGACCGACAAGGCGACGCGGGCGCGCTGGACCGCCGCGGGTCTGGAGCCGGCGTTCTGACGCGGGTTTCGGCCGTGCCGTACAAGCGCCGCCCGATCGTGACCGTCGCGTCGAAGACAAGACGAGCCATCTTGCGGTGGCGGCGGCTCTTGCCTAGCTTTGGCGCGAGGGAGTGAGCCGCCATGTCGACCGCTTCGCAGAAGCCCGCCGAACCGCTGAAATTCGCCGTCCTCGACGAAGAGGACCTCGAAGTCGTCTCGACCCATCTGCAGGATGCCGTGGTCAAGGTTGGCGATGTCCACTGGCTGCGCGACGAGAAGCGGATGGTGCTGGCGCTCAACCGCTTCGACTGGGAAGGCGCGCTGGCCGACAAGCCGGAATATTGCCGGCGGCGCTCGGCCTTGCGCTTCGAGCGGGTCCTGTCCTGCCAGGGCCGCAATGTCGATCCGGCCGGCAAGGACGCGGTGCTCAACCTGCTGGCGGTCGAATTCGTCGAAACCGACGCGCCGGCCGGCACCGTCACCCTGATTTTTTCCGGCGGCGGCGCCTTCAAGCTCGAAGTCGAATGCTTGGAGGCCGAACTGGCCGATCTCGGGCCGCGCTGGCATTGTACCGCCCGGCCGGTCCATCTCGACGCCCTGAAGGATTGATCGCGCCTGCGAGGTTGACGTTGCGCCAAGCGCGCGCCATTGACCTTGCAGTCCGGGGCGGCGCGTGGCCGCTTTTTCCGGCCTGGAAAGCCTCATGCCGATTCATCTCGACGCCCAAGACCCTGAATTTAACCAGCAGTTTCAATCGCTTCTGAGCGTGAAGCGGGAATCCGCGCCGGATGTCGAACAGGCCGTGCGGGCGATTATCGCCGACGTCCAGGCGCGCGGCGACGATGCGCTGGTCGATTTCACCGCCAAATTCGACCGGCTGACCCTGACGCCCGCCACCTTGCGGGTCTCGGCCGCCGAAATCGATGCCGCGACGGCGGCCTGCGACCGGGAAGCGCTCGACGCGCTCAAATTGGCGCGCGACCGGATCGAGGCCTACCACCTTCGCCAGAAGCCCAGTGACGACCGGTTCACCGATGCGCTCGGCGTCGAGCTGGGCACCCGCTGGACCGCGATCGAGGCGGTCGGCCTCTATGTGCCGGGCGGCACCGCCGCCTATCCGTCGTCGGTGCTGATGAACGCGGTGCCGGCCAAGGTCGCCGGTTGCGAGCGGCTGGTGATGGTGGTGCCGTCGCCGGATGGCAAGCTGTCGCCGCTGGTGCTGGCGGCGGCCAGGCTCGCCGGCGTCGACGAAGTCTATCGCATCGGCGGCGCGCAGGCGGTGGCCGCGCTGGCTTACGGCACCCAGACCATCGCGCCGGTCGGCAAGATCGTCGGTCCGGGCAATGCCTATGTCGCCGCCGCCAAGCGGGTGGTGTTCGGTCAGGTCGGCATCGACATGATCGCCGGTCCGTCCGAGGTTCTGATTCTTGCCGACCAGACCGGTAACGCCGACTGGATCGCCGCCGATCTGCTGGCCCAGGCCGAACACGACGTCAGCGCGCAGTCGATCCTGATCACCGACGATGCCGGTCTGGCGACCCGTGTCGAGCAGGCGGTCGAGTCGCAGTTGAAGACGCTGCCTCGCGCGGCGGTCGCCATGCCGTCATGGCGCGACTTCGGCGCCATCATCAAGGTCGCGAAACTCGACGACGCCATCGCGCTGGTCGACCGGCTGGCGCCCGAGCATCTCGAAATCGTCGCCGCCGATGCTGACCGCTACGTCGCACGCATCCGCAATGCCGGCGCCATCTTCATCGGCGCGCATACGCCGGAAGCAATCGGCGATTACGTCGCCGGCTCCAATCACGTCCTGCCGACGGCGCGTTCGGCGCGGTTCTCATCCGGGCTCGGCGTGCTCGATTTCATGAAGCGCACCTCCTTACTCAAATGCGGGCCGGATCAGTTGCGCGCGCTGGGGCCGGCGGCGATCGCGCTCGGCAAGGCCGAGGGGCTCGACGCCCATGCCCGCTCGGTCGCGATCCGTCTGAACCTCGCATGAGATTTCAATGACCGACAAGCCGACGACATCGACGCCGGGTTCGGCCGCGTCCAGGCAACGCCTGGTATCGGTCAAGCTCGACGAGGATTCGATCGGTCGCTCCAGCCCGGACATCGAGCACGAACGTACGATCGCGATCTATGATTTGCTGGAGCAGAATCATTTCGCGCCGGTCGGCCACGATGGCGGTCCCTACGCGCTGCATCTGAGCATCAACGACAACCGGCTGGTGTTCGATATCCGTCTCGAGGACGACACGCCGGTGGTGATGCATCTGTTCTCGCTGTCGCCGCTGCGCCGCATCGTCAAAGACTACTACATGATCTGCGACAGCTATTATCAGGCGATCCGCACCGCCACGCCCGACAAGATCGAGGCGATCGACATGGGCCGGCGCGGCATTCACAACGAAGGCTCCGACATCCTGATGGAGCGGCTCAAGGACAAGGTCGAGGTCGACCGCGATACTGCGCGCCGGCTGTTCACCTTGATCTGTGTCTTGCACTGGAAGGGCTGAGCAAAGGTGCGCGGCGGTCCATCCAATCTCCGTTCATTCCCGCGTCGGCGGGAATCCGCTTCTTTGACGACGCCTGCGTTCGGCAAAGACCGGGGCCTCGCGTCCGCGGGGTCGAGCGGACCTGTGACGGGTTAGGCCGTCAATGCCGTCATCCTCTCGGCCCCAGGCGGTGCTGTTTGCCTGTGCCCTCAACGCCGTGCGCTCGCCGATGGCGGCCGGCCTGTTCCAGCAATTGTTCGGCAAGTCGATCTATGTCGCGTCCGCCGGCGTGCAGAAGGGCGAGCTCGATCCTTTCGCGGTCGCGGTGATGGAGGAAATCGGCGTCGATATCTCGCGGCACCGGCCGATGGATTTCGAGGAACTGGAAGATCTCGAGGGGCTCAATTTCGATCTGATCGTGTCGCTGTCGCCGCCGGCCCATCACAAGGCGCTCGACCTGACCCGTACCATCGCCGCCGACGTCGAATACTGGCCGACGGTCGATCCGACCGGCGTCGACGGCAGCCGCGAGCAGAAGCTCGATGCCTATCGGGCTGTGCGCGACGAATTGATGGCGCGCATCCGCGAGCGCTTCGGCCGGGGCGGGGCGGGCAACGAATAGCGGTTCCGGCGCGGCGCAGCCGGACGCGGCCGGCAAGACCGGACGGTTTGCGATTCCGGCCCCGTTCCGCTAGTTTCCGCGCCCAACCGCGAGGTTATTTCCCTTAATACCGGCACCGGAAACGTAATGATCGGCCGTCCCAAATTCGTACTCGCGTCCGGGTCGCCGCGCCGGCTCGCTTTGCTCAACCAGGCCGGCATCGAGCCCGACGCGCTCAAGCCGTCGGACATCGACGAGACGCCCAAGCGCGGTGAAATTCCGCGCGCCTATGCCAACCGGCTGGCGCGCGAGAAGGCCGCCGCCGCGCTCGACAATGTCCGGCTCGATGACGAATTGCGCGGCTCCTTCATTCTGGCCGCCGATACCGTGGTCGCGGTCGGCCGTCGCATTCTGCCGAAAGCCGAGTTGCTCGACGAGGCGCAGCAATGCCTGCAATTGCTGTCGGGCCGCAATCACCGCGTCTACACCTCGATCTGTCTGGTGACGCCGCGTGAATCGTTCCGTCAGCGTCTGGTCGAAACCCGGCTGCGCTTCAAGCGGTTGTCGTCGGAGGATATCGAATCCTATCTGGCCTCGGGCGAATGGCGCGGCAAGGCCGGCGGTTATGCCGCGCAGGGCATTGCCGGCACCTTCATCGTCAAGCTGGTCGGCTCCTATACCAATGTCGTCGGGCTGCCTTTGTACGAGACGATGAACCTGCTCGGCGGCGAGGGGTATCCGATCCGTTTCGGCTGGCTCAACGCGGTGTAATTGTAGAAGGTCATTCCGGGGGCGCGCAAAGCGCGAAGCCAGAATCCGGATGCATGCGCCGGACTGGATTTCGGGTTTGACATGTCGTGTCGCCCCGGAATGATAAAAATAAAAAGCAGTGCTTCGAGGGAGGCGTCGTGAACCAAGCCGTCTGGCTTTATCGCTCCGGCCTCAGTCACGCGACGATGCCGGCCGTGGCCTCCGGCACCCGCGTGGTGATGCGCTACGGCGAACTGGCGATGCGCGCGGCGCGGCTGGCCGGCGCGTTGCGCGACCGGTTCAGGCTTCGGCCCGGCGACCGGGTCGCCATCGCGGCGAAGAATTCACCCGAGTATCTCGTCTTGCTGTACGGCATCTGGCACGCCGGCGGCGTGGCGGTGCCGGCCAATGCCAAGCTGCATGGCGCCGAACTCGGTTATATCCTCGAACATTCCGGCGCTCGGTTGTGCTTTGCCTCCAAAGGCATCGACAGTGATATTGCCGTCCATGCGCCGGCATCGCTCGAGCGCCTGATCGCGATCGGCGGCGCCGATTATGAAGCGCTGTTTTCGGCCGACGCCATCGACGTCGTGCCGCGCGGCGGTGACGATCTGGCCTGGCTGTTCTACACCTCCGGCACCACCGGCAAGCCGAAGGGCGCGATGCTGACCCATCGCAATCTGGCGATGGCGAGCTTTGCCTATGGCGCCGAGGTCGATCCGGTGACGCCGGGCGACGCCATCCTGCATGCCGCGCCGATGAGCCACGGCTCGGGCCTGTACATCATGCAGCACGTCGCGCGCCTCGGCGTGCAGGTCGTTCCCGAAAGCGGCGGCTTCGAGCCCGATGAAGTCTTTGCGTTGATCGACGCCTGGCCGCGCGCTTCGATGTTTGCCGCGCCGACCATGATCAAGCGGCTGGTCGACAGCCCGGCCGATGGCAACGCCGGCCATATCCGTACGCTGATCTGGGGCGGTGCGCCGATGTATGTCGAGGATGCCTTGCGTGCGCTGGATCGTTTCGGGCCGCGTTTGGCGCAGATCTACGGTCAGGGCGAAGCGCCGATGACCATCACCACCTTGACCCGGCAGGACATCGCCGACCGCGATCATCCGCGCTGGCGCGAGCGTCTGGCCTCCTGCGGCAAGCCCTATGCCAGCGTCGAGGTGATGGTGGCGGACGCCACCGGCCAGCCGGTGCCGACCGGTGAGACCGGCGAAATTCTGGTGCGCGGCGATGTCGTCATGGCGGGTTACTGGCAGAACGCCGAGGCGACCGCAGCCTCACTCGCCGGCGGCTATCTGCACACAGGCGATGTCGGCGCCTTCGATGCCGACGGTTATCTGACCTTGAAGGATCGCTCCAAGGACCTGATCATCTCGGGTGGCTCCAACATCTATCCGCGCGAGGTCGAGGAAGTATTGCTGGCCCATGACGCGGTGCGCGAGGTTTCGGTGATCGGCCGGCCGGATGCCGACTGGGGCGAGGCGGTGGTCGCCTATGTCGTCGGCGAAGTTTCACCGGATGAACTCGATGCCTTGTGTCTGGCCCGCATCGCGCGCTTCAAGCGTCCGAAAGACTATGTTTTCGTCGATGCGCTGCCGAAGAACAATTACGGCAAGATTCTCAAAACCGAATTGCGGGCGCGGGATTTGCAGCGCCATTCCGATAAGGGTTGATGCGGCCGGCGCACTGGCCTAAAGCTAAGGTTCATAAATATGAACCTTGGAGACCGCCGCCATGGCTGACATCGTATTGGGTATCGGCACCTCGCATTCGCCGTTGTTGAATTCGCCGGCCGAGGACTATCCCAAACATGCCGCGATCGACGCCGCCGGGCGCAAGCTGATCGGCAAGGATGGCAAGCCCTGCACCTATGGCGAACTGCTCGAGAAGGCCGACCCGTCGATCGTCCAGCAGATCGAGCAGCCGGTGCTGGAGCGGCGCGCGGCGCAATGCACCGCCAATATCGAGAAGCTGTCGCGCGAACTGGTCGAGGCCAAACTCGATACGTTGATCATTATCGGCGACGATCAGCACGAGCAGTTCTTCGACGACAACATGCCGGCGATCCTGATCTACTGGGGCGAGACGATTGCCAACAATCCGCTGCATATGGACGAGGATGCGCCGGCGTTCTGGCGCAAGGCGCGCTCGCAGTATCATGTCGCCGCGCAGTCGCGCGATTATCCGGTCGATTCCCGGCTCGCGCTGCATCTTATCGGACATTTGATCGATCAGGGTTTCGATATCAGCCAGTCCAGGCGGCTGTCCAAGGAGCATGGCGAAGGTCACGCTTTCGGCTTCGTGCATCAGCGCATGATGCGCGACGAGGCGATCATCCCGATCGTGCCGGTCGCGCTCAACACCTATTTCCCGCCGAACCAGCCGCGGCCGCGCCGCTGCTACGATCTCGGCGTCGCCATCCGCAAGGCGGTGCGGGCGCTGCCCGGCGAAGCGCGGGTCGGTATTCTGGCGTCGGGCGGTTTGAGCCACTTCACGGTCGACGAGGAACTCGACCGCGGCCTGCTCGACGCCTGCCGGCGCAACGACGGCGAGGCCTTGTGCGCGATCCCGGGCGAGAAGCTCAATTCCGGTTCCTCGGAAATCCGCAACTGGCTGACGGTGGCCGGCGCTTCGGCGCATTTAAAAACCGCCTGGCAAGACTATATACCGTGCTATCGTTCCGCGGCCGGTACCGGCTGCGGCATGGGATTCGCGGTTTGGAAATAACGATGGACACATTGGCATGAACGCCATCGACCGAAAAACTTCCGGCGCGCGCTGTCCGATCTGCGGCACGGCGGCCGAGGTGGCGTTCAGGCCGTTCTGCTCCAAGCGCTGCGCCGATATCGATCTCAACCGCTGGCTGACCGGCGTCTATGCCGTGCCGGTGCTGGAGGACGAGGACGAAGACGGCCTGCGCCCGGCCGACGGCCATCCGGACGAACAAGCGTGAACGCGGCCGCCCCGACCGTCGACTGGCCGGAGCAGCTCTACAGGACGCTCAAGCGCGCCGGCGTGCGTCAGGTCGGCTATGTGCCGGATGCCGGTCATGCGCGGTTGATCGAGCGTTGCCGCGCCGACCCCGATATTCGCGATGTCGCGCTGACCACCGAGGAAGAGGGCGTGGCGCTGGCCGCCGGCGCCTGGCTGGGCGGCGAACGCGCGGTGTTGCTGATGCAGTCGAGCGGTGTCGGCAATTGCATCAACATGCTGTCGCTGGCGCGTTCGTGCCGCTTTCCGCTGCTGATGATGATCACCATGCGCGGCGAATGGGAAGAGTTCAACCCGTGGCAGCAACCGATGGGCTCGATCGTCGACCCGGTGCTGAAATTGTGCGAGGCGCAGATCTATCGCGCCGCCAAAGCCGACGAGGTCGAGGGGCTGGCCGAGCGCGCCGTCCAGCATGTGTTTGGCGACGAGCGCATCGCCGCCTTGATCCTGTCGCAGGAGCTCATCGGCAAGAAGGTCTGGGTCAAATGAGCGGACCGGTGAGCGGATTGGAACGCCGCGCCGCGATGGCGACCCTGCTGGCCGACCGCGGCGAGGATCTGCTGGTGGTGCCGGGGCTCGGCTCGACCTGTTGGGATCTGGCGGCGGCCGGTGACAATGACCGCAATTTTTACCTCTGGGGTGCGATGGGCGGGGCGGCGATGATTGGCCTCGGCCTGGCGCTGGCCCAGCCGCGCCGCCGCGTCGCGGTGGTGACCGGCGACGGCGAAATGCTGATGGGGCTGGGCGCGCTCGCCACCATCGGCGTGCAGCAGCCGGCCAATCTGGCAGTGATCGTGTTCGATAACGGCGTTTACGGCGAAACCGGCATGCAGCCGAGCCACACCGGGGCCGGCGCCGTCGACCTGCTGGCGGTTGCCCGGGGGTGCGGCTTCGCGGCCAGCCTCGACGTCCGGGACGAGGTGGCGCTGGCCGATCTCGCCGCCCGGTTGAAAAATCTGTCGGGTCTCCTGTTCGCCCGGGTGGCGATTGCCGCGGTCGAACCGCCCCGGGTCCTGCCCGAGCGCGACGGCGAGGTGCTGAAACGCCGGTTTCGGGCCGCGATTGGGCTCTGACCGGGGTCTGACGGGCCTCCGGCCGGCCGCCGACCGGGCCCGGATGGAGCGCTAAACCTTTGTCACAAAAGGATCGTTGGGGTTCTGGACAGGCCGGGACAGGGACTCTATAAGGCGCGGCGCTCTGGTTTTTCCGCCGCCTGGCGGGCAGACCGAGACCGTGGCGGCCCAGGTAGCTCAGTTGGTAGAGCATGCGATTGAAAATCGCAGTGTCGGTGGTTCGATCCCGCCCCTGGGCACCATTTTCATGACGAGCGCTGCCTCTTCAAATCTGTAAGTTCGATCAAGCCCCCCGCGCTTGCCTCTTGGCGCGCCGGACGGGTGAGGCGATACTTTTTCGAGTGGTTCGCCCGGGGAAACGGTCCGGCTCCAGAAACCATCAATATGTGATGTGCGCAGCGTCCCGGACGACGTGGGCGCTCAGGGCATTGGTCTCGAACGGATCATTCCTTTTGGCAACGTGGCCCGCACCCGGTGCGGCTGACACGCGCCTAAGGCAGTTTCGTCTGCTTCTCGAACTCCATCAGGCTCATAGAACCGATCGTCGCGTGCCGGCGCTTTGGATATTTGAGGTGTTCGTTGCCGTCGAGCACGTCGGCCTTATCCCCCAATCGTCAGGTTTCGCGTTCCATCCTCCCGGTCTTGAGTCAGGAGAGATGGTTGCCGCTGTGACCATTGTGCGTCCTGGCCTGAGCTGGCGGCATGACCATAAACTTCTGTCTTATCGATCGTGCCCATCGAGAGTTATTAGATGTGTTGAATGAGGACGAGTTTATTTATAGGGCGAAAGACATTCATTCGGCGGCGGCGCGAAACCGAAATATTTATAATCGGAATATATCGCTGCCTCGGCTTGATCGGATTGACGGCCGTTGCGGATTGCCTGGACCTTCACCCCAAGACATACTGGACCCGCCAAATCGCATTTGGGGGGAACGATGGGCACGATACAAAGTCCGCGCCGGACGACAATTTATATCGCGGCTATTTTGGCAGGCGGGGCCGTCTTGGTCGCTGGCCATTCGCCGGCCTGGTCGCAAAGCAAGAATATGAATGCCTGCGTTCAGATCCTCAGGCACGACGATAATGCGCTTAGGAACAGGTGGCTGGGGAAGTGTGGCGAAGACCAGCTCAACAAGGAAATCGAGAACCTGAATCCGGTCAGTGACGAGCGGGTGGCCTTCAAAAGCCTGTTTGCGTTCGGACACTCCGTTGTCATTGAGGAATCCACGACCTGTGGCAACGCGCCAGGCCCCGCGCCGATCGCGCTCGGGCCGAAATGCGGCTTGGGATCGCGAACCCTGTCCGAGAACCTGAACGATAGTGCGATCGTTTCGATCAGGCTTCCTGACAACAAGTGCGCGCGTTTCATTCCCCTGCTACTGACTAACAAGAATGGCGCCTTCGCTTGCAACGCGGTTCAATCGCGCATCGCTTGCGTCGATTCAAACTATGATCCGGCTACCAATCGAACCACGATAAAATTCTCGACGCGGCGCACGGGCACGCCGGACAGCAGCACGATCGTCATCGGTCCCGAAGACATGGCCGCGCATGGCGGCCGTATTGACGACCTGATTCCTCACGCGCAGTTCGCGATGCTTCCCGCGACATTCGTGAAAGACGGCCGCAATGTCGATGTTCTCGCCACCGTCAAGGCCGCCGTTCAGAAGGAGAGGAATCAATGCACCGCCGTGCCCGGGCAAACCGACGCCAAATGCATCAAGAGAACCATTACGCGATCCGACGCCTTGATGCAGGAGACCTTGCGTCATTTCCGCAATCCAAAGCGCTTCGTCAGCGGGGCTGACCGGAAAAAGGAAGCCGAAGAACTTATCGCGTTCCTGAAAAGCAAGGGTGTCGACAAGAATCTCGAGCAATGGATCCTTTTGCTGTCCATTGCGGAGAACGAGGTTGGCCTGGACGTCACGAAGTCCGGCGCGAATGCTTACGATCCGATCTATGAAATGAGCGACGCCGTCGCCGATAACAGCGGATTGAGTTTCGGCGCGCACCAGATCGACATCGGCGCCAATTCCGGTGACGACGTCTCGATGTTCTGGCGAATCGTCGATCATTACAAAACACAGCATCCGGACGCGCTGCTGGACGAAGCAAAGGCCAAAAGCGCCTGCGTTCAATTGCCGTTACGTTATATGACGGTGAAGGCCTTTCAACTGACCTACCGGGTTGCGCCATCGATGTCCAAGGCGACCGGATCGACGGATGGCATCGGCAGTTACAACGCAAATCTGGAAAAGTTTCTGCGCAACTCCACCGCCAGCGTCGCGGATCTGGACGGTTTCTTCAAAAAGAGCCTGATGGCGCGCGTATGGTATATCGATATTGCCAACCAGAGCGGCAGCGGCAATCGCGTTCGCGAGGGGATACAGGCCGTCATCAAACCGACCGACGATACGACGTCATGCAGTGGCGTCGCCGCCGCGGAGAAGAAGCTGCTGGACTGGCTGACCTGGAATAACGTCAATCGCCACGATGAGGGCCATAAACGTTTTTACAAGCGATACGAGAATATTCGCGACGTCGTGCATGCCCATGCGCCGAAAGACGGGCATACGAATTGTAGCGGATAGATTCATTCGGATGGGCGTGAGCAGGCCGCGTCCATGGCGCGGCTTGCTTTTGAAAACTCTCGGCCACACGGCGATCTCGGTGCCATCGTCCCGAAATCAGCTTTCGTGTCCTCGCCGAGGCTTGCCTTTGCCCGCCTAACGCCCGGTCCATCGCGGCGGGCGTTTGGCGACGAAGGCCGCGACGCCTTCATGGAAGTCGGCGCTGCCGTAGCAGGCGCGCACCAGATCCTCGCCGTCGGGGATGCCGGCGTGCTGCAAGCGGCGCAGCGCTTCCTTGGTGACGCGCAGGGTCACCGGCGCATTGGCCGCCAGCGTCGCGCAAATTTCGGTGATGCGCCCGTCGAGCCGTTCCGGTGCGACGATGTCCATGACGAAGCCGGCCGCGAGCGCGTCATCGACGTCGATGTTTTCCGCCATCAGCATCATGCGCTTGGTGCGGGCCGGCCCGAGCGCCGCGACCAGCCGGGCATAGTTCGAAACCGACAGGCAGTTGCCCAATGTCCGCGCGATCGGCACGCCGAATTTCGAGCCCGGCGTGGCGATACGCAAGTCGCAGCAGGCGGCGATCGCCAGCCCGCCGCCAATCGCCCAGCCTTCGACGACCGCCAGCGTCGGCATCGGCAGCGCCTCGAGCGCCGCGAGGTAGGCCTCGATACGCTCCTCATAGGCGATGCCCTGTTCGCCGGTGGTGAACTCCTGAAACTGCGCGATATCGGTGCCGGCGATAAAGGCCTTGCCGCCGACGCCGCGCAGCACGATGGCGCGCAGGCTATCGTCGTCGCGCAAAGCGGCGCAGGCCGCGGCCAGCCGGTCGTACATGCGCCAGGTCATCGCGTTGCGGGCCTGCGGCCGGTCGAAAAGAATGGTCGCCACCGCGCCTTCGCGCACGACTTTTACGTCACCGTCATCCATGGAATAGCCGCTCCCTCGTCAAAGCCGGCGCTTTGGCGCCGCGCCGTTTCAAGCATCGTCAGGCTTGTGAGCCTAGACCTGTTCGGCGTTGAGATAAGCCAGCCGCGCGCCGCAATAGGCGCAGATCAGGCCGAGCGTCAGCGCCGCGAGACCGGCGATGACGTCGAGCGTGCCGCCGGCGTTGCCGCTCTTGCTCATGACGCCGCCGGCGGTGGCGACGGCAAATACCATTGCGATCAGGAAGCGTTGCGCCAGCCGGGAGACGAAGTCGCGCTCGCGGGCGGCCGCGATCAGATAGACGCCGGTGCCCCAGCCGCCGGCAAAGCCGGCGCCGGCAATCGCCCACCAGGCCAAGGCCGATATCAACTGCGGCCGGCTGCCGGTCTCGCGCATCACGGCATCGAGCCCGACGCCGAACACCGTGAGCAGGATATGCACAGCCAACGCGGCGAAGACGCCGCAGGCGATGGCGGCGGCGTAATGCAGGCGGCGAAGCGCTTCGGTGTCCATGCAACGGATTCCAAACGGCAAGGCGATCATGGGCGCGCCTGAATGGCGCCCGACCAGATTAGCCGATGGCGGAGGACAGCGCGAACGTCAATGCCACTTAAGGTTTGGCCTTCGAGGTGAGGCTTCCTGCGGTTTGTGCGGACCTTGGCCCGTCAGCGGGCCGCCAGTTGCAGCAGGTCCTGGAACTCACGTTCCAGCGCGTCGAGCGCGGCGCGGCGTGCCGGCGTCAGCAGGCTCTGCTCGCTCTTGCAGTTCTGAGTTGTCCGTTCATCGGACTTCACCGCCCGGTCATTGAGAGTGTCCAAGCGCATCTGAGCCCCCGGTTGCCGCATAGACTGCCGTTATTGCTATCTGAGTCGGCGGTCGGGCAACTAGCTGTGGATAAGGGGGTGCCATAAAAGATAGTGGGTTGTTGTATTTCTGTGACAAAGGACCGCGTCAGCGCGGTTTGTGAGTCGTTACAAGACCTTAGCGATGCGTGTGGTATCGGGTTGGGCGGTCTCCGGCGCCTTGATGCGCCGTCGCCAGAACGGCTGGTCGGCAAAGCGGCGTTCGGCGCTGTAAATCGCGGCGCGCTGCATCTGGAAATTCTGCACCGCAGCATCAATGCTGGCGGCATAACGCTGCAAAAGCCGGTCATTGCCGCGCAGGTATTCGGCAGCCGCGAGCGCTGCCTGCCGTCCCGACCACAGCGCGCTGGCAATGCCATGCGACGACAAGGGATCGAAGGATGCCGCGGCATCGCCGGCCGCCGCCCAACCATTGCCGACGGCTGGCGCCAGCCAGGCGGTGCCGGCGCTGGCTAAACGTGGCGGTGTATCGGCGCGATAGCCGGCGCTGTCGAGCCAGCGTTGGACGAAGCGGGTGGCGTTGAGTGCGTTGCGCCAGATTGCCACGTCGCGCGACAGGCCGCGCGGCAACAGATCGGGATCGGAAAACAGCGCCAGGCTGATGCGCTTGTCGGGCAGCAAGGCGGCGTACCACCAGCCATCGGGCACGGCTTCGATCAGCGTGGCCTGGGTCGGTTCGATGCCGTCGTCGTGTTGCGTCAGGAAGGCGCAGGCCGCCACCAGCCGGTCGGCGCGTTGGCGCTGCGTGACTGCGCCGGCAAAGGCCGCGCGTCGTCCGCTGCAGTCGAGCACGAAACGGGTGCATATCGTTTGACCGTCGCTCAGCGTCAGCCGCCAGTGGTCGGCGCGGCGTTCGGTGCGAATGAGCGTGGCGTCGTGCCCGGTCGCGTTGGCTTGCGCCGTGGCATCCGCCAGCATTCGTTCAAATGCCGCGCGGTCGATGACATGGCCCGCTCCCTCGGTGTGAACGATGGCGTTGCGCTCGGCGAGCAGGCTTGAGCCCCAGGCGGCATAAGTCGCATTGGCGTTGCGACGGGGCGTTGCCGAGAAGGTGTCGTCCAAACCGAGATCGCGCAAGGTGGCATTGGCGGCCGGCGATAGCGAATCGCCGATGCGGTCGTCATTGGCTTGAACCGAAGCCGGCGCGACGGCGACAACCGTGCTACCGCAGTCGCGCAAGCTGAGCAGCGCCGCGCGACCGGCGATGCCGAGGCCGATCACCGCGATGTCGGCAACCGTTTCGCTGGGCAACGACACGGGCCGGCTATCGTCGCGGCGGGCCGTGGAAGACCTTGCCGTCGCCTTGCAGGTCCATCGAGCCGCGATCGACCTCGACATAAACGATCGGCGGAATGCCCGGCGGCCGGGTTGGATCGTCCGGCAACTGGCGCTTCACCACGAAGCCCATGCGGTGCCAGAGATAGACCATCTGGTTGAGGCCATCGCTGTAACTTGCCTCGGCATGATAGCCGATGCCGGCGACGCCGCGCGACCAGGCCACTCGGCTGTTGAAGAACTTCAGCCGTTCGGCCGCCGACAGCTTGTCGTTGATCACCGCTTCGTAGAAGACTTCCGGCAGAACATCGATCGGCAGCAAAGCCGGCCACCAGGTCGCGTTCGGGAAGTCGTTGGCGAACACCACCTGCTGGCAACTGAAGGCGTCGCATTGCCAGGGCAGGCCCATCCAGCGCGTCAGGTCGCCGGGCATCTGCGGCGCGATCGCCGGTGGCGTGTTTTTATAGCCGTCGAAGGCCTTTTCCGGCGTCAGCAACTGGCCGAGGTCCTGGATCAGGCTGGCGTCGCGCTTGACCGACAACGCGATGCGGAATGGCGCGCGATAAAGCTCTCTGTGCCGCAGCGGCCAGGTCAGTTCGACGCCCGGATGGAAGGCCCCGCCGGAACAGGGATCGAGCGCGGCGCGCGTCAGCGCCTCCGGCTGTTCCGAGATTGGCAGTTGTTCGATGGCGGTGACGGTTTCCGGCGCATTGCCGCCAAGGTCGTCGATGAAGTCGCCATCGGCCCAGGCTTTCAGGATTGCATATTGCGCCTTGGGAATGCGGAACCAGCGCAAGGGCGAACCGGCATAATTGATGCCATCGCCGAGCATGTAAGGCAGTTTGTATTGTTGCAGTCCCGCATCGTTCGGATCGCGGAATGCCTCGAACACGCTGTGTCGGAACGTCAGATTGTTGATGCTGGGATTGGCCAGCCGCGCGACATAATCCGGATCGGCGAAATTGCCGACGTCAATCCAGCGCCGGTCGAGGTTCTGCGCCGCCGCCAGCCAGTTCATCAGCCCGAGCCGGTAGAAGAACGGATAGATATATTTGCGGAAGGACAGCGGCGGTTTCGGCGGTTCGGTCCATTGCGCTTCGATATTGACGTCGTTCAACACGTCATAGAGCGTGACGAAAGGCGGAATGTCGGGCGCGAAGTCCGGGCCGCTGCAGGCGACCCAGCCGTTCTCCGCCGGCATGCTGGAGCCGTCGTTGAGCGTGACGGTGGCTTGTACCGGGCCATCGCACCAGTCGTCCTGCCAGCCGTCATTGTCGGAGAAATTGCTGATCGGATTGTTGTCGACCGCCGACCGCGATACGCCGTCGCCGGGAAACACCAGCAGCCGGCCGTCGTCGTCGGTCTGCAAGTGGCCGAGTTTGACGTCGAGCTTGTTCCAGAACTTGCCGATCATGGCATAGCGGCGGATATCGCCGGTCTTGTTGATGCCTGCGCCGGCAATGGTCACCGGCTCAGCGTCGATCACCAGCATTCTGGCGCGGTCGTCGTTGGCGATGAATTGTTGGTTGCGTTTCTGGCCGGGCAGGCCGGGCGCCAGTTCGTCGTTATCGAGCGGATTGTTGAAACCATACCACGCCGCCTTGGTGTTGGCGGTGTGAACGGTCCATTCGATCTTGCCGTCCCTGGCGGTGATCTCACGCACCGGCTGGCCGGCTTTGTTGAAGCCGTAGATGCGGAAACGCTGCACCTGTTTTTTGATCCGCTGAGTGCCGTCCTTGTAATTGCCATTGGGCAGCGCCGGCAGGCCGGGCACTTCCGGCGCGTAGAACCACTCGTCCGAATTGCCGACCCGGCCGATGCCGAGCGGCGGATAGACCGCCAGTGTGGCGATCGCGGTGTCGGATGGCGGTCCGGCGGCGGTGTTCTGGGCGAAGGCGGCGCGCGCCATCAGCGGCATCGCAAGCAACGCCAGACCGGTCTGGCTGAGAAAGTCCCGACGCTTGAGACCGGACGAACCGGGCTTCTGTTCCGAGGGGTCGAAGGGCATGGGAGGCGGCCTCTGTTCCGGGAGCAGGCCGGCACAGGCTACCACACGCTAAGATAAATAGTATTATAAATTCTTGTTTAGATTGTATTTCCGGCAACGCCATTTTGAGACGCTGTTCGGCCGGTTGGCGCTTAAAGTCCGGCGAGTTCGCGCATGATGCGGTAGAGGTTGGCCTGGCCCTCGAAGCCGATGCCGGGCCGATCCGACAACGCGATCGCGCCATTCACGACGCGCGCGTCGTCGGCAAAGCCGCCGAAATCGCCGAACACGCCGGGATAGGATTCAGCGCCGCCGAGCCCGAAGCCGGCCGCCATCGACAGCGACATCTGATTGCCACCGTGTGGAAATAGCGAGGTGCGCGGCCAGCCGTGTTTGGCCAGCATGTCGAGCGTCCGGGCGTATTGGCATATGCCGTAAGCCTGCGGCGGATCGACCTGAATGATATCGTGGCCCGGACGAAAGCCGCCGAAGCGCACCAGGTTCTCGACATCCTGCGTCGAATAGAGGTTTTCACCGGTGGCGAGCGGCGGCGCATAGACGTTGGCGAGTTCGGCGAACAGCGCGTAGTCGAGCGGATGACACGGCTCCTCGAACCAGCGCAATTTGAACGGCGCCAGCGCCTTGGCATAGGCCAGCGCTTCGTCGCGCATGAACTTGCCATTGGCGTCGACGGCAAGACGGTCGCCGGAGCCGACGACCTGCAACACGGCTTCGAGCCGGCGCACGTCTTCGTCGAGCGGCAGACCGCCGACCTTCATCTTCACCATTGCGTAGCCGGCGTCGAGATGACGGCGCATCTCGTCTTGCAGGTCCTTGATGGTCTGGCCCGGCCAGTACCAGCCGCCGCCGACATAACAGAACACCGGATCGGTGACCTTGCCGCCGCTGAAGCGGTCGGCGATCACGCGGTGCAGCGGCTTGTCGGCGATCTTGGCGACCGCATCCCAGACCGCGACCTCGATGGTGCCGATGGCGATCGAGCGTTCGGCGTCGCCGCCGATCTTCTCCCGCCGCAACATCTGCGTCAGCACCTTGGCCGGATCGAGATTGTCGCCGCTGTCGTCGATGAGGCTGTCGGGCGCGGCGGCCATGATGCGCGGAATAAAACGGGCGCGCATCTGTTCGCCGCAGGCATAGCGCCCGGTGGAATTGAAGGCAAAACCGGTGACCGGTTTGCCGTCGCGCATGACGTCGGTGATGACGGCGACCACCGATGTGGTCATCTCGGTGAAATCGAAGCTCGAATTGGCGAGCTTGGATTTCAGCGGGATCGCGGTTTCGCGGATGTCGACGATGCGCATTTTGCTCACGTCATTCCGGGCGGCGCCACAAGTGCGTTGACGCGCTTTGGCGCGAACCCGGAAGCCGGTTGAATGGAAGGATTGCCGTGGATCGGGGCAGGATTCCGGGGCACGGGCTTTCACCCGCGCCCCGGAATGGCAGGCGTTACTTGATCTTCTCGATGCCGGCGTCCTTGATCACCTTGGCCCACTTCTCGACATCGTCCTTGATGTAGGCGGCGAACTCGGCCGGGGTGTTGGCGACCGGATCGAAGCCGAGCTGGGCGCAACGCTTCTTGACGTCGTCCATCGCCATCACCTTGACGATGGCCTCATGCAGCTTGTCGACGATCGCCTTCGGCGTGCCGCCCGGCGCCAGGACGCCCTGCATGGTCTCGGAAACCTGATCCTTGATGCCGAGTTCACCGAGCGTCGGCACGTCCGGCAGCGCCGGCGAGCGCTTGGCCGAGGTAACGGCAAGGGCGCGGAGATTGCCGCCGGTGACCTGCGGCGCGGTCGGCGGCAGGGCGGTGAAGGCGATCATGGTCTGGCCGGCCACGGTCGACTGGATCGCCGGCGCGGCGCCGCGGAACGGCACGTCGGCGGCATCGAGCTTCAGCGCCAGCTTGAACAGGTCGGCGGCCAGCATCGGCGTGGTGCCGATGCCCGGGTTGGCGATGTTGTACTTGCCCGGCTCTTTCTTCACGAGGTCGATCAGTTCCTGGGTGGTCTTGACCGGCAGCTTCGGGTTGACGACCAGGATGTTCGGCGACGCCGCGGCCAGCGTGATCGGCGCGAAGTCCTTGTAGGGGTCGTAGGGGTTCTTGGCGTAGAGGCTCGGGTTGACGGTGTAGCTCGAGCTGGCGACCAGGATGGTGTAGCCGTCCGGGGTCGAACGGGCCGCCTGGGTCATGCCGATGTTGCCGCCGGCGCCCGGTTTGTTTTCGACATAGAACTGCTGCTTGAGGATTTCCGACAGCTTCTGCGCGATCAGGCGCGCCATCACGTCGGTCGGGCCGCCGGCGGCGAAAGGCACGATCACCTTGACCGGCTTGTCGGGATAATCGGCGGCCGAAGCCGGCATCGCACCGACGGTGAGAATGGCCAGCGCGGCGCAGGCGCCGAGCATCCGGGACTTCCAATTCATCTCTTTTCCTCCAGTGTTGCGCCGGTCCTGTGAAACCCGGACCGGCTTGTGCAGTCGAAGCTCGTGTCGTCGAGACTTAGCTCGTCGAGACTTGGACAGTCGGATCAGGACGCGCGCAATCCCAGGATCGCGCGCGCTTCTTTCGCGGTCGCCAGTTCGGCGCCGAGATCGTCGAGCATGCGCACCGCCTTTTCGCACAGCGCGGCATTGTCCGGCGTCAGTTTGCCCTTGCTGATGTAAACATTGTCTTCCATGCCGACGCGGACATGGCCGCCGAGGAACCAGGCTTGCGTCAGCATCGGGAATTCCCAGCGGCCAATGGCGAAGGCCGCCCATTGCGCATCCTTGGGCAACAGCGACTGGGCATACATCAAAGTCTGCGGCGTCGAGACGAAGCCGTAGCGCACGCCCATCACGATCTGGAACAGCGGCGGACTCTTGAGCACGCCCGAGGCCAGCAGCGCGTTGGCAAGCTGGATGTCGCCGGAATCGAACACTTCCAGTTCGGGCTTCGATCCGGCCTTGTAGATTTCGTTCGCCATGATGGTGACGTTATCCGGCGTGTTGATCACTGCGGCCGAGCCCGACCACATGGTGTTGAGATCGAGCGTGGCGATTTCCGGCTTCAGTTCGACGATGTGTTCGACGCGCTTGAGCGGGTGCTGGATCGAGGTGCCGGGGCCGGCGATCTTGGGATCGTCCTTGCTCGGCACGAATCGGCCGCCCGGACCGGTGGTGAGGTTGATGATCAGGTCGGAATTCTTGTCGCGGATCCGCTCGACGGTTTCACGATAATGCGCCAGCTCCATGCTCGGGCGGCCGTCGGGATATCGCACATGCAGATGCGCGATCGCGGCGCCGGCTTTCGCCGAATCGAGCGCGGCCTTGGCGATCTGTTCCGGCGTGCAGGGCAGGCCGGGATGCTGATCGATGGTGGTCAGGTTGCCGGTGACCGCGACAGTCAGGATTGTCTTTCGGCTCTTCTTCGGCTCGGCGGCTTCGGTCATCGGTGATGTCTTCCTTGGGGCGCGGCGGTCCGGCTGGTTGGCGTTTTCCCTTTGCCAATCGTGCTTTTTGGCTGCGCTTCGGCTGTTGATTGACAATAAACAAACGACTGTTTATTTTGCGTTTCTCTCAAAATGCCGGGGCCAAGTCAAGTGCGCGTCATCACCGCAGAGCGATCAGAGCGGAGGCTGTCTTGAAGACAGGTGCGGCCAATGTTCGCGGCAAGCCGCGCGCCCGCACGGCGACGAAAGCTCGTTTGCATCCTGCGAAAACACAGCGCGGCAAGGTGGAGATGCCACTGGCCGTCAAGCCGGCGCGCGGCCGGCCGCGCAAGGTCGATAACAAGGCCGAGCCGTCGGTGCGCGAGCGTATTCTCGAGGTCGCCGAACGGCTGTTCGCCGAGTATGGCATGACCGGCGTCGGTCTGCGCGCCATCACCACCGAGGCCAAGGTCAACCTGGCTTCGATCGCCTATCATTTCGGCTCCAAGGATGGCCTGCTCGAAGCCTTGTTCGCGCAGCGCGCCGCGCCGATCGCCGAGGAGCGGTTGCGTCTGCTGGCGCTGGCTTGCGAGAAAAGCGATCCGCCGAAGCTCGAGGCGATCCTCGATGCTTTTCTGCGTCCATCATTGGTGTTGGGCGCCGATCCGCGCTTTGGCGGTCCGGCCTTCGTCAAGCTGCGTGCCCGTCTTGGCAACGAGCCGGAAACCTTGTCGCGCAAGATCCTGTCCAAGGCTTTCGATCAGTCGAGCCGCAAGTTCATCGATGCGCTGGCGTTGTCATTGCCGAAAGTTCCGCGCGCCGACATCGAATGGCGCTTTCATTTCCTGCTCGGCGCGATGTTTTACACCATGGCCGACAGCGGCCGAATCCAGGCGCTGACCAATGGCCGCTGCGATCCGAGCGATGTCGCGGCCGCGCTGCGCCACATGATCCCATTTCTGGCGGCGGGCTTCCGTTCCGCGCCGGTCGCCTGAAACCTTCACTCCACCACCAAGAAACGCCAAGACGAAGTCAAAGGAAGAAACGACATGGCCGATAAACTGATCACCCGGCAGGACATGACCGATGCCGCCGAGAAATATAAGAACTGGGGCAAGTGGGGTCCGGATGACGAGATCGGCACGCTGAACTACACCTCGGCGGACGACATCATCGCCGCCTCGCAACTGGTCAAGAAGGGCAAGGTGATTTCGCTTTGCCTCAACTTCGACCACACCGGTCCGCAGGGCGCGAAGTCGAAATATCCGTCGATGGGCCGCACCAACGCGATCCACACCATGCTGCGCACCGGCACCGATGCCTATTCCGGCGTGCTCGACAAGCGCGGCATTCGCGCCGCCGATGACATGGTGACGATGCCCTTGCAGTGCGGCACCCAGTGGGATGGCCTTGGCCATGTGTTCTATGAGAATTACATGTGGAACGGCTACGACTGCCGCGAGGTGACCTCGGCCGGCGCGCAGAAGTGCGGCATCGAAAAGACCAAGAACAAGATGGTCGGTCGTGGCGTGCTGCTCGACGTCGCGCGCGCCAAGGGCGTCGAGTCGCTCGACGACGGCTACGGCATCACCTGCGCCGATCTCGACGAGACCGCCAAGAAGCAGGGCGTCACCATGAAGCGCGGCGATTACGTGATCGTGCGCACCGGCATGATGGAACGCTGCCAGAAGGCCGGTTCGTGGGATGGCTATCCGGGCGGCGACGCGCCGGGCTTTGCCTTCGAGACGCTGGAGTGGATCAAGCGCGTCGAACTGGCCGCGCTCGCCTCCGACACCTGGGGCTGTGAAGTCCGTCCGAACCAGTCCGAGCCGGGCATCAACCAGCCGTGGCACTGGATCACCATTCCGATCATGGGCATGACCATGGGCGAAATCTTCCAGCTCAAGGAACTGGCCGACGATTGCGAGGCCGACAAGGTTTACGAATTCATGTTCGTGGCGCCGGCGATCCCGATTACCGGTGCGGTCGGTTCGCCGGTCAATCCGTTGGCGATTAAATGACCTCTGGCGTCGTCCCCGCGAAAGCGGAGACCCCGTAGACGCAGGCGTTTGTTATAAAGGCCGACGCCTGCGATTACTGGATCGCCCGCCTGCGCGGGCGATGACAGGCGGAGGGTCAGGCGTTGCACAGGCACACCCATGAAGCCGCAATGGCCCGTCAATCGAACCGATGCCGAATGGCGCAAGCGGCTGACGCCGCAACAGCATGCCGTGATGCGTCGTTTCGGCACCGAGCCGGCCGGCAGTTGCGCGCTCAATCATGAAACGCGGCCCGGCACATTCCTGTGTGCCGGATGCGATCAGCCGCTGTTCACGGCGACGGCCAAATACGAAAGCCACACCGGCTGGCCGAGCTTCTATCAACCGGTGGCCGGCAGCGTCGGCCACAAGAAACATCCGGTCTATGGCGACCTTGAGGTCGAGGTTCATTGCCGCCAGTGCGGCAGCCATCTCGGTCACGTCTTTCCCGACGGTCCGCCGCCGACCGGTCAACGCTATTGCATCAACGGCGTGGCGCTTCACTTCGTGCCCGCCTGACCTTTCAACCTTGCTTCACTCGCGGACATTCACATGACTCAAGTTGGACACAATACCAAACGCACCGGCGCGCAAGTGCTGGCCGACATGCTGCAAGGCTATGGCGTCAGCCATATCTTTATGGTGCCGGCGGTGCTGCGCAAAACCTTCGCCGAGATGGAGCGCCGCACCAAGATCGCGCGCGTGCATTGCCACGGCGAAAAGTCGGCCGCCTATATGGCTGACGGCTATGCCCGCGCCTCCGGCAAGCCCGGCATCTGCATGGCGCAGGTGATCGGTGCGCTCAATCTGGCCGCCGGCCTGCGCGATGCTTTTCTGGCGCATTCGCCGGTGATCGCCATGACCGGCGGTCGCGATCCCAGGACCAAGTTTCGCAAGGTCTATCAGGAGATCGATGACGTGCCGGCCTTCGAGCCGGTCACCAAGATGAACGCCACCATCGATGACGTCGCGCGTTTCCCCGACATGATCCGTCAGGCCTTCCGCACCGCCACGTCGGGCGCGCCGGGGCCGGTGCATCTGCAATTCCGCGGCAATGAAGGTCAGGTCGATCAGGAAGAGGCGGAGATGGAGCCGCTGGTCGAAACCCAGTTCGCCAAGGTACCGCCGTTCCGGCCGCAGCCGGAGATGGAGCGGGTCAAGGCCGCGCTCGAACTGTTGCAAAAAGCCGAACGGCCGATCTTCGTTGCCGGCGGTGGCGTGCGCGCCTCGGGTGCGGCGGCCGAACTGGTGGCGTTGGCCGAGACGCTGCAAATTCCGGTCGCGACCTCGCTTAATGCGAAGGATGTGATCCCCGGCACCCATGCCTTGTCGGTCGGCGTTGTCGGCAGCTATTCGCGCGAGAGCGCCAATCTCGCCGTCAATCGCGCCGATCTGGTCTGCTTCATCGGCACCGAAACCGGCGGTATGACGACGCATTTCTGGGCGGTGCCGAAGATCGGCACGCCGGCGATCCAGATCGATATCGAGCCGGAATCGATCGGGCGGAATTATCCGCTGCAAGCCAGCGTACTTGGCGATGCCAAGGCGGTGCTGGCGGCGATGCTGGCGCAAGCCGACAAGGCGAGCGCGGCCAAGCGCAAGGTCTGGGCCGAAGAGATCGGCAAATTGCGCGCCGACTGGGCGGCCAAATACAAGCCGATGCTGGAGTCGGATCAGGTGCCGGTGCATCCCGGCCGTATCGTCGGCGACCTGACCAAGCATGTGCCGGACGATGCCATCGTCATCGTCGACACCGGCCACGCCGGCATGTGGATGGGCGGGCTCTACGATACCCGCGTGGCGACGCAGAGCTATATCCGCAGCGCCGGCCATCTCGGCTGGGCGTTCTGCGCCGGGCTTGGCGCCAAGGCGGCCTGTCCCGAGCGTCCGGTCGTGGTGTTCACCGGCGATGCCGGGTTCTGGTACCACATCGGCGAGATCGAGACCGCGGTGCGCTGGAAGCTGAACTCGGTGACTGTCATCAACAACAATGGCGGCGGTAACCAGAGCAAGCGCGGCTTCGATCGTGTCTATGCCGATCAGGACAAGGACAACCGGTCGCGCGAACTGTGGACCTATAACAAGATGAACTTCGCCAGGATCGCCGAGGACATGGGCGCGCTCGGCATTCGCGTCGAGAACCCGGCCGACTTCGCGCCGGCTCTGGCCAAGGGGCTGGCCGCGGACCGGCCGGTGATCATCGATGTCGCCACCGACATCGACGCGCTGGCGCCGGTCGCGGTCGCGTAACCGCGAGCCGGCAAACAGTACCGTCATCCCGTCGCCGATTTGTCATTCGTCGGAAAGGCTTATCGGCGCCGGCGGTGTCGCCATCGATTTGTTGTGAAAAAAGACAACGGCCATGGAACCAAATGGTTCCATGGCCGTTTGCGTTCCGTCGTAAGCCACAACTCCGGCCACAATGTCGTCGAACCTGCCTTCGATTTTGGCGATCGCCCGCAGCTCTCCGCCGCAACTTGAAATGCAACTGACGTGTCGTCGGTCGTTTCGCGGCCATGTGATTTTTGGGGCGACGTCCGAGGTTAGAGCCACGCCATGCTGACAGCCCGCCATGCGGCCATCCGGCTGCTCAAGCTGATGATGGTGGCCTCGATTGTGCTGCCGGCTCTGCTGTTCTCCTTCGCCGCCTGGATCAGCTACCGCGATTATCGGCACGCCACCGACGAGCGCATCGACCGTTCGCTCGATATTCTGCATGAGCATGCGCTGAAGGTCCTGCAAACGCTGGAGCGCGCTTTCGCCGAAATCAACGAAGTCACGCGCGGCATGTCGGACGCCGATATCCGGGCGAATGAGGAAAAACTGCACAACCGGCTGCGGGACATCGTCAAGGCGCTGCCGCAGTTGCAGGGCATCGCGATCATCGACCGGAACGGTCGCCCACTGGTGTCGGCCAATATTTTCCCGATGCCGGCGTTGTTGAGTTTTGCCGACCGCGATTATTTCAAGGCTCAAGCCGAGGGCCGGGTTCACGGCAAGAACGGAACTTATGTCAGCCGGATCCTGATGCCGCGTATGCAGGGCATCGGAACATACTTTTTTGCTCTGACCCAGCGGCGGCCCTCGGCCGACGGCCGCTTCAACGGCATCGTGTCGATCGCGGTTTTGCCGAGCAATTTTGAAAGCTTCTATGCCCAGATGGGCCGGTCCGAGGGCAGCTACTTCGCCCTGGTGCGGCCGAATGGCGATTTTCTGGCGCGCTATCCGGTGCTGCCAAAGCCGACTGCCGCCCGTCTCGACGACAACAGCCAGTTCCGCATCGGCGTCGCCAAAGGTTACGACCGTCACATCTACTCGGTCGATTCCGAGGTCGATGGCATCGATCGTCGGATCGGGTATCGCAAGGTTGCGGGCTTTCCGGTCTATGTCCTGGCCGGGGTCGAGAAGTCGGCAGTGATCCGCGAATGGCTGGGCTATCTCGCCAGCCAGGTCATCTTCGGTGTGCCGGCGACCGTGTTTCTGTATGCCGGGCTGGCGCTGGCGTTGCGGCGGACCCAACGGCTTTACGACGAAGCCGACCGCCGCGAGGCCGCCGAAGACGCGTTGCGACAGGCGCAGCGACTGGAGGCGATCGGACAGCTAACCGGCGGCGTTGCCCACGACTTCAACAACCTCTTGATGATCATCAGCGGCAGCGTGCAGCGGCTGCGCGGCGAACTGACCGACAAGAAACATACCCGGTTGCTCGATATGATCGCGACGGCGACGCAGCGCGGCGAAAGCCTGACGCGGCAATTGCTGACTTATTCGCGTCGCCAGACGTTGTCGCCGCAGGTGATCGATCTGACGCAGCGCCTGCCTTTGATCCGCGATCTGCTGACGCGCTCGCTTGGTCCCAATATCGATATCAAGGTTGACGTGCCGTCGGGCGTTTGCGCCGTGCGGGTGGATTCCGGCGAGTTCGAACTCGCCATTCTCAATCTGGCGGTCAATGCCAAGGATGCGATGCCGGATGGCGGCACGCTGTCGATCAGGGCCAAGCCGGTCACGCTCAAGGGCGAGGCCAGCGAAGATGGACTGAGCGGTGACTTCGTCGCCGTGCGAATCGCCGACACCGGGCAGGGCATTCCGCCCGAAACCTTGAATCGGGTGTTCGAACCGTTCTTCACCACCAAGGACATTGGCAAAGGCACCGGCTTGGGACTGAGCCAGGTCTATGGCTTTGCCAAGCAGTCCGGCGGCATGGCGACGATTTCCAGCACTGAGGGGCGCGGCACCGCGATCACCTTGTTCTTGCCGCGCAGTTATGAAACGCCGTTGCCGGCGGTGGCGCAACCGGTGCCGGCGCAGGCGCCGCCGGACGGCAACGGCACCGTGCTGCTGGTCGAGGACAATGCCGATGTCGCCGACGTCGGCGCCGATTATTTGCGTCAGCTCGGTTATCAGGTGCGCAGTGTCGCCAATGCCCAGGCGGCGATTGCCGCGCTGCGGCTCGACGCCAATGTGGTGTTGGTGTTTTCCGACATTCTCATGCCGGGCGGCAAGAACGGCTTCGATCTGGCGCGCGAGATCGGCGAGCGCTTCCCCGGCATTCCGGTGCTGTTGACGTCCGGCTATAGCGTCAGCGCACAGGAAGCGGTGCGCCACGGCATGCTGGTGCTGCAGAAGCCCTATGATCTTGAAAGCCTGCGGCGGAACATCCGCGAGGCCATCGCCAGCGCCGCGGCACGGGCGCGCACGCAAATCGCGGTGGAGTGAGCGTGCCGGCCGATGCGGCCGTCACGCTCTTTATGGGCCGGGATTGACGGCGCGGGCCGTCAGCCTTCGCCGATTTCCTTCAGGATCTCGGCGGTATGTTCACCCAGACGCGGCGCCGGTCGTTCGCTCGCCGCGCGCCAGCCGTCGATCACGATCGGGGTGCGCACACCGGGGATGGTGCCGCCCTTGGCGGCTTCGCTCGGCAGGTCGAGTTTCATGCCGCGGAATTTGACCTGGTCGTCCTCGAACACCTGCGCCAGCGTGTTGATCGGACCGGCCGGCACCTTCTGCTCTTCGAGTTTGGCGAGCAGGTCGGCGCGCGTCATCTTCTTGGTCAAAGCGATCAGCTTCGGCACCAGTTCGTCGCGGTGCTTCAGGCGGCCGACATTGTCGGCATAAGCCGGATCGCTCGCCAGTTCGGGCGCGCCCAGCACGTTGCACAGCTTGACGTACTGGTTGTCATTACCAGTGGCGATGATGATGTGGCCGTCGGCGACCGGGAATTCCTGATACGGCACGATGTTGGGATGGGTATTACCGATGCGCTGCGGGACCTGACCGGACACCAGGTAATTGAGCGCCTGATTGGCCAGCACGCCAACGGTCGAATCGACCAGCGCGGTATCGACATAGCCGCCCTTGCCGGTCCGTTCGCGTTGCTGCAAGGCGGCCAGAATGCCGATCACCGAATAGCAGCCAGTGAAGACGTCGGAAATCGCGACGCCGACGCGGGTCGGCGGACCGCCGGCCATGCCGGTGAGGTCCATCATACCGCCCATGCCCTGCGCCATCAGATCGTAGCCGGCGCGCTTGGCGTAAGGACCGTCCTGACCGAAGCCGGTCACCGAGCAATAAATCAGGCGCGGGAAATCCTTGGCCAGGCTGTGATAGTCGAGGCCGAACTTGGCAAGACCGCCGACCTTGAAATTCTCGATCAGGATATCGGACTTGGCCGCCAGCTTGCGGACGATGCGCTGGCCTTCCTCGCTGTCGAAGTCCAGTTCGATCGACCGCTTGCCGCGATTGGCGGCATGGAAATAAGCCGCGCCCAATTTTCCGCCATCGGCGGCTTCGACGAAAGGCGGACCCCAGCCGCGTGTGTCGTCGCCGGCGCCCTTGCGCTCGACCTTAATGACATCGGCACCGAGATCGGCGAGCGTTTGCCCAGCCCAGGGGCCGGCCAGAATGCGGGCAAGTTCGAGAACGCGGACACCCGCCAATGGCTTGGCCATAATGTAAAACTCCAGACAAATAGGTAATGGACGTCGTTGGCCGGGGGTTATAAATGCATCGGCGCGGCCTGACCAGACCGGGGATTTCCCTTCGCTGGCGAGGGGTTGCAGGCTTGTGGCCCTGCACTCGAAATGTCGGCCGGGCTATGGCGCTGGCGGCGGCCTGCCGCTAGTGTCGGCGCAGGCGTGGCGGCCGGTATCTCGATCTGACGTCACGGACGAAGAACAATGTAGGCGGTTCGGTCCGCTGCCAGAAAAGTTAAAAACGGAGGAAGACCCAATGACTATCAAGAAATTGACGACGCTTCTTGCCGGCGCGGTCGCGGTGATCGCGCTCTCGGCGTCGGTTCAGGATCAGGCCCGGGCGGCGGACGTCACGCTGCGCGCCTCGCACCAGTTTCCCGGCGGCAAGCACGATATCCGCGACGACATGGTGCTGATGGTCGCCAAGGCCGCCAAGGACGCCGGCGTCGGTCTCAACGTTCAGGTCTATCCGGGCGCTTCGCTGTTCAAGGCCAAGGAACAGTGGAACGCGATGGTCAACGGTCAGCTCGACATCTCGCTGTTCCCGCTCGATTACGCCAGCGGCAAGGTGCCGGCCTTCGGCGCGACACTGATGCCCGGCCTGATCCGCAGCCAGGCCCGCGCCAAGCGCATCAACGCCTCGCCTTTCATGAAGGAAATCCGCGCCGAGATCGAAAAGAACGGCGTCATCGTCCTGTCCGACGCCTGGTTCGCCGGCGGCGTCGCCTCCAAGAACGGCTGCGTCACCAAGCCGGCCGACCTGAAGGGCCGCAAGCTGCGCTCGGCCGGCATCACCTTTGCCGATATGTGGAAGGCCGCCGGCGCCTCGATCGTCAGCCCGCCGTCGAACGAAATCTATAACGCCTTCCAGTCCGGCGTCATCAACTCGACCGACACCAGCCTCGGTTCGTTCCAGTCGATGCGCCTCTATGAAGTCACCGACTGTCTGACCGCGCCGGGCGATAACGCCCTCTGGTTCATGTACGAGCCGGTGCTGATGTCGAAGAAGTCGTTCAACAAGCTCGACAAGAAGCAGCAGGACGCCATCATCGACGCCGGCAAGAAGGCCCAGGCCTTCTATGAATCCAAGGCCGATGCGATCAACGACGAAGCGATCAACGCCTTCAAGGATCACAAGGTCAAGGTCGTGACCCTCAGCGATGCCGATTACAAGGAATGGATCGACGTCGCCAAGAAGAGCTCCTACGCCGACTTCGCCAAGAAGGTTCCGAACGGCCAGAAGCTGATCGACGACGCGCTGGCCGTTAAGTAACGCCCGCGACCCATGAGCCCCGGCCGGCGAGACCACTCGCCGGCCGACGGCATTGAGGACCGCCGTCACCGGCCGCCGCGATGCCGAATTCGTTCCGCCGTATCAAGCTGGAAAACTGACCGATGGATATCTTCTTCCGGGTCGTGAGCACGTTGTCGCGTATCGCCGGCGTCATTGCGGCGCTGCTCATCGCCTTTGCCGTTCTGGTGATCTGCGACATGGTCATCGAACGCTACGTCTTCAACCTGACCACGGTCTGGCAGCTTGACGTCGTCACCTATAGCGTTATCGCCACCACCTTTATCGGCTGTCCTTTCGTGCTGCTGACCCGCGGTCACGTCAACGTCGACATCGTGCCGATCTATCTTGGCGAGCGCGGCCGTTATTGGCTAGCGATTTTCGCTAATCTGCTGGCACTGGCCTTCTGCGTCACCTTGTTCGTGCTGTGCACCAAGTTCTGGTACCAGGCCTGGTCGAAGGACTGGCATTCCGACACGGTCTGGCGCGCGCCGCTCTGGGTGCCGTATTTCTCGATGCCGGTCGGGCTCGGCCTGCTGGTCCTGCAATATGTTGCCGACCTGATCGCCGTCGTCACCGGCCGGATGGCTCCGTTTTCCCTCTCGCATGAAGAACACGTCGCATGAACCCGGCCATTCAAGGGGCAGTCATCTTTGCCGCCACCATTCTGACCCTGCTGTCGGGCATTCCGGTTGCCTTCGGGCTCGGCGCGATCGCAGTGATCTTCCTGGTGATGTTCCAGGGCTTCGATTCGATTCAGGTCGTGGCCGAAACCTTCTATGCCAGCCTCGACGATTTCACGCTGGTCGCGATCCCGATGTTCATCATGATGGGCGCGGCGATCGGTTCGTCGCCGGCCGGCAAGGATCTCTATGCCGCGCTCGATCGCTGGCTCTATCGCGTGCCCGGCGGGCTGGTGATTTCCAATCTCGGCGCCTGCGCGATCTTCGCCGCGCTGACCGGCTCGTCGCCGGCGACCTGCGCCGCGATTGGCAAGATGGGCATTCCGGAGATGCGCGACCGCGGTTATCCCGATGAGGTCGCGACCGGATCGATCTGCGCCGGCGGTACGCTCGGCATTCTGATCCCGCCGTCGGTGACGTTCATTCTCTACGGCATCGCCACCGAGACCTCGATCGGCCGGCTGTTCCTCGCCGGCGTGTTTCCCGGCCTGCTGCTGACCTTGCTGTTCATGGCCTGGACGCTGGTTTACATCTGGTTCAAGGGCTTCCGCGCTTATGCGGCCGACTTCCGCTTTTCCTGGAAGGAAAAGTTCGAGACCGTGCCCAAGGTCGCGCCGTTCCTGCTGGTCGTCGCCGGCGTGATGTACACGCTCTATGGCGGCGTCGCGACGCCGTCGGAAGCGGCCGGCGTCGGCGCCGCGCTTTGCGCCATGCTGGCGGTCTTCATTTACAAGATGTGGAACCCCAAGGCGTGGTGGGACATCCTGCGGTCGACAACCCGCGAGTCGGTGATGATCCTGATGATCATCGCCGCCGCCGCCTTGTTCGGCTACATGCTGACCTCGCTCTACATCACCCAGACGCTGGCGCAGGCGATTGCCGACGCCCACTTCAACCGCTGGGTCCTGATGGGCATGATCAACCTGTTTCTATTGGTCGCAGGCTGCTTCATCCCGCCGGCCGGCATCATCCTGATGACCGCGCCGATCCTGCTGCCCATTATTACGGCAGCCGGCTTCGATCCGGTCTGGTTTGGCGTGATCCTGACCATTAACATGGAAATCGGCCTGATTACGCCGCCGGTTGGGCTTAACCTTTTCGTGGTCAACGCGATCGTGCCGGATGTTCCGACAAAGACCGTGCTCTGGGGTTCTGTGCCCTATGTCATCATGATGATTGTCGGGCTCATTATATTGTCTATCTTTCCCGGTATCGCCACGTGGTTACCTGACCATATGATGGGTGTCGCCGCAGGGGTAAGATGAACACATCGTTTTTTGGCGAACTGTTACAGAGCATTTCCGACCGAGGCCGGGCGCTGCTCGACCGCGGCCGGGAACGGCGCGGCGACGATGCATCGCGCTCGGAAAGTCTCATCGAACTCTGCGAGCATCTGCTGTCGGGCCGGGGCGAAGCCTCCGGTGTGGCGCTGGCGCGCGAAATTCTTGGCCGTTACGCCGAGTTGACGACCGGTCCGCGGATCGCGTTCTTCGAAGCCCTGGCGCAACGCTACGGTACCGATCCGGCGCGGATGGAACAGGCGATCAATGCCTGGCGCGACAATCCCAATGACGAGACCGCGAGCCAGGTTCATGCCGCCTCGGAGCCGCGCCGGCAGGAGCTGTTCCGCCGGCTTAATCTGGCGCCGGGGGGCACCCGCGCGCTGGTAAGGATGCGCGAACAGTTGATGGACGTGCTGCCCAACCGCGACGACCTGAGCGCGGTCGACGACGATTTCGTCCATCTGTTCACGTCGTGGTTCAATCGCGGCTTTCTGGTGCTGCGCCATGTCGACTGGTCGACGCCGGCGCTCATTCTGGAAAAGCTGATCCGCTACGAAGCCGTCCATGAAATTCACGATTGGGACGATCTGCGTCGCCGCACCGATCCGCCGGATCGGCGTTGCTATGCCTTCTTCCATCCGGCGCTGGTCGACGAGCCGTTGATCTTCGTCGAGGTCGCGTTGACCCGCGACATCCCGGCGGCGATCGCGCCGATCCTGGCGAGCGGCCGCGAAACCGTCGAACTCGACAAGGCGCGCACCGCGACCTTCTATTCGATTTCGAATTGTCAGCGCGGGCTGGCCGGCGTGTCGTTCGGCAACTTCCTGATCAAGCAGGTGGTCGAGGAAATCTGCCGCGAACTGCCGAAGATTTCGACGCTGGTCACGCTGTCGCCGGCGCCGACTTTCGCCAAATGGCTCGATCGCGAAAGGGCGCAGACAAATTCACCCGCCATCAGCGAAGCCGACAAGACCGTTCTGGCCGCGCTCGACGAACCCGGCTGGTGGGTCGATAACGAAAAGCTCGAAGCCTTGCGCGATCCGATGATGCGCGCCGCGTCGTATTATTATCTGCGCGCGCGCAGCAAGCGTGGCTTGCCGGTGGACCCGGTGGCGCGGTTTCATCTCGGTAACGGCGCGCGGCTGGAGCGGATCGACTGGCTGGCCGATGTGTCCGAGAAGGGCATCGCGCAGTCCTACGGCCTGATGGTCAATTATCTCTACGATCTCGACGACATCGAGAAGAACCACGAAGCCTTTGCCGAACAGCGCACCGTGGTGGCGTCCTCGACCGTGCAGCGCATGTTGCGGCCGGCTTTGGAGCTGGTGCCGATCGCCGGCTAACTCAAGTTACCCTGAGGCGCTCGCCCGCAGGGCGAGCCTCGAAGGGCAGCGGTCGGGGTGTTACTTAACATGGACCGTTCATCTTCCGAGGCTCGCTTTGCTCGCACCTCGGGATGACGGATCTGCCAGCGAAGCGTTTAACGTCACGCCTTGCCGTAGACCGGCACGATAGCGCCGCGGGTCACGCGGTTGTCGGCCGAGGCTAAAAATAAGATCGTGGCCGCCACTTCCTCGATCTTTGGCCAGGACGCAAAGTCGGCTTTCGGCATCGCCGCGCGGTTGGCCGGCGTGTCCATGATCGAGGGCGCGACCGCGTTGACCAGAATTCCTTCGCTGGCGACTTCCTCGGCCAGCGCCACGGTCAAGGCGGCCACGCCGGATTTGGCGATCGTATAGGCGGTCATGCCGGCGCCGCCGCGCGGTTCGAGCGCCGGGCGCGCCGCGACATTGACGATGCGGCCGCCGCCGCCGGCCTGCATGGCTCGGACCGCGGCGCGGCAGCACAGGAAACACGACACCAGATTGCCGTCCAATTGCGCCATCAGGCCGGCCTTGTCGGTATCGGCGACGCGGCCAGCCGCGAAGCCGCCGGCGATATGGATCGAGGCCCAGGGCGCGGGGCCGGCATAAAGCGCGGCGACGGCGGCCTCACTGGCCAAATCGCCGGCTTCGATCAGAGTCAGCCGGTCGTGGTCGCGATGGGCAAAGCCATCGGCCTCGGCCTTGTGCCGGTAGGGCACGGTGCAATGCGCGCCGGCTTGCAGCAGCAAGCCGACCACCGCGCCGCCGAGCGCCCCGGTGCCGCCGGTTACTACCACATGCTCGCCCATGAAATTCATGATCAGGTCGTCTCGCTGTCGGTGGTCGCAATGCGTCCACGAAGTTTTCATGACAGACCAAAGCCGGTCCCGGTTCAAGGGCAGCGGGCGCGGATCGGCGGGACCGCCGCGTTGCGCGGACGCTTTGACCGCCGCTAACGTGCGACAGGATCGATTCGCGGCCCGAAAAGCCCGGTTCCGATCCGCCGGTTTCCACCGTCCGCAAGCGGCGAGGCTCAAGCGCATCATGGCCGACTACGACATCGCCATTATCGGCGGCGGCATCAATGGCGCGGGTCTGGCGCGCGACGCCGCCGGACGCGGCCTGCGTGTCCTGCTGGTCGAGATGGGCGACCTGGCCTCGGGCACGTCGCAGGCCTCCTCCAAGCTGGTTCATGGCGGATTGCGCTATCTCGAACATGGCGCGTTCCGGCTGGTGCGCGAAGCGCTGTCGGAGCGCGAGGTGTTGATGAAGATGGCGCCGCATCTCGTCAAGCCGATGCGGTTCGTGCTGCCGCCGTTGCCGGGCGGGCGCGCGCCGCTGAAATTGCGCTTCGGCCTGTTTCTCTATGACTGGCTCGGCGCGCACAAATTATTGCCGCGATCGCGCACCATCGATCTCACCCATAATGTCGTCGGCCAGCCGTTGAAGCGGACGTTTCGTTACGCCTTCGAATATTCCGATTGCTGGGTCGACGATAGCCGGCTGGTGGTTCTCAATGCCGTCGACGCCGCCGAGCACGGGGCGTCGATCCGCACCCGTACTCGTTGCGTCCGGGTCGATCGCGGCGACGAGTGGGAACTGGTGCTGAACAGTCGTGGCCGGCGCGAAACCGCGACCGCGCGCGTTCTTGTGAACGCCGCCGGACCGTGGATCGGCGAGGTCGCGGAAACCGTGATCCGCAAGCCGTTGCGGGCCAAGGTTCGCCTGATCAAGGGCAGCCATATTGTTGTGCGCCGGCGCTTCGATCATCGCAGCGGTTACATTTTGCAGGCCGAGGGCGGCCGTGTCGTCTTCGCTTTGCCGTTCGCCGATGACTTCACCCTGATCGGCACCACCGATGAGAACTTCGTCGGCGACCTCAAGGCGCCGGCGCCGGATTCGCGCGAGATCACTTATCTGTGCGACGTCGCCAACCGTTATTTCCGCGACCGGATCACCACCGATGAACTGGTCTGGTCCTATTCCGGCGTGCGCGCGCTTTACGATGACGGCGCCGGCAAGCCGGAAGACGTCACCCGCGATTATATGCTGGCGCTCGATGTCGCGCCGCATGAAGCGCCGTTGCTGACGGTTTACGGCGGCAAGATCACCACGTTCCGCCGGCTGGCCGAGCATGCGCTGGGCAAGCTCGCGCGCTATCTCAAAGGCGGACCCTCTCCGGTCAAGCCGGCCTGGACCGCGAAGTCGACCCTGCCGGGCGGCGAGTTCGCGCCGAATGCGTTTGACGCCGTCGTTGATGACATGATCGCGCGCTGGCCGTTCCTGACGAAGTCGCATGCCCGCCGTCTGGCGCGGGCTTACGGTCTGCGGTGCGCGCGTTTTCTTGGCGACGCTCAAAGCATGGCCGATCTCGGATCGCGTTTTGCCGGCGATCTGACCGGCGCCGAAGTGCGTTATCTGGTCGAGACCGAATGGGCACAGACCGCCGATGACGTGTTGTGGCGTCGCAGCAAGCTCGGCCTCAAGGCGAGCGCCGCAGATCGTATCGCCATCGACGAGTTCATCGCCGATCTTGGCGATGCGGGCCTGTTCTGAGGCGTCGCCGGTAAGGGTTCACAGCCGCGTTGGCAATGCGTTAGCTTGAGCCCGACGCGAGTCGCGTCAGGGCGGGACGCTGTTGCCAAATCATCTTGTCGCCATTGATCAGGGCACGACATCGACGCGCGCCATTGTCTTCGACGCCGGTCTGAAACCGGTGGCGACAGCGCAGCGCGAATTGCCGCAGCATTTTCCGGCGTCGGGCTGGGTCGAGCACGATGCCGAGGATATCTGGCGGGCGACCGTTGAAACCGTGCGCGCGGCGATGGCGCAAGCCGGGCTTGCCGCCAACGAGATCGCCGGCATCGGCATCACCAACCAGCGCGAGACCACCGTGGTCTGGGATCGGGCGACCGGCAAACCGATCCACAAGGCCATCGTCTGGCAGGATCGGCGCACCGCTGCTTATTGCGACGCCTTGCGCGCCGCCGGTCATGAGCCGGATATCGCCGCCAGGACCGGCCTGCTGCTCGATCCTTATTTCTCGGCGAGCAAGATCGCCTGGCTGCTCGACCATGTCGATGGCGCGCGCGCTCGAGCGCAAGCCGGCGAACTCGCCTTCGGCACCGTCGACAGCTTTCTGTTGTGGCGGCTGACCGGCGGCAAGGTGCATCGGACCGATGCGACCAATGCGGCCCGCACCATGCTCGTCGATATCGGCAGCAGCCGGTGGGATGAAGACCTGTGCCGGATCTTTGGCGTGCCGATGGCGATGCTGCCGCAGGTGTGCGATTGCGCCGCCGAGTTCGGCGCCACCGAGCCGGCGCTGTTCGGTGGGGCGATCGCCATTCGTGGCATTGCCGGCGATCAGCAGGCCGCGACGGTGGGGCAGGGCTGCTTCACGCCCGGCATGATGAAATCGACCTATGGCACCGGCTGCTTCATGGTGCTCAACACCGGCGACAAGCGCGTTGCGTCGCGCGCGCGACTGCTGACGACGATTGCCTATCAACTCGACGGTCGCCGCACCTACGCGCTCGAAGGCGGCATCTTTGTCGCCGGCGCGGCGGTGCAGTGGCTACGCGACGGTCTGAAGATCATCGAGAAGTCGTCCGATGTCGGCGCGCTGGCAGCGAAAGCCGATCCGGCCGAACAGGTTTATCTTGTGCCGGCTTTTGTCGGGCTCGGCGCGCCTTATTGGGACCCGCAGGCGCGCGGCGCGATCTTCGGTCTGACCCGTCATTCCGGCGCGCCGGAGATCGCGCGCGCCGCGCTCGATTCGGTCGGCTACCAGACCCGCGATCTCCTGGAGGCGATGCGCGCCGACTGGCCGGCGGCGGGCTCGTCGGCCACCGTGCTGCGGGTCGATGGCGGCATGACCGCGAGCGAACCCTGCATGCAGTTTCTCGCCGATATTCTGGCCGCGCCGGTCGACCGTCCGGTGGTGATGGAGACCACGGCCTTGGGCGCGGCCTATCTGGCCGGTCGGACCGCCGGTCTATGTCCCGATCTCGATGGTTTTGCCGCGCAATGGCGGCTTGATCGCCGATTCGAACCGGAAATGGCGGCGTCCGATCGCGAGACGCGCTATGCCGGCTGGCGCGATGCGGTTCGGCGCACGTTGACTGGACCGGCCTGAGCCGGCGGCGGCGCAACCGTGCGATGGTCCCCGGTTTCCGGTATCCCGTTAATAACAAAATGACGATTGCCGGGCATTGTTGAAGCCTCGTTTGGGGCGACCGATGAACAGTAACGTCAAGCGCGCGGCCTACCTCGTACAGCAACTCAATGTGCTGCTGGTCGATGATAATGCCTTCACCCGCAAGATCGTACGCGGTCTGTTGGCCAATATCGGCGTCAAGTCGGTCACCGAGGCGGCCGATGGGCTGGCGGCGCTTGAAATGATCCGCCAGACGGCGCCCGATATCATCATTCTCGACTGGGAAATGCCGCTGCTGAACGGACCGGAACTGGTGCGCATCGTGCGCTCGCCCGGCATTTTTCCGTCGCCGGATATTCCGATCATCATGCTGTCGTCGCACGGCGAGCGTTGGCGCATCGTCGAGTCGGTCAAGCTTGGCGTCAATGAATTCCTGTGCAAGCCGGTCTCGGCCAAGGCGCTGCTCGACCGCATGGTGTCGATCGTGCTCAAGCCGCGCGCGATCGTGCGGGTCGGCAATTATTACGGTCCGGAGCCGCGGCTGCCGACGACGCAGAAATCCAAGTACGACGTCGACGATGGCGGCGCCGTGCCCGCCGGCGCCTGAACGCGAACAGAACCGGTCTTCTAGCGCGCGGTGTCGACGCTCTGGTTGGCGGCCGGCAATGTCGGCGCCGCGGTCGGCGCTTCGGCGGGCGTTTGCGTCGCCGCGCCGCTGCCGCCGGTCAATCGATCCAGCGCCTGGCGCACGGCATCGCGGGCGCTGCGTTCGCGTACCGCGCGCAATAGCGGCGCGGCGGCGCCGGAGCGGCGGATCAAGGCTTCCGCGTCCGGGAGCATGATCGGATCGTCCCATGACCCTTGCACGATGAACGGCAGTTCGAATGGCGGAACGCCGGGCCGGCTGGCGGTGACCAGTGCGGCAGTGCCTTTGAGATCGAGGTCGCGATCCGGGATCGAGGCCTGACCGGCGAGCGCCAGCCGCACCGCGGCGCTCTCGACTTTCATATCGTCGACCGCAATCACGCCCTTCACGATCTTGAGCCCGACGGTGATCTTGTCATAAGGCGTCGAACCGGTGCGGAATTCGCCGCTGCCCGACAACGGCCGGCGCTCCAGCCGGCGCAGCAGTTGTTCGATGTTCAATCCGGCGATCGCGCCGTTGCTGCCGGTCAGCCCGGCGCTGCCCGTCATGCTGCGGGTGACGGCGAGCACGCTCTCGCCGGAGCCTTCGACGTTGAGCGAGATATTGCCTTTGCCTTCGAGCCGGCGCAGGCCGAACAACTGGCCAAGGCAGCTTTCCAGATCGACGTCGCTGAACTGCAGTTGCGATTTGACGTCGATGCCGGAATCGAAATTGGCCAGCGCCATCGAGCCGCGGATGACGCCGCCATAGGCCTGGGCCTCGCCGACCGTCACCGTCAGATGACCGGCGCGCAGGTTGGCGCCGATCGCGGTGCGTCCGATCGTCGCCGAGGCCATGATGACCTTGGCCGCCGACAGCCGCAGATCGAAGTCGATGTTGGACAGGCCCTCGGGCGCGATCCGGGCATCGCTCCAGGCGTGCTGGTTGGCGGTGAGCAGCCGGATCGTCGAGACATAAGGCGTCAGGTTGAGGGTATCGGCCGCCAGCGTGCCTTGCAGCGTCTTGCGGCCGTCGGTGGCGAAAGTCAGAACGCCTTCGGCGCTGTTGCCGTCGAGTTCGACGTTGACGCCCGACAGGCCGATGCTGCCGCCGACGACATTGGCCTGTGCCTTGATGGCGAAGCGACCGAAGCCGCCGCCGGGCGGCGACTCCTGACCGGTCCAGACCATGGCGTCGCGCAATGAATCGGCGTCGGCGGCCAGCGTGCCTTCGATCTTGACCGTCGGCCGGACGCTGATCGAGCCTTCGAAGGCGGCCTTCATCGGCTTGGCGGCGAGGCGCAGCTTCAGGCCGGTCTTGCTGCCGGCCAGCGCGGCGCGGAAATCGGCCAGCGTCAGGCTGGCATCGACCGGTTCGTCATGCCAGACGAAACGGCCGGTGGCGCCGAGGCTTTTCGAGATCGAAGGCCAGGCCAGCGAGAAATCCATCCGGTCGATGGTTTCGACCACCTTGTTCTCATGGTCGCGCAGGATCACGGTGCCGTTGTCGATGCGCATTTCCGAGAAGGCCGCGACGCCATGCCGGGCGTTCGGCTTCTGGTTGCGCGCCAGCCCGTCGATCAAGCCGGACCAGTTCGATTTTCCGTTCGGTTCGAGGTTGATCGAGATCGTCGGCCGCTCGAGCGAAACGTCGGCGATTTCGACGCGGCCGATCAGCAGCGGAAAGAACCGCAGCCGGGCGGTCATCCGTTCGGCCGTCAAGGCCGGCTGCGCCGGGTCGCCGAGCATGACATCGTCGAAGCTGACACTGCCTTTCGGAAACAGCGACACGGTGGCCCGGCCGCGCAGCACCGGATTAAGCCCGGTCGCCGAATGGATACCGCCGATGACCTCGGCGCGCACCGTGTCCGCTGAAATCAGATAGCCGGCGGTGGTCAATACGCCGGCGGCAAGCGCGACGAGGACCAGAAGCGCAATTCCCAAGCGTCGGAAGCCAGCGGAAGCCGTCAAAGCAGTCAAATCCGGTTAAGTCGATGTCGGGCGGTAATGCCACGCGGCGGGCACCGGCGGACTATACCATCGGGCGCGCTCTCGCCAACCGTGCCCGTCTTCTGTGACCCTTTGAAGGCGTGGGATTATTCCGCCAGAACGCGGGTTGCCGGAAACGCCACTTCAACCAGGGTTCCGTCCTCGGGCTGGCTGGTGATGCGGAAGCGGGCGTGATTGGCCTCGGCCAGCGCCTTGGTGATCGGCAACCCGAGACCAGTGCCGCTGGCGCCCCAGCGCGACGAGGTCGCCATCTGCCGGAACGGTTCGAGCGCCGTCTGCAATTCGGCCTCGCTCATGCCGATGCCGGTGTCGCGCACCCGCAGCACCGCTTCGTTGTCGTCGTTCAGCGCGGTCGAGACGATGACCTGGCCGCCGGCGCCGGTGAACTTGATCGAGTTCGACAAAAGGTTGAGCGCGATCTGCCGCACCGATCGCGCATCGGCGACGATCGGCGGCAGCGTGCCTGGCAACGCGGTGCGGATGATGACCCGCTCGCGATTGGCCTGCTCCTGCATGATGGCGACGCATTGCTGGACGATGTCGTTGAGATTGACGCTGACGAAACTGAGGTCGAGCTTGCCGGCCTCGATCTTGGACAGATCGAGCAGGTCGTTGAGCAGCGAAATCAGATGGCCGCCGGAGCTATGGATGTCCTTGAGATACTGCTTGTAGCGGTCGTTGCCGATGGCGCCGAAGCGCTCGTCGATCATCACTTCGGAAAAGCCGATGATGGCGTTGAGCGGCGTGCGGATCTCGTGGCTGATCTTGGCGAGGAACTCGCTCTTGGCGGTCGAGGCGCGTTCGGCCTGCTGGCGGGCGTTGATCAGCTCTTCCTCGGTGCGTTTCCAGGCGGTGACGTCGCGCATCACCGCGCAGAATTTGTCGCCGTCCTCGATCCGGCCCATCGTGATGTAGAGCGGCACCAGTCCGCCCTGACGAACGCGGCCGATCGCCTCGCGGCCGGCGTCGAGCAGGCGATGGCCGTCGCGGCCGGCGAGCCGGTCGAGATAATCGAGCACGCCGCGCCGGCTTTCGGCGGCGAACAATTCGCCGATACTCAATTCGGTGAAGTCGGCGGCGTCGTAGCCGAACAGCGCTTCGGCGCTGCGGTTGGCCGACAGCACGCGGCCGTCGCGGTCGAGCACCAGCACGCCGTCGGTGGCGGTGTCGAGGATGGCGCGCAGCTCGGTGTTCTCGCTCTCGGTCCGGCGCAGTGCGGCTTCGATTGCCTTGATGCGGTCGTCCGACATCCCCTGGGTATTGATCATCAGCACCAGCGCGGTGTCCTGCGCCCAGGGCACGCTGAACAGCCGGCCCTCGACCGGCTTCTGCGCGCCTTTGACGGTGGCGATGGTCAGCGTTTTGCCGACGCAGGATTTCTCCGGTGACTTTCCGTCCTCGGCATCCGACGCCGCCGTCGTCTGGCTCGGCTCGATGAACAGGCTGTCGAGGCCACCGGCGTCGTCGAGCGCCTGCAGCGTGTCGTAGCCGGTCCATTTGAGGAAGGCGCTGTTGGCGTAGATCAGATTATTGAGGCGATAGACCAGAACGCCGATCGGCAGTCGGTCGAGGATCGGCCGGCCATCGTAAGCCATCGTGGCGCTGGCCGTCTGAGGCGTGGCGATCGCCGGCGGGGGCACGAGCGCATCGGGGGCCGGCGCGATATCGGGATCGCTCACGGTCGGCACCGCGGCCGGGCGTCGCCCGGGTTCGCCGCGCAGTCGGGCGTTGAGTTCGCGCGCCAGCTCCTCGAAGGCACTGTGTTCGCCGGCGGTCCAGGAGGGTGTCGGCGGCGGCGATGGCGGGGTGGCCGGTGCCGGCGCGGCTGGCGCGGGCGCCGGTGTCGCGACCGCGGGCGGCGACGGCGGACGGAATGCCAGCACATTGTCTGCCGGCGCGGCCTGAGGCGGCGGCGTGATTTGCGGCGGTGCGGCGGGAGTCGGCACCGCCTGTGGCGGGACGGCTTGAACCGGGGACGGGGGTGCGTCGGGCGTTGTCGCGGCCGGAGTCATTGCCGGCGACGTCGCCTCGGGCTCTGGCGTGGCGGGTTCGACTTGTGGCGTGGCCACAACGGGTGTCACGGGCGGCGTGCTGGCCGGCGCCGGCGCTGCCGCCGTCGCGGATTGGCTTTGGCGCGCCGCAAGCCGGTCGAGGTCGCGGCAGATCGCAAAGCCCCGATAGCCCATGAACCGCCGTTCGCGGTCGAACACCGGCAGGCCCGACATTTCGATGGCGACGCGATCCGCGCTGTCGTCGACCGGCCAGGACACGGCAATGCCGCTCCAGGTCTCGCGGGCCGCGAGCGCGCGGGTGATGATGCCTTTGGGATCGAGCGCGAGCCGCTCGGCGAGGTCCGCCCAGCTCTGGTGCGGTGTCGCCGCCGTTTGTGGTCCGACCACGCTGGCGAAGCTGTCGAGGCCATGGCTGAGGCGGGTCGTCTCGTCCATCTGCCAGACGAAACGCAGCGGTACCCGCCGCTCCAGCGCGGCGGTCGCGGCGGCGTCGGCCGGATGGGCGCGAGGGCCGGGCGCGGTGTTGGCGCGGGCGGTCATGTTGGTTTCGACCGCGACCAGCAGCGTGGAGCCGTCGCCGAATCGCGCCATCGTGATCGGTCCGGCAATCGGCTCGGCGCGGCTGTGTGCCAGCCGGTCGGCGCCTAGCGCGGCCAGGTCGACCTTGTCGCCGAACAGCGCGCGCGCTTCCGGCTTGGCTTCGATCAGGTTGCCGTCGGCGGTGAAGACCGCCGCCGGGCGGTCGATGTCGGCAAGCAGGCGGCGGGCGCGCTCCGACATGGTGACGTCCTTGCCGGCGCGTTCGGTCGCCACCACCAGCACGGCGAGGCCGCCGTCGGGCAACGCGATCCGCGCGCAAAGGCAGGTCAGCGTGCCGCCGAGCGCCGCGCCGAAACCGCGCAGGCGCTCGAGCCGCGACGCGCCTGTTTCCGGCAGCGTCTCGGCCAGCCGCGCGATCTGGGACGCGCTCGGGTGTTTCGCCTCGAAGGTCCGCTGCGACAGTGCTTTGGCCGAGCGGCTGTCGAAGATCGATGCCGCCTGTGGATTGGCCCACAAGATCTGCGATCCGTCGGCGCGCCACAGCCAGACCGGCGACGGACTGAGAGCGTGATCCGCCAAGCGCTGATCGGCTAGCCAGGACAGCTGGTATTCAGTTCCACTCATGTGCCCAATTTTGGCCAGCGATGCGAAGCAAAGAAGACGGCTAATGAATTATTAATACGGCTGCATTGCGCCTGCGTCCACGACGTGCCGGCTATCGCAGCGCACCAAGCCGCGATAACCTTAATGTCGAGGCGTGTTACGGCTGGCGCGGCCAGCCATCGTCCCGTCGTCTGATTGTCCTATGATCGGAGGTAAAGTCGTCCGTATTAAAGTCATCAGACCTAAAGTCGCTTGAAATAAAACCCGCGTTGAGCGGATCGACCCGGCGCCCTGTGGCGTTGCACAGTCAGGAGGATGCGATGGCATTGAATTTCGAAATTCCAGCCGAAATGCGCGACATGGCGGAGAAGAGCGTCGCCCAGGCCAAGCAGGCCTTCGACGGCTTCGTCGCCGCCACGCAGCACGCCATCGGCACCGCCGAGACCCAGGCCAAGAGCATGCAGACCGGCGTCAAGGAAGCCGGCGAGCTGGCCATGAGCTTTGCCGAACGCAATGTGGCGGCCTCGTTTGAACATGCCCAGCAGTTGCTCAAGGCCAAGGACGCCAAGGAAGTCACCGCGCTGCAAACCGAATTTTTGAAAAAGCAGATTGCGGCCCTGACCGAGCAAGCCAAGGAACTCAGCCAAAAGGCGTCGAAACTGACCGGCTGAGGTCCGCCGAAGGGTAAAAACGACCCAAACGCGGCTAAAATCGACCTGTTCTGTACAATCCGTGGCTCGCCCGCCGGCGGCGAGCCACCCTTGGTTTGTTTGTGCAGTGCAATATTTTTATTGCATCGCACCAAAATTGTATTATATTGAATTTACGCTTCCGCATAATGGGAGCCACCCATCAGGAGCGGGCCGATCAACCGAGGGCGGCGGCTCGCCTTGAGCCGGAGACCGTCCTCAACCCAAGGATGATTGTCATGTCCGAAGCCCAGACCACCACCACGCCGACCCCGAAAGCCAAGCCGAAAGTCGCGGTCGTGCCGAGCGAATCCAAGTTCGAAATGCCGAAATTCGAAATGCCCAAGTTCGAGATGCCGAAGTTCGAAGTGCCGACCATGGAAGTGCCGCCGGCGTTCCGCGAACTCGCCGAAAAGACCATCGCCCAGTTCAAGGACGGCTACGAAAAGATGAAGAGCCAGGCCGAAGAGGCCACCGAGACGCTGGAAGAAACCTATTCGACCGCGTCGAAGGGCTGCTCGGGCTACGGTCTGAAGGTCGTCGAGACCGCGCGCGCCAATTCGAACGCCGCCTTCGATCTGATGGGCGAACTGCTGGCGGCCAAGACCTATTCGGAAGTGGTCGAGAAGACCACCGCCTTCATGCGCAGCCAGTTCGATACCCTGACCGCCCAGGCCAAGGAATTGACCGAGCACGCCCAGAAGGTCGCGACCGAGACCGCCGAACCGATCAAGGAAAAGTTCGCCAGCTTCGGCAAGGCGGCCTAAAGGCCCTCAAGGCCTTTGATGGCGACTACGCCACGGCCCTCATGGCCGTGGCCCATGGCCAAGCTTCATGGCCAAGCCTCATGACCAAGCCCGGGCGTCGCGCCTGGGCTTTTTTGTCGGCCGGTTCGCGCCCGAGCGCCTTTGCGGGTGGCCTTCCCCCACAAGTTCCCAGTCCCAAAGGCTTTTTCAAATTCGCCGGCCAAAATGCTTGCCAAAGAGGGGGGCGGCTTCTAGGTTCCGGCTCGCTCGGCCAGATGGCCGGGAACCCGTGCAGCTGTAGCTCAGTTGGTTAGAGCGCTGGTCTGTGGAACCAGAGGTCGGTGGTTCGAGCCCACCCAGCTGTACCAGATTCCACCCCCCCATTTTCGATCCCAGCCATATCCGGTTCGGCGGCAAGAACGCCGCCGCGATGGCCGTGGCGCGTTTTTCTCGATCGCGGCACCAGACGCAAAAACGCCGGCGAATTGCTTCGCCGGCGTCTGTCGTAGGCTTGTTTGAGCCGGGCGACTTAGCGGGTCACCAGCCGGCCATCGCGGCCGTAACGCGGTCCCAGCGAGCGGGACGAGTTGTCGACTTCCGAGGTCCGACCGCCGCCGAACAGCATCTCGAAGAAGTTCGGGCCGCTCGAGTAGTTGCGATCGCCGCCGTACATCCCGACCGGCATGCGCACCGGCTTGGACGACTGGTTCGGCGGCCGTTCGATCGCCAGGTCGGCGACCTTGCGATCGCTGCCCTTGAGGATGCCGATCATCTTGGCGTCGGTGCCGTAGATGTCGTCACGGAATTGCAGCTTGCCGTTCTCGTCGACGAAGGCGGTCTGATAGGTCAGATGGACCCAGAGCGGCTTCGGGAAGTTGATGTTGATCTCGCTGTTGCCGACCATGCTTTCCAGCTTGGCCTGGGTGTAGTGCCCTTCCGGCAAGGCCAGCGACAGCAGCTTCTCGCCGTAGGTGAAGGGGTTCAGAACCCGCATGCAGCCGTGGCTGTAAGCGCGCTTTTCCTTCTTGAACAGATACTTGTCCGGCGTGTCGTGCTGGTAGACCAGGAACTTGTTCGGGAAGTTGAAGCGGATGCGGCCGAGCGCGTTGCCGGCGCCCGGCGGCTGCTGGATGTGGACGATGCCGTTGGCGTCCTGGGTCAGCTTCAGGCCGATGCGGTCGAGCGCGTTCGGGTCCTGCTGCAAGGCCGGCAGGTATTCCTTCTCGATGATCGACGGCGGCACGTTCCAGGTCGGGTTGACCGTGATGAACTTCATCTCGGCGCTGATCAGCGGCGTCGCCTTGCCCGGCTTACCGACCACGATCTTGGTGTGCCAGTAGACCTTGTTGTTGTTGTACAGCGACAGGGTGTAGTCCGGGATATTGACGATGACGTGCGGATTGCCGAGGTCGCGCGGATACCAGCGCCACCGTTCCATGTTGACGATCACGGTGTCGATCGGATTGGCGGCGGCGCGGCGCGCCTCGTGCTTTTCGCCGTTGAGCGCGGCCAGCGTCGCCGGACCGACATTGCCGTCGGCGTCGAGGTCGGCCTGGGTCTGGAACGCCTTGACCGCTTCGACCACGGCTTCGTCGTAGGTCTTGCTGTCCTTGTCGCCTTCAATCTTGAGGCGCTGGCGCAACTGAACGACGCGGGCATCCTTGAGGCCGGGGCGCATGATCGGGCCGCTGGCGATGCGAACCGTCGGGGCTTCCTTTTCCGCTTCCGGCTTGGCGGCCTCGGCCTTGCCGGCGCGCAGTTCGGCGAGCTTCTCGCGCAGCGCCTTGAACTCGGCGATCTGCGGGTTGTAGCCGTCGAGCGTCTTGCCGGCGTCCTCGGCGGTGGCGAGTTTCGCCAGCACCTTGGCCGGATCCTGCGGCTCGAGCTTGAACGAGATGTCGCCGCTCACGCGGGTGTAGTGGATGCGGCCGATCTGCGCCTCGCGGGCATAGGTCAGCGCGCTGGCGGTCAGCTTCAGTTCGGCGGCGGCCAGTGCGTCGGCGGTGGTGGCGGCGGCGAAATCCGGGGTCGGGTAGTCGGTCGGGTCGAGGCCGACGTCGGCGGCCTTGCCGAGAGTCGCCATGACCGCCTTGGCGCGGGCGGTGACGGCGCCATCATGCACCCAGACCGGGGCGTAATCGTGGGCCTTGTAGTAGGCCTGCACGCCAGTCCGTTCGGCCTTGCGGTCGACGGCGCGGTCGAGCGCCTTGCCGGTCACCAGTTCGCGCAGCTTGTCGGCGACGGCATTGTCGGCGGTGGCGGAGACCGGAGCCGGGGCGGGCGCGGCGGCGGCCTTTTCCGGGGCGGGGGCGGCAGGCGCAGCGGCAGCCTTTTCAGGCGCGGCGGCCGGAGCCGGGGTTGCCGGTTCGGCCATCTTGGCCGGCTCGGGCGCGGCGGCCGGTTTGGCCGGTTCGGCGGTCACGGTCGGTTCGGCGGGCTTGGCCGCCGGCTCGGCGGTCTTGACCGGTTCAGCCGCTTTGGCCGGCTCGGCGGCAGCCGGTGCTGCGGCGGTGGCGGCGGGTGTTTCGGTCTTGGCGGGTTCAGCAGCGGCGGTGGGAGCCGGCGTGGCGGCCGGTGCGGCGGCATTCGCGTCCTTGGCGGCCGGCGGCGGCACGTTGTCGGAAGACGGCACGACGACCTGCACGTCCTGACCGCTCGCACCCTGTGCTTGCTGAGCCTGGGCCGCATGAGCCGACATAACAAGGACCAGTCCGAGGGCGGTGGACGCCAACAGACGGTTAAATCGAACGACTTTCACCGCGAAGTCTCCCAATATGCTGAAGGGGCGTTGGCCCCTTGTCATTGAGCGCCACATTACCCGATAGACCCGTATACGTTACGTTTTTTACAACGTCGACGGTGTGACGCTTGTCACATGTGACTAATTTGCCCGGTTCCGAAAGCACCATTTTTGGCAGTCGGCTGGCGCCGTCGTTAACCAATGCATTCCGGCGATCGTCGTGAAAGCCTTGCGGCCCAGCATCAATTTGCCGACGCGGATCCGGTCCGGGACGCCGGATTGACGTTTTCCGTCCGCGCGCCGTGTCAGGGTGTCGCGGTTATGGCCGCCGGGAACCGATCGGGTTCAGCAATGACAATCGCGTGATCGTCGGCGGCCTTCGCAGGGGGCTGGCGGAACGGGGCCGGCGACCGCAGCGGAGGCGGCGGTCGTGGCCGCGCCGCGCCGTTTTCCCCTCTTGCGGCCCCGCACCCAGCCGCTAAACTTATGCGCGAGCCGCACAAGAAATACCCCGGTTTCAACCAATGTGCCGGACCTCACGGTGGACTGGCCGGGTCCCGGGAATAAGGTTCAACCCAGCGCGGCGCACAGGGAGAGACACCATGCTCTGGACCACCCCGACGCTCGTCGAAATCTGCATCGGCCTGGAAATCAACGGCTATCTGCCGGCCGAATTCTGATTCGCGCGCTTTGGCCTGACGGCCTCGGCCGATGGGGCGTCTGACCGCGCTGGTGCTCGGTTCGGCGGCCGGCGGCGCGTTTCCGCAATGGAATTGCCGTTGCCCGGTCTGCCAACTGGCCTGGGCCGGCGACGGGCGGGTGCGTCCGCGCACACAGACCAGCGTCGCGGTGTCCGGCGGCGCGGGGCCTGATGGCGCGGTCCGCTGGACCCTGCTGAACGCCGCGCCTGACCTCGGCCAGCAGATTCGCGCCACGCCGGCTTTGCATCCCCGGACCGGCGCCGCAGCGAATCACCTGCGCGGCAGCCCGATCGACGCGGTGCTGCTGACCGGGGCCGAGATCGATCAGATCGCGGGGCTTGTTCATGTCCGTGAGAACACGCCGTTCACGCTTTACGCCACGCCGGAAAGCCATGCTGCGGTTGCCGGCAATGCCATGTTCGGAGCGATGACCGCCATGACGCGCCGCGCGATTGTGCCGGGCGACACGATCGAACTGGCCGGCGGCGTCACCGCCAGCCTGTTCACCGTGCCCGGCAAGGCGCCGCTTTATCTCGAAGGCGACGACCCGCGCATCGGCGTCGAGAGCGCCGACACGGTCGGCGTCGACATGCAACGCGACGGTGCGCGGCTGGTGTTCGTGCCGGGCGCGGCCGCGATCAACGATGCGATGCGGGACCGCTTCGCCCGCGCCGATGTCCTGCTGTTCGACGGCACGCTGTTCACCGACGACGAAATGCTGCGCGCCGGCACCGGCGCCAAGACCGGCCGCCGCATGGGCCATATGCCGGTCGGTGGCGATGACGGCACCTTGCAGTCGCTGGCCGGGTTGACCGCCGCCACCAGATCGCATTGCCGGCGCATCTTCATCCATATCAACAATACCAATCCAATGCTGATCGACGGTTCGCCGGAGCGCGCGCGCGTCGAAGCCGCCGGTTGGGAAGTCGCTTATGACGGCATGGAGATCGTGTTGTGAAGCTTCTCACGCCCGATGAACTGGAAGCGGCGCTGCGCGACATCGGCGCGCGGCGTTATCATCGGCTGCATCCGTTTCACGCCATGCTGCATGGCGGTCAATGCAGCAAGGGCCAGGTTCAGGCCTGGGCGCTCAACCGTTATTATTATCAGGCCTCGATCCCGCTCAAGGACGCCAGCCTGATCGCGCGTTGCGACGATGCTTCGGTGCGGCGCGAATGGCGGTCGCGGCTGGTCGATCATGACGGAGAGCACGACGGCGACGGCGGCATCGCGCGCTGGCTGAAGCTGACCGACGGGCTCGGCCTCGACCGCGACTACGTCACTTCGCTCAAGGGCCTGTTGCCCGGCACGCGCTTCGCGGTCGAGGCCTATGTTCATTTCGTGCGCGACAAGACCCTGCTCGAAGCTATCGCCTCGTCGCTGACCGAGTTATTCTCGCCGGTGATTATCGGCGAGCGCATGGCCGGGATGCTGTCGCACTACGATTTTGTGACGCCGGAGACGCTGAGCTATTTCGACAAGCGGCCGCCTCAGGCACGGCGCGACTCGGATTTCGCGCTCGACTACGTCAAGCGCCATGCCCGTTCGCCGCAGGATCAGCAGGCGGTGCTGGCGGCGCTGGAATTCAAATGCGGCGTGCTGTGGTCGATGCTCGACGCGCTGGCTTATGCCTATGTGTCGCCTGGCCTCGTGCCGCCGGGCGCCTTCGTGCCGGATGTAACGTGATGAACGCGGCGCCGGTTTCGATCTCCGACGATGCCAAGCCGCGCCTGCCGCGTGGCGTTCGTCTGACACATAACGAAGCGCAGGGCGGCTGGGTGCTGCTGGCGCCGGAGCGGGTGTTCAAGGCCGATCCGGTCGCGCATGAGATTCTCAAGCGCTGCACCGGCGCGACGACGCTGGCCGAAATCGTCGACGATCTGGTCCGGACTTTTGCCGGCGCGCCGCGCGACCGCATCCGTACCGATGTTGCGGCCTTGCTGGCCGGTCTTGCCGACAAGAAGCTGCTGGAGTTCGGGTGATGGACGCGCCGCGCGCCGCTTTCGCGCCGCTCGGCTTGCTTGCCGAATTGACCCATCGTTGTCCGCTCGGCTGTCCTTATTGCTCCAATCCGCTTGAGCTCGACAAACGGTCGGACGAACTCGACACCGCGACCTGGGCGCGTGTCTTTGCCGAAGCGGCCGGGCTTGGCGTGTTGCAGGTGCATCTGTCGGGCGGTGAGCCGGCGGCGCGGCGGGATCTGCCGGAGATCATCGCGGCCGCGCGGGACGCCGGCCTTTACAGCAATCTGATTACTTCGGCGGTCGGTTTGACGTCGGAGGGATTGACGCGGCTGGCCGATGCCGGTCTCGATCATGTCCAGGTCTCGATCCAGGATTCCGACGCGGCGTCGGCCGATCTGATCGCCGGTTATTCGGGCGCCTTTGCCCGCAAGCGTGCGCTGGCCGCCGACGTCGTGAACCTCGGTTTGCCGCTCACCGTCAATGTCGTGGTGCATCGCGCCAACATCGACCGCATCGGGTCGATGGTCGAACAGGCGTTGGCCCTCGGCGCCAGCCGCGTCGAAATCGCGCATGTGCAATATTACGGCTGGGCCTTGAAGAACCGCGCCGCATTGATGCCGTCGCGGCAACAGGTCGACACGGCGCTTATCGCCGTCGAGCGGCTGCGGCAAAGTCATTGCGGCGATATCGTCATCGACGCGGTGGTGCCGGATTATTATGCCCGCTATCCGAAACCGTGTGTCGGCGGCTGGGGCCGTCGGTCCCTGAACGTCACGCCATCGGGCCGCGTGCTGCCCTGTCACGCCGCCGAAGTTATTCCCGGTCTTGAGTTCTGGAACGTGCGCGACCGTTCGCTATCCGAAATCTGGCACGGCTCGCCGGCTTTCATGGCCTTTCGCGGCACCGACTGGATGCAGGAACCTTGCAGGAGCTGCGCGCTGAAGGGCAAGGATTTCGGCGGCTGCCGTTGTCAGGCTTTCCTGATCGCCGGCGATGCGCGTCTTGCCGATCCGGTTTGTCATCTGTCGCCGCACCATGACGCGCTCGAAAAACTGGCGGCGATACGCGACGACAGCACTTATCACTATCGCAAATTCTGAATGTTGCGCCGGGCTTTAAAGGCGAAGTACCGGAATGAGCCGGGCCCAAAAAAAACCGAGCCCCGCAAGGGGCCCGGTTGCAGTATGTCGGCGTGGGGGCCGACAACTATTCCAGAGGGGAACATGCTGATCGTCGGCGACTCTGGGAGGATATACATCCGTCGATCAGCGAGCCCTGACTATGAAAGTCCTCAGCGTGCTGAGCAATGGGCCGACGCTCATGTCAGCCATGCCAAATCGCAAACCGCTTCGCGGGCCCCTCATCGACCGACGATGGTGGGCCGGCAATGGGCCGCATAACGGCTATATCGGGGTGTTATTAATTGGCGGCGGCATTTTGCCGCGCTGTTTCGCGACATCGGCCGCGCTGGCACTTTGTATTAGAAATGCCAGCGCTGCGCATTGGCGACCAGGAAGTCGCGGAACACCTGAATACGCGCCACCGATTTGAGTTCTTCCGGGTAGACGAAATAAGCGTCGAGCGCGAGCGTGTCGGCTTCGCCGAACAGCTGAACCAGTCCGCCGTTTTCCTCGACCAGATAATCCGGCAGCATGGCGACGCCCAAGCCGCGTTGGCAGGCGCGCAGCAGGCCGAGCACGTTGTTGATCGACAGCGCCGGCACGCGCGCATTCTTGGCATCACGGCTGACTTCCAGAAGCCAGCGCCGGTTGGCGAAGTGCGCCGGCACCGCGCCGCCGAGCAGGATGATACGGTGCTTGTCGAGTTCGTCGTGCGACGACGGCGTGCCGAAACGCTTGAGATAATCCGGCGAGGCGTAAGCGTGGAAATGCACCGAGAACAGCTTGCGCTGGATCAGGTCCGGTTGCGTCGGCTGGCGCAGCCGGATCGCGACGTCGGCCTCGCGCATCGCCAGATCGAGTTCTTCGTCGGTGGTGATCAGCGTGATCTGGATATCGGGATAGAGATCGAGGAACTCGCCGAGCCGCGGCGTCAGCCAGTGCACGCCGATACCGGGCGTGGTCGAGACTTTCAGTTCGCCGTTCGGCCGTTCGCGCGAGTCGGTCAGCTTGGTGCGCGCCGCTTCCAGCTTCATGAACACTTCATGCGCGGTGCGGTACAGCAGTTCGCCCTGTTCGGTCAGGATCAGGCCACGGGCATGACGGTGGAACAGCGAGACGTTGAGATCGCCCTCGAGCGCCGAGACCTGACGCGACACCGCCGATTGCGACAGCCCGAGCCGTTCGCCGGCATGGGTGAAGGAGCCGGCTTCAGCGGCGGCGTGGAACACCTTCAGCTTGTCCCAGTCCATCGATTTGTTGTTATTCGTCATCATTATTCTGCCGCCGCGTGTTGCTGGTTTTCGTCTTGCGCGGCGATGTACCGTTCCGCTTCGAGCGCTGCCATGCAGCCTTGGCCGGCGGCGGTGACCGCCTGCCGGTAGATGTCGTCGGTGACGTCGCCGGCGGCGAACACGCCGGGCACCGAGGTCGCCGTCGAATGGCCGCCGGTGACGATATAGCCCGAGGGCTTCATCTCAAGCTGGCCCTTGAACAGTTCCGACGACGGCGAATGACCGATGGCGATGAAGATGCCGTCGGCCGGCCGTTCGCTGACCGCGCCGGTCTTGATGTTCTTGAGCCGCACGCCGCTGACCTTGGTCGGGTTATGCGTGCCGATGACGTCGTCGACCACCGAATCCCAGACCACTTCGATCTTGGGATGCTTGAACAGCCGGTCCTGCAAGATGCGTTCGGCGCGGAACGAGTCGCGGCGGTGAACGATCGTGACCTTGGAGGCGAAATTGGTCAGGAACAGCGCTTCCTCGACCGCGGTATTGCCGCCGCCGACGACGAAGACTTCCTTGTTGCGATAGAAAAAGCCGTCGCAGGTCGCGCAGGCCGAGACGCCATAGCCCTTGAAGGTCTGCTCGAACGGCAGGTTGAGCCAGCGCGCCTGGGCGCCGGTGGCGATGATCAGCGCCTCGGCGACATAAACGTCACCGGAGTCGCAGGTGAGCTTGAAGGGCCGGCTGCCGAGCTCGACCTTGGTCACGGTGTCGGTGACGATGCGGGTGCCGACATGCTCGGCTTGCGCCTGCATCTGTTCCATCAGCCAGGGACCCTGGATGACATCGGCGAAGCCGGGATAGTTCTCGACATCGGTGGTGATGGTGAGCTGGCCGCCGGGCTGGATGCCCTGGATCAGGATCGGTTCCAGCATGGCGCGTGAAGCATAGATCGCGGCGGTGTAGCCGGCCGGGCCCGAGCCGATGATGACGACTTTGGCGTGGGTAGTCTTTGACATGGCTTTCGCCCCCCTGGCGGGCGTCTCCGGGCGCGAAAGGCGAACCCGGCAATCGTTCCTCGACCGGCTCAAGGCCGGCTGAGACGCCCGACCCAATCTATGGCTTTCGAGGAGCTATGCAAGATACGCAACCCCCGTGACCCACAATCTTTGACCAAACGGTCAACAGAACATGGAAAACCGCGCAATAATGTTTCGCGAAACAATATTTCGCGGTATGGATATGCCCACCGGGTTCTTGCCGCTGTCTCAAGGAGCTTTCATTGTCAGCCCGTCTCGACGCCATCGACCGTAAAATCCTGAAGGAGCTACAGGACGACGGCCGGATGACCAATGTGGAATTGGCCCGCCGGGTCGGCATCTCCGCGCCGCCTTGCCTGCGCCGTGTCCGGGCGCTGGAGGAGGCCGGCTTCATCAAGGGCTATCGCGCGCTGCTCGACGAGAAGAAGCTCGGTTACGAGGTCGCGGTCTTCGCCATGGTGCACCTGTCGAGCCAGGCGGAATCGGACCTTGTCGCTTTCGAGGAATTCGTCCGCAAGCAGCCGCTGGTCCGGGAATGCTGGATGCTGTCGGGCGAAACCGATTTCGTGCTGAAATGCGTCGCGCCCGATCTCAAGACCTTTCAGGCCTTTGTCGAGCAACTGACCTCGGCGGCGAACGTCCGCAACGTCAAGACCTCGCTGACGCTGCGCCAGTCGAAGGACGCGGCGATGGTCCCGATGTGAGGGACGGCGGCGCGGCGGCGACGAGTGCGACCGCGCCGGTCCGATATCACAGGCGGCGGCACAAGATTTCTCTTGAAGCAACCGCCGTTCAAACGACCGTCGTCTATTTCCTGGTGTCGGGTTTTGTCTTGCTGGCCTTGCGCGAGTCGGCGATCGCCAGCTTGAAGTTCTTTTCATCAAGTGCGCCCGGCACGCGATACTTGCCGATGATGAAGGCCGGCGTGCCCTGGAATTCAAGCACCTGCGCCTGCTGGTGATTGCGCGCCAGCAGCGCGTCGATGTCCTTGCTGTGCGTGGCAAGATCGCGTTGCGCCCGCGCCAGGTCGATGCCGGCCTTGGTCAGGATCTCCTGTACGCCGGCTTCGGTCAGCGCGCCGGTGGCCGAGATCAGCGCGTCATGCGCCTCGCCATATTTGTTCTGATACTTCGTCGCCAGCGCCAGACGCGCCGCATAGATAGATACGCCGCCGAATATCGGCCAGTCCTTGAAGACCAACCGGATGTGGCCGTCGTCTTTGACGACCTTGTTCAGCACCGGATTGACCTTTTTGCAGTACGGGCAGCGATAGTCGAAATACTCGACGATGGTGAGATCGCCGTTCGGATTGCCCATGACCGGAATGTGCGGATCGCGGGTGATGGCCTCGATGCTGACCGGGTCGTCGTCGGGCTCTTCGGCCTTGGGTGCGGCGGTCTTGGGCTTCTCCACCTGGCCTTGCTGGGCTTTCGCAGGTTGCGGCTGGGGCTGTTGCGTTTGAGCCTGGGCGCGAACCTGAACCTGCGGCAGGGCGGCGAGCGCCGCGACCGCAAGGATGCCGGCGGCAATGAGGGATAGCTTGGTCGTCATGATGGCGTTGTCCTGTTGACAGCGAAGATCGGAGTGGCGGCGGCGAACTTCAAGGTGGCGTTCATCGCCCCTGGCTGGCCGCGGATGCATGGTGAATGGTACGGGCCCGGCGGCGTTCGCGGCGGCGCCACAGCGGGCGCGGGTCGAGCGACGGGGCGGGCGTCAGGCGGTGGCGCAGGGCGGCCTGTAGGGCGAAAGCCCCAGACATTGCGGCGGTCGTGACGTATCGCCGAAGGTCCATCGCGCCGCGTCGAGACCGGCCGTCATCGTCAGACCGACGGCCTGAACGGGCATACCGTTGACGTTGAAAGTGGCGAGTGGGCAGGTCGTTACCGTGCCGGGCACGATGCTCTTGTGACACGGCGTCGGCCGTTGCCGGTGGTGCGCGGTCAAGCTCGTGCCGGCCTGTGCGGTATCGGCGGCGGCCACGGATATCGCCAGAGCCGGCATCCGTAGCGCCAACGTGAACGAGGCCGCGACGATTGTCAGCGTCATCAGCCCGGCCAGAACGTGGCGCAAACGTGACGGCTTCACCGTCCGGTTCGGCGTGCGAAATCTGACGCGGTTCTGTGACATTGCTGTGCTTTGCTCCACCCCTTGAGATGGAGCAAATGATTTATTCGTGATCGGCGGTCGTCGGCGTTCGCCGGTTACCGTTTTCGATCGGTCAGATGATGTCGCGTTTGCCGTCCGAATAGGTCATGCGCACCGTGACCGAGCCTTCGTTGAGCAGCCAGGGCCGCACCGTGAACGAACGCGCGCCGGCTTTGTGCATCGGATCGGCGGCGGCCAGCGCCAGCGCTTCGGCCAGCGATGACGCGCGCAGGATCACCATGCCTTCGCCCTGCCAGGCGTCCTCGGCATCGTTCCAGAACGGGCCGGCGCCGAACATGATGCCACGCTGTTCGAGGTCGATCTGGAAGGCGAGGTGTTCTTCGAGCACGGCCATCACCGGCTCCATGCCGTTCACCGGTTTGGTGAAGACGACATAGAGCTGCTTGCGCAACATGGCTTCGCAGGCCTTGAGAATGTCGGCTTTCGGAATTGACGTCAGGCTCATGGCGGTTCCTCAAATTGTTATTTCGATTTGAGGAAGCGTGGCCGATTTCAATCGAGATCGCTATCGGGAATTTCGGAGAGTTTGAGAAGGTGGCGCAGCAAGCCGGTCTTCAACGGACGATTGCCGTGGATCGGTACCGACAGCCGAACCACAGATCCGGGCTTGCCATAGATGTAGTGGCTGCCGTTGACGCGCAGGAGTGTCCAGCCGTGCCGCTCAACGAGGCGAATGAAATCTCGCCCCGTCAGCGTTTTCATATCGCGATTTCTAGGACGCGTTCCTTGCCGTCCGATTTAGGCGTCTCGACGTCGACCGACAGGCATCCCTCGATCGCCTCGTGAAGATTTTTCATGAGTTCGTCGAGGGTATCGCCTTGCGTGGCGCAACCCGGAAGGGCCGGCACTTCCGCCCAGAAGCCGCCCTCTTCCGCTTCATGCACCACGACCTTTATCTTCATGGATTTACTTCCACTCGACCTTCTTGATTTCGTAGCCCTTGGCGCCGCCGGGCGCGTTGACTTCGATGAAGGCGCCCTTGACCTTGCCGATCAGCGCCTTGGCGAGCGGCGAGGTGATCGAGATGCGGCCCTTCTTGGCGTCGGCTTCCGGTTCGCCGACGATCTGCCACACCTTCTTTTCCTCGGTGTCCTCGTCGACCAGCGTCACGGTCGCGCCAAAGGTGATGGTGTCGCCCGACAGTTTCGACACGTCGATGATCTCGGCGCGGGCGAGCTTGTCCTGCAACTCGTCGATACGGCCTTCGTTGAGCGACTGCTGCTCCTTGGCGGCGTGATACTCGGCGTTCTCCGACAGGTCGCCGTGCGAGCGCGCCTCGGTGATCTGCTGGATGATGCGCGGACGCTCGGTCTGCTGGCAGTGCTTGAGTTCGGCTTCCAGCGTGGTGTAGCCCGCCGCCGTCATCGGAATCTTTTCGACCATCGTTTTTCTCCTCCTGGCGGGCGCTTCAGAACCTACTTGAACGCGTCTTCGCGCCGCCAAGCTCCTTCCACCCTCGATTAAGCGTCTCGAGCAGGCCGTCGGCCCCTCGAAATTCGACTCCGGCCACGGATTGCCCGTGCCGGAGCCCTGTGAACCCTAAACCAGCCAAAAAAATCCGGACCGCGGCAGGCCTGAAGCGCATTTTCGCGCCAAGGCTCCGGCCGCGACCGTGGACTTGCCCGGCCTAACTCGCGTCGCCGCTTCCGGTTCGGCCCGATCCGTCTAATCCGGATCTAGGCCCGACTCTTGAAGTAGCTTTGCAGCGCATGGACCTCGAGGTCGCCCCCGAGATAGGCTTTAATACCTTGCGCCGCGGCGACGGCACCTGAAAGAGTGGTGTAGTACGGCACTTTATGCAAGAGGGCGGCATTCCGCAGCGACCGGCTGTCGGATAGGGCCGCCGAGCCGTCGGTGGTGTTGAACACCAGTTGGACGCCGCCATTCTTGATGACGTCGACGATATGCGGCCGGCCTTCCAGCACCTTGTTGATCTTGGTCGCCTCGACGCCCTGTTCGGCCAGGTAACGCTGCGTTCCGGACGTGGCGATACACTTAAAGCCTAGCGAAACCAATAACTTGATCGATGGCAGGATGCGCGGCTTGTCGGCGTCGCGCACCGACACGAACACCGTCCCGGTCCTTGGCAGGTCGGTGCCGCCGCCGATCTGGCTCTTGGCGAAGGCGGTCTCGAACGAGTTGTCGATCCCCATGACCTCGCCGGTCGACTTCATCTCCGGCCCGAGCACGGTGTCGACGCCGGGGAAGCGGGCGAAGGGGAAGACGGCTTCCTTGACCGCGCGGTGCTTGTAGACCGCCGGCTTGAGGTTGAAGCTGGCGAGACTTTCGCCGGCCATCACCCGCGACGCGATCTTGGCGACCGGCAGCCCGATCACCTTGGCGACGAAGGGCACCGTGCGCGAGGCGCGCGGATTGACTTCCAGCACGTAGATGTCGCCGTCCTTGATGGCGTATTGCACGTTCATCAGGCCGCCGACGTTGAGCGCCAGCGCCAGTTCGCGGGTCTGCCGCTCCAGCTCGGTGATGGTCTGCGGGCTCAGCGAATAAGGCGGCAGCGCGCAGGCGCTGTCGCCCGAGTGAATGCCGGCTTCTTCGATGTGTTCCATGATGCCGGCGATGAAGGTGTCCTTGCCGTCGGACAGGCAATCGACATCGACTTCGGTGGCATCCGACAGATAAGAGTCGATCAGCAACGGGCTCTTCTGCGACACGATCAGTTCGGACGGCTTGTCCAGGGTTGCGGCAAGCCGCGCGACGTACCGGTCGGCATGAGCGGCGTCGCGCACGATTTCCATGCCGCGGCCGCCGAGCACGTTCGATGGACGGATCACCACCGGATAACCGATCTTTTCGGCGATCTCGCGCACCGCCGCCGGCGATGTGGCGATGCCGTTGTTCGGCTGGCGGATCTTCAGCGTGTCGAGCAGGGTCTTGAAGCGGTCGCGGTCTTCCGCGAGATCAATCGCGTCCGGCGAGGTGCCGAGGATCGGCACATTGGCCTTTTCCAGAGCGTCGGCGAGCTTGAGCGGCGTCTGGCCGCCGAACTGCACGATCACGCCATGCAGCGTGCCGTTCGAGCGTTCGGTCTCGATGATTTCCAGCACGTCTTCCGGCGTCAGCGGCTCGAAGTAGAGCCGGTCCGAGGTGTCGTAGTCGGTCGACACCGTTTCCGGATTGCAGTTGACCATGATGGTCTCGTAGCCGGCATCCTTGAGCGCGAAGCAGGCGTGGCAGCAGCAATAGTCGAACTCGATGCCCTGGCCGATCCGGTTCGGGCCGCCGCCGAGAATGACGACTTTCTTCTTGTCCGACGGCCGGGCCTCGTCGGCCATGTGGCCGGCGAAGGCGGTCTCGTAGGTCGAATACATGTAAGCGGTCGGCGAAGCGAACTCGGCCGCGCAGGTGTCGATGCGCTTGAACACCGGCCGGACGCCAAGTTTGCGTCGCGCCGCCATCACCGCGTCGGCGTCGCCGCCGCTGAGCTTGGCCAGCCGCTTGTCGGAGAAGCCCATCGCCTTGAGCCGGCGGAAGGCGCCGGCGGTGGTCGGCAGACCCTTGGCGACGATCGCGGCTTCGGTCTCGATCAGGCCGCGCAATTCGGCGAGGAACCACGGATCGATGCGGCAGGCGTTGTGAATGAGTTCGTCGCTGGCGCCGAGCCGCATCGCCTGCGCGACCTTCAGCAACCGGTCCGGCGTCGGCGTGCCGAGCGCGGCGCGGATCGCGGCCTTGTTGTCGGCATCGTCGACATCCTTGGCGGCGTCGTAACCCTCGATGGTGATCTCATCGAGACCGTTGAGACCGGTTTCCAGCGAGCGCAAGGCTTTCTGCAACGATTCCTGGAAGGTGCGGCCGATCGCCATGGCTTCGCCGACCGACTTCATCGACGTCGTCAGCACATTGGACGCGCCGGCGAATTTCTCGAAGGCGAACCGCGGGATCTTGGTGACGACGTAATCGATCGTCGGCTCGAACGAAGCCGGCGTCGCGCCGCCGGTAATGTCGTTGGCGATTTCGTCGAGCGTGTAGCCGACCGCGAGCTTGGCCGCGACCCGGGCGATCGGAAAGCCGGTCGCCTTCGAGGCCAGCGCCGAAGAGCGCGACACCCGCGGATTCATTTCGATCACGACCAGCCGGCCGTCGGCCGGATTGACCGCGAACTGCACGTTCGAGCCGCCGGTCTCGACGCCGATCTCGCGCAGCACCGCGAGCGAGGCGTCGCGCATGATCTGGTATTCTTTGTCGGTCAGCGTCAAAGCCGGCGCGACCGTCATCGAGTCGCCGGTATGCACGCCCATCGGATCGATGTTCTCGATCGAGCAGATGATGATGCAGTTGTCTTTTTTGTCGCGCACCACCTCCATCTCGTACTCCTTCCAGCCGAGTACTGATTCTTCGACCAGCACTTCGGACGTGGGGGAGGCGTCGATGCCGCCTTCGACGATTTCGATGAATTCGGCCTTGTTGTAGGCGATGCCGCCGCCGGTGCCGCCCATCGTGAAGGACGGCCGGATGATGCAAGGCAGGCCGATGTCTTCCAGCGCTTCCAGCGCCTGCGCCAGGGTCTTGATCTGATGCGAGCGCGGCGACGGCAGGCCGATCTTGGTCATGGCGTTGCGAAACAGCTCGCGATCTTCCGCCTTGTCGATGGCGTCGGCGGTGGCGCCGATCATCTCGACATCGAATTTTTCGAGGGTGCCGAGCTTGCGCAAGGACAGCGCGCAATTGAGCGCGGTCTGGCCGCCCATGGTCGGCAGCAGCGCGAAGCCGCCGGGCAATACGTTGCGTTCTTTTTCGATGATCTTGGCGACGATCTCGGCGGTGATCGGCTCGATATAGGTGGAGTCGGCCAGATCCGGATCGGTCATGATCGTCGCTGGATTGGAATTGACTAGAACGACCCGGTAACCTTCTTCCTTCAGCGCCTTGCAGGCTTGCGTGCCGGAATAATCGAATTCACAGGCCTGGCCGATAACGATCGGGCCGGCGCCGATGATCATGACGGTTTTGATGTCGGTGCGTTTGGGCATCGGTCTCCAGGCAATCGTTAGGCAGGTCGTTTCGCTGTCGCGCCCCCTGAAACGACAGCGCACACAAAAAAAGGGCGCGCTTTGCGCGCGCTTTCAGGCAAATTGGGACCCGGTCGGCTGGCCGGACGGGCCCTTCAGGATCGGTATCCGTCGCTTTGGGCGGAGCCAAAACCCCGCGCGCGAGCGGTGTTTAGACCAGAAAAGTCAGGGTGGGAAGGGTTGAGGCCACTCTGGCCACAGTTCTCGGCCAAGCCCCTGCGCCTGCGGCAGGAACCTCGTTTTTGCCGCTGTTTTGCCGGTTTCGCCGAACTTTGGCGGTGCGAGGCCGTTGTTTCACATGGGGATGGCAAAACGGGTCTTTCACGCCGCCTGGCGCAGCAACAAGCCGGCTTTGCTGGCGGGCGTGGCGCTGGCCGGTACCTATGTCGCCGCGCTGGCGCTGGAGCGGCAACAGGCGACGGCGGCGGCACCGTTTCCCGCCGGATCGGTGGCGAATTCCCGCGACTGGCGGTTCTGGCGTCATGTGCTCTACCGCACCTATGGCGAGATCAATGACGACCGGCTGTTGGCGCTCGCTGCCGGCGTGGTGTTTTACGGGCTGCTGGCGATTTTTCCGGCGATTACCGCGCTGGTATCCAGCTACGCCCTGTTCGCCAAAGCGTCCACCATCAACAACCATCTGGCGCTGTTGTCGTCGCTGATGCCGCCGAGCGCCTATTCGATCGTCGACGAACAGGTGACGCGCATCGTTATCCGCACCACCGGCGATCTGTCGCTGACGTTCTTCTTCGGTCTGGGGCTTGCCGTGTGGAGCGCCAATGCCGGGGTCAAGGCGATCATCGACGCGCTCAATATCGTCTACGGCGTGCGCGAGCGGCGCGGGTTCATCAAGCTCAATCTGGTGTCGCTTGCCTTCACCGTCGGTGCGCTGGTAGCCATGCTGGTCGCCTTTGCCGCGATCGTGATCCTGCCGGTGGTCCTGTCTTATCTGCCGTTCTACGGCTACGGCGCAACGCTGCTGCCCTGGCTGCGGTGGCCGGCTTTGCTGGTCGCGGTGATGTTCGGACTGGCGGTGCTCTATCGCTTCGGTCCCAACCGCGATAACCCGCGCTGGCAGTTCGTCAGCGCCGGCGCGCTGTTCTCGGCGCTGGCCTGGCTTGGCGGCTCGGCGCTGCTGTCGTTTTATCTCGGCCGCTTCGCCCATTATGACGCGACTTACGGTTCGCTCGGCGCCGCCATCGGCCTGATGATGTGGCTCTGGATGACGGCGATCGTGGTGCTGGTCGGCGCCGAATTGAATTCCGAAATCGACAAGGCCGTGTCTCCAGCGCCGAAGGCCGATGAAGGTGCGATCGGCGGCGCGTGACGCCAACAGAGCGCCGACTTCATTCGGGTTTCGAATTGTCAAAAAGATGCGCGCATTGCCGGCGCGCGACGGTCATGGCTAAGATCGGAAAAACAATGCGATCCACGGACGACCCAAGGACAATGCCATGACCGCCGCCAGACCTTTATCGATTCCGCTTAGCGACGGCGCCAAACCCGCTGCCATTCCCGCGCTAGGCTTCGGCACTTCGCCGATGACCGGCGGCATGTCGGCCGATTCGGTGCTGACCGCGCTCAAGGTCGGCTATCGCCATATCGACACCGGCCGCAAATACGGCACCGAGGCCGCGGTCGGCGAGGCGATGCGCGCCTCCGGCTTGAAGCGCGACGACATCTTTCTGGTGACCAAGGTCAGCCACGAGAATTTGCGGTCGACCGATTTCGCCCGTTCGCTCGACCAGAGCCTGGCCGCGCTCAAGGTCGATTACCTCGACCTGCTGATGATCCATTGGCCCAATCCGGCGATTCCCTTGAGTGAGGCGATGCCGGCGCTGGCGAAAGCCAAACGCGATGGACTCGCGCGCCACATCGGCGTCGCCAATTTCAACACCACGCTGCTCGACGAGGCGGTGCGCCTGTGCCCCGAACCGTTGTCGGTGTTGCAGGCCGAATATCACCCGTTCCTCGACCAGAGCAGGTTGCTCGCCGGCGTGCGCAAGCATGGGCTGGCCTTCGTCGCCTATTGTCCGCTGGCGCGCGGCCGGCTGTTCGACAACGCAGTGTTGCAGGACATCGCCAAAACGCGCGGCCGTTCGATCGCCCAGATCGCGCTGCGCTGGCTCATTCAACAGGACGTCGCCGCGATTCCGTTCTCGTCGAATCCGCAACGCATCGCCGATAATTTCGACGTGTTCGACTTTGAATTGAGCGATGCCGAGATGGCGCGCATTTCGGCACTCAAGAGCACCGGCCTGCGCATCGCCAATCCGGTCGAGCGTGTGACCGGCGGCTGGGACTAAAAGAATCGACAGGCGGCATTTGAAGCCAGCGATCCGTCACCGCGAGGTGCACCCCCTGCCTTGCGCCGCAGGCGGCCCTCGAAGGGCGGCGGCCCGGTCGCCGCAATGGCCGTTCGTCCTTCGAGGCTCGCTATCGCGCACCTCGGGATGACGGATCGAGCCGGCCGGTCGCGTCGAAAAACGCCGCCCGGCTTACATCGCTCGCTGCTTGTGGCCGCAGTCCTTGCAGGTGTACTCGACCCGCGACTGACCCGGCGCGGCGGAGACTTTATTGACCGCGCCGCATTTGCCGCATTTGGTTTCGATCCGCGTGTCGCCTTGCTTGATCGCGACGGTTTTCTTGGCCATCGCTTCCTTGATCAGGCGCTCGGCTTCCTCGCGCATTTCCTGTTTTGACATGTCGTGCCCTCGACTTCGGCTCATCGGCCGCAGGGCCGGTTGGCCTTTCTATCCCGCAAAGTCACGGCTTTGTCACGGTCTGGCCGAGGCCGGACCGGGGAAAATTCACCGTCCTTCGCGGCGCTTTCCGGCCGTCCCATCATCCGCGCCGGCATGACGCCGGGATGACAGAGGCTTCGCCGTGGCATGGCCCTTGCTTGAAAAATCGTAAGTATGCCGACCAATTTGTCGGCCTAACCACTGAACGCAACGGGGTTTTATGCCGGAACCGAACGACAAGGCCGTCGCGATCGTCACCGGCGGCGCGCTCGGCATCGGCTTTGCTATCGCGGAGGCATTGGCCGGCCGCGACCTGCACGTTGTGATTGTTGACTGCGCCGGCGCCGCCGAGGCCGCCGCCCGGCTGACGGCGGCCGGCCATCGCGCGCTCGGCGTTGCCGCCGACGTGTCGTCGCCGGAGGAAACCCGTGCGGCGGTCGCGCAGGCCGAGGCCGGCTTCGGCCGGCTCGACGTGCTGGTCAACAATGCCGGCATCTATTCGACGCTGACCCCGCAACCCTTCGACCGGATCGCGCCGGACGAGTTTCGCCGGGTGATGGAGGTCAATGTGCTCGGCGTCATGCTGTGCTGCCAGGCGGCGGTGCCGGCAATGCGGCGCGGCGGCGGCGGCCGCATCGTCAACATTTCGTCGGGCGTCGCCTTCAAGGGCAATCCGCTGATGGCGCATTACGTCGCCAGCAAGGGCGCGGTGATTTCGCTGACGCGGGCGCTCGCCACCGAACTCGGCGCCGATAACATCACCGTCAACAGCGTCGCGCCCGGCTTCACGCTCAGCGATGGCGTCAACCGCAATCCAGTGCTGGTCGAGGGCGTCAAGGGACCGTCGCTGCGCAACCGGGTGCTGGCGCGCGACATGCTGCCGTCCGATCTGGTCGGCGCGGTTGCGTTCTTCGCCGGGCCCGACTCCGCCTTCATCACTGGCCAGACGCTGGTGGTCGATGGCGGCGCCTATTTCCATTAGGTCATCGAGGAGGATTGTCATGCCGCAGATCCCCGTCATCGATTTGAGCGCCGCGCTTTCCGGCGATCCGGCCGCGCGCCTGGCGACCGGACAGGAGATCGACCGCACCTGCACCGAGATCGGTTTCTTCACCATCAAGGGTCATGGCGTGCCGGCGTCGATCCGCCAGGACCTGCGGCTCAAGGCCCGCGAATTTTTCGCGCTGCCGCTCGACGAGAAGCGCCGGGCGGTTGCGCCTGATCCGGCGACGCCGCGCGGCTATCGCGGCCTCGGCTTTGAATCGCTGGCGCGCGGCAATGACGCCAATCCGATCCCGCCCGACATCAAGGAGTATTATCACTTCGGCCGTCAGCGCTGGTCGAACGATCCGTACTTCACGCAAGGCGACGGCCCGCGTTATTTCATTCCGAACGTCTGGCCGGCGCGGCCGGACGGCTTCGCCGAGGCCGCCGAGCTTTACTACAACGAGATGGATCGCCTGACGCGGCAGATGATGCAGCTCGCCGCGCTCGGGCTTGGCCTCGACGAGATGTTCTTCGAGGACAAGATCGACCGTCACATCACCGCGATGCGGCTCAACTTCTATCCCGAACAGACGACGCCGCCGGTCCCCGGCCAGTTGCGCGCCGGCAATCACACCGATTACGGCCTGCTGACCATTCTCAACGGCGAGAACGTGCCGGGCGGTTTGCAGGCGCAGGCGCGCAATGGCGACTGGCTCGATGTCGAAACCGATCCGGAGACGTTCGTCGTCAATATTGGTGACTTGCTGATGCGCTGGACCAACGACCGCTGGGTGTCGAACGTGCATCGCGTGGTCAATCCGCCGATCGCCGACGCGGCTCAGGCCGCGAGCAGCCGGCTGTCGATCGCGTTCTTCCATCATCCGAATTACGACGCGGTGATCGAATGCCTGTGTCCGCCGGGCGAGGCGAAATATCCGCCGGTGACCTCGGGCGAATATCGCGACCTCAAATACAAGCAGACCCGCACGGCGGCGTGAGCGGCCTTACACCGGCGTCGAGATGAAGGTCATGCGCTGCTGGTTATGACCGATATTGTGCGCGGCGCGCGTCGGCTTGAAACCGCCGGCCTTGAGTTTGGCGAGCGCCTCGCTCTCGGTGTAATGCGATAGGCCGTGCGTCTTCTTCAGCGTGAAATAGTCCGACACCAGAATGCGGATCAGGCCGCCGACCGCCGCCCAGAAGAAGCCGTTGGCGGCGCCGAAGCGCAACAAGGACAAGGCCGCCCAGACCGAGGCGAGGCTCGGCGGCACGATGTCGCCGAGCACGAAAATCCCGGTCGGTTTCAGTAGCCGGTGAAAGGTCTTCATCATCGCGGCGAGTTCGTCGGCGGTGAGATATTGCGCCACCGAATGCAGCACGATCATGTCGACGGTGCCGGCCGGCGTCGCCGCCGCTTCGTCCGGGTTCATCACCGTCATTTTCGGATTGGCGCCGTAGCGCTCTTTCAGCGCGGCGCGCACGTTCGGCGCGGCTTCGACCAAAGTGAGATGGCCGCAGGCCTCCGCCACCAGCGCCGCCGACGTCGCCTCGCCGCAGCCATAGTCCATGACGATTGCATCCGGCGACGGCACCAGCGCGCGGATGTCCTGCGCGATGGTCTTGTAATGCACGTCGCGGTGGCGCTCGTTGACGTAAATCACCGAGTGCTTGAAGTCGTAAAAACTGATCCAGTCCATGTCAGCGGACGCCCATTAAAGCCGAAGGCCCGATGCGCCCGCGGACTGCCAGTTTCGCTTACGCGCTCTTCTTCTTGCCGTCGCGCATCAGACCGACGAAGCGCTGGAACAGGTAATGACTGTCGCGCGGGCCGGGCGAGGCTTCCGGGTGGTACTGCACCGAGAACACCGGCTTGCCGGTGAGCGCGATGCCGCAGTTCGAGCCGTCGAACAGCGAGACATGGGTCTGCTCGACGCCCTCCGGCAGCGACTCCTTGTCGAGCGCGAAGCCGTGGTTCATCGAGGTGATCTCGACCTTGCCTGTGGTCATGTCCTTGACCGGATGATTGGCGCCGTGATGGCCCTGATGCATCTTCACGGTCTTGCCGCCGAGCGCCAGACCCAGCATCTGGTGGCCGAGGCAAATGCCGAAGGTCGGCGTGCCGGAATTGACCAGCGTCTTGATGACCGGCACGGCATATTCGCCGGTCGCGGCCGGATCGCCCGGACCGTTCGACAGGAACACGCCATCGGGCTTCAGCGCCATGATGTCCTCGGCCGAGGTCTTGGCCGGCACCACGGTGACCTTGCAGCCGGCCGAGGCCAGCAGCCGCAAAATATTGCGCTTCACGCCGTAATCGATGGCGACGACATGGAACTCCGGCGCGGTCTGGCGGCCGTAGCCCTTGTTCCAGACCCACTCGGTCTCGTCCCAGTTGAAGCGCTGGGCGGAGGTGACCATCGGCACCAGGTCCATGCCGACCAGTCCCGGCCAGGCGGCGGCTTCTTTCTTCAGCGCCGGCAGGTCGAAGTGGCCGTCGGGGGTGTGCGCGATCACGGCATTCGGCATGCCCTTTTCGCGGATCAGCGCAGTCAGCGCGCGGGTGTCGATGCCGGCCAGCCCGACGATGCCACGCGATTTCAGCCAGTCGTTGAGCGCGCGGGTGGCGCGATAATTCGACGGTGCGGTGATGTCGGTGCGCAGAATGACGCCGCAGGCACCCGGCCGGGCCGCCATATTGACGCTTTCGATGTCTTCTTCGTTGGTGCCGACATTCCCGATATGCGGGAAGGTGAAGGTGACGATCTGGCCGGCGTAGGACGGGTCGGTGAGGATTTCCTCGTAGCCGGTCATCGCGGTGTTGAAGCACACCTCGCCGGTGGCGGTGCCGGTGGCGCCGAGGCCGAAGCCCTCCAGAACGGTGCCGTCGGCCAGCACCAGCAGGGCGGTTGGCTTCGGCTCGGCCCAAAGGCCCGGCTCAAGGCCGGCGGTATCGGTTTTGGTCTGGGTCATGGCCTCTTACTTGCGTATTATAGCTTGAGAGGCAAGGGCTGGTTGCCGACCGTCCCCGCCTCGATGGAACTGGAAATGGGAGTGGCCCGATGACCGAAGAGACGAGCGAAACCGTACTGGAAAACTACCGCGAGGACGTCGCCGGCCGGGCTAATGTCGAGGATACCGCCGACCTGAAGGCTTATTATAAGGACCTTCAGCGTTTCGAGGCCGCCGCGCTCTGGACCGTGGCCAACAAGATCGAGCCCTGGGAGCCGAAGTCCGACTCGGTGCCGGTGCTGTGGCGCTATGAGGACCTGCGCGAGCCGGTGCTGCGTTCGATCGATCTGGTCGCCCCGGAAAAGGCCGGCCGCCGCGTCATCTATCTCAACAATCCGGGCCGGCAGGACGTCGCCGCCGCCTGCGGCTGGCTCTATTCCGGCCTGCAGGTGATGAAGCCGGGCGAGGTCGCCTCGGCGCACATGCATTCGGCCTCGGCGCTGCGCTTCATCATGGAAGGCAAGGGCGCCTATACCGTTGTCGACGGCCACAAGATGACGCTCGGCGAGAATGACTTCGTGCTGACGCCGAACTGCTCATGGCACGAGCACGGCGTCGAAGCCTCCGGCACCGAATGCATCTGGCAGGACGGCCTCGACATTCCGCTGGTCAATGCGCTGGAGGCCAATTTCTACAAGGTCCATCCCGACCTGAAGCAGCCGGTCGCCTATGCGGTCGACGACTCGACCTTCAGTTGGGGCGCGCCGGGCTTGCAGCCTTCGTTGCACGACTGGCAGAAGCCTTATTCGCCGCTGCTGAAATACGAATGGGAGCCGACCTACGAGGCCTTGAGCAAGTTCGCCAGGGCGACCGACGGTTCGCCCTTCGACGGCGTCTTGATGAATTACGTCAACCCGCAGACCGGCGGCCCGGTGATGCAGACCATCGGCGCCTCGATGCAGATGCTCCGCCCCGGCGAAAAGACCCGCGCCCATCGGCACACCGGCACCTCGATCTATCAATGCGCCAAGGGCGAGGGCTATTCGATCATCGGCGGCAAGCGTTTCGACTGGAAGAAGCGCGACATCTTCTGCGTGCCGGCCTGGGCCTTCCATGAACACGGCAACAATTCGACGAGCGAGGACGCCTGTTTGTTCTGCTTTAACGATTTGCCGGTCATGAACGCGCTCGGGCTGTACCGCGAGGAAGCCTTCGGCGAAAACCAGGGCCATCAGCCGGTGATGTGACACACGCTCCGCTCATTCCCGCGAAAGCGGGAATCCTGTGCCAAAGAACTGGGGCCCCGCTTTCGCGGGGACGAACGGATAATAGATAGGGACAATCATGATCCGCGACGACATCAACAAAGCCCTGACCGAGGCGATGAAGGCCAAGAACGAGCGGGCGGTGTCGACGCTGCGCATGGTCAATTCGACGCTGAAGAATGCTGACATCGAAGCCCGCACCACCGGCAAGCCGCTTGGCGATCCGGAAGTGCTGGCGCTGCTGCAAAAGATGATCAAGCAGCGGCAGGAGTCGGTCGAGATGTACAAAAAGGGCGGCCGCGACGACCTGGCGACCCAGGAAGGCGAGGAGATCGCCATCATCTCGGGCTATCTGCCAAAGCAGTTGTCCGATGCCGAGGTCGCCGCCGCGATCGATGCCGCGATTGCCGAGACCGGCGCCGCCGGCATGAAGGACATGGGCAAGGTGATCGGCATCCTGCGCGGCAAATATGCCGGCCAGATGGATTTCGGCAAAGCGTCCGGCCTCGTCAAAGCCAAGCTGTCGTAAGCGTTCCGGCTTCTCTCCGTCACATTAAGGGTCTCTCTCCGTCACCCTGAGGTGCGCGCGCAAGCGCGCCTCGAAGGGCGACGGCCGGGGCGTGTCAGAAAAATCGAGGGTGGCCGTTCATCCTTCGAGGCTCGCCGCTATCGCGGCTCGCACCTCAGGATGACGGGGGTGGATTCCGTTATCGCGGCTTGCGCGTCAGGATGATGGATCGCGCGACGCCGTCCCGGCCTTTCTCCGTCACCCTGAGGTGCGCGCGTAAGCGCGCCTCGAAGGGCGACGCCGAAGGCAGAAAACGGGTGGCCCTATGAACGTCGCCGGCAGATATGTCGGTGATGAAAAATCATATCGATAAAATCGCGTGGTCCACCGTCACCGCCGATCTCAATTCAAACGGCTGCGCGGTCATCGAGAACCTGCTGACGCCGCTGCAATGCCGTCAGCTTGCCGCGCTTTATCCCGACGACAACGGCTTCCGCAGCCGCGTGGTGATGGCGCGGCATGGTTTCGGCAAGGGCGAATACAAATATTTCTCCTATCCGTTGCCCGATACGATCGCATCGTTGCGGACCGCGCTTTATTCGCCGCTGGCGGTCATCGCCAACGACTGGAATGCACGCATGGGTCTCGATGCGCGTTACCCTGCACAGCACAAGGACTTCCTCGCGCGTTGTCACGAGGCCGGCCAGAACCGGCCGACGCCCTTGCTGCTGCAATACGGGCCGGGCGATTACAACTGCCTGCATCAGGACCTTTACGGCGATCTGGTCTTTCCATTGCAAGCCACCGTGCTGTTGTCCGAGCCGGGCTCGGATTTCACCGGCGGCGAATTCGTGCTGACCGAACAGCGGCCGCGTATGCAGTCACGTGTTCAGGTCGTGCCGCTGCGAATGGGCGATGCGGTGATCTTCGCCGTGCATCGCCGGCCTGTCGCCGGCACGCGCGGTGATTATCGCGTCACCATGCGGCACGGCGTCAGCCGGCTTCACACCGGACAACGTCATACGGTCGGTTTGATTTTTCACGACGCCAAATAATTTCACAGCCCTGCATCTATGCGATGATCCGAGACGGCTTGATTATTCTCGGCTAGATTCCCGGCCCTGCGAGCCCGCGACAACAGCCGGGCCGCTTACAGGGAGAATTCGCCGTGAAGCTTTTCGCCTCGCTTGTCTCGTCGTTATTCGCGTCGCTGATATGCGTCGCCCTTGTGCCGGCGGGACCGGCGCAGGCTGACGATTATCCGAGCCGTCCGATCCATGTCATCACGACGTCAAGCGCCGGCGGCATCAGCGACATCTTCATGCGGGTGCTCGGCGATGCGCTGCGCAGTCATATCAACGACCAGCCGCTGATCATCGAGAACCGTCCGGGCGGCGCCGGCAATATCGCGGCGCGGGCCTGCACCGAAGCGCAGCCTGACGGCTACACCATCTGCATCATCAACGCCGACACCGTGGTTTATAACCAGTACCTGTTCAAGAAGGTGCCGTTCGATCCGGCCAGGCTGTCGCCGATCGTCAATCTGTTTCATTTGATCCAGGTGCTGGTCGTCAATTCCGATCTCAAGGCCAGGACGGTCGATGATCTGGTCGCGGTGTCGAAGAAAAAGCCGGGCACGCTGAGCTACCTGACCGCCGCGATCCCGATGGTGGTCTATATGGACAGCCTCAAGCACCAGAAGGGCGCCGACTGGGTGCGCGTGCCGTTCCGCGGTGGCGGCGAAGCGACCAACGCGGTGCTGTCGGGCTCGACGCCGATCGCGCTCTTGGGTCTTGCCAACGTGATCGCGCAGATCAAGGCTGGCAAGATGAACGCGCTGGCGCTGGTCAACAATATCAAGTCGCCGCAGTTGCCGGACGTGCCGACCCTGGCCGAGACCGGTTACAAGGGCGCGCCGTCGTCGACCTGGTACGGCCTGTTCGCGCCGGCCGGCACGCCGAAGGCGATTATCGACAAGCTCAATGCCGAAATCACCAAGATCGTTAGCGACAAGGCGTTCCAGGAAAAATACATCCTGTCGCGCAGCCTGGTGCCGGCGACCAACACGCCGGCTGCCTTCGCCGCCGAGATCAAGGCCGAAGGCGTCGTCGCCAAAGAGGTGATGAAGCAGTCCGGACTGCCGCAGTTGTAGAAGCGGCGGTTATAAGCGTCTGGGTTAGGTCCGCCTACAGACGCCCGGGAGACGATGTCTCCCGGGCGTCCGCGGATCAGCCATCGTCTCAGGGTTTATGTTCCGGTGGGCGGCCGCCCGGGAGCCCCGCGTCATCGCGCGGTCACCAGGCCAATATCGCCAGGGGAGAAGCCATTCGTTCGACGCACCCGTAACAGGCCATCGCGGCGGTAGAATTGAAGGCATACCTCGCCACGGGGCCCCATGGTGCCGCAGATCGTGCCATTGGCCTGGGTCCGATAGCGGCCCTGAAATCCGAACCGGCCGTCGCCGCCGTCCAGAGTGCCGTTCGGATGATACATCAGAACATTGTTCGGCCCGCCGAATGAAAGATTGCGTCCAATTATCAGGGACTGAAGCTCTCTCTGGCTGAGGGGTTTGTCGCTGGCATGCGCGGGGCCGGCGGCGGGCTGGCGCTCCGGCGGCGCGGATTGCAAATTCACCGGCGAGCCCTGACGGCTATCGGTCGGCACCAGCACTTTGACAACCATCGGCTCTTTGACCAGCGCGACACAGGGCGAGAACATGATCACGCGAGCGACGCATTGCCGGCTCCGCCGCATGATGATGTCTTCGCGGACGCAGGTGATGGAGTTTTCCTTGAATCGTGGGTCGGCGGCGCTGAAGTACGAAGTCCGGCGCGGATCGTCGTTTTCGTAAGTTCCCCATGGGAGCAGGCCTGCGCCTTCGAAATATCGCAGGTTTCCCTCGTAGATCTGGCACTGGTTCATCGTCGACGGAACGATCTCCGAAACCTTGACGGCCTCCGCCGACAACATGTCCGGCGCTTCGGCGTGATATTCGGCAATCTGAAGCGGTTGTACGAACCGGCCGTCGTCATTCAGATTCTGATAGGCGACATTGTAGAAGCTCGAATAGAGCGCGGCGAAGAAGCCGTTCGGCGCAGTGCACATCGTTTGCAGGAGGTCGGACGGTGCAAGTTGATAGGTCTTGGGTTCGCACAGCTCCTTCTTGGTGTTCCTGCCGCGATAAGCCGAGCGGGCCGAGCGAGAGTCGGCCGACAGGTCGGCGATGGCTTGTCGGAACAGGCTGTGATTGTCTTTGTTGAAGACGATGTATTGCCTGAGTTGGGCGATCAGATTGATGTTCTTGGATCGCGCGAACGCAATCGCGATGGCGTCCTTCGTCGGCTTGACGCCAAGTTGCTCGAACAACGGCATGTTGCTGTAGCCGTTCATTGCGGCAAGCATCATGCCGGCGGAGTCCGGCGTGTAGCCGGCGTCCTGCAGTTTCGCCACCGTCGCTTGCCGTTGTTTCAGCAGAAAATCCTGCTGGGCCTTTTTCGCGCGCTCGTTTTCTTCGCGTTCGCGCTTGGCGTTTTCCTCAATCAGATCGCCGACCCGCCGGGTCTGGGATTCGATGCGGCCGAGCGAGGTGACGACGATGTCCTGCAGCGCGCTGACGCCGGGCACCACTTGCGCGACCGCGCCGTTGGCTCTGGCGCCGGGGATGAAATTCTGAAGCCCGAGCCATGCGCCGCTGCAGGCGAACAGGACCGCGCAGAACGCGCCGATTAATCCGGCTTCCCTGCGGTTCGTCTTTAAAAATATGCGGAGCGTGTACGCGGCGATGGCCGCGATCGCCGATCCGATCATCATCGGTATTGTCAGATCGATGATCGGTTTGGAGATGTCGCCGAGGAATGAAACAATTCCGGCCGCAAAACCGTATTTCGACTTCAATACCTCGGTCAGGCTGCCGGCGGAATGGATGAATTTGTCGAGCCGCGTCGGCTCCGGTGTCTTGTCGTCCTGCTCGAAAAATTGGTGGAGCCCGTGCAATGCGCGTTCGTTCTCACCATATTCGGCTTCGACGGTATCGATTGCCGTTTTAAGCGCCTGTGATGCGAATTCGTATTCGCGCGCCGAGTGGCCATTGCGCTTGAAATAGTCGGACAGCGCCTTTCGGGTGCGCTGGTAGAGGGCTTGGCGTTCTTTGGGGTCGGAGCTTTGTATTTCGCCGAGTTTGCGGCGAACAAGGGCGGCGTAGTCTGGTTGCATTTCGTTCGCTTGTGAGTTCCGCCCTGGGCCGCTGGCGCCGTGCGCTGCGCAGTTGTTTTCACAACCGCCAGTTTTGCCCATGGCGCGCTTTCGGGCAAGCGGTGCCGGATTGGTCAGGAGCGGGACGGGCGGTCGAATCGCCCCCATGTGGAAAACGCGGATAATGTCGAATTTCGCGCATTTGCGGCCGGTCGCCGTCGCGGGCGCCGGGAGACCCCAGTTTAAGCGCCTAATATAACTGACGCGACTCGTTCACCCCGGTAAAAACAGCCGATCCCGGATCAAAAGAGACCGAACCGTATTTCATGCGCTTCACGCCGCAGTTTCTCGAAGAGCTCAAAGCCCGGCTTCCGGTGTCGGATGTCGTCGGCCGGCGCGTGAAGCTGATCCGCGCGGGCCGTGAGTTCAAAGGTCTGTCGCCGTTCAACAAGGAAAAAACCCCGTCCTTCTTCGTCAATGACCAGAAAGAGGCGTGGTTCGATTTCTCCTCCGGCAAGAACGGCTCGATCTTCGATTTCGTGATGCTGACCGAGGGCGTTGCCTTCCCGGAGGCGGTCGAGCGTCTGGCGCAGATGGCCGGCGTGCCGCTGCCCAAGGTTTCGCCGGAAGAGGAAAAGCGCGACGCCCGCGCCAAGACCCTGCACGAGGTGATGGAACTCGCCGCCAGGTTCTTCGAGGCGCAACTGGCCGCCCGGGTCGGGGCCAAGGCGCGCGGCTATCTCGCCGATCGCGGGCTCGACTCGGCGACGCAATTGAAATTCCGCATCGGCTATTCGCCGGGCGAACGCTTCGCGCTGAAGGAGCATCTCGGGTCGCAGGGCGTGCCGGTGCCCGACATGGTCGAGGCCGGGTTGTTGATCGCCGGCGACGACATTCCGGTGCCGTTCGACCGGTTCCGCGACCGGGTGATGTTTCCGATCACCGATGTGCGCGGCCGGGTCATCGCCTTCGGCGGCCGGGCGCTGGAGAAGGACGTGCCGGCGAAATACCTCAATTCGCCGGAAACGCCGCTCTTTCACAAAGGCCACACGCTCTACAACATTGCCGCCGCACGGCAGGCCGCGCATGATGGGGCCAAAACCAATGTGCCGGTGGTGGTGGTCGAAGGTTATGTCGACGTCATCGCCATGGTCACCGCCGGTTTTCCGGCTTCGGTCGCGCCGCTTGGCACTGCTTTGACCGAAGACCAGATCGGCCTGCTCTGGAAAATGACCGACGAGCCGGTGCTGTGTTTCGATGGCGACGGCGCCGGCGTGCGGGCGGCTTATCGCGCCGTCGATCTGGCGATGCCGCGGCTCAAGCCGGGCAAGAGCCTGAAATTCGCGCTGTTGCCCTCCGGCCAGGACCCCGACGATCTGCTGCGCTCGGCCGGCCGCGAGGCGGTCGCCGATGTGATCGCCGCCGCCAAGCCGCTCGCCCAGATGCTGTGGAGCCGGGAAACCGAGGGGCACAGCTTCGACACGCCGGAGCGCCGCGCCGCGCTCGAAGCCCGTATCAACGAGGTGACGGCGACCATCGCCGACGATTCGGTGCGGAAATATTATCGGCAGGACTTTGGCGACCGGCTGCGCCAGCTCCTCAGCCCGGCGGCGGCGCAGGGGTTTGGCGGCGGACGTGGCGGCTTCGCACCGGGCCAGCGCAGTGGCGGGCCGGGCCGCCCGCCGTGGCAGCCGCGTTCGGGTGGCCGATGGCAGCCCGGCGGCCGGGCCCAGCCCGAAATCGGCGCGCGCAACACGCCCTATGTCGTGGTCAGCCAGCAGCTCGCCAACAGCCCGTTGCATCGCGGCTATCGCACGGCGGTGCCGACCCGCGAGGCGCTGATCCTGCAGGCCGCCATCAATTACCCCTGGCTGCTGCACGACCATCTCGAGGAACTCAGCGGGCTCGAGTTCCGCCATGTCGATGCCGAGCGTCTGAAGGCCGCGCTGATCGATATCGCCGCCCAGTCGAGCGACCACGCCGCGGCGCTGGAATCCGACCAGATTCGCGGGGAACTGGCGCAGCGCAATCTGGCCGAAGCGCTCGACCGGGTCTCGGCCTCGGTGACGACCGCTTCGGTCTGGGGGGTGCGTCCGGACGCGGCTCCCGACGATGTTTTGGTGACGTGGCAGCAGCTTGTTGCCTTGCATCGGCAGTGGCATTCACTAACTAAGGAGCTCAAGGAAGCCGAGCAGGCCTTGGGCCAGGACGCCAGCGAGGCCAACTACCTCAGGTTGCGAGACGTCAAGGATCGCCTGTCGCAAATGGACGGTACCGAGGCCCTGATCGAGGGTTTCGGGGCGACGTCCGGGCGCGGCGCCCGGGGCTTGTAGCGGTTTCTTTGGCTTTTTGGCGCCAAAGCCGGATTTTATGCGCTTGACCGTGGCCCTGTGGATTGGCACGGACAGGGGCCGGGCCGAAGGCCAAGCGAGCGACCGAACCTGCGTGGAATAAAAGGCCGATTTCCGTTGGTTTTTTGTAGGGTTAATTGGAGCTTAAGCGGGCTCCTGCGACACTGAGGGCCTGATTCGGGGCGGCGTCGCGCGGACGCGGCCCTTTTTGGCTGCGCGCGTCGTCGGCTTGGCGTGCGAGTGGGTTATGTAAACAAGGCGCGGCAACGCGGCGGGGTGCGAAAGATGGCTGGGAAAGTCCAGGAGAAGCAGATGGCGGTGAAGGCGAAGGCGACCCAGGCCAAGGACGATGCGCCCGAGAAAGACGCCGAGGGCGCGCCCGATTCCCCGTTGCCGTTGCTCGACCTGAATGACGCCGCCGTCAAGAAGATGATCAAGGCCGCCAAGAAGCGCGGCTATATCACCTACGAGCAGCTCAATGCCGTGATGCCGTCGGAAGAGGTTAATTCCGAGCAGATCGAAGACACGCTCGCCATGCTGTCGGAGATGGGCATCAACGTCGTCGAGACCGAGGACGCCGACAGCGACGAGGACGGCGAGAAGGCGACCGACGAGACCGATGACGACGACGATGACGACACCGGCCGCGAGGTCGTCGAGGCCAAGGGCAAGTCGCTTGCCACCGTCGAGAAGAAAGAGCCGTCCGAGCGCACCGACGACCCGGTCCGCATGTATCTGCGCGAGATGGGTTCGGTCGAACTTCTGTCGCGCGAGGGCGAAATCGCCATCGCCAAGCGCATCGAGGCCGGCCGCGAGGCGATGATCTCCGGCCTGTGCGAAAGCCCGCTGACCTTCCAGGCCGTCATCATCTGGCGCGACGAACTGAACGAAGGCAAGGTCTTCCTGCGCGACATCATCGATCTGGAAGCGACCTATGCCGGCCCCGACGCCAAGATGCAGAATGGCGGTGGCGTTGGCGCCGACGGCAAGCCGGCCAATGGCGGCGTGCCGGGCGCGCCGCATCTGCAGGTCGTGCAGCCGGCCGCCGCGCCGACCGCGCCCGCGTCCGCCACGCCGTTCAAGGGTGACGACGACGACGCCGGCAAGGACCCGGGCGAAGCCGCCGCCGAAGGCGATTACGACGACGACGACATGGAAGGCTCGCTCTCGCTTGCCGCGATCGAAGCCGAGCTGAAGCCGAAGGTGGTCGAGACCTTCGACAACATCGCCGATGCCTTCAAGCGCCTGCGCCGCCTGCAGGAGCAGGACATCGAGTTCCGGCTCAAGAACACCACGCTGTCGCCGGCGCAGGAGCGCAAGTACAAGAAGCTCAAGGACGAGATCATCACCGAGGTGAAGTCGCTGCGGCTCAATCAGGCCCGTATCGACAGTCTGGTCGAGCAGCTTTACGCGATCAACAAGAGCCTGGTGTCTTCCGAAGGCCGCCTGATGCGGCTGTCGGAAAGCTATGGCGTGTCGCGTGAGGACTTCCTCAAGAACTACATGGGCTCGGAGCTCGATCCGCGCTGGCTCAACCGCATCTCCAAGCTCTCCGCCAAGGGCTGGAAGGGGCTGGTCGCCAACGAGAAAGAGAAGATCAAGGAAATCCGCGGCATGGTGCACGATCTCGCCGCGCAGACCGGCGTCGAGATCGCCGAGTTCCGCAAGATCGTGCAATACGTCCAGAAGGGCGAGCGCGAGGCGCGTCAGGCCAAGAAGGAAATGGTCGAGGCGAACCTGCGTCTCGTCATCTCGATCGCCAAGAAATACACCAACCGTGGTTTGCAGTTCCTCGATCTGATCCAGGAAGGCAACATCGGTCTGATGAAGGCGGTCGACAAGTTCGAATATCGCCGCGGCTACAAGTTCTCGACCTATGCGACGTGGTGGATCCGGCAGGCGATCACCCGTTCGATCGCCGACCAGGCGCGCACCATCCGCATTCCGGTGCACATGATCGAGACGATCAACAAGATCGTGCGTACCTCGCGCCAGATGCTCAACGAGATCGGCCGCGAGCCGACGCCGGAAGAGTTGGCCGAAAAGCTCGGCATGCCGCTCGAAAAGGTGCGCAAGGTTCTCAAGATCGCCAAGGAGCCGCTGTCGCTCGAAACGCCTATTGGTGATGAGGAAGATTCGCACCTCGGCGATTTCATCGAGGACAAGAACGCCGTCTTGCCGATCGACGCGGCGATCCAGTCGAACCTGCGCGAGACCACGACCCGCGTGCTCGCCTCGCTCACCCCGCGCGAGGAGCGCGTGCTGCGCATGCGCTTCGGCATCGGCATGAACACCGACCACACGCTGGAAGAAGTCGGCCAGCAGTTCTCGGTGACGCGCGAACGTATTCGCCAGATCGAGGCCAAGGCGCTGCGCAAGCTCAAGCACCCGTCGCGGTCAAGGAAGCTGCGCTCGTTCCTGGATAACTAAAGTAAGCGCCGCATGCCTGTCTTTTCATTCGGCAGGCATGCGGATCGTGACGTCGTCCGCATCCTAGACGAATTTCCGCAGATGAACGTCGGCGCGCCGTGCCCGCTGATGCTGGCCGACGAAAATCGGCTTGCCGTCGCCTACTATCTCCAGATCGCGCCATCGTCTCCGGCGGACCAGGCCACGCTCCACGTGGTGGATCCTACCAAGAGCCTCCTGTCGGCGGCCCTTGTGAAGATCAAGGGTTGCTTGGCGGTTCGGTCCGGTCATCCCAACGATGAGGCCTTGCACGGGCACAGGCTTTACCCGCGTGGCCTGCACGCTTATGCCGTCAGCGAAGTGCATCAATCGAGTTGGATCGATGAGATCGATCAGGCCAACAGCGTTCATCACGAACACGTTCCCGGTCACTTCAAAAGCAAACGGCACATTATTTTCACGTTTCACGACAGCACGCTAGAAGTGTTGTGCGACAGCTTCGAATACGAGGTTCATCATGAGACGGTCTTTGGCCTGCTGCCGCTTATGGAAGAATTTCTGAAGCGGTGATGATTGATCGGGAGCGTTGGTTGTGCTCGCCGATGAGGATATCGCCCGGCACATTTTAAATTCTTTTTTGAGTGGCATTTGAACGATCCATCGCAGACGCCGAATGCCAACAGCGGCGCCGCCGACTGGCCGCTGCTGCGCCATTTCATCGCCGCCGAGCGCGGCCTCGGCGCGCGCATGGCAAAGCGTCCGGCGACCGCCGCGCTCTACGAATTCATCCGCTTCGGCATGAAGCAGGCCTGGGCCTGCCTGTTCGGCGGCATGATGGTGGCCCTGCTCATCGTCACGCATTTCTATTACCCGCAGCACGCCGCGCTGGCGCGTTACGATTTTCTGTTTCTCGCGGCGCTGACCTTGCAGGCGTTGCTGCTTGTCTTCCGGCTCGAGACCTTCGACGAGGCCAAGGTCATCTTCGCCTATCACGTCGTCGGCACGGTGATGGAAATCTTCAAGACTTCGGTCGGTTCGTGGATTTATCCGGAGCCGTGCTTGTTTCACATCGCCGGCGTGCCGCTGTTTTCCGGCTTCATGTATTCCTGCATCGGCAGCTATCTGTGCCGCGCCTGGATGCTGTTTCATTTCGAATTCAAGGCACACCCACCGCTGCCGTGGCTCGCGGCCTTGAGCAGCGCGATCTATGTTAATTTCTTCAGCCACCATTACGTGCCGGACATGCGCTGGCTTCTGTTCGCGGCCGCCGCGCTCCTGTTCGCGCGCACGCGGGTCTATTTCATCAATTGGCGTTCGCGGCGCTGGATGCCGCTGCTCGTCGGTCTCTTGCTGGTGACGACCTTCATCTGGTTTGCGGAAAACATCGGCACGTTCACCAGGACATGGCTTTATCCGAACCAGCGCCAGGTCTGGTCGTTGGTCAGCGCCGGCAAATTCGGCTCGTGGTTTCTGCTCCTGATCATCAGCTACACCCTGGTTGCGCTGATCAAGAAGCCGCGCGAGCGCGCACCGGTATCGATCACGGCCGCGCCCCATGACTGAGAGGCCGTCTTCATCCCTGTCGAAGCGACGGCTTGGCTACGCCGCCGTGACGGCCTGCATCATCGCCGCCGGTCTCCTGACACGCCGGCCGGAGCTCGGTCTGCCGTGGATCGTTGCCAAATATTCCGGCGCGGTTTTGTGGGGCGCGATGGTGTTCTTCGCCGTCGCCACTCTGTGTCCGGCGTTGCGGCTGTCGCGCATCGCGCTCTCTGCGGCGGTCATCGCGGCCGGCGTCGAGTTTAGCCAGGCGCTGCACGTCGATTGGCTCGATGCCTTCCGGCACACGACGTTCGGCAGGCTGCTGCTCGGCGTCACCTTCGCCTGGGCGGATATCGCGGCCTATTGGGTCGGCGTCGCGGCGGCGTGGGGAGCGGCGGTTGGGGTGTGTCGCGTGCGGAGTTCATCGGACTGATCGGGTGGGTGAGCCGAAGGCGTGACCGGTCATTTTTCCGTGGCGGCGGATGACGCTGCGCTGATCCGCCCTACGGGCTGCGCATGCGCTTCGGCATCGGCATGAACACCGACCACATGCTGGAGGAAGTCGGCCAGCAGTTCTCGGTGACGCGCGAACGCATCCGCCAGATCGAGGCCAAGGCGCTGCGCAAGCTGAAGCACCCGTCGCGGTCGCGCAAGCTGCGGTCGTTCCTCGACAACTGATTGTCAACGCGGTCATCCCCGCGCAGGCGGGGATCCAGTGCCACGAATTCAAACGGCGACCCTTCAAGCCCGCCGTTTTGCGTCGCGGCCCGCCTTGAGCCACGGCGTCGATTATGCTGCCCTGATGAAGGGGCGCATGTGCGCCGGCGATTATCGAGAGAACATCATGACCGAACAGGATACTCCGCGCGGCGCCTTGACCGTGCGCATCAGCGCCATGCCGGCCGACACCAATGCCAACGGCGATATCTTCGGCGGCTGGGTGATGTCGTGCATGGACCAGGCCGGCGGCATCGCCGGCGTCGAGCGCGCGCGCGGCCGGGTCGCGACCATCGCGGTCGATGCGATGCATTTCATCCGGCCGGTGCGGGTCGGCGATGTGCTGGAGGTCTATACCGAAGTCGGCCGCATCGGCCGCACCTCGATGAAGATCCATGTCGAGGCCTGGGCGCGGCGCTTCCAGACCTCGATCCACGAGAAGGTCACCGACGCCAATTTCACCTTCGTCGCCATCGACGACAGCGGCCGGCCCCGGCCGGTGCCGGCGGCGTGAGGCGGCCTGCGTTCGGCCGTGTCGCCTGACGTCGATCGCGTCTTACGCGTCGTCGTCGGCGATCACCCGCACCTGCGGCAGATGCGGCGCCTCGCGGGCCACCTTCTCGCGCGGCGCGATCACCACCGCCTCGCCCTCGATCACCACCTTGCCGTCCTGGTTGGTGACGGCGCAGTCGAACACGACATGCGCCTTCTCGGCGCTCTTCTCGCGCGCCACCACCTCGGCCTTGACCGTGTCGCCGACCGCGACCGGGCGGCGGAAGCTCAGCGTCTGCGAGACGTAGATGGTGCCCGGCCCCGGCAGCCTGGTGCCGAGCACGGCCGAGATCAGCGCGCCGCCCCACATGCCGTGCGCGACGATGTGGTGGAAGATGTCGTGCGCGGCGTAGTCCGCGTCCAGATGCGCCGGGTTGATGTCGCCGGAGGCGGCGGCGAACAGCGCGATATCCTCGCGCCGCAGCGTGCGGGTGAGGGTGGCGCGCTCGCCGGGCGCGATTTCGTCGAAGGTGCGGTTTTGCAAGAGGGGCATTTCAAATCCTGGGCTGGCGCGGAGCACGATGCGCGCCGGCGGCTTGCCCGCGCCGGGCCGCTCATGCCGGAAACCTGTGACGGGGGTATGGCGGGCGGGGTGGCCGATGCGCAGGGACGCGAAACCAATCGTGAACCGATTTCGTTTACCGTGCCGCGCCGAAGCACTTCCGCATGGCGGTAAACGTAATGGACAGCACGGATCGTCGCCATCGCGCGCGGCGCGTCATCAATCACATCGCGCATGTGGCGACCGGGCTCGGCCCGCCGCTGGAATGCCATGTGAGCAATGTGTCGGAGACCGGCGCGCGCATCGTCGCCGAGTACCCGCATGTGGCGCCGCAGGAATTCCTGCTGATGCTCAACATGGACCTGCATCGGTGGTGCCGGGTGGTCTGGCGCTCGGAGCGCGAGATCGGCGTCATGTTTATTACGACGCCGCAGTCGGTCGCGGCCGACGAGCCCGCGACGGCATCCTGAACGAAACGCCGCTGCCCGGCGGGCTTGCGCGCCCTTGGCCTCGCGCTGTCATCCTGAGGTGCGCGCCTTAAAAGGGCGACGGCCCGTGCGTCGACGGCCGCTTTTATCAATGACCGTTCATCCCCGCGCAAGCGGGGGATCCAGCGCTTTGGCGCAAGCCTTCGCCCTATGTCGCACGAAGAACTGGATTCCCGCTGGCGCGGGCATGAACGGTGGGTGGGGCGAGGCACGCTTCACCTCTCCCCTTTGGGGAGAGGTCGGCGCGCTGTTGCGCGCCGGGTGAGGGGGCAAGTGACGGTGTTGAAGACGATGTCGGTGAGCGAAAGACTTCGGTGAGACCATAACCCCGCACCCGCCCGCCGTCGCTGACGCTCGGCGGTCGACTTCTCCCACTGGGAGAGGTGAAGCGGGAATGCTGCGCGCGTTTCATTCTTGGTCATGCCCGGCCACAACGGCAGCCTCGCTCCGTCACCCTGAGGTGCGCGCCTTGGCGCGCCTCGAAGGGCGACGGCCCGCGAGGCCGAGGCCGTTCATCCTTCGAGGCTCGCCACCGGCGCGTTCACGCGCGTCGTCGCTTTGCCGCGGCTCGCACCTCAGGATGACGGGTCTGGATTGTCTTCTTCACCTCCCCCGTCGGGAGAGGTGAAGCGAGAACGTCGCGCGTATCTTTCTGTCATCGCCGGGATCGTCCCGGCGATCTCGATAAGGCGGGCGGTGCCTTTGCATTGGGATGGCCGGGCTATAAAGGCGTTCACGCCCGTCTTCTACAAGGCTATGCCCGGCGATGACTATTCTTGCAGGGCGGTTTAGCCGAAGGTGTAGCGCGTTACTCTTGCGACAGCGGCGGATTACGCTTTCGCAATTCCGCCCTACGGATTGGTTGTGCGCGAATGAACTGAGATTGACGTGACGGATGTTGCGTATCTCTAAATTAATCCAAGCGATAAACAAATGAGGTTATTCGCTTTCAGAGAAGAAGTCCTCATCAATTCTTTTAAATTGGATAGCTCGGCTGATTCGGACGCCGACATCGTGCTCAATCATTAAATCTGCAAGGCGTTGTCCATCGATTAGTATGACGCGCTGACTCAAATTCTTCACGTATTCGCTTGCTTGCGAGGAAAAAGAAGAAGTAGTCACAAATACGCCTTTGGTTGCGCCCAGCCCTACCAAGCTGCCCACAAAACCTTGCACATCTGGTCTTCCGACAGTGCCATCTTTGTAGCGTTTAGCTTGAACATATACACGGTCAAGTCCTAGTCGGTCTTCGTTAATTACGCCGTCGACACCTCCGTCGCCGGATTTGCCGAGTTGCATGGTTGCATTTTGGTGGGACCCACCGTAGCCCATGGCCACGAGCAATTCGACGATGACTTGCTCGAAAAAAGATGGGCTGTTTTGCAATATTCTTTGCAAAAGTTCGGCGCGCAAGGCTGATTGAACCGCCAAGTGGGCGGCTTCGATCTGCTCCTCTGGTGTCGTCGTAGCCGCAAGTGCCGGTGTAGACGTTACTTCGTCCGAGTTTTTCTGTGCTGTCTTGTCAGAATTGGAGTTGCTACTAGTATAAAATTCTTGAAAGCTTGGATATTGACGCAGAAGTTCATTGTCGATCTTAGTCGGGTTGGTTGATAGTAGATGGCGGCCGGCGTCGGTTGCTATGAATCGAGTGCCTTTTGCCGATGTAACTAGGCCAGCTTTTACCATATAGAATTTTGCCCAATGGAGTCTGTTGGCGAGGACGTTTTGGCGTCCGCTAGGCAATAAGGTTTTGCGCTCTTCAACTGTGAGGCCAAAATCGTCCGCGATTTTCTCTTCGACTTCCGGTACGCGAATATCGGTAATTGCGGCAGCTTTTAAAAGGGGAAGCATCAGTGTCTGATAGTCGGGAATTGGCATTGTTATCCTCAAAATGTTCTCGCTAAATTGAAAGTTGTATCGGTATTTTGCTGTCTTTGATCAAGCCCCAATTGGGTTAGGATCAAAGAATAGTCCAAAAAACGACTCTTGACTTCCTTCCTATAAGACTATATACCCACATTCACTTCCCCCTCGTGAGGGTACGTTCTGCAGACGCTCGCTGGACGTGGGGGAGGGGTGGCGCCTGCGGGCGGGGCTCGTAACCCCGCACTCGGGAGGCCTCGGGTAGTCGTCCGTCCCCACTACGGGGGACCGCCCTTGAGTGGGCTGGACGCGGTGCCGGTGAAGGCGGGTGAAAACCCGCCGGAGGTCGTTTCGCCTCACAAGGGCGGGCGATCGTTGACCGGCGCCCGGAAGCTACGGCCCCGGGGACATAAATCGCCACTGAAGTGGAGCGCCGCAAGGCGACGCGCCTTCTCGCATAAAGGCGCGCTCCGTCGAAGCCCGAAAGGCCGAGACGGATGATCCACACTGGTTGCGCCTCGCGGCGCTCCACGACCTCGCATCGTGCCGAGGGCAGGCGGCGAGACGACGGCGTCACCCGCGCCGCGAATAACAGGGCCGCGGTCGCTCGTCCGCGTAGCAGGCGGCGCGCCAAGCCCCAATCCCAATCGTCATCACTCATCCGGAGAATCGTCATGCGAGCCTCGCGTGCCGTCAGGCAGCACCTCAGAGCGCAGCAGAAAGCCGACATGAAAGCTCAAGCCAAAGCGCGGGCGAAGCAGGACGCGCAAGCCCGCGCCGGCAACGACGCCGCGGCGGCGGCGAAGGCGAAAGCCGACGACCGTCTGCAACAGGACATGCCCGCTTTTCGCAGCGCGCTGGCGCGGCGTATCCATGTCATCATTGGCACGCAGCAGGGTTACTGGCGTCAGTGCCCGGAGCGGAGCTGCCGGCGGGCGCGATCCTGCCGCGTGCCGAAGGCGCATTGCGGCGGCGCGCCGGCGATGCCGCAGCCGACGCCGGAAGAAGCCGCGCGGGCCTTGGCCGATTTTCGGACCTCGCTGGAGGCGGCCCGCCGCGCCGATCGATCCGGGTCACGGGAACCATGAATAATCGTGATCTTGCCGCGCGGCGGAACGTGCTAGGCAAGCGGCCTGTTGCCGCTTGTCCCTTGCCCCCGCCGTCAATGCCCGAGAGTGCCCATGTCGATTGCCAACGGTCGTGAATTCCTCGCCATTCCGGGCCCGACCAATATTCCCGATGCGGTGCTCGCCGCGATGCAGCGGCCGGCGGTGGATATTTATACCGGGCCGCTGGTCCGGCTGACCGACAGCCTGCTCGCCGATCTGGCGCGGATCTTCGCCACCGAAGGCCAGACCTATATTTATGCCGCCAACGGTCATGGCGCCTGGGAAGCCGCGCTCACCAATGTGCTTTCGCGCGGCGATAAGGTGCTGGTGCTGGAAAGCGGCCGCTTCGCCATTGGCTGGGGCGAAGCCGCCAAAATGCTCGGCTGCGAGGTGGAGATTCTGCCTGGCGATTTCCGCCGCGCGGTGCGGCCGGAGGCGGTGGAGGCGCGGCTGCGCGCCGACAGCAAAAGCGAGATCAAGGCGATTCTGGTCGCGCAGATCGACACCGCCTCGGGCGTTATCAACGATATCGAGGCGATCGGTCAGGCGGTCCGCGCCTCGGGGCATGAGGCGCTGCTGATGGTCGACACCGTCGCCTCGCTCGGCTGCGTGCCGTTTGCGATGGATCGCTGGGGCGTCGATGTCGCGATGGCCGGTTCGCAGAAAGGGCTGATGACGCCGCCGGGTCTCGGCTTCACCGCCGCCGGGCCGCGCGCCAAGGCCGCGCATAAAAAGGCGAACATGCGCACGCCTTACTGGGACTGGACCTTCCGCGACGGCCCGGTGCATTACCACAAATATTGCGGTACGCCGCCGGAGCATCTGCTGTTCGGCCTGCGCGCCGCGCTCGACATGATCTTCGCCGAAGGTCTCGACCGGGTGTTCGCCCGTCATCGTCTGCTCGCCGAGGCGACGCGCCGCGCCATCGCGGTCTGGGCCGAGGGCGGGCATCTCGATTTCAACGTCGAGAACCCGGCCGAGCGTTGCAACACGGTGACCGCGGTGGTGACGCGCAGCGGCGAAAGCGCCCAGCCGCTGGTCGATTACTGCCGCGACAAATGTGGCGTCGTGCTCGGCCGCGCGCTCGGCTGGTCGGAAGGCAAGGGCTTCCGCATCGCTCACATGGGCCACGTCAACGCGCCGATGGTGCTCGGCACGTTAGGCACGGTCGAGATCGGCCTGTCGGCGCTCGGCCTGCCGCATGGCAAAGGCGGCACCGCGGCCGCCATCGAATTTCTCGCGCAATCGGTCCCGGTGTGATTCCCATGACGACACAGGAACTCGAACTCATCGCCTTGCCCGATTACGTCGAGCTGCCGCCCGAGGAAATGCAGGCGCGCGCCGAGGCCTTTCTCGCCGACATCCGGCGCCGGCACACCGTGCGCGATTTCTCCGATCGGCCGGTGCCGCGCGCCCTGATCGAGACCTGTCTGAAAGCGGCGGGCGTCGCGCCGAGCGGCGCCAATCATCAGCCGTGGCATTTTTCCGTCATCGGCAACGCGGCGATGAAGAAGCGCATTCGCGACGCCGCCGAGGAAGAGGAGCGCGCCTTTTACGACGGCCGCGCCGGCGAGGAATGGCTGGCGGCCTTGAAGCCGCTCGGCACCGATCCGAACAAGCCGTTTCTGGAATCCGCGCCCTGGCTGATCTGCATCTTCGGCGCGCGCCGCAGCACCAGCGCCGACGGCATCAAGCGCAAGAATTATTACGTGCCGGAATCGGTGTCGATCGCCGCCGGCTTCCTGATCGCGGCCTTGCACCGCTCGGGCCTTGCGACATTAACCCACACGCCGGCGCCGATGGGCTTTCTCAACGAGATCTGCCAACGTCCGGCCGATGAGAAGCCTTATATTTTGCTGGTGACCGGCTATCCGGCGGCGGATGCGACGATTCCGCGCCACGCCACCGAGAAGAAGCCGCTCGATGAAATCGCGACGTTTTTCGAATAACCGGGTGATGGGAACACAACCGATGTCCATGATGATCCGCGCGCTTGTCAGTCTGTTCGTGCTCGCCTTGCTGGCTTTGCCGGCCTCGGCCGCGCAATGCGGCGGCGATTTCAACCGCTTCCTGCGCGCGATGGCGAGCGAGGCGCAGGGCGCCGGCGTGTCGCCGGGTGTCATCAACACCGCCTTTGCCGGCCTGACGCCGAGCGCCGAGGTTCTCAACTTCGACCGCCGCCAGCGCGGCATGTTTCATTCCAAGAGTTTCGAACAATATGCCCGCACGCGGGTGATCCCGGCCCGCATCAACCGCGCCAAAAAGCTGATGGCGCGTCATGCGCAATTGCTGCGGCGGGTCGAGCAGCGCTTCGGCGTGCCGCCCGAGGTGGTCATGGCGATCTGGACGCTGGAGTCGGATAACGGCACCGGCGACATGGGCAAGCTGCCGGTGATCCGCACGCTGGCCACCCTGGCGCATGATTGCCGGCGCACCGAATTGTTCCAGGGCGAATTGATCGCTGCCTTGCAGATCCTGCAGCGTGGCGATCTGCCGCTGGCCGATCTCAAGGGCGCTTATGCCGGCGAACTCGGCCAGACCCAGTTCCTGCCGTCGTCCTATATCAAATATGGCGTCGACTTCGACGGCAACGGCCATGTCGACTTGCGCCATTCGGTGCCGGATGTGCTGGCTTCGACCGCGAACCTGTTGAAGTCCGGTGGCTGGCAGGCCGGCGCGTCCTACCGCGAGGGCACGCAGAATTTCGACGTGGCGATGCGGCTGTGGAACCGGTCCGAGATCTATCGCAAGACCATCGTGCTGATGGCGGAGCGGATCGCGAACTAGCCGCCGCCCCGGCCGGGGTCGCCGAAGGTGACGATGCCGCGCAGGTTCCGGCCGGCATCGAGGTCGGCATAACCCCGGTTGATGTCCTCCAGCGCATAGCTGCGCGTGATCAGTTCGCGCAGCATCAGATTGCCGCTGCGGTACAGCCGCAGCAGCTCGGGGATTTGCAGGCGCGGACTCATGAAGCCGTAAACCGCGCCCATGATCGCTTTCTGCGTGGCGAACAGTTCGAGCGGCGGCACGTCGATCTGCTTGACGGTGTCGGGCGTGATCGCGGTGACGACGACGTTGCCGGCTTTTTGCGTGGCGCGGAAGGCCGGCAGCAAGGTGGTGGCCGGGTCGATGCAGACGAAGGCGTGGTTGACGCCGATGCCGCCGGTGAGTTCGAGCACGGCGCGGGTCAGCGCCTCGCCTTGCGCGTCGAGGACGTGCGTGGCGCCGAAGGTCTGTGCCAGCTCGCGTTTGTAGGGGGCGATATCGGCGGCGATGATGGTGCCGGCGCCGCACAGCCGCGCGCCCTGCACGACGTTCATGCCATCGCCGCCGCAACCGACCACCAGCACGCTGTCGCCGGCTTTGACTTTCGCGCGGTGTCGCGCCGCACCGACGCCGGCCGGAACGCCGCAAGCCACCAGCGCGGCCAGATCGAGCGGAATGTCCTTGTCGATAACGACGACCGATGCCTGGTCGACCACGGTCCGTTCGGCGAAGCCGCCAATCATGCAGAAAGCGCCGACGTCGTGGCCTTGGCCATCGCGCCGCCGGTAGCTGCCGTCAAGCTGTGGGCCCTGGGTGATGCGCGGGCCTTCGGCGCACAAATGATGAAGGCCTTGCGCGCACCAGCGGCAGCGGCCGCAGCCCGGAATGAAGGTGAGCACGACATGGTCGCCGGCTTTGATGCCGATGACGGCCGATCCGGTCGCTTCGACGACGCCGGCCGCTTCGTGACCGAGCACCATCGGCGCCATGGCGACGCGGCGTTCGCCGCGCATGACGTGCAGGTCGGTGCGGCACAGTCCGACGGCGGCAATGCGGACGGTGACTTCGCTCGCGGTCGGCGGGTCGAGGGTGATGGTCTCGATTGACAGCGGCGCATCGATGGTGCGGAAGACGGCGGCGAGAGATTGCATCGGCGGATGATGGCGTCTGCGCCGCCGCCGCGCAACAAGCGCTATCGGCTGGCGGCTGCCCGCACCGGCGCCGGCTGCATCTTGCCGCCGGTCTTGTCGGGACGCTGCGGGTCCCTGCCGAGCGCCATGATCGCGGTGCCCATGGCGACGCTGCCGAAGGTGACGACGAGGCCGAACAGCAGCAGCCCCAGGGCGGTACCGCCGGACCGGTCGTTGAATATCAGGTCACGCAGGCCATGCGGGTTGATCGCCAGCAATCCACCCAGCATCAGCACCGCGACGCTGACGCCGATCGCGCAATTGAGTGCGAGCAGGCGGATCAGGGGCTGTCGAAACGGCGTGGCATGGGGCGTCGGCATGACGCAAACCTTCGTTAAAGCGCGGCGATTATTATTCTTCGCGCGGCGCCGGCATCTTGGCAAAGTCGAAAGGGGCAGGGCTGTTCGGCCATGCCGGCATGGCTGGGCACTGGCGCGGACTTTACGGCTCGACCAGTTCGACCCGGCGGTTCAGCGCCCGGCCTTCCTCGCTCGCATTCGAACCGACCGGTGCCAGAAAGCCGAGACCGGCGGTGCGCAGTCGTGGTCGTGCGATCTTGTAGGAGCGGACGAGCGCCGCCGCCACGGCCTCGGCGCGCTGGCGCGACAGGGTCATGTTGTGGTCGTAGCTGCCCTGATTGTCGGTGTGGCCGACGATGAAGACGTTGAGGCTGGGCTGGCCATTCAGAAGCTTGGCCATCTCGGCCAGCGTTGGCGCGCTTTCCGGTTTGATCGTCGCCTTGTCGGTGTCGAAGTAAATGCCGTAGAGCGCGATGTGGCCCTTGTCGCCAAGACCTTTGGCCATCGCCGCGGCGTCGATCATCTTGTTTTCCATCGCGCCGACGACCGCGACGACCAGTTGGACGGTGATGTCATCATTGTTCTTGCTGGTCGCGACGCTGGCGTAGATATCGGCATTGCCGTCTTTCTTGTGCCCGGCGAAATAGCGGAAGTTGAAACCGTCGAGCCACATCTGTGGCACTGGCAGAACGTCGATCTGTTCGCTGAAAGGAATGCCGCCGCATTCGTCGGTGTCGCAGGCGAGCAACGTTTCGAAACCGGCCTTGGCGAGTTGGGTTTCGAAATTGCGCGACACTTCCAGGATCGATGGACCCGGTTTGGTGCGATAGCCGATGCGTGTCACTTTGCCTTCGAGGCGGCGCGCATCGGTGGGCTTGCCGTCCTTGAACGGCGCGGCCTGGACGCGCGCAGCGTCGAAGGTTTTGACCTGATAGCCGGTGACGACGCTACCGGCGAAGCGGCCGATACCGGGATAATCATGTGCGCCGGCGACATCGCGGCCTTGCGCGTAAGTGGCGTGCGGGTGGAGCGTGAAGAGCAGAGCGATCGGTGCGAGGACAAAGCGGAGCGGCGTTTGCGGCATGGCGCGGGCCTCAGGTTTAGAGGGGGCCAACAATCCGGAAGAAGCAAAAAGTTCCGGGCTCTCGCGCGCGATTTTAATTCGTTACGGCTCTTTGCCAACAGTATGGGGTTACTTTACGCGCATCGCCTTTTCGGGCTTGGCGCCGACACGGGTGATGGATTTGATTTCCAAGGGTGCGCGCCCGGATTTTTCGGCGATCTCGCGGTCCTGTTCGATGATGAAGCCGCGCGCCGGTTCATCCTTTTCGAGGCCACCGAGCAGTTCGGCGGGAACCCGGCGGTTCGACTTCTGCGAACCGTCTTCGTAGACGACGTTGAAGAACACGAATTCGCCCTTGGGGTTGCTTCCCGGTTTCTTGGCCATGACGTGCTCCTGTACGGTTTGAGAAATGGAAACGCCGGCGCTTGCGCGCCGGCGTCATCGTCGAAACTAAAGTTAGATCGACTTGAGATTGGCGGCTGCCGATTTGCCGTTCTTGCGATCCGGCTCGATGTCGAACTGGAGCTTCTGGCCTTCATTGAGGGTGCTCATGCCCGAGCGCTCGACGGCCGAGATATGGACGAACACGTCCGGTCCGCCGCCGTCCTGAACGATAAAGCCGAAGCCTTTCTGGGAATTGAAGAACTTAACGGTACCTGTGGCCATGGTGGCCTCCTTGTGAAACGCAAAATGCGTTTTGTGCCCCGCGTGAACCATTCACCGGGTCTCAATTCGGATTTGGCGTGTCTTGAGGAAGGCCCCGGAGGGCAAAACCGTAAGGTCCAAGCAAAATCGGAACGGTCCGTATATAGGCGGCGCCCGGTTGCGATGCAATTGGCATCTGACGGGCCGGCTTACGCTGCACTGCCGAAACGATTCGCCCAAAAAACGCCCCTGAGCTATGCGTCACGCGCCGATTAAAATTCGACTAATTTTTCACTTTTGTGGCGGAACGGTGATAAACGCCCCGTTTAGGCCTGATTACTCCACTAATTATCAAAATACCTCCCGCTTTTGAAATCAAAAGCCGATTTTTTAGGAAATCGCGCAATAAATGACATGACTTAATTGCATGGATATCATGTTGCACTGCACCTAGTCGGTTTTTCGATTCTGGCTATATTGCATTGCAGCAACGGGGAAATGCCTGTCGAGGCTTCCCTAAAGGAGAATTTCAATGGCTTACACATCATCCGCGATCGATACCCGCGATATCGCTTTCCCCGCGACCGGCGCGACCATCAAGACCCCGGCCAAGACGGCGCCCCGGCGCGGTCTGCTGACCCGCCTCCTCGACGTCATGATGGCGGCCCGGATGCGTCAGGCCGAGCGCGAAGTCGCCCGTTACCTCGCCGACACCGGCGGCAAGTTCACCGACGAAGCCGAGCGCGAAATCGAGCGCCGTTTCCTCGCCACGCCGTCGCGCTGGTAATCCAGAAATAATCGAACGGAGCTTACGACCATGACCACTCTTCCGATCCGCGCCGGCGGACTGACCCAGACTTGGAGCTTCCCGAGCCTCAGCCGCTTCTTCGCGGCGGTGTCGTCGATCATCGACGCCTATTCGGAAGCGCTCGAGCAGGCCCATCAGGTCCGTCGTCGTTATCCCTTCGCCTCCGAGTGAGTTCTTGGCGAGGTTCGGGGGCCGCGCCGTGCGGCCCCGTTGATACCCGGCGACCGTCTAAGTGTGGGCCGCCGTTGACGATGCCGAGTTCGCGGCTGGTTTGATAACTCCAGACCGCGACGTGAAAGCGGGGGCAGGCGAGCGTCCAAAGTAGCGGGCGCTGTGTTTGGCCCTGCCGCCGATCGAAGATCGCCTTTGGCGTTCGTTCGCGCCGGGTTGTCCCCGACGCTTTCTATAAAAACGACCTGACGTGGCCCGCGGTGCGATATCCGCGCGCGATCGCGTGCGGCTAGGGTTCCGTTACCAGTGTTGTCGGATCGGTGTCGCCGGTGACAAGTGCGCCAACCGGTGCGGTTGCGGCCATGTCGAAATCCGTTTTTTCCGCTGACGTCAGCGATGGCTGAACGGCGATGCGGTAACCGACATAGGCCGCCAGCAGAGCCTGCGCCAAAGCCGTGAACAGGAACAGGGCACGCGGGTCCAGCGCGGTCATGACCATCGATGCCAGCAAAGGGCCGACAACCGCGCCCAACGCATTGACGAGCAGAATGGTTGCCGCCGTCGGCACCAATTCGCTGTTCGGTGTCTTGTCATAGGCGTGGGCGGCGGCCAGCGAATAACATGGCAAGGCCAGCGCCCCGAATAACAGACCGAACACCATCAGCCAGATGCCGGCTGCTTCCAGCAGCCATAACATGACGCCCGTGATGGCCGCGCCGATCAGCAAGGCCAGCAACACCAGCCGGCGGTCGATGCGATCGGACAGACGTCCAACCGGCCATTGCGCGACCGCACCGGCTAACGTCGCCGCGCTCATGAACAAGGCGACATCGCTGACCTGAAGACCGCTGCCGGCGGCTGAAATCGGCCCCAAACCCCAGAACGCACCATTGCTGACGCCAACCATCAGGCTGGCGACCAGCCCGACGGGCGCGGCCCGATAAAGCCAGATCGGTTTGAACTGCACGATGGCGATCGGCGAGGGTTGCGCCGAGCGGGTCAAGGCCACTGGAATAATGGCAATCGAGGCCAGCATCGCGGCAATTATGAAACCGCCGGCTTGTTCGATCGGGTAAAGCGTAACCAGCAACTGGCCGACCGTGAAGGCGCCGAAATTGACCATCACATAAGCCGACATCACCAGGCCGCGGCTTTCATTGGTAGCGCGGTCGTTGAGCCAACTCTCGATCACCAGATAGATGCCGGCAAGGCAAAAGCCGTTGATCAGGCGGAAGATGACCCAAGCATAGACATTGGGTGCGATCACATAGGCCAGCGCAATCGTCACCGCGAGCGCGACCATGGCCGTGAAAGCGCGTATATGGCCGGCGCTCAGGATTGCATAGGGCGCCAGCAGACAGCCGGCTACGAAGCCGAGATAATAAGCCGAACCGATAACGCCCAGTGCGAACGACCCGAACGCTTCGGCGGCGCCGCGCAACGGCAGCAGCGTCACCTGCAAGCCATGAGCGGCGAGCAGGAAGGCGACGCCAAGCAGCAACGATGCGATAGGACGCAAATTCGTCTGCATGAAGGGTCCGGCTCCCGTGCATCGGGTGTCGCCCCTCGTTCGACGGATCGTTCGGACGAACGCAGGAACGTCGGCGACGATGCGTCGGGATTAACCGGAAACGGCCGCCGAGCCAACCCCTTGACCTGACGGCGATCGCTCGCCCTGTGGCCTCTTATATGAAAGGGAGTCGTTCGGGCGGCCTTGGCGCAAGGTCAATGCTCCGCCGCCACCGCTGTCGCTCGACAGGCGGTCTCTTCTCAAGATGGCTGAGGAGAGGCGGGTGCGGCGGAAGTCGGCGCTTTCGTCAGTTCCGCGCGTTTCGGGTATAAAAGTCGGCCCAAGCCAGTGCGATGGCAAACCCACCAAACGCCACTGTGATGGCGGCAACGACAATCATGACATCCGTCGGCATTTCTAAACTCCCCCGCTTTTTTGTAAAACCGGAGGAAAGTAGGCTGGCGGCCGCCCGGTACCTTGATCTGGATCAAGCCGCTGCGGAACCGGAGGAATCCAGCCCGGCGTTAACCACAGGGCAAAAAGCCACAAAGTTGCCGGAGTTGGCCGCGACAAGCCTTAGTCACCCGCGACCTGTCCGCTTTCCGGAGCCATGATGCCGCGTCGTCTCTGCCTCGCTTTGTTGTTGACCGTGGCCACCGGCCTGCCCGGCGCGATGGCGCAAGCCGCGGGAGCCGACCAGGCGGATCTCAAGGGCAATGGCACTGCCAAACCGGCGCCAACCAGCGCCGCGCCGGCCGGCAAGCTCGATCTGGATCGCTTGATCGCTCATCACGCGGCCGCCAACAATGTGCCGGAGGCTCTGGTTCGTCGGGTCATCAAGCGTGAAAGCCGTGGCAATCCGCGTGCGATCAGCAAAGGCAATTACGGTCTGATGCAGATCAGGCTCGGCACGGCCCGCGCGCTCGGCTATCGCGGCGGCATTGAGGGCCTGCTCGATGCCGACACCAATATGACCTATGCGGTGAAATATCTGGCCGGGGCTTATCGCGCCGCCGAAGGCAATCTGGATCGCGCCGTCCATTATTATGCGGCGGGCTATTATTACGCGGCCAAGCGCAAAGGCCTGTTGCCCGGCAATCCGTTGAAGATATTCGAGCCTTCGCTGGCGAAGGCCGATGCTGTCGTCGACCTGCCGAAGACCGCCACCATCGCGCCGCTGCCGCCGCGTCGTCCGGGCACCGAGGCCGCCGCAGCCGCGCCGGCCGAAGCGGACGCAGCCGCCGCAGTCCCGGTCGAGGTCGATAGCGCGGCGGCGACCGAACCGACGCCGACCCAGATCGTCGATCGCTTCAACGTCAAGTAGGGCCAAAGGCTTTAGGATCGTCGGCCGCCATCGGCGGTGGTCGCCGATGCGACGTTGTCAGGCCAGGTTTTGACTATTGTGAAACCGGCTGGGCTGTCGCCGCGGTCTTTGTCTTCGTCCGCCTGATGCGGTTTGCCGTTTTGCGCGTTGCTCTGGGCGATGTTCTGCCGCTCGCCGTCGAACTTGTCGCCGCGTCGGCGGGTGCCACCGAACGTCGTTCCAGACCGTCAAAGAAACTCCGAAGCGGATCGGCGGTCGCCGCCGCCGCTTGAGGCTGGGCCTGCGACGTCGGCGGCTTTGCCTTGGCCCGACGATGCCGCACGATTTTCTTATGAGCGACGGCGGTCGGTTGTGACGGCGAGGTGGTCGCGACCTTGGTTCGCGGTATCGGTGTTGCCAGTGTTTTAGCCGCAGGCGCTGCCACAGCCGGAGCGGCCTGGGCCGGTCCGGTGGTCGGCGAAGCTATCGAGCGTGGCGCTTCGGTTGTCGGCACCTCAGTCAATGGCAGCGTCGTGACCGGCGGCTTGTCTTCAGCCGGTGCGATCGGCAGTTCGGTCGACGAGCGCTCGCCGATCTCGATCGGCATCGTCGCGTGCGGCGCGACATTGATCGAACCGGTCTCGTCGTTCGGGGCCGGCCCCGAACCGGCATCGTCGCGCGGATCCGGCAAGCCGGCATAGCGGACCGTGCCGTTGGTCTCGCTCTTCTTGCTGAATTCCGGAAACTCCGGCGCAATGTAATCGGGCGCAACGAATGGAATTTCGGGCAAGCGCGTCGGTGTGTCCGGCAAGTCGCGCAGGCGGCTGAGTTCGCTGGCCCGCTGGAAAGCCGCCAGGATGATGAACTGTCGCCATTCCGGATGCGACGAAGCGTCGATCATGACGCCGCGTGCCGGCGCATCAAGCGTGCTGAACTGCGTCTGCGATCGGCCTCTTGGGCTGAGCGCCAGCGCGAGCAGAATCATGGCGAGGAGTACGCCGCCCACTGTAACGGTGCGAAAAATCGGCAGCATGAATCGTGAATAACTGAGTCGTGCAAAAGACCAAAGATTAAAGACATGCGGCGGCCGGTTTCTGGCGATTTCGAACGTCGTGACCCGGATCGTGAGTCAGTTTTCGGGGCCATGGCGGGCCGTCGGTTTGTCCGGGCAAGCCCGACCGACCGTGACAGGTCGCGCCCGCATTGCTAGGACTGCATCGCAGACGCAGACTGTTTCAGGGACGTGCCAATGTCGAAATTGCCGAATTGCCCGGTCATTGCCATTGAAGAGCATTATTGGGATCCGGAGCTGACCAAGCACTACACCGGCACGGAAGCCGGTCGCGGTGGCGACATGGAGCAGCGGCTGTTCGATCTTGGCGCCTTGCGGCTCAAGGAGATGGATGAGGCCGGCATCGACATCCAGGTGCTGTCGCACGGCGCGCCATCGGCCCAGAAGCTGCCGATTGAAATCGCCGCCGAATTGACCGCGCAGGTCAACGATCGCCTGGCGAAAATTTGCGCCGCCAATCCGAAGCGCTTTGCCGCCTTTGCCGCCTTGCCAACCGTCGATCCGCAGGCGGCCGCCGACGAACTCGAGCGTTGCGTCACCCGGCACGGCTTCAAGGGGGCGATGATCCACGGCACCTCGCACGGCGAATTTCTCGACGCCAAGAAGTTCTGGCCGATCTTCGCCCGCGCCGAAAAGCTCGACGTGCCGGTTTATCTGCATCCGTCCTTGCCGAATGCGGCCGTGACCGAGGTTTACTATCAGGACTACGCCAAGGACTTCCCGCTGGTGGTGCGGCCGGCCTGGGGCTACACGGTCGAGACCGCGACCCAGGCTATCCGTCTGGTCCTGTCGGGCCTGTTCGATGCCCACCCTAATCTCAAGATCGTGCTCGGGCATTTCGGCGAGACGCTGCCGTTCCTGCTGTGGCGGATCGATGCGGCGCTGCGGCGGCCCGGCCAGAAGCCGATGAGTTTCCGCGACGTTTTCGCGAAGAATTTCTACATCACCACCAGCGGCTTCTTTTCCAACCCGGCGCTGCTATGCTGCGTCATGGAAATGGGCGTCGACCATATCCTGTTCGCGGTCGACTGGCCTTTCGTCGAGAACGCGCCGGCCACCGAATGGATGGCGGGCGTGCCGCTGTCCGACGAGGACAAGGTCAAGATATTGAGTGGCAACGCCCGCCGGCTGCTGAAAATGTAGCGCCGGCCGGCGCCGTGCCGGTTGCCGCCGGCGGGCGCGGCAGCTAATGCGACGACGGTATCCACGGTGGAACGGGCCGATTGTGCCGGGCCGCCGCAGGTTGGTAGAACTGCTTTCTGCCGGGGTGTCCCGCCACCCCGGCACCGGGCCCGTAGCTCAATGGTTAGAGCCGACCGCTCATAACGGTCTGGTTGCAGGTTCGAGTCCTGCCGGGCCCACCAGCTTTTTTCAGACCTATTCCTTGGCCGCTAATTTCGAATCGTGCAGCCAATATCGCTCGAACTGACGATTCACATCAGTTTCCGCGCCTCAACATGAGGCGAGGATATAGTGTCGGAGCAAATCCAAGCACGGCGAGAGCGGTGCCGACGGCAGCCAGGAGCATCGACGGTGCGACAAAGCATAGCCCGGCAAGACCGATCAGAATACGTGAGGTGCCACTGATGGGTGCATTGAGATAACCCTCGGTGGCGACTCCGACCAGATATACGCCGATGATTGCGGTGCCCGTGGCCATTGCCACGTCAAACCAGGCGCCCTGAAGCAAGAGTTCCGGGCTATACGCGAATGAGAACGGAACAATGGCCGCCGCGACCGAAAGTCGTGTGGCGATGACCGAAATGCTGATCGGGTTCGCGCGTGCAATTGCAGCGGCTGCATAAGCAGCAACGGCGACAGGCGGCGTGCTGGCCGATAGCACCGAGAAGTAGAGCAGGAACATGTTCGCTGCGAGCAGCGAGACATGCAGCTTGAGCAACACAGGCGCGACCAGCGCGGCAGCTAGAATGTAGACGCTGGGAGTCGGCATGCCCATCCCGAGCAGGATCGTCACGGCAGCGGAAATAAAGAGTGAAATGAACAGCGAGTTACCGCTGGCCAAAGCGATCAGCGCCGAAAACTTCGCGGCCAGGCCCGTCATCGAAAGTCCGCCAATCACCAGACCCGCGGCGGCGCAAGCGGCGGTGACGCCGATGACCTTGATCGTCGAATCCGAGAGGACGTCGTACAGCTTGAGTAAATCGATCCGCGTTTCCTTGCGGAGTAGCGCGACGAGGAAGACCGCCAGCGAGCCGAACGCCGCCGCATAGGTGGCCGCATAGCCGTAAGCCAGTGTTCCGACGATGACGGTGAGGGGGACGACGAACAACTCGCCGCGCTTCAAAGCCTGGACCAAAGTCGGAATTTCGGCGTTCGAGAGGCTTTTCATGCCGAGCTTTTTCGACATGTAGTGGACCTGAACGAAAACGCCGAGGTAATAGAGAATCGCAGGGATGACCGCGGCCATCGCAATCTGGCCGTATGGAATACCGGTGTATTCCGACATGATGAATGCGACCGATCCCATCACTGGCGGCATAATCGAGCCGCCGGTCGAGGCCGCCACTTCGATGCCGCCGGCCACGCTCGATCTGTAACCTGCATTCTCCATCGCCGGGATCGTTACAGCGCCGGTGGTGACCACGTCCGCAACAGGGCTTCCCGATACCATTCCGTATGCGCCGGACGAGACGATTGCGATCTTCGCGGTTCCGCCGACGGTGCGTCCGGCGACAAGCGCGCCAACCCGATAGAAAAACTCTCCCCCGCCGGCCCTTTCGAGGATTGTGCCGAACAGGACGAAAAGAAATGCGTATGTCGCGGCCACGCGCACCGGCACGCCGTAAATGGCGTCAGTCGTATAGACCGTCGTGTCGACGAAGTGATGGAGCGAGATGTAGCCGTGCGATATTTCGCCCGACAGATGGTGCCCCAACAGATTGTAGGCGATGAACGTGAGCACGATGAACGTCAGTCCGGCACCGACGGAGCGCCGCGTCGCTTCGAGGACGAGCAGGACCGTGAGCAGGCCCATGCCGAATTCCCACGGCGTCAGTTCATCAAACAGCGTGATCCGGTTGGCGATCGTGTCGAGATTCCACCAGAAATATGCGCCCGTGGCCAGGGATAGGGCGGCCAATGTCCAGTCGATCACGCCAGGATCGATCGACGTCGAGCGGGTGGTGGGCGCCAGGGTCACAAAAACCAGCGCCAGCATCGCCGCCAGGAAGATGAACGTCATCCCGAAGATGTCGGAGACGGTAATGATGACGTTATAAAGGACCCACACGGCCAGGATGGCGGCGTAGGCCTTTGTAACAGCGCGAACCGATGGGCTCAGCGGCCGTCTGACACCGGTCTCAAACAGAAGGTTCACGATCATGTATATTCGCCATATAGCGACGAGACTTGCCGCCGCCGGGTGCTGCTACGGGTTACATATCGAAACGATCGCCAGTCCTGCATGAACTGGCGATCGGTCGATGGGCTCAAGCAACGAGATCAGAGCAAGCCCTTTTCCTTGTAGAGCTTGAGGGCGCCGGGATGGAATTCCCCGGCTTTCTGCTCCGTCAGGAATTTGGCGCTGAGCGCTTTCATCGCCGGGTGGACGCCGCGCATCTCGTCGACGTGTTCGACCAGCGCCTTGGCGATATTATAAGCGTCCTGATCGGACATGGACTTGTTGACGACAAGCATGGCGCCCAGCGAAACGGTCGGAACGTCATTCGGCTGGAAATCGTATGATTTGGCCGGGATGACATACCGATCGACGCCGGCCTGCTGCGCCACCTTCGCGATGGTCGCGTCGCCGACGGGCAGCATCACGAGATTCACGGAGTTCGCCATTTCGAGAATCGATCGCTGGCGGACGAACAACGAATTAAACGTGGCGTCGATGCGCCGGTTGCGCATCAGGTCGTCCTGTTCCTGAGAAGCGGCTGGAACCACGCTGCCGCCCCAGCCGGTGATATCCTTGTCGGTGACGTTGATGGCCTTGAACATGCGGTCGACGAGTTCATTGACCACGTTGCCACGGCGATTTGTCGCCACGCGAATAGGAGCCTTCTTGGCCGCGACATCCTCGAAGCTCTTGAGGCCGTACTTTTCGGCGAAATCCTTGTTCACCAGAAGCTGAACAGGGGCCCAATTGTAGAGATAGGCGATGACGCGCAGGTCGCTGACCTTTGACTTGAACGGCGGTTCGCCGTTCTGCGCCATGCGCAATTCCATGTTATGGACGATGCCGAGCTGCACCGACTTTTTCTCCAACAGCTGAATGTTGGCAAAGCCGCCGCCCGAGGTCTGATAGGTGACCGTGGAGCCCGGGTAGGCCGCCTTCATGACCTTGTCGAGCCCGAGGCCCAGCGAAGACCAAAGACCGCCAGGGCTCGCCCCGGCCAAGGTCAATTGATAGGTCTGGCCCTGTGCGTGGGCGCCGGTCGACAGCGCCAGACAGGCCGCGACCATCAGAAACCGCAACATTTCTTGTCCTCCCCTTATCGTTGTCTCCGGCTGTGAGCCGGTTTGTGTCGCCATTCCGATGGGCCGTTCTTGCCCATAACACTTAGCGACCTAAGTGATATTAGAATTACCGGAAGCTGATGTCGAGTCATTCCGGGGCTTGTCGGGCCGGACCTAGACGGCGTCGCCGAAGGTCTGTATAACGCTTAGGAAGCTAAGTAACTGAACCGGTGATTCCGGCAGGTAGGGGAGAAACGCGATGTTGACGGCCGCTGAAAATGAGCTGCTGTGTCTCGTCGAGGGCGAGGCGCCGATGGGGCAACTCATGCGGCGGCATTGGGTGCCTGCGGTACTGTCGGACCAGATCGCCGAGCCCGATAGCCGCCCGGTCCGCGTTCAGCTGTTCGGCGAGAAGCTGGTCGCGTTCCGTAACAGCAACGGAGAGGTGGGTCTGCTCGGCGAATTTTGCCCTCACCGCAAGGCGTCGCTGGCGTTCGGGCGGAATGAGCAATGCGGCCTGCGCTGCCTCTATCACGGTTGGAAATTCGATACCGAGGGCAATGTCGTCGATATGCCCTCCGAGCCGAGCGGCAGTGCCTTGCCGGAAAAGGCCAAGCACGTTTCGTATCCGACCAGGGAGGCGGGCGGCTTCGTCTGGACCTATATGGGTCCGCCCGAAATGATGCCGGCCTTTGAAACGCCGCCATGGGCGCCCAATCCGACGACGCGCGTTGCCATCGCGAAGGTCGAGCTGCCCTGCAATTGGGCGCAGATCATGGAGGGCCAGATCGATTCGGCCCATTCGTCCAGTCTGCATTCTTCCGACATGCGACCGGCGAAGGGGGAAGCGACCGCCAAGGGCGACCATTGGGTGCGGCCGTCCACCGACAAGAATCCGCGTATCCAGGTTCAGCTCACGAACTACGGAATGCGTTATGCCGCCATTCGTCGGCCGATCATGAACGCCACTACGCACGATTACGTCCGCATCACGACTTACGTTGCGCCGTTCGTCGCGCTCATTCCGCCGAACAGTTCCTATAACGTTGCCAGCGTCATCGTTCCGCGCAACGACACGAGCAGTTATTTCCACTTCATCGCATGGGCGAACGAGGACAAGGTCGGTATCGGCACCGATGAATGGCGGAAATTCTGCGTGCTCGCCGTGGGTGAAGATGTCGACGCGCAGTTTCGGCCGATCAAGCGCAATGCGGAAAACGATTACCTGCAGGATCGCGAATTGATGAAGTCCGGCAATTTCACGGGAATTGTCGGCATCCCGAATCAGGACATCGCGATGTGGGAATCGATGGGGCCGATTGCCGACCGAACCCAGGAACGGCTGGGCGCGAGCGATATTGCGATTGTCCAGTTTCGGCGGCTGATGATCGAAGCCGTGCGCAAATTCCAGGAAATGGAACAGGTGATCGGTTGCATGGAGCCGCATGTGCCGCAGGCCAAGCTTTGCTCCTACCAGGGGGTTGTCGAGAAGTCCGTTCCGTGGCGGACGCTGGGCGCGTCGGTTGAGGAGGTTGGCCTCCTGGCCGGCCTGGAGGAGGACGAGACCGAACGAGAAATGGCACGCGCGGCGATTTGACGGATATGACGAATATTCCGGTGACTGTCGCCGTCGGCGACTACGATCGCGTGCGTCCGCTGGCGACGGGCAGCGTGCAAATCGACGGCGTCGACCCCGTCTTTTCGCTGCTCTATCCCGAGGAAATGTTCTTCCGAGCTTTTCGGTTCGCCGACTTCGACGTCACCGAATTGTCACTGTCGAGCTACGTCGTCCGGTTAGCCCGGGGCGATTGCCCTTATGTCGCGATCCCGGTGTTTCCATCGCGGGCGTTTCGTCACAACGCCATATTCATCCGCAACGATCGCGGCATCACCAAACCGGAAGACTTGCGCGGCAAGCGGATCGGCCTGCCGGAGTACCAGCTCACGGCGAATGTGTGGGTCCGCTACATCCTGGAGCAGGACTACGGCGTCGCGCCGTCCGACATCGAATGGGTGCGCGGCGGCTACGAAGTCCCCGGGCGGTCGGAGAAGATACCGCTGCAATTGCCGCCCACGGTCCGTGTCGCCGAAGCGCCGCCGGGCAAGACCTTGTCCCGCATGCTCGCCGAAGGCGAGATCGATGGGCTGATCGGTCCGCGGGCGCCGTCGCCTTTCGACGCCGGGCATCCGGCCATTTCGTGGCTCTTTCCCGATCCCGGCGCGGCCGCGCTGGCATGGTACGAGAGAACCAAGATTTTCCCGATCATGCATGTCATCGGTGTCCGCCGCTCGCTCGTTGAACGCTACCCGTTCCTCGCCGGATCGCTGACCAAGGCCTTCGATGCGTCGAAACGAATGGCGCTCGAGGCGCTGACCGACACTTCGGCGCCGAAAGTCACGCTGCCGCTGCTCGACGAAAGCCTGCGCCGGGCCCGCCGGTTGATGGGGCACGATTTCTGGCCCTATGGTCTGGAACCCAACCGGACGACGTTGCAGGCTTTTCTCGCGGCCCATCACGGGCAGGGGCTTTCCGCACGGCAACTGGCGCCGGAAGAGCTGTTTCACCCGTCGTCTCTCGAATCGTTTGCGTTGTAGAAAACCGTCAGGTCGTCGCTCGGAGGGAATAAGGCGTGCCGCTGATCCGTATTGAACCGAAGAAAGACCGGGCCACCGATCTGTATTATCTGGAAATCTTTCATCCGGCCGACGCGCAGCAGCCGTTTGTCACGACCGAGCCGCGCTACAAGTCGGCGGCGGCGGCGGAAAACGATTTTATCGCGACCATCGCCGCCCGCGGCAATTTGAGTTCCTGATCGCACCCGGAACGGTCGCGGGACGGTCTAGACCTGGTGCATCAAGCTGACAGTCGCGCCGCTCCCGGCAGAATCGAGAATTCCAAGGCAGGCCTCCAGGGTCGCGAGGCCCCATGCGCCGCTGTGCAGCGGCGGCTTGCCGTTGAAGACAGCGTCGTAAAGTTCGTCGACGACTTCGGCCCGCGGCACGCGCGGCTGTTCGATCGGCTCGATCCATCGGTTCTCGTCGGCATACACGATAATGCCACGGGGCGTTGGTCTGAGATCGGCGTGTTCGCAACTCACAATGACCAGACCGAAATGGTTGTGTGTCATGTCGGGATCGATGCGGAAGCCGTCGGTGCCGACCGGTCCGTAAGCGCGCCTGTTCTTTATGTCGATCTCATCGGCCGCACTCTGGGCCTGCTTCAAAGCCATGCGCGCGCGCCCGTAGGCATCGGGATCGCGGGCCTGGCCCAGTTCACCGCGCCAACCGTTGAATTCGTCGGTATCGAAATGGGCGTAGCCGCTGTAGGTGAGGGACGCAAATGTACCGTCATCGAACGACATCTGCGCGTTATAGGCGCCTTCTGTGGGCCGCCGCGCATCCCAGTTTCCGGTAAAGGCACGCACCGTGGCGGCCTTCGAGGTCGCCAGCAGCCGAACGACATCGATCTGGTGTGCCGCTTGGCTAAAGACAACGCCGCCGCCCTGTTGGGTATCGAGTTCCTCGGGGCGCCGCGGCCGATACAGGAAGTCGGTGAAATTTAGGGCGTTGATCATCCGGACACGGCCGTAGCGGCCCGACACGATCATGTCGCGCGTCCGCAGATATGGCAGATCGTAGCTGTGACTATGTCCGACGAGAAGTTGCACCCTGGCATTCCGCGCCGCCGCGATCATGGCCAGGCACGCGTCGACCGAAAGGGCCATCGGCTTCTCGACCAGGATGTGCTTGCCGTGCGCCGCCGCCAGCCTGACGTGCTCGAGGTGAAACTGATGCGGTGACGCCACGTATACCGCCTGAACATCGGGATCCGCACAAAGATTCTCCGGCGTGTCATAGCCTTTGGCCTGGAACTCGGCGGCAAAGCGGCTGACGGCGTCCTTGCGGGGATCGCTGGCTGCGACCAGCCGCAGCTTCGGATGGCCGACGAATGTCGGCAGCATGAGGGTGAACGCCCGGCCAAGGCCGATGACGCCCAATCTCAGCTCATCTTGAGTTGTCATTGTCTACAGATCGAGTGTGAGAGAGGGGGATCTGGCGCGCGAAACACAGATCATGATCTCGGTCTTCTTTTCCTTTTCGGACAAGACAAAGTCGCGATGGTCGGGTTCCCCGGCGGTAAATCGCGTGCGGCATGTACCGCATGTGCCGCTTTCACACGAGCTTGGAACGAGGTGACCGTGGTTGCGCAGGGTGTCCAGAATCGAAACGTCCGCGGCCACCTCAAGACGCTCGCCGGACTTGCCGAGGATGATCTCGAACGGCTTGTCGTCCGGCCGTTTCGCGGTTGCCCCGACAAAATCCTCGAAGTGAACCGACGAATCGGACCAGTGGCCGGTCATGTCACGCACCGCGTCCATCAGTCCCTTCGGGCCGCAACAATAGAGTTCGGCGCCATTCTGGTTTTCCAGAATCGGCCACAAATCGTAGGCCTGCTCGGGGTCGCCATTGTCGTGGTGAAGAACGACGTTCTCGGCCAAATCGGGCGCGAGAAATTCATCGCGGAATGCCATCAGATCCGCGGTCCGCGTGAAATAGAACAGTTTGAAATTCCGATCCCCTTTGTGGAGACAATCGAGGATCATCGACCTGATCGGCGTGATTCCGATTCCGCCGGCGATAAAGATCGTCGCCGCGGGTTTTGAATTCGACATCTTGAATTCGTTGGCCGGAGGCTCGATCTCGATCGTATCGCCTTCCTGTAATTGCACCGCCATGCTGATAGAGCCGCCTCTGCCGCCCGGCTCCTTCTTGACGGCGATCAGATACCGGTCGCGCTCTTGCGGCGCGTTGCAGAGCGAATAGCGGCGCGATTGCCCGCTCGGCGTTCGCACGGTGATGTGGGAGCCCGGGGTGAATTCGGGCAATTCCTGGCCCTGCGGCGGCTTCAATTCGAACAGAAACGTGTCCTGCGCCACGGCTTTCTTGCGTGTCACCAGGAGGGGCGTCGTCATCACAGCATGGTTGGCGTCGGTCATTGTCGCACCCGGATCAAGGCCAAATACTTAGCATACTAAGTATAAGACGCAACCCCGCTCTGCCCCCTTGCCGGGCGCGTGCGATCGCTCCCAATGTCGCGCCTGTGGGGCCGTGAACTCTCGCGGACCATGCGCTGAAAAGGGGGCGGGCGCCGGTTGCGCCCCCGATCCGAGATGTGCGATGAGATGTTGAAATTACTGGAAAGGGCGGCCGCCTTGTCGAGACCTGACGCCACGAAACGACCGAAGAAGCGATCTACTGCCAAGCCACGCCGTGATCAGGTTGATCTTCCGTTTGCCGAAAGTATTGGCTATCAAATCAGAACGACGCATCGGGCGCTGCAGCGCCTTTTGCAGCTCAAGATCGAGCCTTCCGGTGTCACCCTTGGCATGTGGTACTTTCTTCGGGCGCTCTGGAATGAAGATGGCTTAACCCAGCGCGAATTGTCGCGGCGTGTCGGCACGATGGAGCCGACGACCATGAGCGCAATCCTCAACATGGAGAAGTCCGGATTGGTTCGCCGCGTTCGCGACAAGACGGATCGCCGCAAGATCCATGTGCATTTGACGGCGAAGGGATCCCGCCTGCGCAACGACCTCGTTCCGCTGGCAAAGGATGTCGTATCGATTGCCGCCAATGGGTTGTCGGCGGCCGAGATCAAGCAGTTCCTCGGATACCTTTCAGAGGTCCAGAAGAATTTGCAGGCCAATCTTTCTCAAATGGAAGAAGCGGAAGCTTATATTTTTGAGTAGACTATTTCGATAGTAGACGCCATGCCGGGCGCTCATTCCTTGGCTTCAGTATCCTTAAACTGTCTGGCAATCCCGGATTTTGCGGCAAACAGGCGAGAAGCCGATAAGGCACTGCGTGGAATTGCAGGCCGAGGCCAAGTGGCGGCGGGGACCTGGGAAGCGCAAGACTGAGACAAAACCATCTTAGGGCCGATGGTCCGAGTAGGCTGTCCGCAATCCCGTTTCTCTTCGAGCGCGCCCGTGATTGAAGTGAGAAGCACATCATTCCCCAATTCCACTGGTCTTCACCCGAGGCCAGCGCGACGTGGTCAGCTGAAACATACTCGAATTATATCGGCTCTGTAGAGGTGTCCGCCGCGACGAACGCGCCGCTTTTCGACCTCTTGGGAGAGCCGATGTCGGCGAAGAAGACGTTCGCGTATATGCGTGACGGGCTGGGTTTTATCCTGATCGTCAATGAGTTGGGGAAGGCGGATGACTTACTGACAACGCGCGGGGGCTGTGCCGCTCGGCGGAAGGGTGGGCAAGCTCGCCGAAATTCCTTCATGCATCGCCTCGCCAATGAAATGGACGGATGCCAAGGACAGTGAGAAGGCCGAGATGTGGGTGGAGACCATCGGCCCCTTCTTCAAAGGGGCGTGGCCGCTAGACTTGGAACCGCAATCGTCGAGCGCTGCCTCCAAGCTCGTTCAGCTATTTCACGCGACAGGCGCAGCGCTTCCGCCGGTTTATCGGTCACGCGGCCGTTTCCAGCAGTGCCAACAGCCCGGCGAGCAATTGACGCGGGCTCGGCGGGCAGCCGCGAATCGTCAGGTCGACCGGCAATACGTCCTTGACGCCGCCGACCACCGCCGGGCTGCCGGCGAAGATGCCGCCGTCGGCGCCGCAGGCACCGATCGCCACCACCCATTTCGGGTCCGGCATGGCGTCATAGGTTCGCAGCAAGGCGTCGCGCATGTTGGCGGTGACCGGGCCGGTCACGGTCAGCACATCGGCATGGCGCGGCGAAGCGACGAAGCGCAGGCCGAAGCGTTCGAGATCGTAGAAGGCGTTGGCGAGTGCGTGAATTTCCAGCTCACAGCCGTTGCAGGAACCGGCATCGACATGGCGGATCGATAGAGAATGGCCAAGTCTGCCGCGGGCGGCGCGATTGACGCTGGCCGCCAGTTCGTCAAGGCCGGTCTGATCCGGCTGCGGCGGCGGTTCGGTCAATGTACCGCGCAGCACGCTTTCGAGCATGGTCTTGCGCATCAGACTTCTTCCTTACGCATGATCTCATCCGAAAGCCGGTTGCCACTTTTGGGGATCATGCGTCATGCCCCGCGTAAGAACAGTTGAACGATTTATTGCAGAGCGGGAAGTCGGCGACGATGTTGCCGTCGATCGCGGTTTCCAGGAGCGGCCATTGAAACCATGATGCATCGCGCAAGTGGCAACGCGCGACACGGCCCTGATCGTCGAGCCGCAGCCAGACCAGCGCGTCGCCGCGGAAGGCCTCGGCCAGCGCCAGTCCTTCGCAAGCCCCATGCGGCGGCAGTTCGATCTTGGTGGCGCCATCCGGCAATGCGCCGACGATCTGGTCGATCAAGGCCAGACTTTGCTCGACCTCGCGAATGCGAATCCAGATTCGGGCATTGACGTCGCCTGCGGACAGCACCGGCACGTCGAAGGTCAGTCTGTCGTAAGGTGCATAGGCAAGCGCCCGGCGGGCATCGAAGGCGCGTCCCGACGCGCGGCCGACAAAGCCGCCGGCGCCGAACTGACGGGCGAATTCCGGCTTGACGATGCCGGTGCCGACGGTGCGGTCCTGCAACGACGCGGTGTTGTCATAGACCGACACCAGATGGGGGAATATGCGGCGGATTTCGGCGAGCAGGTCGCCAATTTGTTTCACGCCATCCGGGGCAATATCGCGCGCCACACCGCCGGGCACGATGATGTCCATCATCAGCCGGTGTCCGAAGCAGTCTTGCGACGCGCGCAGCACCCGCTCGCGCAGGATGCCGGTCTGCGCATGCATCAATGCGAAGGCGGCGTCGTTACACACCGCGCCGATGTCGCCGAGATGATTGGCGAGCCGTTCGAACTCGGCCATCAGGGCTCGCAGATAGACGGCGCGTGGCGGCGGCGCTATCTGCGAGGCGGTCTCGGCGGCCAGAGCGAAGGCATAACTGTAGGCGACCGTGCTGTCGCCGGAGACGCGCGCGGCAAGCCTGGCGGCGGTGTCGAGCGTTGCGCCCGTCATCAGGCCCTCGATGCCCTTGTGGACATAGCCGAGCCTTTGTTCGAGCCGGACCACGAATTCGCCATTGGCGGTGAAGCGGAAATGGCCGGGCTCGATGATGCCGGCATGGACGGGGCCGACCGCGATCTGGTGCAGCGCGTCGCCTTCGGTCGGCAAAAAAGCATAAGGCTCGTCATCATGCGTGAGCCAAGGCCGCCGGTCGGAACAGCCGATGGCGTCAAGGCCCTGCAAATCGCGGATCGTGCGTTCCAGGCGGATCGCCGGAGGATGTTGCGCACCGACGCTCGGATATTGTCCGTTGATGCAGGTATAGCCGAAGACGTCGACCTTGCCGGTGCCCTCGTCAAGCAGCGCCATGGTCACGTCGGGTTTGTCGCCCCACAGGCCGAGCAACGTCGCGCGCCCCGACGCCAGCCGCGCGATGGCGTCGCGCCATCCATCCTCGGTCACGATGCTGCGCGGCCCAATCATCCCAGTAGCCTCGCGACGTTTTCAAAGCCTGCGACCAGCATGGGGGGAAGATAGATGCCGGCGACGAAGACGATGGCGAGATGGGCGAACATCGGCACGTAGGAAGCTTGCGACGGCGCGGTTGAGCCGCGCGGTTCGCCGAAGGCGATCGTGTTGAGTTTGATGAAGAGGCCGCCGAGCGCGACCAGAATGGCGCAGACCAGAAACAGCACCAGCCAGGGCTGGCGAGCGAAAGCCGAAGACACCACCAGGAATTCCGACATGAAGATGCCAAGCGGCGGCAGGCCGGCAATCGCGATCACGCCGAGCACCAGCCCCCAGCCGAGGACGGGATGCGTGACGGTCAGGCCGCTGAGATCGGAAATCTTCTGCGAACCCTTGACCTGTGCGATATGGCCGACGGCGAAAAAGATCGCCGATTTGGTCAGCGAATGCATGGTCATGTGCAGCAGCCCGGCGAAATTGGCGAGCGGTCCACCGACGCCGAAGGCAAAGACGATAATGCCCATGTGTTCGATCGACGAATAAGCGAACATCCGTTTGATGTCGCGGCGACGGTACAGCATGAAGGCGGCAAATATCGCCGAGATCAGCCCCATCGTCACCATCAGCGGACCGGGCGCGATGGCGATCGGGTTCAGCGCCAGCAACATCTTGAAGCGCAGCAGCGCATAGAGCGCGACGTTCAGCAGCAAGCCGGACAGGACCGCCGAAATCGGCGTCGGGCCTTCGGCGTGCGCGTCCGGCAGCCAGGCATGCAGGGGCGCCAGGCCGACCTTGGTGCCATAACCGAGCAGCAGGAAGACGAAGGCGACGTTCAGAAGGTCGGGGTCGAAGCGGGCGGCGTGCGCCACCAGAATGGTCCAGACCATGGCGTTCGGACCTTCGCCGATCACCGGCAGCGCCGCCATATAGATCAGGATGGTGCCGAACAGCGCCAGTGCGATCCCGACGCTGCCCAGGATGAAATATTTCCAGGCCGCTTCGAGCGCCTCGTGGGTGCGGTAGATGCCGACCATCAGCACGGTCGTCAGTGTCGCCAGTTCGATCGCGACCCACATCAGGCCGATGTTGTTGGCGACCAGCGCGAGGTTCATGGCGAACATCAGCACCTGGTACATGGCATGGTAAAACCGGACATAGCCCAGTTTCAGGCGACCGATTTCGATTTCATGGCCGATATAGCTGGCGCTGAAGGCGCTGGTGGTAAAGCTGACGAAGGTTGTCAGGACGATGAAGACCTTGTTGAGGTCGTCGACCAGTAGATAGCTTCCCGTCGTCGGTTCGACCACGAACAGCGAACAGGCAGTGGCAAAGGTGAGAAAGGCCGCCAGCATGTTGAGCCGCGAGGTTAGCCGATAGCCGGGTAGCGCTGCGAGCAGGCAGGCCGAGGCCGCCGGGATCAGCAAAACACCATCGAGCGCGTCGAAGGTCATCGCTGTTCTCCGCGGAATTTGTCCATCGCCTGCATGTCGACGGTGTCGAAGCGCTCGCGGATCCGGAACAGGAAGATGCCGATCACGATGAAGGCGATCAGCACGGAGAAGGCTACGCTGATTTCGACCACCAGCGGCATGCCCTTGGCGCCCGTCGCCGCCAGCACCAGGCCGTTCTCCAGCGACATGAAGCCGACGACCTGGCTGACCGCGTTGCGCCGCGTCACCATCATCAACAGGCCGATCAGCACCACCGACAACGCAAAGGCGAGATCCTCGCGCGCCAGCGGGTCGGCTTCGGCGGTGACCCGCAGCATCACCACCATCGACAGCGCGACAAGGCCGATGCCGACCAGCATGGCCAGGCCGACGCCATAGACGTTCTCGATTTCGCGATGGATGCCGAGTTGCACGACGATGCGGTGCAGCACCACCGGAATCACAATTGCTTTGAATACAAGCGCGATCAACGCGGTGATGTAAAGATGCGGCGCGTCCTGCACGAAAGCCTGCCAGGCAACCGAGGCCGCCAGCACGAAGGCATGCAGCGCGAAGGTGTTGAGCAACGCCGACAGCCGATCCTGATAAAGTTCGATGAAGGAGACCAGCACCAGCGAGCCGGCCAGCATATGCGCGATGTCGAAGGTCAACCCGTGCATCTCTAGAAACTCCTCGATACGAATCGCAGCAGCGTGGCGAGCAGCGCCAGCATCAAGGCTGCGCCGAGGAATTCCGGCACGCGGAACACCCGCATCTTGGCGATCGCGGTTTCGAAGATGGCGAGCAGGGTGCCGAGGACGGCGAGCTTGGCGATGTAGGTCACCACGCCGATCAGCAGGAGCTTCGGTTCGGTCGTGCCCGGCGCAATGCCCCAGGGCGCGAACAGGCAGGCGATCAGCGAGAGATAAAGCACGAGCTTAAGCGCCGCCGCCAATTCGATCAGCGCCAGATGGCGGCCGGAATATTCCAGCACCATCGCCTCGTGCACCATGGTCAGTTCGAGATGGGTGGCCGGATTGTCGACCGGGATGCGGCCGTTCTCGGCCAGCGCCACGATAATCAGCGCGATCAGGCCGAGGCCGAGCGAAACCCGCAGACCGACCGCGGGCGAATTCATGAACGCCGCCATGAACGAAAGCTGGGTCGAGCCGGCGATCAGCGCGATGGCAAAGACGATCATCAGCATCGCCGGCTCGGCCAGCGAGGCGATCATGACCTCGCGGCTCGAGCCGATGCCGCCGAAACTGGTGCCGGTGTCCATCCCGGCCAGCGCCAGGAAGAAGCGGGCGCAGCCGAGAATGGCGATGATCGCGATCAGGTCGGCGGTCCAGGAAAACAGCAGGCCGCTGCGGAAGGTCGGAACCAGCGAGGCGGCGACCCAGGTGGCGGCGAATACGACGTAAGGAATGGCGCGGAACAGCCACGAGGCATTGTCGGCGAGTACGACATCCTTGCGCATCAGCCGGGTCAGATCACGATAGGGCTGTAATAGCGGCGGTCCTTGCCGGCGCAGTAGCCGAGCCTTGACCTTGCGGACAAAGCCCAGCAGCAGCGGGCTGATGGTCAGCACCAGCAGCATCTGGCCGCCTTGCATGATAAAGTCGCGGATCATGGCGTTCATCATGGCCATATCGCCAGCACCATGAGGAGAACGATCAGCGCTGCGAAGACTAGGGTTAGATAGCGCCGGATGGTGAGGAACTGAAGGTAATTCAACCGTTCGGCGATGACGCCGACAGCCCGCGCCACGGGCGCATAGAGCGCCTCCCAGACGAGATCGTGAACCTGCACGGTCAGTCGCGCCGGCGCGGTCGAGCCGGGCGGCGGCATGTCGCCGGTTTCGCGGGCGCGGAAGACCAGCGTGCCGAAGACGCGGCGGATCGGTTGCGCGAAGCTTGACGCGGTATATTGGGTCTGGGGGCCGGTGCCGGCAAAGCCGCAGCCCCAGGCCGGACCGCGCCGGATTTTATCGGAGGCCAGCCGATGGATGGCGAAGGCGGCGATCATGCCGGTCAGGCCCATGAAGACGAAGACCAGCAGGCCGTTATAGGAACTGCGGCTTTCGGCGATCGGCACGATTGAAAGCCATTGAGACATCCACTGCGTGCCGATCTGCACAGGCATGTGTCCGCCGGTGAGGGTCTGCACGATCGGGGCCAGGGCATCGATGAACAGCCCGGGCACGATGCCGGCGATCAGGCACAAGGCGGCGAGCGCCATCATCGCGGCGAGCGAGAAGGCGTCGGTTTCCTTTGCCGTATGGGCGGCGTCCGATCGCGGTCGGCCGAGAAACGTGATGCCGTAGACCCGCACGAAACAGGCCGCCGCAAGCGCCGCCGATAGGGCCAGCAGCGCGCCGACGCCGGGCACCATTAATTTGAGACCCCAGGACGGCAATTGCGGGCTGACCAGAATGGCCTGGAACGTCAGCCATTCCGACACGAAGCCGTTCAAGGGCGGCAAGGCCGAGATGGCCGCGCAGCCGACCAGGAACACAAAGGCTGTCTTCGGCATGCGGTGGATCAAGCCACCGAGCTGTTCCATATCGCGAGTGCCGGTCGCGTGCAGCACGGCGCCGCTGCCGAAGAACAGCAGCGATTTGAACAGCGAGTGGTTGAAGACGTGGAGCAGCGCGGCGGTCAGCGCCAGCGCGGCGGCGAAGCTCATGCCATAGGCCTTGAAGGCCAGCGCCAGGCCGAGCGAGGCAAAAATCAGACCGATGTTCTCGATCGTCGAATAGGCGAGCACGCGCTTGAGGTCGCTCTGCATCAGCGCATAGAGCACGCCCATCACCGCGCTGATGCCGCCAACCGCCAGCACCGCCAGACTCCACCACCATTGCGGCGGCCCGAGCAGGTCGAAGGCGATGCGGATGAAACCGTAGATCGCGACCTTGGTCATCACGCCGCTCATGATGCCCGAGACGTGACTGGGCGCGGCCGGATGCGCCAGCGGCAGCCAGGCGTGCAGCGGCACCAGACCGGCTTTCGAACCGGCGCCGATCAAGGCAAGAAACAACACCAGCGAGGCAAGCGCGACCGACGGATGCGACGCGCGGATTGCGTCGAAGGCATAATGGCCATCGGGACCGGCGAGCAGGCCGAAGCCGAGCAGCAGCGTCAGTGTGCCGAAGCCCGCCATCAGCAGATAGATGTAGCCGGCGCGCAAATTGCCGGCGACGCGGTGATGCGCGATCACCAGCGCCCAGGACGACAGCGACATGAATTCCCACGACACCAGGAACGAAAAGGCGTCGTCGGCCAGCACCACCAGGTTCATGGCGGCGAGATAGGCCGGGAAGAATGGCAGGATGCGCTGCGGTGCGTGCTCGTGGCGGCCATAGCCAAGCGCGTAGAGGCTGGCCGCGGCGCCGCCGAGATTGATCACCGCCATGAAGAACGCCGACAACGCATCGATGCGGAAATGCGCCCCGAGCCAGGGCAGGCCGAATGGCAGCGTCACCGTCGAGGCGACCTGTTGGCCGATCAGGGCCACCAGCGCGATGGTCAGCAATGCGACGGTGGCGATCAGGCACGCGCCATAGATCGCGCTTCCGGCTTTCGAAGACGCGCTCAACGTGATCGCCAGGGGGGCAAGGGCCACCAGCGCCAGCACGCCGAAGAGCGCGTCGGTGATCATCGTCGGCCCCGTTGTCCGTGGCGGAGAAACTGCGATCGGTGCGCGGTCATTTCAACCGGACTCCTCGGCCGCCGCCAGTCGAAGCCGCGCCTTCACCGATCAATTCAATGCCATTGGCGTCGAGCGCCTCGACCAGCTTCATCAGGGAATCGACATTGCCCCGCACCACACCGTCGCTCGATTCCATCCGTTGAATGGTCGGCAGCGATAGGCCGGACACTTTCGCCAATTGGCGCTGGTCGAGGCCGAGCAGGGCGCGGGCCGCCCGCATTTGGGGACCGGTTATCATGTTTAAAACATCAGTATAGAGGCTTAATAGCCGTCTATTGATGGATACAGTGGAATTTCTTGAAGTTCAAGAGGCGATGGCGCGGCAGGCGGGCCAGCTCGCCGTTCGCTTGTCAGTCCTCGCGATCCGGTGCTCACCCTTTGAAATTACACGGATAGATGGTATCACCGTCCGGCAATACTGATAATTGTGTGAGTGGTCATGGCGTCGTTAGTCACAGCGTTGACGCTCGGCTTTTTCGTCGGCTTTGGCGTCCGGGGATTCATATCAAAGCGCCGCCGGGCTGAAGCCCGACGGCGCTATTTTCTCGATAATCCGTATTAGTCCGAGAAATTCGTCAGCGCTTCGGAATATTGGCCTTCTCGGCAATGTCCTTCCAGCGCGCGATTTCGCTTTCGACCTTGGTCTTGAATTCCGCCGACGTGCTGTAATTGGTGATCAGGCCGAACGCGCCGATGCGCTGATCGGCTTCCGGCTTGGCGAGTGCGACCTTCAATTCCCGGCTCAATTTCGCGACGATGGGCTTGGGCACGCCATGCGCGGTGCCGAGGGCGAGAAAGCCGACCACGTTGAAGTTCGGCGCTACGCCGGTTTCGGCAATCGTGGCGACGTCCGGCAGGTCTTTCCAGCGCTTCAAGCTGGAAATTCCGAGCGCCCGGAACTTGCCGGCGACAATGTTGCCGCGGATTGCGGTGCCCGGCGCCACCACGACATTGACCGTATGGCTGAGCAGGCCGGCCGCCGCGGCGGTGTCGCCCCGAAACGGAACGTTGACGAATTTCGCCTTGACCGCCTCGGCGAACAGCTCCGCGCACAGATGCTGGCCGGTGCCGACGCCGGCATTGCCGATGGTGATGGTGCCGGGCTTGGCGCGGGCGGCGTCGGCGAGTTCTTTCAGTGTCTTGTAGGGCGAGTCGGCGTTGACGACGATGACGTAAGGCACGTCGGCAATATTGCCGATGAATTCGAAATCCTTGATCGGATCGAACGGAAGCGACTTGTAGATCGCCGGCGAGATGACATGCGCGGTCGTCAGCAGCACCAGCGTATATCCGTCCGGCGCTGATTTGGAGACGACATCCGCGGCGAGATTGCCGCCGGCGCCGGGCCGGGCTTCGACCACGATCGGCTGCTTCATTTGTTCCGACAGTTCTTTGCCGACGATGCGCGAAATCGCATCGGCGGTGCCGCCCGGTGCATAGCCCTGGATGATCTTGAGCGGGTGGTTCGGATAGTCCTCCGCCCGGGCCTGGCTGCCGGCAAACAGCAGGCAGATCAGGCCGGCGGATAAGGCGGCATTGCGGACCGACTGGCGCATGGCGTTCTCCCTCGATTATTTCTTTTTGGCTTCTTGTTGTTGGCTTGGACCAGTTTGTCCGGTCACTTTCGAAAATCAAGCATATTACGATAATCATTGCAACACGTCGCGGCGAAATGGAATATAGTGTCCGGACGCTACGGTGCGTCGGGTCCGACGTGCCGCCTGTCAACGGACCGTTCATGACCCTGACCGCAATCAAGCCTCGTAAGGAATTCGGCAAGACGATCGCCGCCGACCTGTCCCATCGCCTGCGTTCGGACATTGTCGGTTGTGCGCTGAAGCCAGGCGAACCGCTCAAGTTCGATGCGCTGCGTCAGACTTATGGCGCCAGCTTCAGCACCTTGCGCGAGGCTTTGACGTCGCTGGTCGCCGATGGACTGGTCGTCAACGAGGAGCAGCGCGGCTTCCGCGTCGCGCCGGTTTCCCTCGACGACCTTTTCGATCTCACCCATGTCCGGCTGCTGGTCGAGACAGACGCGCTGCGACTGTCGATCGAGAATGGCAAAGATGACTGGGAAATCGGGGTTATTTCGTCGCTGCACCGTTTGTCGCGGATCGAGGAGCGGGCCACCGGCAATCCGGTCAGCGAACCGGACTGGAAAGGCGCGCATCGCGATTTTCACCTTGCGTTGATTTCCGGTTGCCAGTCGCCAACTTTGATCGGCCTGCACAAGGCGCTGTATGATCGCGCCGAGCGCTACCGCAGCCTGTCGGCGGCGTTGCGTCCGATGCCGCGCGATAAAAACGGTGAGCATCGCGCCTTGATGCAGGCGGCGATCGGTCGCGATAGCGCGCTGGCGCTCAAGCTGATCGACAGCCATATTCGCACCACCACAGACAACGTCGCCAAATACGCCAGACAGTTGCTGAAGGCCGGCTGACGCCGTCGCGCCAAGTGGCGGGCGGTGGCGGTTTGCGAAGCGCTGCGGCCCGGTTGCGCCCTGTATTGTGGCTCCGTCACGTCCCTTTGCCGACGACTTCACCGTCGCCTGTTGTAAATTTTCGAAAATGATGGCATGGACTTGTCCAGGATTTCGGGACCTCGCCGGTCCGGGCCAATCGGGGGCCGGGCGTGGCGGTCCCGCCGACACCTTGGCGAGCCAATAAAGGGGCGATCATGAAACTGTTGTCTTTTTCCATCGGCGGGCGGGAGACCTGGGGCGCTGTCGTCGGCGACGGCGTTGTCGATCTCGGCAAGGCGCTGCCGAATTATCCGACGCTGATGGATTTCATCGCCAGTCCGGATTTCGCCAAGCGCGATGCCATCGTGGCCGCTCATAAGCCCGACGTGAAGCTGGCCGATATCGTCTATCTGCCGGTCATCACCCGTCCGGAAAAGATCATCTGCGCGGTGCGCAATTATCTCGACCACCACAATGAAGCGGTGGCGTTCGGTATGAAGCGCGAGCTGACCGAATTCCCGCCGATCTTCCTGCGAGTCTGGCGTTCGCAGGTCGGTCACGACCAGCCGGTGATCCGCCCGAAGGTGTCCACTCATCTCGACTGGGAAGGCGAACTGGCCGTCATTATCGGCAAGAGCGGCCGCCATATCCCGGAAAGCGAGGCGATGGATTACGTCGCCGGCTATTCGATCTATAACGATGTCAGCGTCCGCGATTATCAGCGCCACGCGCAGCAGATCGCCGCCGGCAAGAATTTCAACGGCACCGGTCCGTTCGGACCCTGGATGGTCACCCCGGACGAGCTGACCGACCCGACCAAGCTGAAGCTGGAGACCCGGCTCAACGGCGAGATCGTGCAGAAATCCGATACCTCGTTCCTGATTTTCAGCATTCAGCGCCTGATCAATTACTCGTCGGAGATCTTTGACCTGATGCCGGGCGACGTCATCGCCACCGGCACGCCGGCCGGCGTTGGCTTTACCCGCAAGCCGCCGATCTTCATGAAGGCCGGTGACGTCGTCGAAGTCGAGATCGAGAACATCGGCGTGCTGCGCAATCCGGTGGTCGACGAAAAGTAGGCGGCCGGCGATAACGCCGCGCGACAGAAGCCAAAAGCAAGACGGCGATCAACGCCGCGGATTGGCCAACGGATAAGGGTAGGACGCGATGAAGGCTGTGCTGGTTTCCACTCCCGGCGGGATCGACGCGCTCGATTATGTTGACGTCGCCGAGCCTTCTTGCGGCCCCGATGACGTGGTGATCCGCGCCGAGACTTTCGGCGTCGGCGTGCCCGATACCCTGATCCGGTCCGGCAAATACAAATGGATGCCGCCGCTGCCGGCCAACCCCGGCAACGATGCCGCCGGACGGATCGCGGCGGTCGGCGCCAATGTGCGCGATATCGCGATTGGGCAGAAGGTCCTGCTCAGCGCCCGCGATCTGGCGCAGCGCGGTGGCTGTTACGCGGAATTGATCGCCGCGCCGGCTGACGCCGTGCATCTGTTGCCGGAGAATACCGACCTCGAACTGGCGGTGTGTCTGGCCAATTATCAGGTGGCTTACGCGCTGCTGCATGAAGCCCGCGGCAAGCAGCAGCCGAAATCGGTGCTGGTGATCGGGGCGGCCGGCGGCGTCGGCAGCGCGCTGGTGCAACTGGCCAAGCTCGACGGCATGACCGTGATCGGCACGGTCAGCAGCGAGGAGAAGGCCGCTTTTGCCCGCGCCATGGGTGCCGACGGCATCGTTTTCTATCGCACGGAATACGTCGTCGCCCGCACCCGTGAATTGACCCAAGGCGCGGGCGTCGACCTGATCCTCGACCATGCCGGTGGCAAGGCCTTCACCGACCTGCTCGGTGCGCTCGCCAAATGGGGCACGCTGGTCACCTATAACGGTTTCGGCGACCTGCCGGAAAAGGATCTGGTAGCGGAACTGCGCAAGCACATGGCGATCTGTCCGGCGGTGCGCAGCTTCTCGTTTCATATTTACGATCATGACCGCGACGGCCGCCGCGCCATCATGCGCGAGATCATCGGTTATCTGGCCTCCGGTGCAATCAGGCCGGCGGTGGCGGCGCGGTTGAAACTGTCCGAAGTCCGTCAGGCGCATGCGCTGCTCGAATCCGGCGCGGCGCTCGGCAAAATCGTCATGACGGCGTGAGGGGGCGAGCGCGATGATCAAGGCCAGGCGAATCCGGCACGCGACGATCACGACCGCGGACCTCGAACGGCAGATCGATTATTTCCAGTCGGTGGTCGGTCTCGGCGTGGCGCAGCGCGAAGCCGGCCGTGTGTTGATGTCGTCCGACTCCGAGCAATTGTCGGTGGTTCTTGTGCAGGCCGGGCAGGCAAGCGTGCCGAAGCTCGCCTTCGAGGTCGCGCCGAACGTCGATTTCGTCGCCATGCAGCGCGAACTGTCGGACAAAGGCCTGAAGGCCGAATTGCGCAGCGACGATCTGCCCGGCGTTCCGCAAAGTCTGGTGATGACCGACCACGAAGGCATGCAGGTCGAATTGATGGCCAACGGCAAGACGCTGCCGTCAAAGGCGCCGGTCGCGGGGCTGGCCGTCAACAAGCTCGGTCATGTCGCGATGTACACCAGCGACCCGCAGGCGACCTCGAAATTCTATGGCGAGGTGCTGGGCTTCCGCGTCTCGGACTGGATTGAGGAAAACTTCGTGTTCATGCGTTGCGGGTTCGATCACCATACTCTGAATTTCGCGCGCGGCGACGGCCGGCGGCTGCACCATATCGCCTTCGAACTGCGCGATGCCGCGCACATGCATCAGGCTTGCGATCTGCTGGGCCGCAAGCGCATCGAGCTATTGTGGGGGCCGGTGCGTCATGGACCCGGCCATAATGTCGCGATCTATCATCGCAACCCGGACGGCCAACTGGTCGAACTGTTCTTCGATATGGATCGTATGGCCGACGAAGAACTCGGCTATTACGAGCCGCGGCCCTGGCATCGCGACCGGCCGCAGGTGCCGAAAGTGTGGCGCGGCCTGCCGCGCGACATTTGGGGTCAGGCGCCGTCGCCGGGTTGTCACGAGTTCGCCCGCAAGCCGCAATAACGCGTTGTCGGCGCAAGGCTGTACGCCGTTCGTCGCTTAACGATATGCCATCCGGAAAAGTGAGGTTGCCTGTGTCCGACGTGCCGACCGACGTTCATCCGATCACCGCCAGGCTGCTCGGCAAGGAAATGTATCTGGTCGTTGCACGGCCGGTGCGCTCGCCCGAAATCGAGAAGAAGCTCGCCGACCATATCGCGCATCAGATCGACATGGAGCGGCGCGGCATCATGTTCGCCGCTGGCCCGCTCTATGCGCGCGGTTCGGAAGTGCCGGAAGCCAGGATGTCCATTCTTCGGGCGAATTCGTTCGAAGAGGCCGAGGCGCTGGCTAACGAGGACCCGCTGCATAAGGCGGGCCTGCGCACCTTCACGCTGCAGAAATGGCGCATCAACGAGGGCAGCCTGAAGATCACCGTGAATTTTTCCGATCAGAGCATGAAGTTCGACTGACCGGATCGCGTCGGCAGCGCGGCGTCACGTCCGCTTCTTGGCGTCGAGCCGTTTGCCGATCCGGGCGAGGTCGACGACCATGCGCTCATGAGTGCCGGTGCCGATCTCCTCGACCTCGTCGCGGGCCGAGACGTTGAACTCGATGCGGCGGCCGTCGACTTTGGTCACTTCGGCGGTCGCGGTCACGGTATGGCCGGCGGGTGTGGCCGCCAAATGCCGCACATTGACCACGGTGCCGACGACGCTTTCGCCCGGTTCGAGATAATCGCGCACCGCGTTGAGCGCGGCGTTTTCCATCGCCGTCACCATCATCGGCGTCGCGAAGACCTGCGGCAGCACTGCGTCCTTGAACTGGTTGGCGAGATGCGCGGGCGTCACCAGCAGCGAATAGCTGCCCTTGGCGCCTGTCGGGATCGGCCGCATGCTGTTTAACTCCCAATCCGAGGAATGTGATTGATGGCGGGCGCCAGAACCACCAGCACGATACCGCAAAGCGCGATCGGCAAGAAGGCCATCGCGGCAACCCCGCTATAATCCCAGACCATGCCGGCGATCACCGGTACGATCACCCCGCAGCTGTAGCTGATGGTGAACATCGCCGCCGTGACGCGGTGGACGTCGTCCGGCGGGCTTAAAAGCGGCGGCAGCGCCAGAACCAGAATGAGGATGCCGGCGCAGGCAAAGCCCTGCAAGGTCGCGGCGGCGACGATCCAGACGCCGGAGCCGAATACGATGCCGGCGGTCGCCGCCGCGCTCAGGAAGCCGCAGACGACATAGGGCCAGGCTTTGCGTTCCATCCGGCCGGCGATGGCCAGCAGCAGAAACGACGCCGGCAACTGGCCGACATTCAATCCGGTCAGCGCCGCGCTGATCCATTCGCCCTGGCCAAAGCTGCGCAGATAATCCGGCAGAAAGGCATTGGTGCCGAAGTAAACCGCGTTGACGGTGCCGAGCATGATGCCGAGCCGCCAGATCAGCAGATTGCGCCAGTCCGGCCACCAGCGCGGGCGCGTCGCGGCGGCGCTGATCGTCATCGGTCGCGGCGCAAACAGCATCACCAGCACGGCGATCGCCGCCACCGGCACGCTCCAGAACACGAAGCCCCATTGCCAGCTGCCGCCGACCAGCGGCAACACCAGCACCAACATCAGGGCGACGGGGAAGATCTCGCCGACCAAGAGGCCGTTGGTATAGACGGCGGTCGCGAAACCGATGCGCTTGGGCAGCCAGGCCCGCACCGCCGTCGGCATCGTCACCTGCATGATCGCGACGCCGCCACTCATGGCGATAGTCATAACATATAGCCACAGCACATCCGGCAGCAGGCCGCGTAATGCGCCGCCGATGGCGGTGAGCAGCAGTCCGACCACCAGCGCGGCGCGCACGCCGAGGCGTGCGATCAGCAGCGAGCCCGGCACGGCGGCAATCGCCAGCAACATCGACGGCAGGCCGGTAAGAATGCCGACCTGGGTGGCGTTGAGATTCAATTCATCGTGGATCAGCGGAATGACCGGTGGAACCGCCAGAATGGTCAGGCGCAAGGCGGCGCCGGCCAGCCACAGCATGGTCAGCGACATTAAAAAGCGCTCTTGCTGCGTTGCGGTACCGGCGAGGGCGGATTGGTGTGCGATCGAGGGGGATTCCGGCATGGTGGGGTCGCTATTCGGGTAATGACAAATTGTCAGCTAGATTGCGTCTAGACTGGCTTGGTCTGGAGGTTCGTCACGGTGAGCGTCATTGGGGGAACCAAGCCGTGCGATGAGACGTCACACGACGCCAGGGAAAGCGAAGTAACATAGACCGCTGCCGATTGCCCATACCGCAAATTGCAGAGCCGGCCTTCGCCACGGGTCGGCCTTTCGCATCTGGAAATCGTCGGGCGGCCGCTGAAAAGAGGAATTTGACGCAATTCCAAACGAGCACACACGGGTTTACGCCATCGGCGACATTCACGGCCGGCTTGATCTGTTGCAGCGCGCGGTCGCCGCTATCGGCCGCGACGTCGATGCTCATGGTGGCGACGCGCTGACCGTCACGCTCGGCGATTACATCGATCGCGGGCCGGCTTCGCGCGGTGTACTCGATCTGCTCGCCAGCCATCCATTTCCGACGCCTTACGTCGCGCTCAAGGGCAATCATGAGGCGTTGCTTCAGGCATTTCTGACCGATCCCAAGACCGGCGAACATTGGCGGCGGCTCGGCGGGCTGGAAACGCTGCATTCCTATGGCGTGCCCGTTGCCGATCTGATGGTCGGCAAGAACTTCGCCGAGGCGGCCTTGCGGCTGCGCGACGCGATGCCGGCGTCGCAAACCCGATTTCTGCAATCGTTGAAAACGTCGCTGACGCATGGCCGGTATTTCTTCTGTCATGCCGGGGTGCGGCCGGGCGTGCCATTGTCCGAACAGAGCGAAGACTATCTGTTGTGGATCCGCGATCTGTTTCTCAACAGCACTCTGGATTTCGGCAAGATCGTCGTCCACGGCCACACGCCCGCGGTCGAGCCGGATGTGCGACCGAACCGGATCAATATCGATACCGGCGCTTTCGCGACCGGCCGCCTGACCTGCGTCGTGCTCGACGATCGGGGGCATCGCTTTCTTGAAATCTGATATGGTCACGGTCCGTGCGGCGTTTCCGGTCGGCAGGTTGCCGGCTGGTATGGGGGCGCTTGACGATGCAGGCTCCGGGCGAAGCTCCGAATAAACACAGACGGCGGGGCCTTGGCTTGGTCGCCGGGCTGGCGGCATTCTTGCGCGATTTCGCGGCCTATGCCGGACGTCGCGGCTGGACCTCCGGCTTTCTTGTGATACTCGGCGCGGCGGTCGAAGGATTGGGCCTGGTGCTGATCGTGCCGCTGCTCGGCATTGTGATCGGATCGGCTGCGGCCCCCGGTCGGCTTGAAACGGTGGTCAAGTCTGCCTTCGCCGCAATGGGGCTTGAACGCCCGGTCGGTCAGCTGGTGCTGTTGCTCGCTTTGTTCGGCGTGTTGATGGCGCTGCGCGCGATTGTCATCATCAAGCGTGACGTGTTGGCCGCGCAATTGCAGAGCGGCTTCGTCGAGGCGCAGCGCGTATCGATCGTCGAACGGCTGGCGCAAGCGCCGTGGGATCAGGTGGCGCGGCTGCGTCACGCTCGTATTACTCATCTGATGAGCGACGATGTTCAACGCATCGCCACGTTGGCGCGGCAGGCGCTGCAATGCGCGATCTCGGCCGCGATGCTGGCGGCGCAATGTCTTCTGGTCTTTTTGCTGGCGCCGTATCTGGCGTTGCTTGTTGTTGCCGTGTTGGCGCTGGTCGCGGCGGCCTTGGTGCTGACGGTGGGGCGCGATCAGTTGCTTGGTGGCCGCGTCGCCGACGTCAATCTGTTGTTGTTGAATCTCGCCGGGCAGTTTCTCGGCGGTCTGAAGCTGGCGATCAGCCAGAACCTGCAACCCGGATTCGTCGCCGAATTCCGTCAGACCCTGCGCGAGGCAACGCGGTTGCAGATCGACATCGTGCGGCAGCAGACCCGTCGGCAACTAACGTTGTCGGCGGTATCGGCGCTGTTCGTCGCGGGTCTTGTCCTGGTTGGCGTCGGTGTGTTCGACATCGCGCCGCCGCGCCTGATCGCGCTTTTGCTGATCGTCACCCGCATGGTCGGCCCGGCCGGACAAATTCAGCGCGGCCTGCAACAGATCGCATTGGCGCTGCCGGTCTATGACAAGGTCAAGACATTGCAGCATGAATTGAGTGCATTGCCGCCGCTGCCTCGCCCCGCGAGTGACGCCGTCGCGCCGATTTTCGACGGGCCGATTGTTTTTGAACGGGTATCGTTCCGGCATGCCGACGACGACCGAAGCGGTGACGATGGCGCCGATGACCGGACCGCGCGTGGTATCGCGCATGTCAGTCTGACGATCGCGCCGGGCGAGTGCGTCGGTGTCATTGGCCCGTCAGGCGCGGGCAAGACGACTTTCGCCGATTTGCTGGTCGGGCTTTATCCGCCGCAACAAGGGCGCATCACGGTCGGCGGCGTTACGCTCGAAGGCGCGGCGCTGGCCGCCTGGCGCGATCAAATCAGTTACATCGCGCAGGACCCGTTTCTGTTTCACGACAGCCTGCGCGGCAATCTCGCCTGGGCCAGACCGGCGGCGAGCGACGCCGAGATTTGGCAGGCTTTAGCTCTGGCCGGCGTCGACGATCTGGTGCGGCGTTTGCCGCGGGGCCTCGACACCGTCGTCGGCGAGCGCGGCATGCTGGTGTCGGGCGGCGAGCGGCAAAGGCTGGCGCTGGCGCGCGCCTTGCTGCGCCAGCCACGCCTGCTGGTGCTCGACGAGGCGACCGGCGCGATTGACGTGGCCGGCGAGCACGCAATCCTGGAACGGTTGCTCGCCGTCAAGCCGCGGCCGACTGTCGTAATCGTCGCGCATCGCGCTGAAAGTGTTGCGCTTTGCGATCGAGTGCTGCGCTTCGAGGATGGACGTTACGTCGGTCAGAGCAACCCGCCTGTGACCGTCGCATCACGTTCGGCCATGTCTTCCCGTCCGGCCCTATCATGACGGTCGCGGGGACGTCGTCGCCTGAATTTGTCTTGACCGTCGCCTGTTGTCGCTGGCCGCCATCGGAAACGCGCGATCATGCCGTTCGCGAGGCCGCGGCTGGTCCCATCGACTGGGACCGGTTGTTGCGGGTGGTGCGGCGGCATCGCGTCGATGGTTTGGTGCATGCTGCATTGACCGCCGCCGGCATCGAGCCGCCGCCGGCGGCGGCCACGGTTCTCGCCCGTCGTGCGCATGCCATCGCCCGGCACGACCTGACGTTGGCGGCCGAGACGGCGCGGCTGCAAGGTCTGTTCGATGCCGCCGGCATCGCGGTGCTCGTTCTCAAAGGCATTCCTCTCGCGCTGCTCGCTTACCGGTCGCTCGGCCTGAAGCACAGCAAGGACATTGATTTGCTGGTGCCGCCCGAGCGCGCAATGCAGGCCTGGGAGTTGCTTGAAGCGCAAGGTTACGGCTTGCGCCAGCCGCGCGGGTCGCTGAGCGCGCGGCAGCGCCGGCTTGTGCTGCGCTATGCCCGCGAGATCGCGCTGGCCGATCAGAACCGTGGCAGCGAAGTCGAATTGCGGTGGCGGGCGGCGACCAGTCCACCGTTGCTGACGGGCGTCGACGCGTATCGTGAATATCAGACGGTGACGCTGTCGAACGGCGCCGGCATTCGGACGCTCAACGATGATGACCTGTTCGCCTATCTCTGCCTGCACGGCGCCGATCATGGCTGGTCGCGGCTGAAATGGCTGGCCGATCTGAATGCCTTTCTGGCCGGCAAGGATGATGCCGAGGTGCGGCGGCTGGTGCGCCATGCCGAGGCGATTGGCGCCAGTGTCTGCGCTGCTTTGGCGCTGACTTTACGTCATCGGTTGTTCGGTATCGCGCCGCCGGCTGACGGCGGCGCGGTCCCGCGCGCCGGTGCGCGGCTGCGCGTCCTGACCGCGCTTGCGACCGACATCATGGTGGGGCCGGCTGCCGAGATTGAACTCGAGGACCGCCGCTTCGGCACCACGCGCGTCGCCATGATCCGGTTCTTGCTCGGCGGCGGCTGGGCCAATGTAATGGCGCTCGGCCGCGATCTGTCGATCCGGCTCGACGATGTTCTGCGGCTGCCTTTGCCGGACGCGTTGCATTTTCTGTATCCGGCGTTGCGCCTGCCGCTGTGGCTGTGGCGGCGTTTCATCGGCGCGGGCCGTCGTTCGAAAGCCTAGGCGCGGCCGGCTTTACCGGGAGCCGATCAGCCTTGCGACGACGTCATCGAGGCTGTCCGTCGCCGCATTGAATTTGACGCCGCGGATGTTGAACGCGGCGGCCGCGGTCATGTCGTCGTCCTTGTCGCCGATCATGAAGCTGCCGGCCATAGCGATCGGCCATTCGCGCGCCGCCTGTTCGAACATGCCGATGCCCGGCTTGCGGCACGTGCAGCGCACGGTCAGGGCCGCAACCTTGCCCTCGGGATGATGCGGGCAATAATAATAAGCGTCGATGTGCGCGCCGGTGGCGGCGAGTTGCGCTTGCATATGGCGATGGAAGGTCGTGACAGCGGCTTCGTCGTAATAGCCGCGGGCGACGCCGGATTGATTGGTGACGACGAACACCAGGTAACCGGCGTCGTTCAACAACTTCACTGCCTGCGGTGCGCCGGCGACCCATTCGAGCTGCTCGGGTTTATAAACATAGCCATGATCGACATTGAGCACGCCGTCGCGGTCGAGAAAGGCCGCCGGCCGGGCGATGGCGCCGGTTGTTGTGCGGGTCATGGCGCGGCCATCCGGATTTCAGGTCAGACCTGGTCGGTGAAGGGACTTGGCTCGCAGGGCGGCGGCACGATCGACATCGGCGCGTCGCCGAACAGACCGCCGGCGATCCAGACCAGGCCGCCGATGGCGCCGATGGCGAAGCTGGTCAGGCCGAACAGCACCGAGACGATCAGGCCATCGCCCGGCGCGAGGCCGGCATAACCGAAGGCGACGATCATGCTGCCTTCGCGGACGCCCCAGCCGGCAATCGACAAGGGTACGGTGGTGATCAGCAGCACGGGCGGGATCAGGAACAGCAGCACCGCGAAACTGGCGGTCGCGTCGATCGCCTGCACGATGCACCAGGCGGCGGCGATGGTGAGCAAGTGGATGGCGAAGGAGGCCGCTGTCACGGCGCTCAAGGCCGGCAGGGAGCGGCACAGCCGCCAGGCGGCGCGCGAGACCTGGGTGAGGTGGCGTGTCACGACCCAGCGTTCGAGGCGGCGCGAATGCAGTGCGCCGATCGACATGAAAACGGCAGCGCCCGCGACCGCGCCGCCGCCGATCAGCAGCAAGACTGAGCGCGCAATCGGGTCGCGCAGCAGGGTCAGCGTCCAGGGCAGGCTGCCGATCACCAGCAAGGCCAGCACGAAGACGCCGATGCCGCGATCGATCAGCACCGAATAGGCGGCGGAGGCCCAGCCGCCGCCACGCCGCGCCAGCATCCAGACGCGGGCGGCGTCGCCGCCGACGGTCGAAGGTAATACCTGATTGAAGAACGATGCGATGAAGCTGATCCGCAGCGACGCGCCGAACGACAGGGCCGCGCCGCACTGCCGGGCAATGATCTGCCAGCGCATCGCCAGCAGTCCGACCTGGGCGGTCAGCAGGGCCAGCGCCGCAACGATCCAGCCGATTTCGATACGGCTCAGCCTTTGGCCGAGCACGGACAGATTGACCGCGCGCAGCGACAGATAAAGCAGCAGGAGTGAGATGGCCGCCTTGAGCAGCAACAGCAGCGGACGCCGCATCGACGCAAGTTCCTGGCGCGAGCTTCAACGAAATGGCTTGCTATCGCTTCGCATGTCGTCGGGAGGCGCGCAAGTGGCCGGTCAGGTTCGTGCCGGACGTGAAAATTTCATCCTGCGGAATCGAGTAGTGCCCGCCAGCGCGCCAGTGCTTGCGCCCTTGAGAAATGACGGTCGAGCATCGTGCGGGCGCGCCAGCCCATGTCGGCGCAAAGCGCCGGATCGCCGGCCAGCCGGTCGATGAAGCCGGTCAGGCCGTCGACATCGGCCGGGTCGAACGCCGCGCCGCAGCCGTGCCCTTCGACCAGCCGGGCGATCTCGCCGCCGGGCGCGGTCAGGGCCGCCATCGGCCGGCCGGCGGCGGCGATGCCGTAAAACTTGCTCGGGAAAATCAGTCCTTCGAGCGCCGGCTTGAGCGACAGCCAGTGCAGATCGGGAACCGACAGCGAATAAGTCAGCAGCGAATCGTCCTGGTAGGGAAAGAACCGCAAGGACGGCCCGAGCCGGCGCGCCCGTGCCTGGCGCGCCACGTCGTCGAACTGCCGGCCGCCGCCGATGAAGATGAAGACGATGCCGGCCCGGTCGCACAGCCGTTCGGCCGCCGCCAGCACCGGCTCGTAATCATGCGCGCGTCCGAGATTGCCGGAATAGCCGACGACGAATTTGTCGGCGAGCCCCCATTCGTGACGTAGGGGGTTGGCCGCGGCAGCAACCGGAACGATGCTGTCGTCGCGCGCCCAATTGGCGATGATGTGGGTGGTTGCCGGCGCGATGCCGAGCGCGGCCAGCCGGTCGGCCATTGCCTGGCCGAGTACGACATTGGCGCGGGCGGCGTGCAGCGACCGGTTGCGGCGCCGGGCCAGGACGTTGGCGACCGGACCCTTAAACAGCGGTACGCCAAGTTCGACGGCGACTTCCGGATAGAGATCCTGCAACCAGTTGACCAAATGCGCGCCGGTCGCGGCGGCGGCATTCATCGCCAGCACCGAGAGCAAAGGTGGATCGGTCTTGGCCACCAGGATATCGCCCGGCCGGACCAGTCGGGGCTCGGCACGGTCGGTGAGTGCGCGCCAGGTTGCACGATAATATGACAGGTAATCGAGCCCCCGACCGACCAGGCCGCGCCGGCCATAGCGGGTGGTCGGCACCCGGACAATGCTGACACCTTTGATTGTCTCGCGTGCCGGCAGATCGGCGCCGGCGTGATCGTAACGCTGCCGGCTGGTCACCACCGCCACGTCGCGGCCGGCTGCCGACAGATCGAAGGCCAGGTCGCTGAGAATCTGGCTGGTGGCGGAATGGTCGGGATAAAAGAAACGATTGAGAAAAATGATGCGCGCCATGACGTGCGGCTATCGCCTGGCCGGCCGATATCGCGTCGCTTTCCGACTTGTCGCGCTGGGTTGTGACTTCGTCGGTGCGCCGATTCGTTGTTCAACCGACGCCGGCGGTGCGGGCGGGCGCATCAGGACCGGTGCGCCGGCTGTCGGGCGATCGGCGACAGCACGGTGGCGGCAACGTCGCCGTTGCCCGTCGCCGGATAGGCGCCGGCCGGGTTGTCCGAACGATGTTCGCTGCCGAACAGAACCGGTATCGTCTTGGCGACGATCTGGAGGTCGAGCATCGGCGTGGCGTGACGGATGTACCATTCGTCGAGCGTGTTCTTTTCCTCCGGCGTCAATTGCGTGCCGCCGTGGACCTGCGCCCAGCCGGTCATGCCGGGCCGTACCGTCAGCCGCAGCGTCGGATTCGGCGGCTGATCCTGCGGTAATAGCGGTCGCGGTCCGATCAGCGACATGTCGCCGACCAGCACATTGAGAAACTGCGGCAGTTCGTCGAGCCGGAACTTCCGCAACAGGCGGCCGACCATTGAGATGCGTTCGGTGGCCGGCACCGCGAGGCCGCGCCAGTCGAATGACGGCTTCAGCGTGCGGAACTTGTGCATCTGGAAGATCTGGCCGTTCATGCCGACGCGCCGCTGCCAGAAGAATACTGGTGAGCCGACGTCGAGCAGAACGACGATCGCGACCGCGACGAACAGCGGCAGCAATATGACGATCAGCACCGAGGCGAGGCAGAGATCGATATAGCGCTTGGTGTGAAAATAGCCGCGCGGCGATGTCGTCGCTGGCGACCTGTCGAGGCCCGGCAAGGCGCCGCGCGCCAACGGTCGCGGCGGCGGCGCGGCGACGCTCGATCTGTCCAGCCCGATCAATTGCGGCACGAAATCCAGCTGGATCTTGTGTTCATCGCAAATCCGCTGCACCTCCGCACGCGCTTCCAGACCCAGAACGTCGAGGTCGCCGCCGACGATGACGCGATCGGTGACGATGCCGTGTTCCTTGAATTCCTCGATCACCGGCAGGAGGTGTTGCGTCGGTCCGAGCACCCGCACGCCGGCCACCGCGCGCCCGATCATTTCGGCGCGGTCGTCGAGAATGGCGATCACCTGATGATGGCCGGTGGCATAAGCGTGCAGGAAATCGATATAGAGCGAGGATAACCGGTTGGAGCCGATGACGATGACATGTTCGGTCGGCGCCGAGCCGGTGGTTTCCGGCAGCGCCGGTTCGGCATGGATCATGCGGACGAAGGCGCGGGCCAGCACCAGCCCGACCGACAGGATCAGGGCATGGATCAGCGGCGTCGAGCGCGGCACGCCGTCCAGCCGGGTGACCGAAAACAGCACCAGACAGGTCACGAATTCCGACAGGACCACGGCCTTGGCGACATCGATGGCGCCGTGCACCGAAAACAGATGGGTCATGCTGTCGCGAATGCGGAAGATCAGAAACGCGATCAGCGCGGCGATAAACGAAATGCCGCAATAGAACGCCGCCGCGGGCCAGTCGGTCGCCGACAGAACTTGAGCGCCGCGAATCCACAAAGCCAGCCACGGCGTGAGGAAAGCCCAGCAGGCGTCGAAGGCTGCAAAGCGGATCGCAAAGGACCCGCGCGATGCCGGCGAAAGAATTCGCATTCGACAATACGCCCTGATTGACGCCCATATTGGCGGCAATTGCGTGCCGCTAATACCCCTCGCCGCCTCCTTGGAATTTTAACCCCTAATTCCGCCACATGCACGCTATAAGTGCGTTTCTTTATCGGATTTCCTTTCGATAATATCGACTGCTTTCGTCCAGGTTGTATCGTGGCCATCGTCGAAGCGTTGGCGGCGGTCGATAATCGGTGCCCTTGACAGGACAAGAAGCGACCATGGGAATTCCGACGAAAATTCGCTGGACTCGTTTTTATACCACTATCGCAGTTATATCCTTTATGGTTGCAGGCTGCGCGACCCCCGGCGATCGCGGCGCGGCGACGCCTGAGGAACTGGCGGCGAATGCGGCGGCCGCGACCGCGGCGCCCCGATTCCAGGGCGGCGAGAAGATCAAAATCACCGTCTATAACGAACCGTCACTGAGCGGTGATTACGATATCGACCCCAATGGTGTGATTTCCCTGCCGCTTGCCGGCACCATCAGAGCTGTCGGTCTAACCCAACAAGATCTTGAAAAAGAGTTGGCGAAGAGATTTCGCAGCGAATACTTGAGAAATCCGAAGGTTACCGTCACGATCACGCAATATCGGCCTTTTTATATTGTCGGCGAGGTCGAAAAGCAGGGTGAATATCCGTACAAGCCCGGCCTGAATGCGCTGACGGCGATGGCCTCGGCCGGCGGCGGGACCTACCGGGCGAATCGAAATTACATCCTGATCCAGCATTTCGGCGAGACAGGCCTGAAGGAATATCCGCAGGCGGCGTCGACCATGATCCTCCCCGGTGACTTGATTAAAGTGCCGGAAAGATACTTTTGAAGACGAATCCCAATTTTCGCATTGGTTGAGTTGCTGAAAAGACACCACCATACATTTTCCGGCTATCGCCTGTGAGAATCGTGATTTTTTCTGGCCAGTGCTCGGCGCCAAATCTATAAGAGAAATATCTCTATGATAGGTTGTATTGATGGTTGCCTTGGTTTCGGCGACGCCGGGGCGCCAACTCGAAATCCGGGGCTCAAGCCGTCAAAGTAGATCGGCTGGCGCGTCGGGATCTTTTCTGAATTTGACCGCGGATGGGCTGGTCTTATGAGGCAGGGGCGGAAGCCGCGGACAGGACGGCAAACTGGCGACTGCACGCGGCGGCATGATGCGGCGGCCCGGCGGCCGTTCGGATGCCGGGTTGCGGCTGGTTGTCTTGCCGTGTTGATGTCGCTGGCCGCCGCCGGTCAGGCGAGGGCCGGTGATTTGCCGGTCAAGGCAGATCCTCAGGCGCCGAAGCCGCTGGCGCTGGGCGGCTGGCTGTTCTCGCCAACGCTGTTTGTCGGGTCGATTTACAATTCCAACGTCAATCAGACGGAACATGCGCTGTCGAGCTGGGGCGAGCGCGTGATACCGGGCTTTAGCGCGAGTCTCGACAACGGCATTCATCAGACCAGCATTTACGGGCTGGCCGATATCCAGAATTACACCGGTTCGGCGGCTGTCGATCGAACGACGGTCGATGCCAAGGTCGGTCTGAGTCAAGTCTACCTGCCGACGCCGGATTGGACGATCAAGTTCAACGGCGATTTCACCCGCCAGGCCGACGTCTTCAACGCGGCGACTTTCGCGCCAGCCAATACGCCGCTCGGCGCTACCTCGGGGGCGTCGATCGCGCCGACCACGGTCTCCCCGCAGGTCAGCGCGGTTCGCTCCAATCAGTATTCCGGTTCTCTGTCGGTCGATAAGCGATTTGGCCGGACCTTCGCCGGGCTGGGTTTCAGCGCGGTCAGTACGCAATTCGATAGCGGGCCTGCCGGCACCACCAATCGCAATGGTACGGTCTACACCGTCACGGGCCGTGGCGGCTTCGACGTCACGCCGCAGCTCTATGTGTTCGTCGACCCGTCGCTCAATTGGCAACGCTACACCGACACGGCGCGCGATTCGCAAGGTTATCGCATCACCGCCGGCGTCGGCACGGCGGCGCCCGGCTTATGGCAGGGCGAGGTCTATGGCGGTTATCAGGCCGAGAACAACGACATCGTCGGCACTTACGATGGCGGCATCGTCGGTGTGCGGCTCGGTTATTCGCCGAACCGGTTCTGGGATTTCCGCGGTTCGGTCGACGAGACGCTCGGGGCGTCGTCGATTGCCAGCGGCGGCAACACCGGCGTCGCGAGCCGCGTCACCACCGGCCTGTTGAGCGTCGTCTATAACGGCATGCCGCGCGGCTGGACGGCCGGCGGACGGCTTGGCTATGTGCGGACCGATTTTGTCAACATCGCCCGGATCGACAATGGCTGGCTCGCCGGCGCGAACGTCGGTTACGAGATCTGGCGAAACTTCGGCATCACCGTCGATTATCAATTCAAGTCCGTCGATTCCGACACGGCCGGTCAATCTTTCGACCAGCATGTCGTCAGTCTCGGCGCGACTTACAAATACTGACGGTCATCGTGGTCTGCCTGTCCGACCGGCAAGCGATGGCAGAGCGACGTGAACCAGGCAATGGGCGGCGGCTCAGGAGACTGCACATGCGGTTTATCTTCGCGGCGATCGTCACGGCGTGTTGTCTGTTCGGCGCCTTGCCGAGCGCGAACGCCGGCTCCTATGTCGGCGTCGGCAATTACAGCGGGACGCCGAGTCCCGCTGTCGCGCGGTTGTTCGCTGCCTATCCGAACGGCGGCGCCGGTCTGATTGCCGCGATTCGCGAGTTGCTGCTCAGCTATCCGTCGCTCGCCGACGACGTCGCTTTCCTCGGCACGCAGGGTAATAGCGGCCAGGAACAGGCCGCCAGCGCCGGTCTGTCGCAAGCTGTCACCATTCTGGTCAATCGTGGCGATAATGGCGGCGCGAGCCGTATCACCAACGCGGCGCGGTCGAGCGGATCGACCACGATTCAGACCGCTGTTGCCACCGCGATCGCGGCAACGGTCAGTTTCAACACCTTCCAGAGCAACAACCCGAACAAAGAAACGAATGCCAATTGCACGACGTCGACAGTCAGCGCGGCGCAGCCGGTGACGACGTGTCAGTAAATCGGTCGGTCGCGCCGGTGTCGTCGACCGAACGGCGTCGGTGGATCAAGCGATACCTGATCCAGCCTGCCGCAGACGCGACATGAGATGGACCCAAGAGAGTTGGTGAGTGTGTTCCTGATACTTTGGCCCGCTGTCGCCAGTCCGTTGCTCGATCGTCGATATACGGGATTGCCGTTTTAGGCTGGCGGCAAGCCCGGTGCTTTTGGTTATCGTTTGCCGGGTCAGCATGGCGTTCACCCGAATGGCGGTAGCGTATCGTGCAAGGGGCTCGGTGATGCCTTCGGCTGGCCGGATCGTCCACGGAAAGCTTCGTCTGCGATCGATCGGTCTTGGCCGGACCCGATGAAGGCCGAGCGTGATCGCGTTGACGGTGTTCGCGTCGACGGCGATGGCGATGGCGCGGCGGTCGGCGAGGATCCGCGCATCGCGGAATCGGACTCCCTTCCGTTGCAGCCGGAGGCCGGCCGGTCGGGTGTCGCGCGTTTCGATGACGCGATCTTCTGGGCTTTCATGGCGGGGTTGGCCTGGGTGCCGTTCTGGTTCGGCAGCAATGTCCTGCTCGCCTGGGGCATCAATGCGCTCGTGTTTCCGGGATTGGCCTTGTTCTTCGAGGTGCCGGTGCTGATCGGTAAGCGGCCGCATCCGGTGGCCGTCGGGCGCGTCGCCGTGCCGGCCTTGATGTTTGCCATCGTGGCGATCTGGATCGTGGCGCAGAACGTCGTGTGGCTGCCGCCGGCGGTTCAGAATCCGATATGGCAAAAGGCGGCGGATGCGCTGGCGGCGCCGCTTGCCGGTAGTATCAGCGTCAGCCGCGATCTGTCGGCGCAGGCTCTGGTGCGGCTGGTGACGGCGGCGAGCGTGTTCTGGCTGGCGTTGCAGTTCGGGCGCAGCGGCGAACGGGCCAACCGGATCGTCGTCGGGATCGCGGCGATCGGCGTGGTTTATGCCGCTTACGGCCTGATCGCCTACGCCGCGACGCCCGGCTATGTGCTGTGGTTCAAGAGCGAACTGAATGCCGGTTATGTCGCGTCGACTTTCTATAACCGGAATAATTTCGGCACCTATGCCGGGATCGTCGTCATCCTGATATTCGGCTTGCTGCTTCGGCTTTATCGTGTGCGCCTGCACCACATTGGGCCCGGCCGGCTGCGCGTCGCGGCTTTCATCGAGACCACCGGCCGCAGCGGCGCGATCCATATCTGCGGCCTGTTCATTGTCCTGACCGCGTTGTTGTTGACCGCGTCGCGCGGCGCGATCGTCTCCACGGCCTTTGCCGGCTTTGTGATGATGGCGATGGCGTTCGGGCGCAGCCGGACGCAGGCGATCGACCAGCGCGACATCCTGTTCTTTCTGATTTTCGTCATCGCCACGATCTTTGCCGCCTTCGGCGACGCCATTCTGGGCCGGATCGGCGAGCAGGGGTTCAGCGATGAATCGCGCATGGCGGTCTATCGGCTGACCGTCGACTCGATTTGGCAGCGGCCGTTGCTTGGCTATGGCTACGGCACCTTCGCCGATGTCTTTCCGATGTTCCGCGATCGCACCACCGGCGTTTCGGGCGAATGGGTGATGGCGCATAATAGCTATCTCGAGGTCTTGCAGGGGCTCGGTCTGGTGTTCGGGGCCTGTCTCATCGTCTGCGTCGGCGCGCTGGTCGCGCGTTGCCTGAAGGGTGCGCGGATGCGCAAGGTCAATGCGACGCTGCCGGCGGTGGCGGCCAGCGTCGGCTGTCTCGTCGCGGTCAATGCCTTTGTCGATTTCAGCCTGCAAATTCAGGCGGTGACGCTGACCTTCATGGCGCTGCTCGGCGTCGGCGTCGCGCAGGCCGACAGTTCGCAGGTGGCCGTGCATGATTGACGCGCGTCGCCGGGAATTTCGGGGGGTGACGGGAAGCTTAAGCTCATGCTGAACCGCCTTGCCGTTATCAGAACGTCCGACAACAGCGACGGGCCGCACGCCCTCGATCTGCACGACATCGTCAACTTCGCCTGGCGCGAGTGGCTGTTCATCGCGACCGTTCTTGCCGCGACTCTGGTGGTCGGCATCGTGCTGTTGATGCGGCAGACGCCGCTTTACACGGCCAGCACCGAAGTGCTGCTCGATTCGAAACGCGACCGGCTGGCCGATCCGATCCAGGCCGAGATGGTGGTCAATTTCGCCGAGGTCGAGAACCAGATGGAAATCATCCGGTCGACCGCGCTGTTGCGCCGGGTTGTAGTGAAGCAGAATCTGGCGCCGGCGGTGCGTCAGGCCACGATCGCGGAGCGGGCCGACATGGCCCCGCAGCAGACCGAAGCTGCCGGTGCCGATCCGTCGGCCATTGACCTGTCGCAATTGCCGGCGGCGACGACACGGGCGATAGGGCAGCTCAAAGCCGGCTTGCAGGTCAGCCGCAACAAGGGCCATCTGATCACGATTGCCTTCACGTCGCCGGACCCGCAACGCGCCGCCGATATCGCCAATGCGATCGCCGCCGCCTATATCGTCGACAAGCTCGACACCCGCTACGAAGGCGCCAAGCGCGCCGCCGACTGGCTGAACTCGCGGCTGGCGGAATTGCGTAACCAGGTGCGCAAGTCCGAAGCGGCGGTGCAGGCTTTTCGCGAAGCCAATAATCTCCGGCAGGGTAACACCAGCCTGACACTCAACGAGCAGCAGCTCAGCGATCTCAATGCGCGGCTGGTGTCGGCGCGCGCCGACATGGCGGAGAAGAAGGCCCGCGTCGACCTGTTGGCTACCGTCGATCAGAGTGGCGGCGACGTCCAGCGGCTGTTGCCCGACATGATCAATTCGCCGGTGGTGGCGACCTTGCGCGGGCAATTGGCCAGCATCAACCAGCGCGAGGCCGATCTGCTGGCGCGCTATGGCAACGGCCATCCGCTCGTCGTCAACGTCCGGTCGGAAAAGCGCGACGTCGAGCGTTCGCTGGCCAACGAGATCAAGAAGCTGGCGGCCAATGTCCGTAACGAATACGAGATTTCGCGGGCGCGCGCCCAATCGCTGGAAAAGTCGCTGCGCGAGGTGACCGGACAGGTCGGCGACAACAACAGCGCGGTGGTGACCTTGCGCGAACTGGAACGGACCGCCGAGGTCAATCGCGCCTTGTTCGAGGATTTCCTGAAAAAATCGAAGATCACGCAGGAGCAGTCGACCTTCGAATTGCGCGACGCCCGGATCATCACGCCCGCGTTGCGGCCGGCCGGGCCGAGTTCGCCGAACAAGGGCCGCTTCCTGACCATCGTGACGATGGTCGGGCTGCTTCTTGGCATCGGCGGCGCGGTGGCCAAGGAGATGCTGAACACCGGCTTCACCACGCCCAAGGAGATCGAGGACCTGCTGGAAACGCCGTTGCTCAGCTCGATTGCGTCAATGCCGGCCAGCGAGCTGAAAGCCGCCGGCAAGCCGCTCAAGATTCCGCAAATCCCGATCGTCAAACCGCTCGGGCGTTATAGCGAGTCGATCCGTGCGGTGCGCAGCGGCGTTCAGATGTCGGATGTCGATCATCCGCCCAAGGTGATTCAATTGACCTCGACGGTGCCCGGAGAAGGCAAGACCACCATCGCGCTGTCGATCGCCGCGTCGGCGGCCGTCTCCGGCGTGCGGGTGCTTTATATCGATGCCGATCTGCGGCGGCCGTCCGGCACCACGGTCTTGGCGAGCAGCAGCGCCATTGGCCTCGTCGATCTGTTGCTGGCGCAGACCGATGCGCAGACCGCGGTCAAATTCAGCGACGAATTTCAGTTCTGGTATTTGCCGGCCGGATCGAAGACCCAGAGCCCGATGGATCTTCTGAGCTCGGACCGGATGCGGAGCTTCGTCGAGGGCTTCCGCAAGACGTTCGATCTGATCGTGATCGATTCGCCGCCGGTCGGGCCGGTGGTCGATGCGGTGGCGATTTCGCATCTCGTCGACAAGGTGGTTTATGTCGTGCGCTGGTCGTCGACCGCGCGCGAGATGGTCAAGCATTCGATGGCCCGGCTGTCGTCGGACAAGAAAATCGCCGGCATCGTGTTTAACCACGTCGACGACAGCAAGGCGAAGAAATATGGCCGATACGCCTATTCGTATTATTACAGCGGCCGCTATTACAAGAATTACTATACCGAATGACCGCGACGCTCCGCACCGCGTTACGCTTATGGACCGGCGTCGCGGTTATCGCCGTTTGCGGCTGGACGATGTGGCAGGGCGTCGCCTTCGTTCGCTTTTCCTTGCCGTCGTCGGCCTCGCTCGCGGCGCGGCATCCGCGACAAGCGGCGGCGGCGTGGCGCGACCGGGCCGGGCTGGCGTCGCTGGCGGTCGCCGAGGCTCTGCGCGCGCCGGTCGATGCCGGCGACCTCGATAAGGCGCACGAGCGCGAGACCTTATTGATCGATTATCTGTCGGCGCGGCCGGCGTCGTCGCAGACCTGGATCGCGCTGGCGGCGTCGCGCTATTCGGTCGGCGAACCGACGGCGGCGGTGGTGAGCGCCTTCCGGATGTCGGCGATGACCGGGCCGAACGAAGAGGCGGCGATGACGCAACGAGCGCTGTTCGGCCTGTTGCAATGGGACACGCTGCCGAATGACATTCGCACCCGCGCGATGAGCGATCTGTGCGGACTGGCGATCGTCAATATCGCGCAGCTTCGGCTGGTGATGTCGGTCAAGAGTGACGCGGTGCGCGCGGCCATTCGCGACGGTCTCGGCGCGAACGGTTGCAGCGATTCATTCATCCGGCAGATCGGCCTGTGATCAGCGCGGCAGTGGATCGGGCGGCATGTGCGGCATAGCCGGCGTCTTTGGCTTTGGCCGGTCGGCCGGACCGGATGACGCGGCGGTGGTGGCGCGGCTGAATGCATTGCAAAGCCGGCGCGGTCCCGACGGCGAGGGCCTCTGGACCGACGAAGGCGGCCGGGTCGTGCTTGGCCATCGCCGGCTGGCAATCGTGGATATCGGCGCGGCCGGCGCCCAGCCGATGGCCGATGCCAGCGGCCGTTGGCTGATCAGCTTCAACGGCGAGATTTATAATTATCGTGAGTTGCGGCGTGACCTCGAAGCACAAGGGTGCCGGTTTCTTACTCACAGCGATACCGAGGTCCTGATCAACGTCGTTGCGCATTGGGGCGAAGCCGGCTTGCGCCGGTTGCGTGGAATGTTCGCTTTCGCGCTCTATGACCGGCATGAGCGCGAACTGTGGCTGGCGCGCGATCCTTACGGCATCAAGCCGCTTTATGTCGCCAGCCGGGACGGCGTGCTGTGGTTTGCCTCGCAGGCCCGTGCGCTGGCCGAGGCCGCGCCGGTCGATACCGGACGCAGCGCCGCCGGTCTGGTCGGGTTCTATCTGTGGGGCCATGTGCCGGAGCCGTTCGCTTGGTGGCGTGGCATCGGCATGCTGCCGGCCGGCCACCTCCAGCGTATCGCCGTCGATAAGCCGTTGCCGGCGTCGCGTTGCTATAGCCGGGTGCAGGACGCATTCGCCGCCGCGCCGCCCGCGCCGATCGGTTCGGCCGACTTGCGCGCGGCGCTGCTCGACTCGGTGCGTCATCATTTGATGGCCGATGTGCCGGTCGGCATCTTCCTGTCGGCCGGCATCGACTCCAATGCCATCGCGGCGCTGGCGACGCTAGCCGGCGCGCCGCCGATGAGCTTGACGGTGACGTTCGACGATTATGCGGGTACCGACGCCGACGAGGCGCCTCTCGCCGAGGCGGCGGCAAAGCGGCTCGGCGGTCCGCATCGCACGGTGCGGATTGGACGCGAACAGTTCGACGCGATGCGCGACGATTTTCTGCGCGGCATGGATCAGCCGACGATCGACGGCTTGAACACATATTTTGTCAGCCATGCGGCGGCCGGTCAGGGGCTGAAGGTCGCGTTGTCGGGTCTGGGTGGCGACGAACTGTTCGGCGGCTATCCGTCGTTCCGCCAGATTCCAGCATTGCTGAAGTTCGGTCGCTGGGCCAGCCGACATCCGCGCTGGGTCTCGGCGTTGACGAGCGGATTGAAAGGTCTGGCGCGGGCCGGCGGGCCGCCGAAACTGACCGGGCTGGTGTCTCATTCCGTCGATCCCGGCCGCGCTTACATGCTGCGCCGCGCGCTTTATCTCGCCAATGAACTCGACGCCTTGCTCGATGAAAGCTGGCTGCGCGCGGGGCTGGAAGAGCTGCAATCGGAGCGGTCGCTCGCCGACACGATCGCGCCGCCCGATGCGGCGCGATTGTCGTTCACTGAACATGCTCAAATCGCGATGCTGGAGTCGTGCTGGTACATGCGCAACCAGTTGCTGCGCGATGCCGATTGGGCGGGCATGGCGCACGGCGTCGAGGTGCGGCTGCCGTTCGTCGATATGCCGCTGTTGCAGCGGCTGGCGCCGGCGATCGCTTCGAACGCGCCGCCGTCGAAGATCGATATGGCGGCTAGCGTCGGCGGGATTCCCGAAGAGGTGATCGGTCGGACCAAGACCGGCTTCACCACGCCGGTGCGCCAGTGGATTGCGCGTCGCGATCTGCACGGGCGCGCGGGCGTGCGCCGTGGTTTGCGCGGCTGGGCCGCCGAACTTCATCGGTTGTTCCGGCGCTTGCCGGAACCGCTCGCAGGCCGGCGGGCCGCCGCCTGACATGAATGACGGCATTCGGGCGGTCATGTTGCTCAGCGACGGCTATGGCGGTTTCGGCGGCATCGCCAAGTTCAACCGCGATTTCATCGCCGCGCTCAACGCATCGGACCGGATCGAGCATGTCGACGTTCTGCCGCGCGCGATCGCCGCGCCGATTGACGAGCCCATTCCGGAAGCCGTGGTCTATGATCGCAAGGCGGCGGCCGGCAAGCTGGCGTTTCTTCGCCGTACGTCGCGGCGCGCGGTTGTCGGCGGACCGGTCGATTGGGTGATCTGCGGTCACTGTCATCTGTTGCCGGCGGCCTGGGCGCTGGCGCGATGCCGCCGCGCGCGTCTCGCCCTGATCGTTCATGGCGTCGAAGCCTGGACCGCGCCGGGCAACGCGATTGAACGATGGCTGGCCGGCGACATCGATGCGCTGATTTCGGTGAGCCGGCTGTCGGCCGAACGCTTTGCCGCTTGGTCGCGCTGGCCGGTGGAGAAAACCTGCATCCTGCCCAATGGCGTCGACCTGGATCGTTTCATGCCGCGACCGAGGAATTCCGGTCTGCTCAGCCGTTATGGTCTCACGGGCGGCCGGGTGATCCTGACGGTCGCCCGGCTGGCCGCCAATGAACGTGCCAAAGGTTGCGACGAAGTGATCGCGCTGATGCCGCGCTTGCTGGCGCGCTATCCGGACCTGCAATACCTGATCGTCGGCGACGGTCTGGACCGGCCGCGTCTGGCCGCCAAGGCCGAAGCGCTTGGGCTGGGCAACGCGGTGGTCTTTGCCGGCCGCGTCGACGAGGCCGACAAGGTCGATACCTATAATCTTGCTGATGCTTTCGTGATGCCGAGTCGAGCCGAGGGCTTCGGCATCGTGCTGATCGAGGCGGCCGCTTGCGGTCTGCCGGTGATCGGCAGCCGGATCGACGGATCGCGCGAGGCTTTGCTCGATGGCGAACTCGGCTGGCTGATCGATCCCGGCGACGCCGACGACATCTACGCCGCGATTGCCGCGACGCTCGACGCCGGCCGGCCGCGGCACCGCAACGCCGCAGTCGAGGTGTTTTCCGACCGGCGTTTTGTTCAAAGGGTCGGCGACTGGTTGGCGCGGACGGCGACGGCCGAAACATGGCCGTCGTCCGGTCGCGCCGGCGGCTGGGCCCTGTAGCGGTCATGCCGGAACTCATCATCGAAGCCGGTCACAGCGAACGCCACTACTGGCGCGAGCTATGGCGCTATCGCGAGCTGTTCGCGGTGCTGGCCTGGCGCGACCTGTCGGTGCTCTACAAGCAGACCGCGATCGGTGTGCTGTGGGCCTTGATGCGGCCGGTGTTGACCATGGTCGTGTTCACGATCGTCTTTGGCCGCATCGCCAGACTGCCGTCGGAAGGCGGCGCGCCTTATCCGGTCATGGTCTTCGCCGGCATGTTGCCGTGGATGTTCTTTGCTAATGCGCTGACCGAGGCCTCCAACAGTCTGCTCGCCAATGGCAATCTGATCGGCAAGGTCTATTTCCCGCGGATCGTGGTGCCGGCGGCCGCGGTCGTTTCCGCCTTCGCCGATTTCCTGATCGGCCTCCTGGTGCTGTTCGGCCTGATGGCGGTCTATCGCTTCGCGCCCGACGGGCGGATCGTGCTGCTGCCGGTTTTCGCGGTCGTCGCCTGTCTGACCAGCCTTGGCCCCGGCCTGTGGATCGCCACGCTCAACGTCAAATATCGCGACTTTCGTTATGTCATTCCCTTCATCGTCCAGTTCGGACTTTATATATCGCCGGTCGGCTTCAGCGCGGCCTTGATCCCCGAGCAATGGCGGCTGGTCTATTCGCTCAATCCGATGGTCGGCGTGATCGACGGCTTCCGCTGGTGCATTCTCGGCGGCGAAAGCCGGATGTATTGGCCGGGCTTTGCCGTGAGCATGGCGGTGACGGCGTTCTTTCTCTGGTTCGGCATCCGCCGCTTTCGCAAGACGGAAATGAGCCTTGCCGACCTGTTGTGACGCGCCATCGCACGGGCGCGCGGTCCGGGCCCGCAGCTGACCGCATGCCGGATATCGTGATCGCGGCCGAGGGCCTGTCGAAGCGCTATATGATCGGTCATCAGACGGCGGTCAGCGAGCGCTATGTCGCGCTGCGCGACGTCATCGCCCGCAAGGCGCGCAACGTCTGGCGCAAGTCGGCCGACCTGGTGCATGGCCGTCCGATCGTGCAGGGCGACAGCGTCGAGGAATTCTGGGCACTGCGGGATATCAATCTGGAGATCCGGCGCGGCGAGGTGGTCGGGCTGATTGGCCGCAACGGCGCCGGCAAATCGACGCTGCTGAAGATCCTCAGCCGCATCACCGAGCCGACCAAAGGCCGGGTCCGGTTGAACGGCCGGGTCGCCAGCCTGCTCGAGGTCGGCACCGGCTTTCATCCCGAACTGACCGGCCGGGAAAACATTTTCCTCAATGGCGCCATCCTTGGCATGAGCCGGCGCGAGATCAAGCGCAAGTTCGCCGATATCGCGGCCTTCGCCGAAATCGACGAGTTTCTCGATACGCCGGTCAAGCGCTATTCGTCCGGCATGTATGTCCGGCTCGCATTCGCGGTGGCGGCGCATCTCGAACCGGAGATCCTGATCGTCGACGAAGTGCTGTCGGTCGGCGATGCCGAGTTTCAACGGAAATGTCTCGGCAAGATGGATGCGGTGTCGAAGGACGGGCGGACGGTGCTGCTGGTCAGTCACGATATGCGGCGGCTCGCCGCCTTGTGCCATCGCACGATCCTGATGAACGGCGGCATGGTCGAGGCCGATGGCGAAACCCAGACGGTGATCGACCGTTACATGGCCAAGCACGGCATGGCCGCTTTCGCCGATCTCAGCCAGCGTCGCGATATGAGCGGCAGCGGCGACGCGCGCTTTCAGTCGATCGAATTGCTGAAGGACGGACAGCCGTGCCGGTCCTTCGCGTTCGGCGATCGGCTGGTCCAGCGTTTCGCGATCGACGTGGTGCGTCCGCTCGGTCGCGGCCTGGTGTCGACATCCATTGCGACCGCCGACGGCATTCCGGTCTACGAATATTTCAACATCGACGCCGGCTGCGAATGGACCGCCAGCCGTGGCCGTCATGTCTTCACGGTCGCCATCGACAAGCTCAATCTTTATCCGGGAACCTATACGATGACGTTGTGGATCGGCGACCGCAATTCGTTCCGGGTCGACTATGCGGAGGAGGCGATCAGCTTCGATGTCGTGCTGGCCCCGGCCATCGGGGTCGAGCACCGGACGCAACGCAATGGCGGGCTGGTCTATCAGGATGCCGCCTGGTCGATCGACCATCGGACATCGTGACATTCGAACCGGTGATGACAACCGTTCCGGTGTCGGTGGTGATTCCGACGGCCGACCGGCCGGTATCGTTGCGCCGGACACTGGAGTCGCTGCTGGCCTCAAGCGTCGTGCCGGATGAGTTCATTATTATCGATGCTTCGTCGAATGATAACACCGAAGCAGCGGTTGGGGCCGTTCGGGTCGGGCGCGGCGATTGTCCGGCTTTGTTATTGCGCAAGGCGGCGATGACCGGCGCCGCGGCCCAGCGCAATCAGGCGGTCGCGCTGGCGCGCCGCGATCATGTCCTGTTTTGCGATGACGACATCATCGTCGAGCCGGATTGCATTGCCCGGCTGTGGCAGGCCTTGCAATCCGATGGCGCGATCGGCGGCGCCAGCGCGGCGATCGTCAACCAGTCTTATGTCCGGCCGGGCTGGCCGGTGCGCATCTTGCTGGCGACGATCGGCGTATTCGAACATGACACTTACGCCGGGCGCATCGCCGGGCCGGCGATCCAGTTCCTGCCGCGCGGCGGCGACGATCTTCCGGCGACGATGCCGGTGCAATGGCTCAATACCACCTGCACGCTATACCGGCGCGCGCTGCTGCCGGACCCGCCCTTCGACACGCACTTTTCCGGTTATTCGCTCGGCGAGGATGTCGCGTTGTCCTTGCGGGTCGGCCGCCGGGCAAAGCTGGTGAACGTGCCGGCGGCGCGTATCGTTCACGACAGCCAGCCCGGCGCGCACAAGGCCGATGCCGTCGAGCTCAGCCGGATGGCTTTCGTCAACCGTCACTACATCATGACGCAAGTGCTGGGTCGAAACCGCTGGCGCGATTATCTGGCCATGCTGTGGTGGGAGTTCTGGCAACTGGCCATGGCGGCGGTGCGCCGGCGGGGCGGCGTCGCGGTCCGATCCATAGCGCGCGGCCAATGGCTTGGCCTTGCCGATATCGTTCGAAACGCGGCGGCGCGCAAGCCGCGCGGATCGCGGTCGGTGTGATGCAGCCCGTGGTTTCGCCGTCGGTCCTGATCGGCATCGCCAGCCGCGACCGCGTCGACGAACTGGTCAAGGCGATTGAAAGCGCGCAGGCGCAGTCGTTCCGGCCCACGCGGATCGCGGTCATCGACGATGCCTCGCGTGACGGCACGGCCGCCTTGCCGTTGCGGTTTCCGACATTGACCTGGCGACGCTGCGAGCGGCCGCAAGGTCATGTCCGGTTGCGCAATATCATGATGCTGTCGGCGGCGGAGGATTATTTCGCCAGCCTCGATGACGATGCCCGTTTCATGGCCGGCGACGAGCTGGTCGTGGCGGTCGATTATCTCGAGCGTCACCCCGGGGTCGCGGCGGTGGCTTTCGATATCCTGTCGCCGGACCGGCCCGAGCCGCGACCGCGCGGTTCGGCGCACGCGGTCGCCAGTTTCATCGGCTGCGGTCACCTGCTGCGGTTGTCGGCGGTGCGTCAGGTCGGCGGCTATGCCGAAGCGCCCGGCTTGTATGGCAGCGAGGAGAAGGATCTCTGCCTGCGCCTGATCGATGCCGGTTTTGCAATCGTCAAGCTGGATGGCCTGCATGTCTGGCACGACAAGACGACGCGGGCGCGCGATCTGGCGTGGCAGCATCGCTCCGGTGTCTGCAACGATCTGGTGTTCGAGACGCGGCGTTGTCCGGCGGCGCTGCTGTTGCCGGTGCTGGCCTGGAAGACGGCGCGTCATCTGGCCTTCTCGTTGCGCCGCCGGCTGTTGCGCGCCTGCCTGTGCGGCATGGTGCAATTCGCCGGATCGTTCGGCGCGGCGTGGCGCAGTCGGCGCGCGGTGAGTGTCTCGGCCTATAAACATTATGTAGCGCTGTCGCGCGCCGGCGATGCCGTGTTGTAGATAGGGCGGATGATGGCGGGGACCGATCCGCGGGCAAGGCTTCGATCGAGCCTTGAATATTGGGCGCTGGTCGCCAGCCGGGGCGCGGCCAGCCGGTTGCGGCTGCTGGTCTATCGTCTGTTCGGCATGACCACGGGCCGGCGTAACCGGATCGAGGGCGGCGGCCGGGTGCGGCGTTGCTCCCAGATCGTCATCGGGTCGTACAATGCCTTTACGCAGGGCGCTTGGCTGTGGCCGGAGGATGCGGCTTACGATGGCATCCGCATCCGGATCGGCGACCGCAATTATTTCAATCGCGGTTTGATGATCGATGCCTGCGGGCTGGTCGAGATCGGCGACGACAACATGATCGGTCCGGATGTTTATATCGCCGACAGCAATCACCGCTTCGGTAGCGATCTGCGCCCGAGCGAAAGCCCGATGGCGTCGGGTCGCGTCCGCATCGGCAACCGATGCTGGATTGGCGCCAAGGCGGTGATCCTGAAAGATGTGGAACTCGGCGACGGCTGTGTCGTCGCGGCCGGCGCGGTCGTCACCCGTTCGGTCGCGCCGGGCCAGCGTGTCGGCGGCGTGCCGGCGCGGCCGCTGGGTTAACAGTGCGGTCAGCGTCATTCTGGTCATCCTCACCACGCATCCGATCCAGTATCAGGTGCCGCTATGGCAGGCGCTGGCGCGCGACGGCCGGGTGCCGTTCGAGGTCTGGTACATGAGCCGGCATGGCATCGCGCCGAGCGCGGATCGCGAATTCGGCGCGACCTTCGCCTGGGATATCGATCTGCTGTCCGGCTATCCGCACCGTTTTCTGGAAGGCGCGGAACGATCGAGCCCGGGCGCCTTCTGGGGCTGTCGCTTGCATGAGCCTTTGGCCCGGCGGTTGCGCGTCAGCGGCGCGACGGCCTTGTGGATTCAGGGTTGGCAGGTCGCGGCTTATTGGCAGGCGGCCTGTGCCGCGCGATCGGCCGGCGTTGCATTGTGGCTACGCGGCGAGAGCAACGATCTTGCGGTGACGCCGTTCTGGAAACGGCCGGCCAAATGGTTGGCGCTCGGCTCTCTGTTCCGGCGGGTCGATTGCTTTCTTGCCATCGGCAAGGCCAATCGCCGGCTCTATCGGAGTTATGGCGTGGCCGAGGATCGGCTTTCTGCCTCGCCTTATGCCGTCGACAATGCGCGCTTCGCCGCTCAGGCGGAGGCGGCGCGGCCGCAACGCGCGGCGATCCGCCGGCAGTGGGGCGTGGCCGAGGATGCGTTCTGCGTTTTGTTCTGCGGCAAATTCATCGCCAAGAAGCGCCCGCTGGATCTGGTGCGGGCGGCGGCGCGGCTGGCCTGTGCTCCGAACGCGCCGAAGCTGCATGTGTTGTTTGTCGGCGGCGGAGACCTTGAAGTCGAGCTGCGCGCGGCCTGTGCAGAAAACGGCTTGACCGCGACCTTTGCCGGCTTTCTCAACCAGACCGAAATTTCGTCGGCTTATATCGCCGCCGATTGTCTGACGCTGCCGAGCGACGCGGCCGAAACCTGGGGGCTCGTGGTCAACGAAGCGCTGGCCAGCGGCTTGCCGTGCATCGTCAGTGACGCCTGCGGTTGCGCCGAGGATTTCGCCGGGACCGGCGCGGTCGCGACATTTCCGGGGGGCGATGTCGCGGCGCTGGCCGCGCGCATCGCTGCTTTCGCCAACGACACGCCGACGGCGGCGGCCTGCACCCGCGCGCTGGCTGGCCATGCGTTCGCCGATACGGTTGCGACCGTCGTCGCGCTTTCCGGTTCGCGGTGATGGCGTCAATGGCCGGGCGCAGGATCGTCATCGTTTGCGGCGCCGGTTACGTGTCGGGCAAGGAGATCGCCAGTCTCAACCTGGCGCAAAGCCTGCGCGCCGCCGGTCATGACGTCGCCTTCATCGTCAGCGCATGGAGCGATGGCGATTTTCCGCGCCGGCTCGAAGATGCCGGTTTCGCCTGTTGCCGGTTGCGTCTCGGCTTTGTCAGCATGACTTTATCGCGGCGGGCGATGGCAGACACCTTGAACCAGTTGCTTCACTGGCCGGCGTTGCTGCTGCGCTATCGTCGCGCGATCCGGCAGCTTCGCGCCGACGCGGTGATCCATACCAATTGGCATCACGCCTTGCTGTTGCTGCCGTTGTTGAGACCGGCACGCGATGTCTTCTGGATGCTGGAGACGGCGGCGTCGCGATGGCGGTTCGCGCGGGTCTATGGCGCGATCGCGGCGCGCACGGCGGGTATCGTCGCCATCTCCCAGGCGGTCTGGCAAAGCCTGCGCGCTATCGGCGTGCCGGCGGATCGCTTGCGGATCGTGTATCTCGGCGTACCGGCGGCGCCGGCCATCGAGCCGCCCGGCCTGCAACCGGTATTGCGGTTCGGCATTGTCGGTCAGGTCGGGGCATGGAAAGGCCATGACGATTTGATTGATGCCGTTGCCCTGGCCGTTCGTGCCGGCGCGCCGGTGTGCTTGCGGATATTCGGCAGCGGCGACCCCCGCTATGTCGCCAGCCTGAAACGCCGGATCGCCGAACTGGATATTGGCGATCGGATCGAATGGTGTGGCTTTCGCCAAAGTCAACGCGACATCTTTGCCGGCATCGACGTCTGTGTGATGCCGAGCCGCTTCGTCGAGCCTTTCGGCCTGTCGGCGGTGGAAGCCGGCAGCTATGGCCGGCCGGTGATTTGCACCGCGCGCGGCGGCCTCATTGAAATCGTGCAAGACGGCGTCACCGGGCTGGTCGTTGCCGCCGAGAGTCCCGATCGACTGGCGGCGGCGATTGTCCGGCTGGCGCATGACCGCGATCTCGTGCGCCGCATGGGCGCGGCGGCCCGCGCGCGTGCGCGGCGTGAGTTCTCGCTTGAAACGTCGGCCCGCCAGTTCGCGCAGTGTCTGCCGGCGCCGGTGGCGGCAGCGGCTGTTGCGGCGGCGACATCGTGAAGCGGCATCGATCATGAGCATTTTGATTGGCCACCCGACCGGCAACCCCAATGCCCATCAGGCCGCTTTGGCGCATTTCGAGACCGGGCGGTTGGCCGCGTTCTGCGTCGCCTGGATGCCGAAGCCGTTGACGTTACGACTGCTGCAACGGTTGCCGGGCTTGCGGCCTTTCGTTGAGCGCGTGGCGCGCCGGCGCTTTGCCGCTTTGTCGGAAGCGCCGCTGGTGCAGGGGCGACTACGCGAATGGTGGCGGCTGGCCGGCCGGCTCCGGCGCGACGACAACCGCTTCGACCGGGAGCGTAACGACTGGCTGATGCGGACGATGTGCCGGCATGGTCATGGCGCGGCGGTGACGGCGGTGCATGGCTATGAGGATTGCGCGCTGTTGCCGTTCGAGCAGGCCAAACGTCAGGGCAAGGCCTGCATCTACGATATGCCGATCGGCTATTACCCGGCCTGGCAGGAGCAACAAGCCAGCCTGCGCCGCGACTATGCCGATTGGCTGCCGGCCTCGTCGCGGTCCGAGGACAGCGGCGCGGCGCTGGCGCGTAAACGGCGCGAGATGGAGCTTGCCGACCTGGTGCTGGCGCCGAGTGCATTTGCCGAAGACAGCATCCGGCGATTTTTCCCGGACAAGGCCATCGCGCTGACGCCCTATGGCGTCGATCTCGATTTCTGGACGCCGCCGCCCGAGCGCCCGAGACGCGACAAGTTGCGCTTCGTGTTCGCCGGCCAGATTTCGCTGCGCAAGGGCATGCCCGGCCTGATCGAAGCTTGGCGCAACGCTGCTTTGCCGGATGCCGAACTGGAACTGATCGGCCCCTGGCATTTGTCGGTGGCGGCGCGTCGTGCCTTGCCGCCCGGCATCGTGCATCGCGCGCCGGTCGACGCGAACCGGTTGCGCGAACGCTATCGCGCCGCCGACGTCGTCGTCATGCCGTCGTTCTTCGAAGGCCTGCCGCTGGCCTTGCTTGAAGGCATGGCCTGTGGGCTGCCGGCCTTGGCCTCCGATGTCTGCGCGTCGCCGGATATCGTCACCGAGGCTTGCGGGCAGGTGACGCCGGCCGGCGACGGCGACGCCTTGGTCGCAGGCTTGCGCTGGTTCGATGTTCATCGTGACGCCTTGCCGGACATGGCGGCGGCGGCGCGCGAGCAGGCGGAGTATTTCTCCTGGGCGCGTTACCGGCGTCTGGTGACGCAAACGGTGGCGCCCTATGTCTAGCGCGCAAGGCCGGTCATGAACTGGCGGATCCTGCTGTCGCCTTATGCGATCGGCTTTGGCTACGCCGCCGGCTTTTCGGTGCTGTTCTGGTCGGTCAATCTCGATTATTGGCTGGCGGCTTTCGCCGCCTTGCTGGTGTCGGTGATGCTGGTGTTCGACGATCGGCGCAATTATCCGGCGCTGATCTGGGCGGTCGCGTTCAACTGGCTCGGCGTGGCCGCCGGTATCTTCGGCGCCGATCTCGCCGGCTTTAATCTGACCGATGACCCGTCGGTTCCGTTTCACGGCCAGGCGGTCGATTACGGTCTGGTCGCGCTGGTGTGTTTTTCCGCTGGCATCGCCATCAGCATCCGGCTGGCCTCCGGCATCGCCAGGGTGTCCGCCACCAAACCGGACACGGCTTTTGCCGGCGCGATCTCGGTGCCGAATGGCGCGCTTGCTTATGTCGCCAGTCTGCTGGTCGCCGAACTCGCCGGTCTGGTCGCGTCCCGGGTGCCGTCGCTCACCCAACCGCTGACCGTTCTTTATCTGCTCAAGTTCATCTGCATCTATCTGGTCGCCGTGTCGGTGCTGGCCAAAGGCCGCGGCTACGCGGTGTTGGTCGTCATCCTGTTCGTCGAAGTCGTCAACGGCATGACCAGCTTCTTCGGCACCTTCAAGGAATCGTTCTTCCTGGTCTTGATCGCGCTTATCGCCGTCGGGCGACGGCCGTCGCTGAAAATGGCGATCTTCGGCGCCGCCGCTTTCGCCGCGGTGTTTTATCTGTCGCTGCTATGGACGGCGGCCAAGCCCGAATACCGCGCCTGGGTGAGCGGCTATACCGGCGAGCAGGCGGTGCGGCGCAGCCTTGAAGAACGGATCGACTGGATGGCGAACTACTATGCCGAGCGGCAGTTCGATCACCTCAAGGCGCTCGGCGACACGGTCGAGCGCGTCGACGGCATGATCGTGTTCGCGCAATATCTCGCCCGGCTGGACGCCGGCATCGTTGTCGATGTACCGAGCCGCTTCCTCGGCGGCATCGAACATGTGCTGATGCCGCGGGTGTTGTTTCCGAACAAACCGATCATCGACGACTCGGCGGTGACAACGGCGATGACCGGGCGCTGGATCGGTCCGAATACCTCGATCAGCATCGGCTATATCGCCGAGGCTTATTATGACTTCGGGCCGGTCTGGATGTTCGCGCCGATCTTCGCGGTCGGCCTCGCGGTCGGCGCCGCCGGCCGCTATTTCATGACGCGCGACGCGCCCTATGTCATCCGTCAGGCGTTCACGGTCGCGGTGTTGTTCGACGCCTTTCAGTTCGGCATCAATTTCAACAAGTCGCTCGGCACCTTTCTGATGAGCTGGTTGGTGCTGGCCCTGGTGTTGAAGTTCGGTTACCCGCTGGTGTCGCGCTGGCTCTCGGGCGGCCGGCTCATGCCGGCGGCGACGGTCGAATTGACGGGCGCGGAGTAACGGCTGCGTGAAAATCGTACAGGTCACGCCGGTCTACCGGCCGGCGTTGCGGTATGGCGGGCCGGTCGTCGCGGTCCATGACCTGTGCCGCGCATTGGCGGCGCGCGGCCATGACGTCACGGTGATGACGACCGATGTCGATGGTACCGGCCACAGCGATGTGCCGCTCGACCGGCCGCTGCATCAAGACGGCGTGACGATCCGTTATTTTCCGTCGCCACTGTTGCGGCGGATTTTCTGGTCGCCGGCTTTGGGCCGGGCGCTCGACGGCGCGATGCGCGACGCCGACCTGGTTCACCTGCACATGATCTTTCAATGGCCGGTCTGGGCTGGTGCGCGCGCCGCGCGGGCGGCGGGGTTGCCTTATGTCGTGTCGCCGCGCGGTATGCTGGTCGCTGACATGGTCCGCCGCCGCAACCGTCTGGCCAAGACCTTGTGGCTGGCGTTGATCGAACGCAGCACGGTCGAACGCGCCGCAGCACTTCAGGTCGCCTCCGAACTGGAAGCCGCCGAACTGGCCGGCTTCGGCTGGCGGCTGCCGCCGATCGCGGTGGTCGCCAATGGCGTCGACGATCCCGATCCGGCGATCGCCGGCCGGCCGCTGGCGCCGGATATCGCGGCCGCCATCGCCGCCCGGCCGGTGGTGCTTTATCTCGGGCGGCTGAGTTGGAAGAAAGGGCTCGACCGGCTGCTGCGCGCCTTTGCCCTGACGCCGTCCGGCACGCTGGTGATCGCCGGCACCGATGACGAAGGTTTGAGTACCCGCCTTGCCGCCCTGGCCGAACAATTGAACATCGCCGCGCGGGTGCGGATCGTGCCGCGCACCGTCGACGGCGCCGACAAGGAAGCCTTGTTCGCGGCGGCGCAGCTGTTCGTTTTGCCGTCGTATTCGGAGAACTTTGGCAATACCGTGCTGGAGGCGATGCGCCGTGGCGTCGCGGTGGTGACGACGCCGCAGGTCGGCGCCGCTGCGATTGTCGAGGCCGCGCAAGCCGGCCTCATCGTCGACGGCGAATCGCCGTCGTTCGCCGCGGCGATGCAGCAGTTGATTGATGATCCGGCGCGCGCCGCGATCATGGGGGCGGCGGGTCGTCGTCATGTCGTTGCGCATTACGGCTGGCCGGCGATGGCGGCGCGCATCGAGCAACTCTACCTGAGCCTGATCTTGTGATGGCGCCGGCCGCTAGTCCCGGCGATGGCGTGCCGCCCGTGCCATGTCGGGTTTGCGGCGCGCGCGACACCGCCTTCTTGTGCCGGACCTTCAACACCGACAGCGCGACCCAATGGTTGTCGCACTACCGTTGCCGCGATTGCGGCAGCGTCTTTATCGGCAACGCGATCCCGGCCGATGAACTGGCGCAGGCTTATGCCGCTTTCGATGCGGCGCGCTACTATCGCGAGACCGCCGACAGCGCCGACCTCAAGTTCCGTGCGGCGGCTGAGGAACTGGCAAGCCTGGTCGCGCCATCGGCGCGCATTCTCGACATCGGCGGTGGCGACGGCGGCTTCGTGCGCGCGCTCAAGGCTCGCGGCTTTGCCGATCTGGCGATCCACGAAATTCCCGAGGGCGACTGGCCGGGCCTTACCGCCGTCGTCCGCGCGATCTATCGCGATGCCGATTATACGACGATCCCGGATGCCGCCTTCGATGCCGTCACCTTGATGGACGTGATGGAGCACGTCGCCAGTCCCGATGCGACGCTGGCCGCCGTCGCCCGCGTGCTGCGGCCCGGTGGCCTGCTTTATCTGCATACGCCGGTGGTGACCTGGCTCGACCGGCTGATGCATCTTGTGCAGAAGCTGCCGCTGTTGGCGCGCATTGGCCGGGCCTGGCAGCCGGCGCGCACCTCGGTGTTTCATTTGCAGAATTACACGCCGCGCGCCTTGCGGCGTCTGATGGACCGCTACGGCTTTGCCGTGCAGCGATTGGAGTGCCGCAATGAACTCACCTCGCCGGTGGCGCGTTATGTGCGGGTCTATCTGATCGAAAAGCGCGGCTTGCCGAAAGCCTTCGCGCCGCCGTTGACCCGGTTGCTGACGCCGGTTCTCCGCTCGCGGCTGAATGCCAATAAAGGCGTGCTGGTGGCGCGCAAGCCGACGCCCGCGCGTTGATTATCCTCGGCATCAACGCCTATCACGCCGACTCCGCGGCGGCCTTGCTGCGCGATGGCAAGCTGGTCGCCGCGGTCGAGGAAGAACGCTTCACCCGCGTCAAGCATTGGGCCGGTTTTCCGGCGCAGGCGATCGCCTGGTGTCTGCGACAGGCCGGCGTGACGCTCGCCGATGTCGATCACATCGCGGTCAATCAGAACAACCGCGCGCATCTGGCCGGCAAACTCAAATTCGTGCTGATGCAAAAGCCGGCGGTCGCTCTGCTGCGTCACCGTTGGCGCAATCGCGGCGCGCGTGAAAGCCTGCCGGTCATGCTGGCGCGGCATTTTCCAAGTCAGCCGTTTCGCGGCCAGTTGCACCGCGTCGAACATCATCTGGCGCATCTGTCGTCGGCCTTTCACGTTTCGCCGTTTCACGACGCGGTGGCGATGTCGATCGACGGCTTCGGCGATTTTGCGAGCGCGGCCTGGGGCGTCGGCGAGGGCACGGCGCTGGCCGTCGACGGGTGGATCGGCTTTCCGCATTCGCTCGGCCTGTTCTATCAGGCGTTGACGCAATATCTCGGCTTTGCGCATTACGGCGACGAATACAAAGTCATGGGGCTCGCGCCCTATGGCGCGCCGCGTTATCGCGACGCGATGCGTCGGATCGTGCGGATCGATGGCGACGGCCGCTATCGGCTCGATCAGTCGTTCTTCCGCCATCACCGCGAAGCCATTGCCTTGTCATGGTCGGACGGCGCGCCGGCCTTTGACGATCTATTCACGCCGACGCTCGAGGACCTGCTCGGACCGCGCCGGTCCGCGCATGAGGCTTTGACGGCGCGTCATGCCGATCTCGCTGCATCGGTTCAGGCGATCTACGAGGAAGCCTTGTTCGCGCTGCTCGCGGCCGTGCAGCGCCGAACCGGTCTCGGCAATCTCGCGCTCGCCGGCGGTTGCGCGATGAATTCCGCCGCCAACGGCAAGATCCGGAAAATGACGCCGTTCCGTCATCTTTATGTCGCGGCGGCGGCGGGCGATGCCGGCGGCGCGCCGGGCGCCGCCTTTGCCGTCTGGCACCGGCTGGGCGGCGCGCGCGCTTTCGCGATGGATCACGCTTACTGGGGGCCGGACGGCGATGCCGGCGCGATATCGCGCGCCGTCGATGATGCGCGCTTCGTTCTGGCCGACGGCGGATGCCGGTTGCATCGCTTCAACGACGAGGAGGCCTTGTGCCGGCATGTCGCGCAGGCGATCGCCGACGGCAAGGTCATCGGCTGGTTTCAGGGCCGCGCCGAATGGGGGCCGCGGGCGCTCGGCCATCGTTCGATCCTGGCCGATCCGCGCCGCGCCGACATGAAGGCGATCCTTAACGACAAGATCAAGCGCCGTGAGTCGTTTCGTCCGTTCGCGCCGTCGGTGCTGCAGGAGGCGGTGGGTGACTGGTTCGAGGACGACGCGCCGGTGCCGTTCATGTCGCAGGTCTTGCCGGTCAGGCCGGACAAGCGTGCTTTCATTCCGGCGGTCTGCCATGTCGACGGCACCGGCCGGCCGCAAACCGTTTCGGCCCGCGCCAATCCGCGCTTTCATCGGCTGATCGCGGCGTTCCGCGACCTGACCGGCGTGCCGATGCTGCTCAATACGTCGTTCAACGAGAACGAGCCGATCGTCAATACGCCGGGCGAGGCGCTCGACTGCTTCCTGCGCACCCGGATGGATGGGCTGGTGCTCGGCGACCTCGCGATTGACCGGCCGGTGCAGGCCTGAACCCGCCCGGGCGGTTGCGCTCGACGCATAGGTGATCGATGCATTTGCAAAAACGTATTCTGGTGACCGGTGGCGCCGGCTTTCTCGGTTCGCATTTATGCGATCGGCTGGTGGCGACCGGGGCCGATGTAATCTGCGCCGATAATTTCTTCACCGGCGCGCGTCGCAACATCGAGCATCTGCTTGACTGCAAGAACTTCGAGTTGCTGCGCCACGACGTGACTTTCCCGCTCTATGTCGAGGTCGACGAGGTCTACAATCTCGCCTGTCCGGCATCGCCGATTCATTACCAGCGCGATCCGGTGCAGACCACCAAGACCAGCGTGCATGGCGCGATCAACATGCTGGGTCTGGCCAAGCGCGTGAAGGCGAGGATTCTGCAAGCCTCGACCTCGGAGGTGTACGGCGACCCGGATGTGCATCCGCAGCCGGAAAGCTATTGGGGGCACGTTAATCCGGTCGGGCCGCGTTCCTGCTACGACGAGGGCAAGCGCTGCGCCGAGACCTTGTTCTTCGACTATCACCGGCAGCACCGGTTGCGCATCAAGGTCGCGCGCATCTTCAACACCTACGGGCCGCGGATGCATCCGTTCGACGGCCGGGTGGTGTCGAACTTCATCGTTCAGGCGCTGCTCGGCCGCGACATCTCGATTTACGGCGACGGCGCCCAGACCCGGTCGTTCTGTTATGTCGACGATATGATCGAGGCGCTGATCCGGCTGATGGCGACCGGCGACGACGTGACCGGGCCGATCAATATCGGCAATCCGGTCGAGGTGTCGATGCTGGAGCTGGCCGCGACCGTGATCGACCTGACCGGCTCGGCCTCCCGGCTGGTGCATTGTCCGTTGCCGGAAAACGATCCGCGCCAGCGCCGGCCGGATATCGCGCTCGCCAGCCGGCATCTGTCCTGGGCGCCGAAGGTTGCGTTGCGCGAAGGGCTCGGCCGCACCATCGCTTATTTCGAAACCATGCTGGCCGACAAGGCCGCGCGCGAATTGATCGCCGGCGCAGCCGGAGATTGAAGCGCGGGGCTGCATACGGGCGTCAGATGGGTTATAGGGGCGAGCGCCGGCGTCGGTCCGGCCCAGAGCCATCGTCCGCCCCGTAAACGACCCGCAGCGACCGTGACAGCGACATGACCCCGCCACTTCTGTTCGATCTTGCCGGCAAGCGGGTTTACGTCGCCGGCCACCGGGGCATGGCCGGTTCGGCGCTGGTGCGGCGGCTGGCGCGCGAGGGGTGCGAGATCGTCACCGCCGACCGGGCCGTGCTCGACCTCACCGACCAGGCCGCCACCGAGGCGTTTCTGGCCGAGACCCGGCCGGACGCGGTGTTCCTCGCCGCCGGCCATGTCGGCGGCATTCACGCCAACGACGCCTATCCCGCCGATTTCATCGCCGACAATCTGGCCATCGGCCTCAACGTCATTCGCGGCGCGTTCCGCGTCGGCGTTGGCAAGCTGTTGTCGCTCGGCTCGTCCTGCATTTATCCCAAGCTGGCGCCGCAGCCGATCACCGAGGACGCGCTGCTGACCGGCCCGCTCGAGCCGACCAATGAATGGTACGCCGTCGCCAAGATCGCCGCGATCAAGCTGTGCGACGCCTATCGCCGGCAGCACGGCGCCGATTTCGTTTCGGTGATGCCGACCAATCTGTATGGCCCCGGCGACAATTATCACCCCGAAAACGGCCATGTCCCGGCGGCGCTGATCCGGCGTTTCCACGAAGCCAAACTGACCGGTGCGCCGACCGTCACCGTCTGGGGGACCGGCGCGCCGCGCCGCGAATTCCTGTCGGCCGACGATCTGGCCGATGCCTGCGTTTTCGTGATGAAGCACCATTCGGCGCCCGGATTCCTCAATGTCGGCACCGGGCAGGATGTGACCATCGCGGAATTCGCCAGTCTGGTCGCGGAAATCGTCGATTTTCGCGGTAAAATTGTATTCGATCATTCCCGCCCGGATGGCGCGCCGCGCAAGCTGCTCGATGTTGGCAAGATCAACCGCCTCGGCTGGTCGGCAAAGATTTCGTTGCGTGACGGGCTGGCGGCGGCTTATGCAGATTTTCTGCGTGGGGGCCGGCGAACGGCGGCATGACAACGCAAAAAGCCGGGCAAATGCGCGAAATCGCGGCCTGACATTATAATAGTCGGAATATCAGTCGGACTTTCAGGAAGGACAGCCGTTGACCCAACCGATCGCCAACCCCGCGACCGCCACCCCGGCGACCAGCGCCGTGGTCGACCTCACCGTGGTCGGCGGCGCCGGTCATGTCGGCATTCCGCTGGTGCTGGCCTTCGCCGAGTCCGGCATGACGGTCAATATCAACGACCTCAACCAGGCCGCGCTCGACCAGTTGCGCGCCGGCCACCTGCCGTTCATCGAATATGACGCCGCGCCGCTGCTGACCAAGGCGCTCGCCGCCAACAAGCTGGTCTTCACCGCCTCGGCCGAGGGTATCGCCAAGACCGGTCCGGTGATCGTGACCATCGGCACGCCGGTCGACGAGTTTCTCAACCCGGTGCATGGCGCGGTGCAGCGTTTCTTCGACGGCGTGCTGCCGCATATCGGCGACGACCAGCTGATCGTGCTGCGCTCGACGGTCTATCCCGGCACGACCGACTGGCTGGCCAGTCACCTCAAGCGGCTCGGCCGCAAGAACCGGATCGCCTTCTGCCCGGAGCGCGTCGTGCAGGGCTACGGCGTCAAGGAACTCGGTTCGATGCCGCAGATCGTGTCCGGCACCACGCCCGAGGCCGAGCAGGAGGCCGCCGATCTGTTCCGCCGGATCGCGCCCGAACTGGTCATTGTCAAGCCGCTGGAAGCCGAGTTCGCCAAGCTGTTCAACAATGCCTATCGCTACATCGAATTCGCCGCGAGCAACCAGTTCTACATGATCGCCAAGCAGGCCGGCGCCGACTATCAGGCGGTGATGAAGGCGATGAAGCACAATTATCCGCGCGCCCGCAGCTTTCCCGGGCCGGGCTTCTCGGCCGGTCCCTGCCTGTTCAAGGACACGATGCAGCTCGCCGCCTATTCGCGCAATCAGTTCGGCCTTGGCCATGCCGCGATGCAGGTCAATGAAGGTCTGGTGCTGCAAATCGTCGACGACCTGAAGCATGCCCATGATCTGCCGAACATGACCGTCGGTCTGCTCGGCATGGCCTTCAAGGCCGAGATCGACGATACCCGGTCGTCGCTGAGCTACAAGCTCAAGCGCGCTTTGCACATGACGGCCAAGGACGTGCTGACCACCGATCCCTTCGTGACAACCGATCCGGCGCTCAAGCCGCTCGGCGAGGTGGTCGAACGCAGCGACATTCTGATCCTGTGCACGCCGCACTCGGCCTATGCGACGGCCGATTTCAAGGGCAAGCCGGTGGTCGATGTCTGGGGCTACCTTAAAAACGCGAATGTCGTGTACTAGTTCGCCATCCCGCCTTTGCCCGGCCCGGACATGGTCCCGGCCGGCGCCGAATTCCGGATCACACCATGCGTCAGCAGAATGTCGAGATAGCGAGATAGTATGACGGCGCGGCTCGATATCGTGATCCCGGTTTACAATGAAGGCGGCAACATTCTGGCGACGCTTGGCGCGCTGCGTCAGCATGTGCGCACGCCGTCGCGCATTCTGATCTGCTACGATCTGCCGGACGACGATACGTTGACCGCGATCCGGGATAATCCGGACAAGGTCGAGGGCCTGACGATCGAGTATGTCCGCAATCCCGGTCGCGGCGCGCATGGTGCGATCATGGCCGGCTTTGCCGCCAGCCGCGCGCCATATGTCATGGTGTTTCCCGCCGACGACGACTTCAACGGCCCGATCATCGACACGATGGTCGACAAGGCGATGGCCGGCGCCGACATCGTCTGCGCCAGCCGCTTCATGCCGGGCGGCTGCATGGTCGGCTGCCCCTGGCTCAAAGCGGTGCTGGCGCGGGTCGGGGCCTTCACGCTCTATTATTTCGCGATGCTGCCGAGTCACGATCCGACCAGCGGCTTCCGGCTGTTCTCGCGCCGCGTCATCGACGGCATCGCTGTCGAGTCCGACAGCGGCTTTTGCTACAGCATCGAACTCTTGGTGAAATGCCATCGGTTGCGGTGGCCGGTCGCCGAAGTGCCGGCGCAGTGGTTCGAGCGCACCAAGGGCGCCAGCCGCTTCCATGTGATAACCTGGCTGCCGGCTTATCTGCGCTGGTATTTCTATGCCTTCGCGACCACTTATCTGCGGCTGCCAGCGCGAAGCGTGAAGCTGCGTTCATCCTGGAAATCCGCGACATGAAACGGATGACATTTCTGACACCGCGCCAGTATCTGATCGTGTTGCACGATCTCATCGCCACGGCGGCGGCCATTCTCGTCACCTTTGTCGTGCGCTTCGAGGATTCGCGGCTGGCGGCCAAGGTCGCGGGCCTCGAAATCTTCCTGCCGTGCTTCCTGGTTTACGCCGGCTGCGTCTATTTCCTGTTCGGCCTGCACCGGAACAAATGGCGCTTCACCTCGGTGCCCGATCTTTACAACATCTTCCGCGCCTCGACCGTGCTGGCGGTGTCGCTGGTGGCGCTGGATTACGTGTTGCTGTCGCCGAACATCTACGGCGAATTCTTCTTCGGCAAGATCACCATCATGCTCTATTGGGTCTTGCAGATGTTCTTCCTCGGCGGCGGCCGCGTCGTCTATCGCTATTTCCATTATGCCCGCACATTGCAGCGGGTGCGGATCGCCGATGCGACGCCGACCTTGATCGTCGGCCGCACCGCCGACGCCGAAGTGCTGCTGCGGTCGATCGAAAGCGGCGCGGTCAAGAAGATCTGGCCGGTCGGCATTCTGTCGCCGTCGTCGGCGGACCGTGGCCAGTCGATCCGCGGCATTCCGGTGCTCGGCGATATCGACGATCTTGAAGGCGTGGTGGCCGATCTCGCCAGCCGCCAGACCCGCGTCACCCGGCTGATCATGACGCCGTCCGCCTTGTCGCCGGCGGCGCGGCCGGAAAGCATTCTGATGCGGGCGCGCCGGCTTGGCGTCACCATGAGCCAGTTGCCGTCGCTCGATTCCGGCGGCACGGCGGTGCAACTGGCGCCGGTCTCGGTCGAGGATCTGTTGCTGCGGCCGAGCGTCGAGATCGATTACCAGCGGCTTGAGGCCTTCATCGCCGGCAAGTCGGTGGTGGTGACCGGCGGCGGCGGTTCGATCGGTTCGGAAATCTGCGAGCGCGTGATCGCCTTCGGCGCGGCGCGGCTGCTGGTGATCGAAAATTCCGAACCGGCTTTGCACGCCGTGCAGGAAAAGCTCGCCAGCCGGCAGAGCAAGGCGGAGATTTCGGGACGCATCGCCGACATCCGCGATCGCGACCGCATCATGCATCTGATCTCGTCGTTCAAGCCGGACATCGTGTTCCACGCCGCCGCCTTGAAGCATGTGCCGATCCTGGAGCGCGACTGGGACGAAGGCGTCAAGACCAACGTCATGGGTTCGATCAACGTCGCCGATGCCGCCGCCGCCGCCGGCGCCACCGCGATGGTGATGATCTCGACCGACAAGGCGATCGAGCCGGTGTCGATGCTGGGCGCGACCAAGCGGCTCGCCGAAATGTATTGCGAGGCGCTCGACGCCGACATGGTCGAACGCACGCAACGCGATCGCGCCAATGGCATCGTCGGCGGCAAGCCGGCGATGCGGCTGATCTCGGTGCGTTTCGGCAATGTGCTGGCGTCGAATGGCTCGGTGGTGCCGAAGTTCAAGGCGCAGATCGAGGCCGGCGGCCCGGTGACCGTGACGCATCCGGACATGGTGCGTTATTTCATGACCATTCGCGAAGCCTGCGATCTGGTCATCACCTCGGCCACGCACGCGCTCGGCGTCAATGACGGCAAGGTGTCGGTCTACGTCCTCAACATGGGCCAACCGGTCAAGATCGTCGATCTCGCCGAACGGATCATCCGGCTGTCGGGTCTCGAACCGGGTCGGGATATCAAGATCGAATTCACCGGCATTCGACCGGGCGAGCGGCTGCATGAAATTCTGTTCGCGCAGGAAGAGGAAATGACCGAGACCGGCATTCCCGGCATTGTCGCCGCCAGGCCGGTGCGCGCGTCGTTGAGCGAGATCAAGGGCTGGGTCGGCGCGCTGGAGCAGGGTCTGTCGAGCCACGAGCGATCGGTCATTTACGAAGTGTTGCGGGTCGCGGTGCCGGAGTTTCACGGCGAAGCCGCTTAGGGAGTGCGTCCAGTGGATGTCGCGGGCATGTTCAAGGCGGAATTCGCCGAACACAACGCGGTGGCGCGCGCCACCGAAGCGGCCTTGGGCGGGGCTTTCGCCGGCCTGCTGGCGGCTTGTGTCGCCTCGATCCGCAATGGCGGCAAGATCATGATGTTCGGCAATGGCGGCAGCGCCGCCGATGCCCAGCATCTCGCGACCGAACTGAGCATCCGTTACATCAAGAACCGCGCGGCAATCGCCGCGATCGCGCTGACCACCGACAGTTCGGCCTTGACCGCCTGCGGCAACGATCTCGGCTTCGACCGGATCTTCGCGCGCCAGATCGAGGCGCTCGGCCGCGAAGGCGATGTCGTCCTGGCGATTTCGACGTCGGGCAAGAGCCCGAACATCACGGCGGCGCTGAAGCAGGCGCGCGCGATGAAGATCGTCACCGCCGGCTTGTCCGGCAAGGGTGGCGGCGAGATGGTCGGCCTGACCGATCATCTGCTGGTGGTGCCGTCCGACACCACGGCGCGCATTCAGGAAATGCATATTCTGCTCGGCCACATGCTGTGCGGCGCGCTCGAGCTCGAACTGGGCCTCGTGACGTAAGCACGGCGCTGCCACGCTTCACCTCTCCCATGGGGAGAGGGCAAGACGTGGTGCGTTGGGACGACGGCCACACACTTCAATCATCAATCATCGTCATTCCGGGCCTGGCGAAGCCAGAACCCGGAATCCAGATACGCCCTCATGCGCCGCTGGATTCCGGGTTCGCGCTTGCAGCGCGCCCCGGAATGACGGCGAATTAAGTCTCTTGACAACATTCCTAATTAGGACTATAAGCACGTCATCCCGTCTCGTTACCGAGGGGCGTTTGATCAGCGTCGTCAGACGCGGGGCGGGGAGCGGTGGCCGGTGAGGGTGTCGGAGATGCGACGCAAATGACCCCGGCAGCGGTCCAAGCCGCATCGTCCCGGCCGCCCATCAGGCGGTCACTGGGGCGGACATGGACGTGTGCAAAGGGGCTGAAGTCTTGCCGTTGAACGAACTCGATACCAGGGTTCGGGAAACGCCAGGGCGATGGAGTTCCCCGCCGCGTTCAGGGAAGCCCCGCAGCGGTGGTTAGGTTCGCCTTCGGTAACGAAGGGGGCCTGAAATGTTGGGACCACCGGGGGCGATGCGGAGCAAGCCTACAAACACCGCGCGCGGAATGCCGGGGAACCGGCGGTTTCGTGGTGACTATTGCCT